>NZ_CABPVL010000043.1:0-639 GCF_902460895.1 Campylobacter concisus | reverse complement strand
TTTAAGCTACTTTGATTTTTAATATACTTTATCGCTGCATCTTTGGCATTGATGCCACTATCTTGTAAATTTAGAGCTTTGTTTAGATAGTCGCTAAAACTATCTTCTTTTAGTTTTGCATATCTATCTTGTTTACCATCTCCTGGTATAAATCTACCAGCTTTATAATCCATGGCATGTTTTAACTCATGCCCTAGAGTGCTTACAAACTGATCAACATTTTTAATGTGAGCTAAATTTAGTATTATTGATCCATTATTGAAATGTCCGAAAAATTCTTTATCGTCTTTTCCTTTTGCAAATTTATCATCAATTATTCTTAAAGATATGCCATTAAGGTCAAGACCTGCTCTACTTGCAAATAGCTCTATAAATTTATTTCCTAAGGCTTCTTTTTCTTCTATGGTGACACTATCATCTATTAGTTTTTGAGCCAGTTCTTTGCCTAATAGTTTCCCAGCTTCATACTGTGCAACATTTTCTTTTACTTCACTATTAAAATTAAACTCACCTGTTTCTATAATTGCATTTAGTGCTTTTGTTATGGCAGTGGCTGTATTAAACTCATCTTTGATATCCTTTTGCCCACTCTTAGTTAGCACCCTTAAATCCATACTACCATCTACATTTGAGCTTATG
>NZ_CABPVL010000042.1:0-656 GCF_902460895.1 Campylobacter concisus | reverse complement strand
GATTAAAGTTTAGGTTGTTAAAGAAATTTAAGGTTAACTTATTTGTATTATCAAAAAAATACTTTCCATCTTGAGAAACAAACTTGCCAGTATTATCTTTGTAAAGAGTTACCTCTGTACTTGTAGATGGAACTATAAATTTTATATTGTCGTTTTTATTTGTATTGTAAGGATTATACTTATAGTTAGTTAGTATGATCTTGCTCTCTTCTTTTTTTCCTGATGGATTTAAATTTACACAATCAAGATGTGTCTTATCCGCTAAGATGATGGTAAGTTTTGTATGTTTAGGCTGATATGGTGCTATTGGTTGAGCTGACTTATAAGGAAGTATTAGTAAAATTTCCTCTTTAGACTCTTCTTTAAATTCAGAATTTCTCTCTCGCTCTTCTAATGCCTTGTTTATCTTTGAGATGTTATTGGTGCCATCGGAATTTAAATTTACAACATATATATTTTTAAAATCAAAAACAGTACTTGTTACTTCTTTTATAAGAGAGTGGAATTTATTCAAAAAAGGTGCAACCACATCTTTTATCTTGCTATATGTAAACGAAAAATGGCCGGTAAGATTCCTGCTTGTAGCATCTTTTTTAAAAGAGCTAATATTTTCTTCTGTAAAATTTCTTTTTTCATATGCTTGTATATATTTAATC
>NZ_CABPVL010000041.1:0-664 GCF_902460895.1 Campylobacter concisus | reverse complement strand
GGGTATGACCAGGAATTTCAACAATTACAGTGGTATTTGGATCTGGGTTTGGAACCTTACCAGTTACTACTGTTGAAGTGTTGTTAATTGGATCTAGAGTTACTGTTGGGATAGTTACGTCTGATACTGGAGTAGTAGCTGGAGTACCATTGCCTGCATCATCTTTTGGAGTAACTTTTACCTCAGTACCTGGTTTTAGTGGTTCATTATTTGGTGTAGGAACACTAAATGTACCATCAGAATTTACTGGAACTGTAACTGGGGTATGACCAGGAATTTCAACAATTACAGTGGTATTTGGATCTGGGTTTGGAACCTTACCAGTTACTACTGTTGAAGTGTTGTTAATTGGATCTAGAGTTACTGTTGGGATAGTTACGTCTGATACTGGAGTAGTAACTGGTGTACCATTGCCTGCATCATCTTTTGGAGTAACTTTTACCTCAGTACCTGGTTTTAGTGGTTCATTATTTGGTGTAGGAACACTAAATGTACCATCAGGATTTACTGGAACTGTAACTGGGGTATGACCAGGAATTTCAACAATTACAGTGGTATTTGGATCTGGGTTTGGAACCTTACCAGTTACTACTGTTGAAGTGTTGTTAATTGGATCTAGAGTTACTGTTGGGATAGTTACGTCTGATACTGGAGTAGTAACTGG
>NZ_CABPVL010000040.1:0-667 GCF_902460895.1 Campylobacter concisus | reverse complement strand
GAGTATAGCCCTTAACAACATCGTATTTTATACCTTTGTAGAAATAATTTAATAATTTGAATTGTATCATATTGCAATTTAAATATAAGTTTTCAACTGAAAAGAATTATTTTCAAAATAAAAATGTCAATATGTCCTATTTACTGTGCTTTTAAAAGTGTAAAATAATAAAATTTAAGTTTGGGAAGCTTAAAGTAGTAAAAATGGCTTAAGAATTTAACTAAAAATAAGCAAATTTTCGTGATTTCTTAAAAAAGTAGAAAAGCTCAAGTCGATTATTATAAAATCTGCCCTCGAGCTAATTTAATTTTCTAATATGGTAATTTAAAGCCCAGAGCGTAAATCACATGCACATTTTCTATGAGACCATTTTTCGCCATGGTTTCTCTTATTTCCTTGAAAGTATGCCTGCGATCATCATATTTTATCCACCCACCTTCATCTTTTTTCTCAAAATACCAATACACTTCATCCATATTGATGTAGTTTTCTTCTATATACTGCTGATTAAGCGAATTATTACCAAGATAATCGCTTGATGGTTCAGCTAATTCTATAGCATAGTAATATTTGTCATCTATACTTGATTTGTAAAAATCTACTATTCGATAGACAGACTCGGATTTATATAGTGGCATATCATTATTATTTTTTATAACCACTATAT
>NZ_CABPVL010000039.1:0-684 GCF_902460895.1 Campylobacter concisus | reverse complement strand
CCCTGATACTGCTAATAGTTATAATGATATGGGATATGTTTATAGGAATATGGGTGACTATCCTAAAGCTTTAGAGTTTTATACAAAATCTTTAAATATATATGAGAAAGTTTTAGGTAAAGATCATCCTGATGTTGCTACCATTTATGGAAATATAGAGCATATTTATAAAAACGTAGGCAATCATCCTAAAACCTTAGAGTTTTATACAAAGGCTTTAAATATTGTTGAAGCGGTTTTAGGCAAAGACCATCCAAGTACTGCTACTATTTATAGTAAAATTGGATTTATTTATTATAATATTGGTGAGTACTCTAAAGCTTTAGATTTTTATACAAAAGCTTTAAACATACAGGAGAAAGTTTTAGGCAAAGATCATCCTGATACTGCTGCTACTTATAACAATATTGGCTCTGCTTACGATAGTATTGGCAATTACCCTAAGGCTTTAGAATTTTATACAAAAGCTTTGAATATAGTAGAGAAAGTTCTAGGCAAAGACCATCCTAATACTGCTATCAGCTATAACAATATAGGCTATGTCTATAATAGTATGGGTGATTACCCAAAAGCTTTAGAATTTTATACAAAAGCTTTAGATATAACAGAGAAAGTTTTAGGTAAAGACCATCCTAATACTGCTGCTGCTTATAACAATATAGGCTATGTCTATAATAGTATGGG
>NZ_CABPVL010000038.1:0-778 GCF_902460895.1 Campylobacter concisus | reverse complement strand
ATGTAATAGATTCTGCAATTTTAGCTATAAAAAATATTATCGATAAAAATGGGTCAGCGTGTGAGGCCTATCCTACTGAAAATTCGTTTTGCGTAACAGCTTTAGTTGCGTTTGATGTGTTGTCTTGTATTTTTTATCTAGATAATTACTTGGATGAAAAGTGTAAAAATGATTATTTAAACATTATACGACCTTTGGTGCATTTTATTACAAAACATGATGAAAAACATGCGATCATATCAAACCATCTAGCAACAGGTGTTGCGGCAATAGCCTTGTGGAATAAAATAACCGGGGAAACAAACTCTCGCTACCAAGAACTATTAAAACTTATCTATGATAATCAATCCGAAGAAGGTTGGTATAAAGAATATGAAGGAGCCGATCCCGGCTATCAAACCTTATGTACTTATTATTTGTATTGCGCTTATATGATAACATTTGATCAAAATTTATTGGATTCATTAAAAAGATCTGCCAAATTTTTGAGTTTTTTTATTCACCCAAATGGAACAATTGGAGGATTATATGGATCAAGAAACACTGAAATATTTTATCCTGGGGGAATCATTTCTTTAGCAAATGAAATAGAAGAATTTGCGCTTATTGCAAAATTTTTAGAGCCAAAGGGGCAACATATACTGCCACAAAATATAGATATTGGCAATTATATCCCTCTTTTGAATTCTTATGCTGTAGCTGCCCTAAATTACGATAAGATAGAACATTGTATTACCAACTCTAGCATTTCTCCATTTTTTTTAAAAAATGAAGAGAA
>NZ_CABPVL010000037.1:0-811 GCF_902460895.1 Campylobacter concisus | reverse complement strand
TCCAAACATAGACTCTTTACCGCTAGAAACAGTTAAAAATAGTATATTAAACTTGGCATCTAATGCAGATAAAATACCAAGCAACTTGCAAAACTGGTATAAAGATCAGACTTTTACCGCCTCTAGCTTGCGTGACGGTGCTATATCTTTAGCAAAAGATATAGCAGTAAACGGAGTAAGTGGCGTAAGAAATATGTACTATAATATATTTAACAATGATAAAAAGATTTTAGAAAAAGTTTATGACTATAATGGCATAAGCGATGATATAGCATTAATATCAGGATTTGATACATCTAGTTTAACTGGTGTAGCAGCAATAGGCAAAGGAGTTGGCGTTGGTCTTGGAAAAGGTGCTGTATATGTAGCTAATAGCCTAAAAGCTCCATTTGTAGAGATGGAAAAGAGAGTGGCTGCAAAAGTAGTAGCCAATACCCCAAAAGGTGGAACATTAGGTAGTGATGGTATACTAAGACACAATGGCAAAGAGTATGTAGCTCGCAGTCTTGATCTATCAGGAAATAAAGTGATATATGAACAAGTAATAAACAAAAAAGGCACTGGAAATTTTAAAACTACCAACGATAAAGGTTACTTCATAACAGCCAGTAAGCCAAAACAAATAACTGAAGGTGTCAGTTATCAGTTTGGAAATTTTATTTATGATCCAAAGACTTGGGCGTACGGTGTTGCTTTAGAAGAGATAGTTAATGGGTATCTATCTCCAGAGCCACCAACGAATGGATTTCAAGCAATTGGCGGTGGCATATATAAATTTATAGAAATGCACAACAAATGAATTATTTAATAG
>NZ_CABPVL010000036.1:0-1048 GCF_902460895.1 Campylobacter concisus | reverse complement strand
ATGTATACAATGATGATTATTTTGTTTTTGCATCAGAAATAAAATCTATTTTAAAATATCCGGGTATCAGAGCTGAGGTTGACTACTTATCATTGAATGAATATATGGCTTTTCAAGTAATGTTGAAAAAACATACGATGTTTAAAAATATTAGCTCTTTGGAGCCTGCAACATATTTAATTTTAGAGAATGGCAAAATAAAAGAGAAGAAAAGATACTGGTATTTTAATTATGATATTGATGAAACAAGGAATGAAGATGAATATTGTTCTGAACTTTCGCACTTACTTGAAGATTCATTAAATATTCAAACTAGAGCAGATGTGCCAATTGGTGCATATTTGAGTGGCGGTATTGACTCTAGTTTGGTTTCTATATTGGCCTCCAAAAAGTATTTTGGTGATTTTCATACATTTACTGGTGGTTTCAAGGATTCAAAGGAATTCGATGAAACATATTATGCAAATATAGTTCATCAATATATAAAAAGTATTCATCATGAGATTTTTCCAACTTCGCAGAATTTTATAGATACATTTGAAAAAATATCATACCATATGGATTATCCAGAAGCCGGACCAGGCGTTTTTTCTCAGTATATGGTGTCCAAACTTGCATCTAGCTATGTAAAGGTTGTGCTTGGTGGACAAGGTGGGGATGAAATTTTTGGTGGGTATACTAGATATGCTGTAGCTTATTTAGAGCAAGCAATAAAAGGAGCAATATTTGAAACAGCCGAAGAAGGCAAGCATCTAGTAACTTTGCAATCAATAATTCCTAATATGCCCCAACTTAAAAATTATATACCATTAATAAAAGAGCAGTTTAAAGAAGGACTTTTTGGTCCTATGGATGAACGATACTATCGTATTATAAATCGTACACATAATGTTGATATAATTTATAATAAGGATTTTTTAAAATCTTTTGATAGTAGGCAGCTTCTTGATAAATTTAAACAAGTTTTTAATACGCCAAACACAAAGTCGTATTTTAATAAAATGACATATTTTGATTTAAAAACATTATTACCTGCACTTCTTCATGT
>NZ_CABPVL010000035.1:0-1122 GCF_902460895.1 Campylobacter concisus | reverse complement strand
GTTCTATTAGAAAACTTTTCGTTTTTTAAAGTTATATCTGTCGCACATTCGTATTTTTTAATATATTCCTCAATATATTTTCTTGTATCATTGTCGCTTATATTTTTATCAGCTATTATATTAAACATATCAGCACAATTTATTGCATGTGAATATAAAGATGTTATGAATAATATTATTACTAGAAGCCTCATAGTATCCTTCCTTTTTGTGTATTGACACAAAAAATCTTATAAAAAAGCACAGATATTGATACTGCCAACAAATAGACCCCAAACCCTGAAAAAAGAGCTTGAAAAAGAGAGATAACTATAAAAATTTCAAGCTTATTTTGAAACATTACACTATAGTCCCAAGCAAAAAAACTTATACCATCTGTCACTATATAGCCAGTAGAATACACATAAATAGCAAAAATGCTAAATGAAAATCCAAAAATTAGCCATTTAAAATCAAGTCTTTTTATCGTTTCTGATGTTTCACTATTATAAAAAATAAAGAAACGGCATATAGTATAAAAAACAGCTTCCAAAGCCCATAACAAGCCAACTATCCACATATAACTTACATAAAATTCTATCTCGTCTTTAAAAGAGCTAACTCCACTAAAAATTTCTATATTAATAAAATACTGCTTCATAAAATTTACAAATTCTTGGCATGCTTGAGACTTACTTAGTAAATCGCTTGGCAATATAAAGATACCCAAAGAAAAAACAAAATAACTTATCAAAATAAAAATAGTAACCATCTTGTCATGGGCTTTATAGTATCTCTTAAGCAAATTACCTATTATATTTTTATTATAATTCTTAAACATATTAAATTTCCACTGCAATCTTATACTTTTTAATAGCTAAAATTTTTATAATGCTATATACTATAGTTATGACCATAAAAATTGTCAGTACTAATTGAACAACCATTGCTAATCCCATCTCATTATAAAAACCAATTACATAAAATGGTAAGAAAACACATGTAAAAAAATAAAATTTAGAATAAGTATATAAGCTTGCATAATTAATCATATACTTAAAAGCCATGTATCTCAAAATAGCAAAAATAATCATGCACAAAGCCATAAATAATATGCCATAAAATTTTATATTACCTACATCA
>NZ_CABPVL010000034.1:0-1132 GCF_902460895.1 Campylobacter concisus | reverse complement strand
CCTTTTAGAAGTGTAGCGTTTAAGAAGAGATCGACCTTGTAGTTTTCTGGGTTTTCCACGCCAAATTTATCTCTTATCTTGTCATATAACCTTTCAATATCCACTATGTCTTTATCTTTTGTAAATATGGCTAAACTCTCTTTATCTTTATCCACATAGACGCTAGAGCTAGCTGATAAAAAGCCAAATTTTATCTCACCCCTATCTTTTACGTCGTATAAATTTATAGAGCCACTCTGCGTGCTGTTGTCAAATAAAAGTGAGTAGGTCTGCTCTGATTTTTTCATAAAGTATGTCTTCTCATCTTGTGATGAAAGCGACCTTGTGAAATTTGACGTATAGGTGTAGAGCTTGCTAGCTTGTGCCTTGGTGCTAGTGATATCACTAGAGCTCTCATCTACCACCTTATACGTCCTACACTTATGCATAGCCCTTTGATCTTCTATGCTTTCACATCCACCTTCTTTAAATTTCTCTACTTCATCTTTGCTTATTATATTTGTGTATCGCTTCTCGTCACTAAGCTTAAATATATCTTCTATTATCAAAGCTTCTTGCTCGTCTTCTAAATTGTGATTAAATATCTTAAAGTCGTGTTTTATATTATTTAATAGTATAAGCAACATCCAATTCTTGTTTTTATTATATAAAAGAGGTGGTAGTGTAGCTTTGTTATCTATATAGGATGTCTCACTTTTATATGCTAAAGATAAATTTGTGTCAAGATCAAAAATAAGCTTATAGTTTTGCTCCATAAATTCATTTAGATATAAAAGCGTGCCTTTTAGGCTAACATTTTTTGTCTTTTCGTCATTATCTTTTTGCTCTAAAAGATATGAGAAAAAGTATAGTGTAGCAGCCGTGTAGGTAAGAAAGTGCGAGCTTATACTTACATTTGTATTTAGTATCGCATCTACGTTGCCTATATTTATAAGCACCTCATTGCCATTTATATCAACTCCAAGGTCTTGTATAGCGTTTTCATAGAGTTTGTTGTTAAAGGCTAGGCTATCGTTGTCTGTTTTCATGTGGTATATGTTATTAAAATTTAAAGGTGCAGGTAGGTAGGTGTGGTCTTTGTATCCAAGTGATATATTTGTGTAAAGCTTTTGTTTAATGTTGATGATATTTT
>NZ_CABPVL010000033.1:0-1218 GCF_902460895.1 Campylobacter concisus | reverse complement strand
TTATTTTATATTTTAAATATTGATCTTAATATCTATATCACATTCTCATATATAGTATCTATATACCCAGTATATGGACTCATGATTAACGTTGCACCAAGCTATGGAAAATTTATATCACCTGGTATAAGGCGCCCATATAGTGTAGCAGAAGAAACTAATGGACTAAATACGTTTTTTAGTTGTGTCCCATCTAATACTAAAGTATTAATGGCCTATAAAAACCCAAAAGAAGAATATGACGGTATATTTTGTGGCTTTAAGGTACGCAGAGAATTACTGCAATACGTAGCCATTAAAAGAGGTATAGTTGTTTTTCCTGATTGGTATACGATTTTTGAGAATAATAAATACAATTCCGATGAATCTTTTTGGGTTGACGATGAGGATAAAATTTTAGATTATTTAAAAAAACATGGTTTGGTTTATGTTATATCATGTTTTGATTTAAATCCCTTGAATTTTAACATGATGAGCAGTTTCTCATTTAATGACAATATAGCTGATTGTTGCAAAGAAG
The DNA here is from genome assembly GCF_902460895.1 of Campylobacter concisus. GTDB lineage: Bacteria > Campylobacterota > Campylobacteria > Campylobacterales > Campylobacteraceae > Campylobacter_A > Campylobacter_A concisus_BC. The sequence continues at coordinate 698 of NZ_CABPVL010000033.1, read as the reverse complement.
AGTCAAAAGTTAAATTGTATAGAGTAAAATAACCTCCATAATAGGTCTTTATGTATTTTAAGGTGTGATGTAAATGTGTGGAATAAGTGGAATAATAAATAAGAGCAATGTTGTCGTGGCAAAAGATGAAATAAAAAATATGAATGATTTGATAGTTCATAGAGGACCAGACGATGAGGGCTTTTTTTATGGCAAAAATTTTGCATTAGGGCATAGAAGACTATCTATCTTGGATCTTAGCAAAGATGGTCATCAGCCTATGAGCTATATGGAAGATAAATATACAATAACATATAACGGTGAAATTTTTAATTATTTAGAGATAAGAAAAGAGCTTGAAGAATTTGGATATAAATTTAACTCAAAAACTGATACCGAAGTTATTTTAGCAAGCTATGATCGATGGGGCAAAGATTGTGTCGAAAAATTTAATGGAATGTGGGCTTTTGCAATATATGATAAAAAAGAAGATATATTGTTTTGTTCAAGAGATAGATTTGGAGTAAAGCCATTTTATTTTACGCAGACAAAAGATAAATTTGTATTTGGCTCAGAGATAAAACAACTTTTAAATTTCTGCAATAGCAAATTTGTAAACAAGACCTTGCTAATTGATTTTTTGGCTACCGGTATGCTAGAACATACTAATGAAACATTTTTTGAAGGTATCTATAAACTAGAGCAAGCTCATAATATGA
>NZ_CABPVL010000032.1:0-1232 GCF_902460895.1 Campylobacter concisus | reverse complement strand
CTATATGAAAGTATAATCGTTTATAGACATTGACAATTAAAAAATTTCATGTTAGTATGCCTCAATATTGTTTACGTTTATAGACAATTACATAAAGGAATAAAAATGTTAAATTTAATAGAGCAGTATCAAGAAAGATTTCTTAAAAATTTTAATACAACATACAAGCGTTATTTATACAATGAAATAAATTTTAGTGAGAAGCTTATCGGTATAGTGGGAGCTCGTGGCGCTGGTAAGACTACAATGCTATTTCAAAAGCTGCTTGAATTAAAAGCTCAAAATAAAAAGGCTCTATACATAAGTCTTGATTATCCATTTTTGGGTTCTACCAGTCTTAGCGAACTTGCTTTTGAATTTGTAGATAATGGTGGCGAATATCTGTTACTAGATGAAGTTCATAAATACGAAGATTTTGCTGCACATCTAAAAACCATATATGACATGAGCCCTTTAAATGTAATTTTTACGGGCTCATCGGCGGTAAGCATACTAAATGCAAAGAGCGATTTATCGCGTAGAGTTAGCGTATTTAGCCTAGAGGGGCTTAGTTTTAGAGAGTTTTTAGAGCTTGAAAACAGTATGACGATAGATAAATTTGCCCTAGAAACAATACTAAAAGACCACCAGGCAATAGCAAATGACTTAAAAATAAAGCAAAATCTATTTAAAAAATATCTCAAATTTGGCTACTATCCATTCTACTTTAATAAGCAAAGCTCATACTACGAAAGCTTGCTAAATACTATTAATTTAAGTATAGACGTAGATCTAACGTCTCTTGGGTTAGTTGAGCAAAAATATACATATAAGCTTAAAAAACTGCTTGAAGTAGTTTGCCAAAGCGAGCCGTTTGAGGTGAATTATACTAAAATTGCGGCTCTTGCCGAGATAAGTAGAGCCAAACTGTATGATTACATTGCCTATTTAAACGATGCAAGGCTAGTAAGCATGATAGATGAGCAAAGCAGAGGACTTAGTAAGCTAGTAAAGCCGGCAAAAATATATATGAATAATACAAATTTAATTTACGCTTACGGCAATGATTGCAAGGCGGGTACCATAAGAGAGACTTTTTTTGCCAATCAGCTAAGGGTAAAACATAGGCTAAATATCCCAAAACAAGGCGACTTTATAGTGGATGATAAATTTACATTTGAAATAGGTGGAGCAAAAAAGAGTTTTGAGCAGATTAAGGATATGCCAAATTCATTTATAGCAGCAGATGATAT
>NZ_CABPVL010000031.1:1760-3007 GCF_902460895.1 Campylobacter concisus | reverse complement strand
TATCTTTGCCTGGGTTTAGATCAACTGGGATATCAATCTTACCTTTATCGATATCATCTTGGTTGATTGGTTTTTCAGTCTTTTTACCATTGTCATCAGTAACAACTACTTTATCACCTGGTTTTACTGAACCATCTTTTGGTATAGTAACTTCTACTGTTGTTTTACTAGCATCTTTGTCATTAGCTTTGTTTTCATCATCAGAAATTTTGCCATCTTTGTTTGTATCTTCTGGGAATTTAATTTCTGGGTTGCTTGGTTTTCTGCTAAATTCGCTGTCAAGTTGTACGTTAGCATGTATAGCTGTGCTTTGGTTACCAACTAGATCGACTATTCTATAGCTTGGGCTTTCGAAGTGTTTTCCTGATAAAGTTGCTTCGTATTCAAAGCTTTTACCTAGATCGTCACTTGATAAGACTTTTTCGGTCTTCCATTTACCATCTTTTCCAAGTACTTGAAGAACATCACCTGCGCTTACAGTGCCATCTTTTGGTATCTCTACTTCCCAGTGGATCTTACTATCTTTTAAATTCTTAGCTTCTTCTACGCTTAGAACTCCATTGTGATCTGCATCTTCTTTTATAGATACTTTTGGAGCACCGATAGTTGTATCAACTTCTAGTGCAGAAGTTGCTTCGCTAGTGTTGCCAGCTGCATCTGTCACTACTGCTTTTATAACGTGAACACGGCCAACAAGATCTGCTAGTGGCTCTTTATAGTCGCTTGGTTTAAATTCCCAGTTGCCATCCTTGTCAGCTGTAACTCTACCCATCTCTTTATTGTTATCATAAAGGACTACTTCTTGATTTGCATCAGCTGTACCCTTTATGGTTGGCTTATTGTCATTTGTGTTAGTACCTGCAACATTGCCTTTATATACACCACCCTCTACGTTATCAATGATACCTGTTATCTTGACATTTGGAGCTGTAAAGTCTGAGTCTATGCTGCTAGAAACTTCTTTACTAGCATTACCTGCTTGATCAACGATCTTAGCTGTTACGCTTGAAGCTTTGCCATCAACTACTGGTACTTTGATCTCTACATATCCAGTTACTCTGTCATTGTAAGTAATAGTATGTGTTTTTTCCTCACCATTTACAGTGTAGTGGATCACATCATTTTCTTCAGCATCACCTGGGACAGAAATTTGAGCTTTTGTGCTAGTGCTATCGCCATCTTTGCTATTTTCAGCTTTATTTAGCTTGCTATCTTTTGGATTTACATCTTCAACAAATGTGATGGTT
>NZ_CABPVL010000031.1:0-933 GCF_902460895.1 Campylobacter concisus | reverse complement strand
GGTTTAGATCAACTGGGATATCAATCTTACCTTTATCGATATCATCTTGGTTGATTGGTTTTTCAGTCTTTTTACCATTGTCATCAGTAACAACTACTTTATCACCTGGTTTTACTGAACCATCTTTTGGTATAGTAACTTCTACTGTTGTTTTACTAGCATCTTTGTCATTAGCTTTGTTTTCATCATCAGAAATTTTGCCATCTTTGTTTGTATCTTCTGGGAATTTAATTTCTGGGTTGCTTGGTTTTCTGCTAAATTCGCTGTCAAGTGAAAGGCTAGCTTTTGATGAGTCGCTAACATTGCCAGCATCATCAGCAAATCTATACTCTGGAGTCTCATATTTTCCATCTTTTAGTTTGTTGATACCTACGTTAAATGTAGCTTCAAATCTACCATCTTTGATCATCTCATCAGTGATCTCAACAAATTTAACCCAATTACCTTTGCCGTCGATTGACTGGATCACGTCGCCAGCTTTTACGCTACCATCTGTTGGGATGTCGATAACCCAGTGAGCTTTGCCGTCTTTTATAGCAGCCACTTCAGCAACGCTTAAAACACCGTCATTGTTTGTATCTTCTACAAATCTAACTTTTGGATTGCCTATTGTTAGATCCACATCTATACTACCAGATACTTCTTTACTAGCATTGCCAGCTTGATCAACGATCTTAGCTGTTACGCTTGAAGCTTTGCCATCAACTACTGGTACTTTGATCTCTACATATCCAGTTACTCTGTCATTGTAAGTAATAGTATGTGTTTTTTCCTCACCATTTACAGTGTAGTGGATCACATCATTTTCTTCAGCATCACCTGGGACAGAAATTTGAGCTTTTGTGCTAGTGCTATCGCCATCTTTGCTATTTTCAGCTTTATTTAGCTTGCTATCTTTTGGATTTACATCTTCAACAAATGTGATGGTTGGTT
>NZ_CABPVL010000030.1:0-1264 GCF_902460895.1 Campylobacter concisus | reverse complement strand
GAATACTATACTTTATTTAAACCAAATCAGATAGATTTAAATAGTAGCTATAAAGTGTCTAGGCAAATTTATTCAAAATTTCCAAAGAGTTTTTTACGGTGGTTAATGCCTAAGATAATTCCATATTTGGTACAATAAATGTACAAGAAACTATTGTCAGACTCCTTTATATATGGCTTAGGGTCCATCGTTATAAAGGCAATAGCCTTTTTTACACTGCCAATATATACAAGATTGTTTACGCCAGAAGAATTTGGTATTTTGGAGATGTTTAATACAATAGCCGGCATGCTTTCTATTTTTATGACTATGGGGCTTGATAGTGCACAAAGTTTTTATTTTATGGAGGCTAAAAATAATGGTGGTAGAAGTATTACTGACATAGCAGCATCTATTTTTCAGCTTCGCATCATCGTTGGCATAGTTGTTGTTTTTTTAAGTATTGTTTTTTCATATTTCATTATAAAATTTACCTTTCAAGTGAGTTTACCAAGTTATTATTTGTGGATTGTAGCTATATCTACTTTTTTTGGCACATTGGTTTCACAAAGCTTAGAAGTTTTTAGACTTATTTATAAGCCTTGGAGATATATAGCACTTTCGTTTCTTCAAACAGTTTTTGGAGTTGCTTTTATATTATTTTTTGTATATTTTTATGACGGTGGTATAAGGGGTTACTTGTTAGGCGTTTGTTGTAGTTCTTTGTTTGTGATGGTTATAGGGTGGCATACTTCTAGAAGTTATACATATTGGGGAAAGTTAGATTTAGAGTTATTTAAAAAGTTTATTAAATTCGGACTTCCGTTGCTTCCATCTGGTCTTATGATCTGGATTATGAGTGCAAGTGATAGATGGTTTGTATCAAATATTTTAGGTAATTATGAGGTTGGAATATACGCCATTGGAGCTAAAATAGCACTCATTATTACAATTGTTATTGAAACTTTTAGAAAAGCTTGGTGGCCTATAGCTATGGATATGTTACATAAAGATGATAGTCAAGCTTTTTTCAAAAATATTTCATTGTGCTATGTGGCAGTAGGTTCACTATCTGCCGTATTATTAACTATTATATCTCCTTATCTGGTAAAAATTTTAGCCGATGATAGATATTTTCATAGTTGGAAGTTAATAGGAATTCTATGCTGGGGAAATATATTCTATGGTTTTTATCTGTTGAGTTTTATAGGAATCTTTAAAGCAAAAAAAACATATATAAGCACATATATCTATTCTATTAGCGCTCTTTTAAATATTATTTTAG
>NZ_CABPVL010000029.1:0-1362 GCF_902460895.1 Campylobacter concisus | reverse complement strand
GCTTTAACAATATGTTGGGATATAAATATTTCTTAAAAAGAATAAGAGAGGGATTAATGTTTTCAAATCAAGCTTTAGAGAATGGTTTTGATGAAAAAAAACTACCTCGTTTTAGTGAAATGGTAACACAAGGAGATGGAGCATTTTTACCTTGTCCATTAGTTAAAAACGATCTACACTTTGGTGGTGGAAAATGGCAAATAGAATATGAGTTTGTCACAGATGGTGACTATTAATATATTAAATTTTAAAATAATTTAATATAGTAAAAAATAATTTAATACAAAGGAAAAAAGATGAGATTACTAGGCAAAATTGCACTTGGTGCAGCAGCAACAATCATGCTTATTGGTTGTGGCGAAGGATCTAAGTATGGCGATAAAGAATATACATTTGAATATTTAAGGGATAATGAACAATTGCTAGTAGAATTGGTTCAGTGGTGCGAGTTAAACAAAAATGCAAATTTAAATACAACACAAATGAAAAACTGCCAAACTGCATATGACAGAAAATCAAGGTTGACTCAAAAATGGGGAAATGAGCCAAGTAAATGGGAAAAATTAGTCGAGAAATACGGAACTAAAAAACAATAAGCATAGTCTAAAGGATAAAAAATGGTAATAGCAGTCTGCAATGAAAAAGGTGGTAGCGGAAAAACAAATATTGCTATAAATTTAGCCATAAAATTAGGTCTTATGAAAGATGACACTCTTTTAGTAGACGCTGATCCTCAAAGAAGTATAGATGTTTTTACTGATATTAGAGCTGATGCAAATTTACCACTACTATTTAATGCTGTTTCAAAACTTGGATCATCGATGCTAAAAGAGATACAAAGCTTAAAGCAAAAGTATGATAGTGTAGTAATTGATACTGGTGGACGTGATAGCCAAGAAATGAGACAAGCGTTAGCTGTTTGCAATATTGCTATTATCCCAGTTATTCCGAGCGATCTTGATATTGCCGTTTTGAACAAAATGATACTAGTTTTTAATCAAGCGAAAATTTACAATCCGAATTCAAAGGCACTAATAGTTATCTCTAAAGCTTCACCAAATCCTTTTCTAGCTAAAAAAGTAGAAGCACTACGTGAATATATTAGCGAAAAGAAGTTAGAAGATATTTTTCTAGCAAATAGCATAATCTATGAACGCGAGGCATATAGAAATGCCTTTTCAGCAGGAATGGGTGTGAGCGAATATTGCAAAGATAACGAAAACGCAAAGCTTGATTTCGAAGGCTTCTTTAACGAACTTGTCAATTTCGCTAATATATTCACGTAGTGCTTCTACTTTTTTAGCTAGAAAAGGATTTGGTGAAGCTTTAGAGATAACTATTAGTGCCTTTGAATTCGGATTG
>NZ_CABPVL010000028.1:0-1387 GCF_902460895.1 Campylobacter concisus | reverse complement strand
CAAACTTTTAAAAAAATTAACAAATTATTTTTCATTTTTATTTACTTTCTTTATTTTTAACTTCTTACTATTTCTATATAAATTTTGATTTTATAATATTTTTTTAGATATTTGTGTGTTCTTTTTTAAATATCCTACAAAAGGTTTGATGAATATAAATATGTATATCGGATAATACAAAGTTGACAAAATATCCCAAAAAAGATGATCGCCTGGCAATAGATCTGCGCAACTACAATCTATATAGCCATGTCTACGCAAATACCCATACCCATCCATACCGCATAAAATTGCATTCATTATCAGTCTTTCTGAAAATACAAAAATAACCATAGAAACAGCAAACAAAAGTATGCTAAGAAAAACTGTAACAATTTTTAGTGGGTTATCCCTAAAATTTATAGTGTAAAGTATTCTTAAGAAAACCATTAAATTAAATAAACAAAATAATAGTAGAGAAATCTTATAGGAATAGCCAAGATACACCATGATAATCCCAGAGTATATAACTAAAAAATACCCTAGGATGATCATGTATTTTAGCCTATCATTCATCTTTTTTGCCCATTTTTAATATATTCTTTTATTTCGTGATAGTACGTACTAAAAGGATGATATATTTCTACGTCATTCAAAGTTTTAAATTCATAATTTGCATCTGAATTAAGAATACCATTTGCTACCGGATCATTTTCATGATTAACTTGTATTATGAAATTTGCCCCCACACCATTTGTACTTTCTTTAAGCTTAGTGGCTGATTTTGGTGAGCCTACACTTATTAGATTGTAAGGCGTATTTACCCCTAATACTTTGTTTATTGAATTGGCCTTAAATATATCTTCATTGCCAGCACTGTGAGTTATTAGCGTTGTATCGTTTGAAAGATTTTTTAGCTTATATGCATTCAAAACATCTTTCGTTGTTTTATAGTTTGGTAGCCACTCTATAGCATCTTCTAAAATACCTAAATATTTGCCAGTAGCATTGTTTATCAATCCAACATTTTTGCCAAAATCTTCTTTTATTAAATTTACGCTTTTTTTAGCTTCCTCTAAAGTATTATCCATGCCATTCATAAAAACTATTTTAGTATCTTTACTTAAATTATCATATGTTTGATCCGTAGTTGCTCTCAATTTTTCAAAATCATGTTGATCTGATAAGTTATATTGTGTTTTATATTCATTTGTATCAGGCACCTCATTTATCAATACATTATCCGGAAATATACCATTTTTATAAAAATTAACCAATGCAAAAACTGGTGGTGTAAGTATTTGATCAATATCTCCTTTAAAATATCCATTAGCCAATGCTTCCCAGAAAGTTAGATCAACTACTTGATTATCGTTTAAACCTTTATCTATACCAACAACTTTATTAT
>NZ_CABPVL010000027.1:0-1433 GCF_902460895.1 Campylobacter concisus | reverse complement strand
TTTTTATATTCTTAAGAGAATTTAGATAAAAATACCTCTTTTTAAACAAAAAATGGTCTTAAAATAGGTTTTTTACCTTAAATAAAAATATGAATTTTTACTTTTTTAATGCTTTAAAATATCGTTATTACCGAGCTTAGAAACGATTTAAGTTTTCTCATACACGCGCTGAAAAAGTTAAAAAACCGAAAAAAATAGCTATGTAAATGGCGATTTAAAGGGCTTTATCGGTTTTTTAAGCTGTAGTAAAAAACCAGTAAAAAACCGATGAAATAGCATTAAAAAAACGATATAAATTTTTAAAAAACCGAACCTTTTACTGATGTTTTATATCGTATGACTTTAAGATATTAACTTTTAAACAAATTGAACTAGATTGTTTAGGTAATCTGCATACCATTGCATTAAAATTCTATTTTGATCAATAGTTGCTGTCTGTCTTTCGTAGGCATATTTAACTGCATTGCTTTCTGTGTGCGCTAGAGCATTTTCTATTGTTTTTTCGCTTATGCCCAATTGTGCCAGATCCGTAAGATGTAAAGAGCAAATTGTTTTAAACGTGGCTCTAAAACCATGAGCAGAAGCTTTAGAATTATATTTTTCTCTGCCGCCTATATTTCTTATGGCATTACTAATGCTGTCTCTGTTAATATGACCTGTTTTTGTAAGAGACGGAAATACAAAGTTACTTTCTAATGGTGTATATTGTTTTTGTTCTAGTAAAACTGATAAAGCTTGCTTTGAGAGTGTAATTTGGTGTGCATGCCTCATTTTCATTTGGATAGGTGGAATAGTCCAAATTCCTTTTTTAAGATCTATATCTTTCCATTCAGCACTTACAGTATTGATGGGACGATTAACACATAAAATTTGGAGCATTACGGCTCTTTTGACTTGTAGATCTAATTTACTGTCATTTCGTAAATCAGTCAAAAACTCTTTTAACTCATTTTCATCTGTAATAGCTGGATATCTTGTGTCGATACCATTTCTAAGGCTAAAGCTGTTGGAAGTTGGAAATTCATCGTGTAAAGCCTTGCAAGGGTTATAATCTATATATCTATCTTTAATGGCATTTTCATATAGCGAATTTAGCGTATTTATAATTCTGTGTATAGTCTCAAGTCTTGATTTCTTTGGATTATACGGATTAAATAATGGTGTTAATATGGTTTTTAGATCATTAAATTTTATATCTTTAATATCAACATTACCAAATTTAGGCAAGATGTATTTTTTTATCCTAGATTTAATTTTATCTATATAAACCTTATCTAGCTGGTCTATTTTCTCTTTTTTATCAATATATCTATCAAATAGCTCTGAAATTCGATATTTATCTTTGGATCTTACAAAACCACTTTCAAATTTTCTTATAATTTCTATCGCATCTCTTCTTGCCTCAGCAACTGAGTAAATTCCCTCTCTAAACT
>NZ_CABPVL010000026.1:5662-7693 GCF_902460895.1 Campylobacter concisus | reverse complement strand
ATAGGTATAACATTATCTAGAAAGAAATTTATTAAAGAATTTACTTGAGTTGGTACGTGCCCACTAGCTAGCATTATATCAGCCCAAATGTCTGCTGGTTCTTCGGTTAAATTCATTTCAGTGCCTCTAAAAACCAATATCCTTTTATCATTGTCTTTTGTATCTTCAAAGAGCGTAGCACTAAAACCTTCATTATCATTTTTTTGATGTTTTAGAAGTCTAAATCTTGATGTGAAATTTTTGGTACGTTTGGAGAGATTGTCTATTGTGTAAAACAGCATTTGTTCTTTTGTTGTTTCATCGACATCTATAAATGAGTGGATACTGTTGTCTATTTTTTGTGGTTTAGGGTCTGATTTTTTAAGCTCGCTTGGTTTAAATATTTTTAAATCCTGCATAAATCTAGCTTCAACACAAAGGGCATAGGATGTAGGCATCTTTTTTACTTCGGTAGTAACATTGCCCTGCTCATCTGTTTTTATGCTTTTAATTTCTTTTTCATATAAAAAATTTGTACTATCGGCATAGTCCCATCTAGGATTTGGCGTCTTTAAAATTTTCTCATTATAAAATTTATCTGAAAAACTCCAAATTTCATTCTCATCTATGTATTCAAAAAATGCGTAACTAACGTCAGCAATATCAGCATAAACTCTTAGTTTATCTACCATCTCTTTATTTGTTAAATTCTTTAGAGTATTCATCTATTTATCCTTGTCTTTATTGCTGATTTTTTGAAATTTATTGTCTATGAAGTAAAATTTATTATCTCCAATTAGTCTTTGAGTGCTTTCCTTGGTAAATTTTATGCCACTTGCTTCGTCGCCATATAGTCCAAATATAACTTCTGTATAAAGTGTAGAAACTCCAATGCTTATAGGTATAATGGTGTCGTTGTCTATATAGAAATATCCTAAATTTATACTTAGATAATTTTCATATTTATCATAATCTTTACCCATAAATTCTTTTAGTTTTTCTTCATAGTTATTTAAAATTTTGTAGTTATCTATTTTTATATTATCTTTTCTTGAGTAATATCTCTTTCCATTAGACAATGTCTGAATAGGTGTTGATTGTTGGCTTGCAGTATCTTTTATAAATTTATCTTGTGCTTCACTATCGCTATTGGTATTATATCTTTGCCTAAATTTTTCTTTATTATTGTTCCAAACTTTGTTTAAAAAATATCCATCAGTAGTAACCTGTTTTTTAACAACAAGCTCACACTCGTTAGTTGTTTTGCTAGAGTAGCAATCTCTTAGCTCTTTTATCTCTTCCTCCCTCTTATCTATCTCCTTCTCCAGCTTCTCATCAAATACATAAACACCACCATATTTTTTAGCAATGCTCTCTTGCTCACTAGTTAGATCAGAAATTCTTATAAAGCCATTAAAATAAGCAAGTGGTAGCAGTATAAACAAGCAGATAAAAACTATAAATTTGACTTTTTTCATCATAAATCCTTTTAAATTTAAAACTATATAAGATATAAAATTTCTTTTAATTTTATTGTGATTATATTTACAATATTATTAATTTATTATGCGGCTAGATATATCTCTTTATAAACATCTCTTTTTATGCTACCCCTATCTAGTATAAGCGCTATATCCTGAGATTTGATACTCCTGCCAGCTTTGCTTTTTAGCACCACTTGGCCACCATGCGGGCAAGTGATGATGTCGTCTTCTATGACTGGGTGAGCGGTGAAATTTGTAGCTGTGGCGCCCAAAGGCATGCTTTGATGATTTACCGCCTCTCTATCTTGTGCTTGCTTCTCTTTTTCCTCATCATTGTTAGCTCTTTTTAGCTTTATATCCAAGCTACCCATCTCTATATCATAGCCAAGCACTCTTATACTAGTGTTTTTATTTGTGATATCAAGTGAGCCTTTAGAGCTTTCATCATCTATTGGGCTAAAGTAGTAAAAAGGCTTTTGCTCATCTTTGTTTTCAAAGAGATCGTGCTCTTTTTCATCTTTAAAATTTGTAAAGCCAAATTTATAGTCTTTAGCTTCGTTTGCACCTT
>NZ_CABPVL010000026.1:3660-5129 GCF_902460895.1 Campylobacter concisus | reverse complement strand
GGTGAAATGGTGGCTTTATTGTCCATGTTGAAATTTACGCTATTGTATTGCATAGATAAATTTGTATCTAGATCAAATATAAGCTTATAGTTTTGCTCCATAAATTCATTTAGATATAAAAACGTGCCTTTTAAGCTAACATTTTTTGTCTTTTCGTCATTATCTTTTTCCTTTAAAAGATATGAGAAAAAGTATAGTGTAGTAGCCGTATATGTAAGAAAGTGCGAGCTTATACTTATATCTGTTTTTGGTATCGCATCTACGTTGCCTATATTTATTAGCACCTCATTGCCATTTATATCAAGCCCAAGGTCTTGTATAGCGTTTTCATAGAGTTTGTTGTTAAAGGCTAGGCTATCGTTGTCTGTTTTCATGTGGTATATGTTATTAAAATTTAAAGGTGCAGGTAGGTAGGTGTGGTCTTTGTATCCAAGTGATATATTTGTGTAAAGCTTTTGTTTAATGTTGATGATATTTTTGGCTTTGTCTAGCAAATGTGGCTCATTTAAAGCCGTATCACCTATAAATAATGCATCTGAAATAGTTTCCGTGGTATAGTCTTCTTCTCTTTTAATTTTACTTAATAATCCAGGGGAATTAAATGTATAAATTTCATCTATATATTCTGGAAAGATAAAAGCACACGCTTGGGTAAGAAAACCGCCTAGAGAGTGACCACATATATTTATCTTTTCATCCTCTTTTAAGATAGGTATAACATTATCTAGAAAGAAATTTATTAAAGAATTTACTTGAGTTGGTATCTCATTAATTGTTAGCTCCATATCCGCAATTAAGTCTCCTGGGGTGATCTCAGTACCTCTAAAGGTTAATATTTTTTTGCTGTTATCCTTTGTATCTTCAAATAGGGTGGCACTAAAACCAAATTTATCATTTTTTTGATGTTTTAGAAGTCTAAACCTTGATGTGAAATTTTTGGTACGTTTGGAGAGATTGTCTATTGTGTAAAACAACATTTGTTCTTTTGTTGTTTCATCAACATCTATAAATGAGTGGATACTGTTATTTATTTTTTCTGGTTTAGGATTTTGCTTTTTAAGTTCGCTTGGTTTGAATATTTTTAAATCCTGCATAAACCTAGCTTCAACACAAAGAGCGTAAGCAGTAGGTTGTCCTATTTCTCTTTTGTTGTTTTTTGATAAAACAGTTTCATTTTCTTTCGTAATCTCGCTCTTCCAGTTTATGCCATCAGCATAATCCCATCTAGGATTAGGTTTTTTTAAAATTCTCTCATTATAAAATTTATCCGAAAAACTCCAAATTTCATTCTCATCTATATACTCAAAAAAAGCATAAGCAACATCAGCTATATCAGCATAGCCTTTTATCTTATTTACCATATCTTTATTTGTTAAATTTTTAAGAGTGTTCATTTATTTTTTCCTATTTATTTATCTTTTGAAATTTATTGTCTGTTAGATAAAATTTATTATCTCCAATTAGTCTTT
>NZ_CABPVL010000026.1:0-3296 GCF_902460895.1 Campylobacter concisus | reverse complement strand
CATTATCTAGAAAGAAATTTATTAAAGAATTTACTTGAGTTGGTACGTGCCCACTAGCTAGCATTATATCAGCCCAAATGTCTGCTGGTTCTTCGGTTAAATTCATTTCAGTGCCTCTAAAAACCAATATCCTTTTATCATTGTCTTTTGTATCTTCAAAGAGCGTAGCACTAAAACCTTCATTATCATTTTTTTGATGTTTTAGAAGTCTAAATCTTGATGTGAAATTTTTGGTACGTTTGGAGAGATTGTCTATTGTGTAAAACAGCATTTGTTCTTTTGTTGTTTCATCGACATCTATAAATGAGTGGATACTGTTGTCTATTTTTTGTGGTTTAGGGTCTGATTTTTTAAGCTCGCTTGGTTTAAATATTTTTAAATCCTGCATAAATCTAGCTTCAACACAAAGGGCATAGGATGTAGGCATCTTTTTTACTTCGGTAGTAACATTGCCCTGCTCATCTGTTTTTATGCTTTTAATTTCTTTTTCATATAAAAAATTTGTACTATCGGCATAGTCCCATCTAGGATTTGGCGTCTTTAAAATTTTCTCATTATAAAATTTATCTGAAAAACTCCAAATTTCATTCTCATCTATGTATTCAAAAAATGCGTAACTAACGTCAGCAATATCAGCATAAACTCTTAGTTTATCTACCATCTCTTTATTTGTTAAATTCTTTAGAGTATTCATCTATTTATCCTTGTCTTTATTGCTGATTTTTTGAAATTTATTGTCTATGAAGTAAAATTTATTATCTCCAATTAGTCTTTGAGTGCTTTCCTTGGTAAATTTTATGCCACTTGCTTCGTCGCCATATAGTCCAAATATAACTTCTGTATAAAGTGTAGAAACTCCAATGCTTATAGGTATAATGGTGTCGTTGTCTATATAGAAATATCCTAAATTTATACTTAGATAATTTTCATATTTATCATAATCTTTACCCATAAATTCTTTTAGTTTTTCTTCATAGTTATTTAAAATTTTGTAGTTATCTATTTTTATATTATCTTTTCTTGAGTAATATCTCTTTCCATTAGACAATGTCTGAATAGGTGTTGATTGTTGGCTTGCAGTATCTTTTATAAATTTATCTTGTGCTTCACTATCGCTATTGGTATTATATCTTTGCCTAAATTTTTCTTTATTATTGTTCCAAACTTTGTTTAAAAAATATCCATCAGTAGTAACCTGTTTTTTAACAACAAGCTCACACTCGTTAGTTGTTTTGCTAGAGTAGCAATCTCTTAGCTCTTTTATCTCTTCCTCCCTCTTATCTATCTCCTTCTCCAGCTTCTCATCAAATACATAAACACCACCATATTTTTTAGCAATGCTCTCTTGCTCACTAGTTAGATCAGAAATTCTTATAAAGCCATTAAAATAAGCAAGTGGTAGCAGTATAAACAAGCAGATAAAAACTATAAATTTGACTTTTTTCATCATAAATCCTTTTAAATTTAAAACTATATAAGATATAAAATTTCTTTTAATTTTATTGTGATTATATTTACAATATTATTAATTTATTATGCGGCTAGATATATCTCTTTATAAACATCTCTTTTTATGCTACCCCTATCTAGTATAAGCGCTATATCCTGAGATTTGATACTCCTGCCAGCTTTGCTTTTTAGCACCACTTGGCCACCATGCGGGCAAGTGATGATGTCGTCTTCTATGACTGGGTGAGCGGTGAAATTTGTAGCTGTGGCGCCCAAAGGCATGCTTTGATGATTTACCGCCTCTCTATCTTGTGCTTGCTTCTCTTTTTCCTCATCATTGTTAGCTCTTTTTAGCTTTATATCCAAGCTACCCATCTCTATATCATAGCCAAGCACTCTTATACTAGTGTTTTTATTTGTGATATCAAGTGAGCCTTTAGAGCTTTCATCATCTATTGGGCTAAAGTAGTAAAAAGGCTTTTGCTCATCTTTGTTTTCAAAGAGATCGTGCTCTTTTTCATCTTTAAAATTTGTAAAGCCAAATTTATAGTCTTTAGCTTCGTTTGCACCTTTTAGAAGTGTAGCGTTTAAGAAGAGATCGACCTTGTAGTTTTCTGGGTTTTCCACGCCAAATTTATCTCTTATCTTGTCATATAACCTTTCAATATCCACTATGTCTTTATCTTTTGTAAATATGGCTAAACTCTCTTTATCCTTATCCACATATACGCTAGAGCTAGCTGATAAAAAGCCAAATTTTATCTCGCCTCTATCTTTTACGTCGTATAAATTTATAGAGCCACTGCCTGTGTCTTTATCAAATAAAAGAGAGTAGGTCTGTTCTGATCTTTTCATAAAGTATGCTTTCTCATCTTGTGATGAAAGTGATCTTGTGAAATTTGAAGCATAGGTGTAGAGCTTGCTAGCTTGTGCCTTGGTGCTAGTGATATCACTAGAGCTCTCATCTACCACCTTATACGTCCTACACTTATGCATAGCCCTTTGATCTTCTATGCTTTCGCAACCACTCTCTTTAAATTTCTCTACTTCATCTTTGCTTATTATCTTTGTATATCGCTTCTCTTCGCTAAGCTTAAATATATCTTCTATTATCAAAGCTTCTTGCTCGTCTTTTAGGTAGTGATCTGTGCGTATATCTAAGTCGTGTTTTATGTTGTTTATAAGTATAAGTAGTAGCCAGTTTTTGTTTTTGTTATATGTAATGGGCGAAATGGTGGCTTTATTGTCCATGTTGAAATTTACGCTATTGTATTGCATAGATAAATTTGTATCTAGATCAAATATAAGCTTATAGTTTTGCTCCATAAATTCATTTAGATATAAAAGCGTGCCCTTTAAGCTCACATTTTTTGTCTTTTCGTCATTATCTTTTTGCTCTAAAAGATATGAGAAAAAGTATAGTGTAGTAGCCGTGTAGGTAAGAAAGTGCGAGCTTACACTCACATTTGTATTTAGTATCGCATCTACGTTGCCTATATTTATAAGCACCTCATTGCCATTTATATCAACTCCAAGGTCTTGTATGGCGTTTTCATAGAGTTTATTGTTAAAGGCTAAGCTATCATTGTCTGTTTTCATGTGGTATATGTTATTAACATTTAAAGGTACTGGTAGGTAGGTGTGGTCTTTGTATCCAAGTGATATATTTGTGTAAAGCTTTTGTTTAATGTTGATGATATTTTTGGCTTTGTCTAGCAAATGTGGCTCATTTAAAGCCGTATCACCTATAAATAATGCATCTGAAATAGTTTCCGTGGTATAGTCTTCTTCTCTTTTAATTTTACTTAATAATCCAGGGGAATTAAATGTATAAATTTCATCTATAT
>NZ_CABPVL010000025.1:0-1518 GCF_902460895.1 Campylobacter concisus | reverse complement strand
TTCTAAAAGCTTATCTAAATCTTTTTCATCTCCTACTATCTTTAATATAACTCTCAAATAACCATAATAATAAGGATCTTGCCCATGATCTAATAGTTTTTTAATTAATTTAAATTTCTCTTCTTTAAATTCTTTATATTTCGGTGTTTTTATAAATTCTAATAGCTTAGGGCTTGCTTTTTTGTCTTTTATGCCATCGCTATTTTCTCTAAAAAAAACTAGGAATTCTGTTGCGATGTCTCTTGTTAGCCACTTACTAGGGAAGGTACCTTTTTGTAAAAGTAAATCAAGTGTTTTAGGCTTATTCATTGCATAAGTACTGTCAAGTAGATTTGGTTCATAATGCAATTTATCATTTTCTAAAGTAATGTTAGCATCACAACCAATCTTATCTATGTAATATTCTATGTCTTTAGCAGTATTTTCATCGGTTGTATTTTTGTCAAATACCACAGCAAACATATTTAAGCAATTTGCTTCGTGTGAATATAAAGATGTTATGAGAAATATGATTATTGCTAATTGCCTCATTGTGCTAGTTCCTTTTTATTCCCATTATTTAATAAATTCTCTAAATCTTTTTCATCATTTATGAGTGTCAAAATATATTTTAAATATTCGTAGTCTTTTGGATCTTGTCCATACTGTAATTGCCTTTTAATTAATTTAAATTTCTCTCTTTTAAATTCTTTATATTTTTTAGTTTTTATAAAATCAAGTAGCTCTTTACTAGGAATTTTACTTTCAAAACCGACTTCATTATCTCGAAAAAAGAATAAGAATTCTGATCCCATAGAAAAAGCCAATCTGCCATTTGGTTTTGTGCCTTTATCCAAAAGATCATTAAAAGTTTTAAATTTATTCATCATAAAGGCAATTTCTAATAAATTTGGTTCATATCTAAGTCTTGCAGACTTTAAGGTAATATTTGCATTGCAACCAAATTTATCTATATAAACATTCATATATTTTGCTGTATTTTCATCACTTATTTTTTTGTTGGCTACTATATTAAACATATTTGCACAATCTAGGTAATGTAGATTATATATTGCAAGTGGTATAATAAATGAAATCAATATACTCATTTACTATCCTTTTTATATTGCTCTAGTAACCTATCTAAATCTTTTTCATCATTTACAAGCGTTAATACTTTCTGTAAAAGGATATAGCCTTTTGGATCTTGTCCATGTTCTAGGAGTTTTTTGATTAGCTTAAATTTCTCTTCTTTAAATTCTTTATATTTTTGAGTTTTTACAAATTCTAGTAGCTCAGGACTTGGCGACTGCCCTTCTAACTTAACACCATTTTCTTCAAAAAAAAGCAAAAAGTCTAATCCTATTGAGCCAGCCAACCACGCATTAGGTACCGCGCCTTTTTCTAAAAGTTTGTCAATGCTTTTTGGTTTATTTGCACTATAAGCAAATTCTAGCAAGCTAGCTTTCATCGTTAAATTTGGTAAATTTATACCAGCATTAGCATCACATCCGAGATCATCTATGTAGTATTTTATAT
>NZ_CABPVL010000024.1:0-1560 GCF_902460895.1 Campylobacter concisus | reverse complement strand
GTATTCAACGAGGTCATGAAGAAAAACATTTTTTTGGAAAAATATTTTCTGAGGAATTGTTAAAGCAAATAATAAGTTCTTTGCCAAAACAAGGTTCGTTGTATGTATGTGAAAAAGGTAACAACAAAATTGGATTTATATATTACGGATTAAACGCGCATAGAATGGATAATTGTTTAGAAATAAATATGTTGTTCGTAAATGAGAAATTTAGAAATATTGGAATGGCTACTAGACTTATACAAAAATGTGAAGAGGATCCTCTAGTTCAAAATTATGGCGTCATTACTAGATGCGAAAAAAAATATTCACAAGAAGCTATAAAATTATTTCTAAAACTTGGATACAACAAAATAGATGAAGAGATAACCCCTAAATATCATTTTGAAGTTCTTAAAAAAGAATTTAAATAAAATACATTATCGCAAAAAAACTATTATTTTTTAAAATAATAAAAATAGCTCAAGAAATAGTTATAAATTTTAAAACGAGTGGTCTAAATAAATAATTTAAATCCGCGAAAAACTTTTAGCAATATATAGATAAAAATTAAAACTCTATTCCTATATTATGTTCTTTGACAAGGTTTAAAAAATCAATTTTAAACTGCTCATTTATTTCAACTGCTTTCATGATCTTTATACCTATATCCTTAAATTTTTGCTCATTTTCTTCTTTGATAGCATTTAATAATTGCTTTCTTTGCTCTGAAAGTTTCTTAAGTTGTTCTTCATTTTTTAGAAGTCTCTCTGCTGCTGTAAGTTTTGACATTGTATAGCTCCTTTTTATGTTTTGATAATTTTTGACGTTTATATTTAAAAACAGAATATCAAATTCATGTATAACCTTTTTCTTTTTATTGGTTATTTTATTTGTCTGATATTTTTTGTTATTATAACATATTCTTGGTATTTTTTGATAAAAGCTGTGTTATAATCTAAAATGTATAAAGAAATAAAAGCAAAAAAAGTTACATAAAATAGTAGATTGCAGGATAGCCTTTTTCTCCTATTTTGTAATACAAAATATTTGAGAAAAAGGCAAATACTCTGCGAGGCTCTTGTAATTTTTGCTTTGCAAAATTTTTGGTAAATAGGAAATGGAGGGTTTTTGAATTATGGCTAAAGAATTAAAAACTTTTAGATTAGATGTTGAGAATTTAAATTTTTTACAAACCTTAAAAGAAAAAATGGGGGTAAAATCATTAAATGAAGCAATCAATTTACTTTTGTTCTTTTTAGAGAGAGATAATAAAATTATTGATGCCGTAAAAGAAAATTATCCACTTTTAAAAATAAAAAGGTCTGAGCTTACTAGAGAAAATATCAAAGAGGTTAAAAATTTTTTTACCGATGTTGAATTTAAAAAATTAAAACAACTTGCAAAGGATAATGGTTTTTCTAGTGTAAATAAGTTTTCAAAATTTTTGGTTTTGAGCCACCTTTACGATGATAAAATTTTAAGTAACGATACAATAAATGAATTTGCAAAAATGAATTATTTGGTTAAACGCATTGGTATAAATTTAAATATTTTTGTAAAAGCAATTCAACAAAATAC
>NZ_CABPVL010000023.1:0-1996 GCF_902460895.1 Campylobacter concisus | reverse complement strand
TTTATTTTGCTTATTTTATTGTCTTTGAAATTATAATATTATTAATTTATTATGTTTTATTTGTAGATTGTTAAATTTTTTATTGATTGAAGCTATTGTTTAGTTTATTTCTTTTATTCTCAAAAATGTTATGAAGCATTGCATAACTTGCATCGGCAATATCAATGTAGTCTTTAAAACAATTTATCAGCTCTTTACTTGATTTTTTAGGTTGCATTACTTATCCTTACTTACTCTTTCAAATTTGCCATTAGTTAGTATAAATTTATTACCACCACTTAAAGGGACTACGCTTTTTTTACTAAAGCTAACACCCATTCCTTCATCGCCAAATAGCCCATATTTAGTATTATAAATTTCATAGTAAACATCTATGCTTATAGGTACCACTTCTCCATTATCATCTACATATAATTTTCCTAAATCCAAATAAGGTTTTTGTTTATTGAAATTTTCCAAACCTATAAAATTTATGATCATATCTATAAAGTTCTTTGGAATTTTTGCATCTCTTTTCATCGCTTTTTTATAATCTATCCAACGTGTATAGTATTTTTTACCGTTTGAGAGAATTTGGGGCAATTTCTCATCAATAACTTTCGTATTAACAGCATATAGTCCGCCACCTAAATCTTTTCCCTTTATATTCTTTCTTAGTTCTTTTCTCTCAGCTTCTCTTCTATCTATCTCATCAACAAATTTTTGATTAAATACATAAACTCCGCCATATTTACTAGCCAAATTCTCTAGCTCAGAGTTACTTATCTTATTACTTGCTTGATTTGCAGAGCAAGCTATTAAAAATATGCTTGTTAATAGTAGAAGTATAATGCCTATAAATTTCATCCTATATTCTTTTAGAAATTTTATTTTGCTTATTTTATTGTCTTTGAAATTATAATATTATTAATTTATTACACGCTCAATAATACGCACCGTTCTTATGATCTCTGCTATGATTTTATTATTAGTAAATACAATTTACATTATGAGAAGATAGGCAAAGAAACTCGCTGCATCAAAGAAAAATTATTACACAATACTTAATTGAAGATGCTGTTAGTGCTTAAACATCAGAATGCCTGCAAACATAGTTTATTCTTTTGTATTATTTACACTTTATTATTTATCTAATAAATCAAGAGCAATTTTTAGATCCTCTTTAAATTTATCCCTTAGGCTTTTTGGCTCTAATATCTCAATATCTGGGAGCCATCTCTTTATAAAAGGCAAAATTTCTATATCCTGAGTAAAATCTATACTAAACGTAACACTGCCATCCTCTAAAGTCTTTTCAAATCTTTGAGATGGGAAAAAGCTCTTCATGCCTTTACGAAAATATATAGCTACCTTAGGAGAGGCTTTAAGTAGGGCTCTTTGTGGCATATTTGATGGCAAGCTCATGGCATTTTGTATTTTATTAAAATACGTTTTGTACTTTGACAAAATCTTTTTTTGATAGTTTTTTGAACTTTTGGTTAAAGATACTATAAAAGCCACTCTTAAAAGCCTAAAATTTTCGTTAGCATCCTCTATAGCCAAATACCAATTTCCATCAGTAAAGACTATTTTTAGGCATTTTGCATCGGTTAAATTCTCGACTTCACCGATATATTTATACTTAATGTCTCGGTATTCTCTGTTTGCAACTGCATTACGAAGCTCGCTCAAATACCTTTTACTAGGCTCATCTTGTAAATTTTCTAAAGGATTTGTCTTAAATAAAAATATATCAGAGTCTTCTTGTAGCTGCCTAGATACCTCTTTTTCATATTTATCTAAATCATTCAATAAGCTAGGGTCGTTTTCGTTTAGTAAGGTGATTAGCCAGCCTAGATTGTCGCTATTTTTTAAAAGATACTCTAAAACGATGATTATGTCTTTATTCTTATCAGCTACTCTTAATACACCCATAGGTCTTTTGGCATTTTTTACAAGCTTATTTTCTATTATAAATGAATTTGGGAATAAAATTTTGATCTCTTCTATATATCTT
>NZ_CABPVL010000022.1:0-2186 GCF_902460895.1 Campylobacter concisus | reverse complement strand
TTATTTTCATATATTGCCCAGAAATTGCCTATTCCTCTATATCTAGGATTTATTCCATTGTGTAAATTTATAATTTTTGTCTTAGATGTACATATAGTTTCACTACTGATACTAGAACAGGCATTAGAAATAACAAATTTATAATTACACTCTTTGAGTATTTTTCTAATACAACTGCTGTTGATATCCTTGGTAATTATATGTGGCATATAATTCTTCTTTATCTTTTTTTCACATACAAATATTTTTTTTAAAATTCTTAATAAAATAAAATCCAAAGTATGCAAAACACCTTTTCTAAATAACATTTTTTTAAGAAAAATTAAAATTTTTAACAAAGTAAAATGTTCTTCTAAGATTAACACATTATACTTTTCAGAAAGTCTCTGCATATAGATATTATTAGCCGCTATAGCAGCGCTTCCATTACCAGACAATATAATTATATTTTCTTTCAAAATAAAATCCTTCTTTATACCCAATTTGGGAAATTTATGCTTTTTTTACTATATTCTAAACTAACAGGATACTCTCCTTGCTTAAACGGTGCGTAAGCTTTTAAGTATGGTATAGAGTATTCTATAAGAATACCTAATTGGATACCCATTTTTCTATACTTTTCCAACCAGTATGCCCTATCATCAACCAGTGCAACACAATGACTATATGTAGCACCCTCTATATCATTTTTAAATTCGCACTTCAATCCACCAACATTTTTTATCCACTTCCTAGCATTTTTAATTCTATTATTCACTATAAAATCATATTTCCTCAACTGACTAAGCCCTATCCTTGCCTCCAATCTAGATGGTCTAATATTCCAATCATTCGGAAAATATATTTTGTCTTCTTCAAAGTATTTAACAAATCTATCAAGCATTTTTCTTCTTTCAAGACAATTAACAAAAAAATACACATAACTATTGAAAGCAATATTTACGGCTATAAAATATATAAATCTCTTAAAAGACTTCAATAAACCACCACTTCTCAAATTTTCTACTTTCCACGTTACCAACTTATCAAATGTGTCTTGAGAATTTGTGAGTACCATGCCTCCAAATATAGAATTTATAATTTTACTTATATTTGAACCGAATATGGATGCATCTCCGAATTTGGTAACCAGCAATCCATTCCATTTTGCACCGTAGCTATGTGCAACATCTTGTATCACATATATTTTATTGCCATACAAAAGCTCTGCTTCTTTGACAATATTTTGAATTGCTTCAACATCCATAGGATAACCAAATAAATGTGTCACTATTATTGCTCTAGTTTTTTTATTAATGGCTTTTTTTAATAAAGAAATATCCATATTAAAACTATCTTTATCGCTATCCACAAAAACTGGTATATTACCACTTAGCACAATAGCATTTGGAACAACTACACACGTATATGCAGGACATATAATTTCATAATTTTTAAGTTGCCATATATTTAAAAGTGCATACAATCCAGTTCTTCCGTGCTGAAACATTACTCCGTATTTATTTTCAAATTTCTTTGCAAACTCTTTTTCGTAGGTTTCTATTGGGGTTTTTTGAAAGATATTTAAAGCAGCAATCCAATCACAAAATGTATAATTTGGTTTCAATCTAGGTATAAGTTTAAACATTTTTAAACTCAACTATACTGTTGTCTTTAATAATTGCATCTTTTGGTAAAAGATAACCACTTGAAGCCATATGAATAACCTTTGATTTTCCAACATGTCCGATCTCTATACAATTCTTAGGTCTTTGAATCTTTTCTTTTACAATGATTTTATCTTTTAAAAAAACAAATTTTCGTTTCACGCATCCATCTATTTTATTTTTACCAGTCATTAACAATCTAACAATAAATTTTTTAAATAAATCACCAAGAAAAACGGACTTAAAAATAGACATAGAAAATATCCTTAAAACAACAAAACTTAGGGGAGTTGGCAGAGACTCATTCGTACAATAAAAAGAAGCAACTATTTCACTATTGGTAAAATTGATTTTATCATCAAATTTTTGAGATGAAATTTTCTTACCATTTTTTAAAGCACCAAACAATCCACCATCCTCAATGCATACACTATTATTTTTATCAAAAACCTTTAAAACACCACCTTTTTTAAAGTTAAGTATTGCAAAATATTTTATATTTGAAAACATATAAATTCCAGCTTTTTCAAATATCTTCTC
>NZ_CABPVL010000021.1:0-2287 GCF_902460895.1 Campylobacter concisus | reverse complement strand
TTTATATTCATATCTTTAGCTGAGTAAAGATGAGAGTTGTTGTTTGTTAGGCTTTGTTCGCTTTGTTTTAAGCTATTTGTTCCAAGCTCTAGTGAGCTAGAATTTGCCCCATAAAATGTAAAACCAAATCCTGTTGTGAGTGATTTGGTATGTGATTTATATTTTAAACTATCTTCGCTAGAGTTTATATTTAGGTTGTTTGAATTTAGGCTCATATCCTCTTTGGATGCTAGGTCTGAGCCAGTGATAGATATATCTTTAGTCGAGTTTATATTTATACGTTTAGCATTTAGGCTAGATTTATTTGAGCTAGTTTGTTTTAAAGAGCTCTCTTGCTTAGTGGTGGCAAGATCAGCCCTTACGCCTACGCTAAAGCCATATGTGCCTGAGCTTGCAAGGGCTGCAGCTGATGCTATACGCCAACTTTTTTTGTTTATCCCCTTGTTGCATTGTAACCAACCCACATTATAAATACAAATATGGATTGTACTAAAGAGACGCCACCTATTGTGACGTCCATTGTTTTAAAATTCTTTTTTAGAAATATCTTATACAAATTAGCATTAGCCAAATTAGAAGAATTACGATCGTGTAAAATAACGCCACACTTCCATACTTTATCTCTATATTTTCTAGGTTCTTCTTGGTAAGGTCGCTTTTTTTAATATCATTTTTTATTGCAAAAAATCCATAAAAACATACCAAGATAAAACCTAGTGCATCTATATAATAAATTTCTCCGAAAAAGTATTTTAATATATGCAAAAAGCCATTTAGAACAAGACCGAATATTATAGCGACAACAAGTGTAAAAAATAGTTTTTTAAAGAATTTCTTCATTTTTGTCTTTTGTCATTTTTGCTTTTTATACTATCGGCTACTACTTGACCCGTTCCTGCAACAAGATACTATACCAACTTTTATGTTTATCTCATTGTGGCATTGTAAAGAAGCCAAAATACAAAAACTAAAAAAGAGTGAATTAAAGCAATACCGCCTCTTTTTATTTCCATTTTTTGTATATATTCTTTTTTAAAATCGCTCTTTTTTATACCATTTTTTATCATAAAACATACATTGGCAAATATTAGCAACACAGCCATAGCATCAATATAGTGTTCTCCAAAGAAGTAAACTAATATTCTTAAGCAAATAAGTAAAAATGCCACAACAGCAATTATTACTAAAAATTTAAGAAAACCGTTTTTCATTTTTTATCGTCTTTGTTATTTTTATTATCTTTACTATTCATACTATCGGCTACTGCCTGTACTATTCCGGTAAATATACTTGCCCCAGCTTCTGCCTCAGTCTGCAAATCTCCATTGCCAACTTTTATGGTTTTACCGCCTACTCCCGCAATGCTACCAAACAGTCCATAAAATCCACCAGCAAAACCTTTTCCGACCACTCTCTCTGCGTCTACATCTTTTGATCTATCTTTAAGCTGAGAATATAGTTCTGTAGATGAGTTAACAAAGGCGCCTCTACCTATTGCTGATAGTAAATTACCAGCACCTATTACCATATATGTACCAAATTTGCCTTGTAAATTTATTTTCTTAAGTATATTAATAATATCCATAAGATAGACTCGATAACTGCGTAGAATAAAGCTACGCTACCGTACTTTATCTCCATGTGTTTAATGTTATCGCTAGTGAGATCACTTTTTTTGATACCGTTTTTTGCTATAAAAAATAAAGATACGCATATACACATAGCATATATCGCATCTATATAATAAATCTCTCCGAAAAAGTATTTTAATACATGTAAAAAGCCATTTAGAACAAGACCGAATATTATAGCGACAACAAGTGTAAAAAATAGTTTTTTAAAGAATTTCTTCATTGTTTTACTGCCTATTATCTACTTCGGCCTGCATAAGACCCATGGCTGCTCCTGCTGTATTCTCCAGTATGGTCTTGTAATTACCGTCCCTACCTCTTGGTATTTTTTCTCCTATTTTTCCCATGTGACTCGCTCCATAACCTATAAGTCCACCAACTCCGGCCTTTATAAGAATTCTATCTTTATCCACATCTTTTGATCTATCTTTAAGTTGAGAGTATAGTTCTGCAGGTGGGTTAACAAAAATACCTCTACTTATCCTGTTAATCTCTTTTTATTTCCCTGTATATAAAAAAAATACCAAGTAATATCATGAGCAATCCTGCTGGTATATTTAAACCATAAGGGATAGTATCTCCTTTTGGTATACCAAAAGGATTTATTGATGGGGCAGGATCTATCATAATAGATACTCCTTCGATAAAAATAATAA
>NZ_CABPVL010000020.1:0-2442 GCF_902460895.1 Campylobacter concisus | reverse complement strand
TTCCATATCTTTAGCATTTTTAAAGTGCTTATCTATATGACTTAAATAGTCGGTAGCTTGTGTAAATTCAAAGAATCTATCTGTGTTTCCAAAAATTTCTTTACCCATCGACGTGTTAAATATGGAATTTTTTGAAATTTTGTTTTCAAATTTCTTTATCTTCTCTTTGCTAACCCTTGTAAATGGACTTAAGCTTAACAGATATAGATCTTCATCGTTTTTGGCGTCTATTTGTATAGAGTACTGACTATAGTCTTTTATACCTTTTAGTTGTTTAGGATCGGTCACCTTCTTATCATCCGCTCTATTTAGACTATCTACTATCTTATAGTTTAATACGTTTTGCAAAAGATGCTCATTTAACTTTGCATTTTCTCTTATTGGGGCATTTGAGATGACAAGATAGTTTTTAGAGATACCGCTACTATTATTTGTATTATGAGTGTTGTCTTTTGTGGTTAAGGATTTGTCTCTTAAAAGATTTGCAAATTTTAAAGAGTTAAAAAATGGATATTGCATATAGACAAAATTTGCTCTATTTGCGATCACGCACTCTTCTATCCTTTTAAGTAAGCTCTCTTCGGTATTATCCTTATCGTTTTTGCATATTGATATATTATTCTTTTTGTCTATATTTTCATATTTGCTTATCCTTGCATCAAATAGACTTTTTTCATCACCTTCTAATGAAAAATCAGAACAAATTCCAATGTACTCATCGTAGTTACTTTTTGTCTTAGTTGCTGTTATATCAAACCCTGAAAAGTCTATAAATGCTCCACTCTTTTGATCGTCATTTGTAAAAACTAAGATATTATTAAACGACACTGTATTTAATAGCCCTAGAGTAAAGCCAAACTTAGTAGCTAGCAAACTCATAACTGGACCAGAAAAAGTATAAAATCCTCTCTTTTGAAGAAATTCACTTACATTTTTTATAGCAGAAAGAGCATCTGGCACGGCAAGCAGCAGCTTTAGTGGTTTAAAGGTGGACTTCAAATCAGTTATATCGACAAGACTAAAAAGAAATTTAAATATCTCTTTTGCCATATAAAGCTTGCCATCATTTGAAGCTTTTTTAAGATTTTCTTTGATCTCTGTAAAGCCGCTCTTGATTGCCTCTATGCTCTCTTTTTCCTTATCGAAATTTTCATGGTTTAGTATTATGGTGACTTTTTCTATTAGTGCGTTTTGTAGCTTATCTAACAATGAGTTAATTTGTTGATCTAATTTTTTATAGTTGCTCACTAGCTCACTAGATGCTTCTTCGAAATTTTTAACCTTATCATCTTTATCTCTAAATGAATTTGCCAGGTTTGCTAGCTCTTTAGTAAATTCTTCTATAATATCCTTTTCTTGACTAAGCACCTCTAAATTTATACTACTGTTTGCGACTTTTATTTCATCAGTTCTTTCAAAACCACGCTCATTTTTAAATAAACTAAACTTATCAAAGTACTTATAGGTCTTTATGCTAACGTTTTTGCCCGCTTTTTTTTGATCATATAACTTGGTAAATATCTTATTATATAAGGCATCTCCGTTTAGTATATTTGTATTATAAAAATGATTTAAGTCACGACAATAAAATGTTATATTTTTGTATGTCTCACCATTAACACCAAATTCGAAAAGCAATTCCTCTATGCTTCTAATAATTTTCGTATTATCTAATCTCAAGAACGATCCTTCTCTTTAAATTTATCAACTAACAAGCATTACAAAGCTAGTTGTGTTTATGTCGTTTTCATATCCACTATCTAGCCCTTTAGCTATCTCAAGCTCTATACTTTTAGCGCCAGTTGGAGTTAAAAATACATTCGTATAAGTTTGCTTGTTTTTATCTGTGCTAGAGCTGTTAAACTCGTCTAAACTAGCATAAAATCCCACACCACTTTCAGGACTATTTGCTTTTTTATAGTTCTCTTTATCAAGTGCGCTAAAATTCTTTGGAGCGACAAATACCAAATTTAGCTTATCCGCTCCATATCTTAGTTTAAATTCTTTGATATCATAGCGCTTATCGTCATAATTATCCGCTAAAAGAGCCTTTAAATTCTTATCCTCTACGTCTCTTCCCTCATCTAAGTTGAGCTTGATCTTTTTAAAACCATTTTTATCTTCAAATTTTTTATCAAATAGATAGTACGTAGCCACTAAAAGGTTATCACTCTGAGAAGCAAAGGCCTTCACATGAAGTCTGATCACTGGCTTGTTTAAATTTGGATTTAGCACCGCTGCATTATTATTTTCAGATGCAGGGCTACCTATGCTATGAGCTAGCTTTATCCTATTTTCTTTTTTTATGCACCTTAGCGGTGAGCTAGTGTTGCTTAGGCACGCTGGCACTAGATCTTGCATAACAGCATAGTGGTCATTCATGCTTTTTAGACTAAGAGCCGCTCTTGGCACGTATGCCACCTTTGTGCAAGGGTTTTTAGC
>NZ_CABPVL010000019.1:0-2561 GCF_902460895.1 Campylobacter concisus | reverse complement strand
ATATAATATATTGAATTAAAAGGCTAAAATCAAAGGAAGAAAAAAATAATGGCATACATATCTGGCTGGGAAGCTTTAAATATACCTAGGCTTGATGGTTCAATCGCCGACTGGCATCCACTGCTTTATTTTGCCAATAAAAACAATATAAAAACTTACGAGAATAATGAAATTTTAGGTTCTTTGGGGATACAAAGGCGATATGTAAAGATGCTTGATAAAGAAGAGTATGTAGCAAATTATGCAAGAGCGATAGCTGATTTAGTCTATAAAGGCGAAACAGCTGGTCTCAAGAACTGCGTGCAAGATTACTTGGATGATAACGAGGAAAGCGAACTTTTCAACTATTTAAAGCTTATAAATAAAAACAAAAAAGTTGATGATTTTATGAAATTTGAATTAACAAAGCTATATTTTAAGGATAAAAGATGCTAGAGCAATATCAAAAAGATAGAGTTAAACTTATAAAAGAAATTTTGCCATATCTTGGGGATACCTTTGTTTTAAAAGGTGGAACGGCACTTAGTTTATATTATGGGCTAAATAGATATTCAGAAGACATTGATTTGGATTGCACAACCAACAATATGAATTTTATAAACAAGCTAAAGCGCCATAAAGATTTTAGTAATTGGAATATAAATATTAAAAAAGATACCGACACTGTTTTTAGAGCAATGATAGATTATGGTGCAACCTCTCATTACGGCAGCTATCCACTAAAAATAGAAGTTAGTAGCAGAAACAAAGACCTACTGAGATCCAAGACTTTAAATTTTGAAAATATAAATGGTGTTAACGTCTATTGTGTGGATGAGCTTATAAAAATGAAAGGAGTTGCTTTTAGTGGCAGAGATAAAATTCGAGATTTTTATGATCTAGGGTATCTACTACAAACTTATCCTGACAAATTTAGCAAAGAAAATCTTTTTGGAATACGAGAAAAGATCTTTTACTGTGGCGAGGATGAACTAAATTTACTTTTAAAAGATGAAAGTTTGCAACATAAACTTATATCACAAGACAAAATTCACATAACTGATACTTATACTCAAGATGTATTAAGGCGTATCAATACTCTACTAGAGCCAGTAATACAAAGAGATGCAACACAATCTCAAAAACAGCAAAATGATAGTTCAAAAGCCGTTCTGTCTAGACTTGGTATAGCATATGTCAAAAAAGTAGAAAGTGGAGTCATAAAAATAAAAGAAACCAAGAATACAAAAGAAAAGGAAAGATAATGGGAATATTGGATAAGAAAAATGGATTTGCATTTGTAAACAATGCCAACATTGCAGCAAGTAGCAATGTGGAAGAATTTATAAACTCTGGTGCTGCAGATAGTAATGAAAAGAAAAAAAGCAATGCTGGACGTCCCAAAAAAGTGGGTGAAAAACCGGTATCGGTTGCAATATATCTTATGCCAAGCGAAAAAGAAAGACTAGAAAATGAAGCGAAAGCTCAGTTTATGAGCTTGTCTGGGTATCTAAAATTGAAAATTTTAGCATGACTACATGTAGGTTATGGCTATACCGTAAAGAAATAGAGATAATTAAAACAATCCCCAAAGATAACAAGCAGATGTGTCTATCTGTTAAAATCTTTTTTATTAAGACTATTAGCTTTTTTGCTATCAATATTTGTTGTATTTTCCACAACCTTTTGTTTAGCTTGTAAAATTTGAGCTTTGCTTGAGTCAGTTTTATTTTGTTTTGGATTAACATCTTTTGTTTGCGAGGATGGAGCAACAACTTTTGTGTCACTTCTGGAAAGAATTTTATATTCAGTCTTTTTCTTTTCAGCTTCACTGAGGGGAGTCAATTCAACTTCTCTCTTTCCTTCTACAGAACAATCCCACACATTCCTATAAAGAGTTTTTTCGCACCATTGTTTAGTTTTTTTATCATAAATTTTCTTTACAATCGGTTCCTGAGCAGTTACTGCAAACCTAGCATAATCTCCATTTGTAATATTATAATCTTTCATTAACTGCCTTAAATGCTTGCCCCAAAGAATAGTTTCTTTCCCTTTACTTGTCTCAAATTTAACATAATACGACTCTTCGGTATGCTCATCTAGTGAAAAATTATATTTTGCTTCACCATATCCAGTTATCTTGTAATGATGCGGCTTATGTCCATCCCAAACGTCTGGAAATTTATTCTTAGAAAATTTCTTATTTTTATAAGAAAAATTTGTTGCTTTATATCCCAAATCGGTTAAATTCTTTGCAAACTCATCACGCATCATATCCAAATCAGCTGGAGAAATTTTAATTCTTTTTCCATTACAATCAACACTTTTTAAATCCAAATGGCAATGAGGATTATCTGTGTCATGATGGACTGCTAATATAAAATGATTATTTAAAAATCTTTCTTTAATGGTTTTTATTGCAGCATTTTTAATTTCCTCGACAGGGATATTATTTTCACCTTTCATAGAAAAAACCATATGCACTACCTCGTTTTTTTCTTTTAATTTTAGTTTTTCAACATCATGTTTATTGGGAATATCATAAACCCCATCTTGGAATGTTGCAGCTATTTCATTTATAT
>NZ_CABPVL010000018.1:0-2623 GCF_902460895.1 Campylobacter concisus | reverse complement strand
GATTTATGGGGTTGCTTAAACATAGAAATGTGGCAGAGGCAGTTTATAGACAATGCTTAGTATAAAAACTGATTTAGATGATGTAAGTTGGCTGAAATATATAGTAAGTCAATTTAAAAAAATAAATTTATTAGAATTCGATATAGAAGTTATAGGCATTGGCGAAAAGGAAAAGTTTAAAAATATTGTATTTTATACCAATTGCAGTAACAGTGGTCATTTAAATATTTTTAACTCTCAACACAATTTTTCCGATATCACATACATAAAGTATATAAAAGATGATCTATTTATTTTAAATAATACCGATACAAATCAAAGAGGTTTTGATTTGGCTTATGATATATTCTGGAACGCATTTGTTTTTTTATCTAGGTATGAGGAATATGCTAGTGAAATGAGTGGTAAGAATATTGGTAGCTATAGTTTGAGACATCCTAGGCAAGATAAAGATAGTTTTGATATCCCTATTGTAAATATTTTGTTTAATGAATTGGAATATTTTTTACATATAAATTTTAAAAATTTGGTTTTTGGCAAAAGGCAAAAAGATATTATTGATTTATCGCACGATGTAGACTATATTGAAAAAACAATTCAGCTAAGGATAAAACAAACGATTTTTAATTCTGTAAATGTTTTTAGGTTGATGACAAGGCCCATCTATTGTTTAAAAAAAATACTTGAATTATTTAAATTTGCTTTTTCAAATACATCATATTGGTGTTTTGATGATTGGGTAAATATAGAAAAAAAATATAATAGGACGTCAACATTCTACGTGTATGTAAAAGGCAAATCAAGAGGTTTTAGGTCGTGGTTAATTGATCCATCATATGATATAAAAAATAATGTAAAACTTCAAAAGAAATTAATAGATTTATATAAATGTGGTTTTCAAATAGGCTTGCATGGTAGTTATAATAGTGCTATAAATTGTAATCAGTTGCAGTATGAAAAGGATGAATTAGAAAGAATTTTGGGAATTAAAATAGTAAAAACAAGACAACATTGGCTTAATTACAGCGAAGCTACTACTCCATATATACATAATAGATTGTTTTTATTTGATTCTACTTTGGGCTGGAACGATAGAATGGGTTTTAGGAGTGGAATTGCCAGCATATATAATCCATACGACTTTAAAAATAAAAAAGCTTATGACTATGAAGTAATCCCACAAGTTATCATGGATTCGAATATTTATGATTATGGGCTTAAGCAAGATTTATTTAATGCTGCAAAATTAGTATTAAATAGGTCAAAAAAATTTTCCAAAACGACATATGTTTCAATTTCTTGGCATCAAAGAGTATGCAGCTCTGATTACAATTGGCATTTATTTTATGAGGAGCTTCTGAGTGCTTTTTAACTCTTATGAATTTATATTTTTATTCTTGCCATTTACTTTTTTTACATATTTTTATCTAAATAAAAAGCGCCTCACAGAAGTAGCAAAGGGCTTTTTGGTTCTATCGTCTCTCTTTTTTTACAGCTGGTGGAATGTCATTTATCTGCCGCTAATCTTAGGCTCAATGGTGTTTAACTACTGCTTTGGAGTGGAGCTAAACAAAGAAAATAGTAAAATTTCTAAAAAATTTATTCTTATACTAGGAATTGTGGCAAATTTAATGCTACTTGGATATTTTAAATATTCAGATTTTTTCATAAGCAATGTAAATTTTATCTTTAATACCCAGATACCTCATTTAGATTTGCTACTACCTCTTGCAATATCATTTTTTACTTTTCAGCAGATAGCATATTTGGTCGATAGTGCTACGGGGGGGGGGTACGAAGCAGTATGATTTTTTAAACTACTGCTTATTTGTTACCTTTTTTCCGCAGCTAATCGCTGGTCCGATCGTGCATCACAAAGAGATGATGCCGCAGTTTGCAAATTTAAAGAACAGAATAATCAACTATAAAAATATAGCACTTGGTCTATTTATATTTTCGATAGGTCTTTTTAAAAAGGTAGTTATCGCTGATAGTTTTGCTGTTTGGGCAACAAATGGTTTTGACAAGGCGACTGTCTTAAATTTATTTGAAGCATGGGCGACTAGCCTAAGCTATACATTTCAGCTCTACTTTGACTTTAGCGGATACTGCGATATGGCTATCGGTGCAGCACTTCTTTTTAATATCAAGCTTCCAATAAACTTTAACTCACCCTATAAAGCCTTAAACATTCAAGACTTTTGGCGCAGATGGCACATAACACTAAGCAGGTTTTTAAGAGACTATATCTATATTCCGCTAGGTGGTAACCGCAAAGGCAGGCTTCGAACATATGCAAATTTAATGGCGACCTTTATAATAGGTGGTATATGGCACGGGGCTGGCTGGACATTTGTCTTTTGGGGATTTTTGCATGGCGTTGCCTTGGTTATTCACAGAATTTGGAGCGAACTTGGCTTTAAGATGAATAAATTTTTGGCTTGGTTCATAACATTTAACTTCATAAATATTACTTGGGTATTTTTTAGAGCAAAAGATTGGGAAGATGCTTTAAAAGTGCTAAAAGGGATGTTTGGGTTGAGTGGCATTGTTTTGCCAAATTTTTTATTAGCAAAGCTTGGGTTTTTAAAATCTTTAGGAGTTGGCTTTGGTGGATTTATGG
>NZ_CABPVL010000017.1:0-3015 GCF_902460895.1 Campylobacter concisus | reverse complement strand
ATTTTGACTTTTATTTAAAACATGGGGGCAAGCCCCCAAACCCCAGACAAATAAAGAGAAAATAATTTTTTAAAATCACTCTTCAATATATTTAGGTTGATAGTTCTTAAAAATGTTTATGACGTATCCTAAAATTTCTATTTTATTAAGTTCATTTTGAGAAAGTTCAATATTGGAGAAATCATCTTTGCTTGAAAAAAACTTAAGGTTTTGATTAAAAGGGTTTATACGGCAATACTTAATTAATACCTCATTATTAACTCTTAAAATCAAGAGGGCATTATCTCTTGGGATGTTATCTCTTACAATAATTAAAATATCTCCATCTGTTGCGAATGGAGCTGCCTTATTGTTTGTTACGGTAATAAAATTATAGTCATATGGCTTTGATAGATTAAATAGTTTTGAAAGAATTTTAATACTTTGTAAGTAAGGATCAATGCTTTCTTTTTGGTTTGCAAAATCGTATAGATCATCATAAATTGTGCAAATGCTTTCAGAATTAGCTCTTATTTGAAGCTTACCATTGTCAGTTTCAATATTATATTTGCTAATTGCAGTAGCTATATCGATATCTGTATCAAAGTAGTCAATTCCAAAACCAGTAGCTTCAGCAATCTTGTATTTGACTTGTATGGGAAGTGGGTTTATATTATTTTCATAAGAATTTACCCTAACTCTACTTATTCCGATCTTATCACCAAACTCACTCTGAGTAAGTCCATAGGCATTGCGTAATCTTCTTAGTTTGTCACCGCATCCATTTGTTTTCATAAATTTCCTTTTTTTATTTATTTTAGCAAATCTAAAGTTATTTGTTAATGTATTAAGAGTAGTATAAGGTTGTGAGATATAAAATGATATTAGATTTTTTAGGAGGTTGTCTTTTTATGATTGATGTAGTAGATGAAAAAATAGAAAAAAAGAATGAATTTATTACTCCAGAGCAGTTCGAGGAATTATTTGGAATAAGCATAGATAAACAAACTAGGCTTAGATTTAGTGTAAATTATACTGAGAAACGTAAAGCAAAGATCCCTCCTTTACCATATATCAGAATAGGTAAAAGAATATTATATAGACTGGAGAGTGTAAAAGAATGGTTAATAGAACAGGAAAGAAGATAATGATTTGCAGTAAAAGAAAAAAGGTTGTGATATGAAGCGGAACCACCACCATAGCACAACCCACAAAAGCACTGATATTCTATCAAATAAAATCATAAATGTCAAGGAATTCACTGCTTTGGATATTGAAAATGCTAATTTTGAATGGCTGATACCGAATTTCCTTTCAAAACAGAGCTTAAATATGGTATATGCTGGTGCTGGTGCAGGCAAGAGCATGTTTGCTATCCATCTTTGTAATTACTTAGTGAAAAACAATGTTAATCTAGATGAAATTGTTTATATGGATGCTGATAACGGCATTGATATATTACAGAGTAGGCAAGTCGATAAAATTATGGATAATAGCAATGGAAAAATAAAATATATTCTCTCTAACAGCTCGCATAGATTTACTATATTTAAAAAGTTAAACAGAGAATTTAAAGCAGGTGAAATAAAAAATCGACTTATTATTATAGATAGTATTAGAAATTTTATAAAAGGTAGTCTAAGTAAAGACGATAATATTACAAGATTTATGGCAGACCTGCAAGGATTGAGAGACAAGGGCGCTACCATTATATTCCTCCACCACCAACCTAAGCAGGGGATGGATAAAAACGATGAGAATTATAAAGGCGCTACAGCCTTTATGGATAGTGTTGATGAAGCTTACTATTTACAAAACGAAAGTGACAGCTCTATTTCTATCAACAGCAATGAAATGATTATTAGCTTAAAACCAAAGAAAAAGAGAAGCCATACAAAAGAGATGGTTGCTTTAATCGATACTAGGGAACTAGACCTAAAATTTATTGAAGATGATTTTATTGGGCTAAGTGACAAAGAAAAGATATCTTTACAACTGGCACAAGAAATTATTGATCAAAAAGGTGAAATTTGCCAAAGTGATCTTGCAATAGCTATACAAAAACTTGCAAATAAAAACTATTATGAAACGGTTGGACGTAATACGCTTTGGAAATTATTTGACAAATTTGATGGAAAACTTTTTGATATTAAACGATTAAGAGGATATAAAAATTGTAATAAAAAGGTATTTGTGAGCAGAATAATGAATAAAACACCAAAATCTGAACAAGTAAATTTCGACGTTCATAAAATTGAAGTATCAACCAATGATTTTGAAAGCGCAAAAGTGGCCAATAGTAACCAGCTCTCTATAAACAAAAGCAATTTAAAGTTTTTAACTGCCATTCCTGTTAATATTGAGCCTATATCTAATGTTGATCAACATGGGTATTCAACAATACGAGCATCTGTAGGAGGCTATTGTGTAGATATTGAAATAATAAATAACGATCTTGATCCGCTCGTAAATGAGTTAAAACAATGTATAAAGGACTATGATAAGGAAAATTCGTATCCGACGTTTTTTGGCGGTGATGAACTATTAAATATTTTATTAAAGATTAAGACTATCAATGAATTAAAAATAGTTTTAAGAAATGATGGCTAATGATTGATTTAATAATTGATATCTTTTTTATTGGTTTTTCAATGATCGTAATAGTATCGTTTTTAGCCTTACTTGCTTTGGGTTATTTTGATACAAGTAAAGAATAAATCAAGAAAGTTATTTAAAAATGATTATTGTAACTAAAGATACAACAAATACGACTATAATGAAGTTGGCTTTAGAGGCTCTTGAAAAACATAAATAAGTAAGGCAGAGGAGTTTATAAATGTTTATATACATAATAGAACTTTTAGGAGCATTTTTTATATTTTACGGATTTTTTCAATTTAAAAAAAATACCGATAGCTCTAGCTACAAGGCAAGATGTTTTATTACGTTAGGTGGTGGGCTATTATTTATTATTATGACTACACTTATGACTTTTCCTGATTATCTTGACAAAGTAAAATTCTAACTATTTATAGA
>NZ_CABPVL010000016.1:0-3174 GCF_902460895.1 Campylobacter concisus | reverse complement strand
TAAATTTAATTTAAAAAATGAAATTAAAATGAATTTATTTAATATAATGCCGGCGAAATTTTGAAAATCAAGGAGAAAGAATGTCAATTTCAAGACGAGATTTTTTAAAGACATCCGCTGCAGCTACGGCAATAGTATGCTCAAATCCTCTTCTAGCAAAGGAGAATAAAACCAAAAGCATACCGCACGCTTCAAATTTAGGTGCATTTTACGCCGACGTCGACGAAAACGGAAAGATAGTGAAAATTAGACCGCAGGTATCTGATAAAGACCCAAAATATCCCGGAAATGAGGCATGGATAGATAGAGTTTATTCTGATACCAGAATAAAATATCCTTGCGTTAGAAAAAGCTACCTAGAAGGTAAAAACACTCCCGAGCTTCGCGGCAAAGAGGAATTTGTGCGAGTAAGCTGAGACGAGGCGATG
Source organism: Campylobacter concisus (assembly GCF_902460895.1). GTDB lineage: Bacteria > Campylobacterota > Campylobacteria > Campylobacterales > Campylobacteraceae > Campylobacter_A > Campylobacter_A concisus_BC. Next base: position 2,746 of record NZ_CABPVL010000016.1, on the reverse strand, counting down.
AAGCTAATAGTTAAAAAGCTTCAAAGTGTAAAAACAGATGAAATTTATAACGCAAGCTATGGCGGCTGGGGGCATCCAGGTCTTCTTCACAACTGCAGCTCCGTGGCGGGTAGATTTTTTAATACCGTTTTTGGCGGAGCGGTAGGAACTGACGGCGAGTATAGCAACGGTGCTGCAGGCAGAGTAAATGCAACTATTGTTGGAGATTTAGAAGTTTATTCTCCGCAAACCGCACATGAAGTAATGCTTGAAAACACGAAAGTTTATGTGATGTGGGGTGCCGATTTGTTTAAATGCAATCAGATCGATTTCATGATAGCAAATCGCGGAAATAATCCTTATTTTGAAAAATATGCAAAATCGGGAATAAAATTTATCACGATTGATCCGCAATACACAGAAATTGCCAAGAAATTTAATGCCGAGTGGATTAAAATTCGCCCAAATACCGACGTGGCACTTATGCTTGGAATGTGCCATTATCTATATACAAGCAACCAATATGATAAAGAATTTATCGAAAAATACACTTTTGGATTTGATAAATTCCTGCCTTATCTACTTGGTAGGAGCGAAGATATGGTAGAAAAAACTCCTGCCTGGGCAGCAAAGATAACGGGTGTTGAGGAGAGCGTTATAAAAGCGCTTGTCGATACTTTTGTAAAAAATCGCACATTTTTAGCAGGCAACTGGGCTATGCAAAGAGCTCATCACGGAGAGCAGGCCGACTGGATGCTTATGGTACTTGCTTCTATGATAGGACAAGTTGGTCTCCCTGGCGGCGGATTTGGATTTTCTATGCATTATGGTGGCGGCGGACAAGCATTTTCGGGCGTTAGTTTGCCAGTAGGCTTGCCGCAAGGTAAAAACAAAGTAGATGCAAAAATCCCTGCCTCAAGAGTTAGCGAAGCCTTGCTAAATCCAGGCAAAAAGATCAAATTTAAAGGCTCCGAGATAACCTATCCAGACATCAAAGTCATGTATATAGCGGGCGCAACTGTTTTGGGGCACCATCCAAATACAAACGAGCTTATAAAGGCTATTCGCACGCTTGATACGTTGGTCGTTCATGAGCCTTGGTGGACGCCTATGGCAAAGATGGCCGATATAGTGCTTCCTTCTACGACACCGCTGGAAAGAGACGATATAAGCTATGGCGGCTCTTATTCGCAAGATTATGTTTATGCGATGAGAAAGGTTGTAGAGCCGCTTTTTGAAGCCAGAAACGATTATGACGTTTTTGCTCAGATGGCAAAAATGGTGGGTGAAAAAGAGCATCGCAAATTTACAAGCGGCAAAAGCAAAGAAGAGATTTTAAGAAGCTTTTATGAAAGAAGCGATTGCGTTAATTACGTAGATTTCGATGAATTCTGGGAAAAGGGATATGTATATTTTGAGCCTGGCGAAGAGGCAAGAAAATTTGTTCGTCACGCCGCATTTAGAGCCGATCCAGTAGCAAATAAATTAGCTACTGAAACAGGCAAAATTCAAATTTTTTCGCAAAAATTTGCTGATTTTAAACTTGATGATTTCAAAGGACATCCTATGTGGTTTGAGCCTGCAGAATGGTTTGGCAATGGCGAACTTACAAAGCAATATCCGCTTCATCTGCTAAGTCCGCACCCAAAATATCGCATCCACTCTCAGCTCGATAACTCTTTTGTAAGAAAAGCATATAAAGTAGGAAATAGAGAGCCTGTACTTATAAACGATGAAGATGCTAAGAAATTTGGCATAAAAGACGGCGATACGGTTGAAGTATATAACGATAGGGGTAGAATTTTAGCAGGAGCTGTAGTAAGCAAAGACATTATGAGGGGCGTCGTGTCGATAAGCGAAGGCGCTTGGTATGATCCAGAAAATTTAACAGATGAAAACCCAAGATGCAACGCAGGACACGTAAATTTATTAACCAGTTCAAGACCTACTTCGACTATGGCACAAGCTACTTCTGTAAATACTTGCTTAGTTGCTATCAAAAAAGTTGATGCCAAGGCTTATGCCGGCATTAAAACACCGATAATAAAAGGAGCATAAATGAGAAAAATTCTATTTTTAGCGGCAGTATTGGCAAATTTTGTTTTTGCAAAAGATATGTTTATCTTTGATATAAAGGCTAATCTACTTGATCCTAAAACCAAAGAGGTTGTAGGTGAAATTTACGAAGGTACGCCAGTAAAATTTATAAAGCAAGAGGGTGATTTGTCACTTATTGAAGTTAGTGGAGAAGTTACTGATAATAAAAATATCTTAGCCTATAAAAAGGATCCTTTGATAACCTTTTTGAAGCTTAAAAATCAAGAAGCAAAACCAAAGGCGCAGTACCTAATAGAGAGCAAAAAGTTAAGTGAAAATAGCTACGCCTCATGGGAAGAGGCAGAGCTTTTTTATTATGACACTTGCAGCTCATGCCACGCGGCTCATAAACCAAAAGAGCATTTGATGAACGAATGGGATGCATATATAACTGCTATGCAGACATTTGCTAAAATAAACGACGAAGAAAAATCTAGAATCCTACGCTTTATGCAAGCCTTCGCAAAAGACGGAATTGCAAAAGAAGAAGATTAAAAAACTTTAGGTCAAATTTGGATAAAAATCTAAATTTGACCCATTGTAAAATCAAATAGTTGCTAACTTCAAACAAAAAGGAGTTTGGTTGGTAACTTTATATCTTTAAATAAATTTCCAAAAAAATTAAATATTTTATTAGCAAAGATTATCTTTGATGGATAAAATTTTGTTT
>NZ_CABPVL010000015.1:0-3387 GCF_902460895.1 Campylobacter concisus | reverse complement strand
TCCAGTAGGAATATGTTTAGCTTGAATATTAAGACCAGAATCATAAAAATATTCATTAATATTATTAAGAGGAGATATAATCTTATCTTGAACCTTATAAGTAAAAAGTTCCGTCAGCTTTGTGAGCATTACAAATGGATGATATTTTTTTGCACTCGTCAATTCTGTAATAGATAATGGCCATATATCTTTAATATCAATTATTAGTTTGGCTTTTGCTTTATTTGCCATAAATTTTGCGGCAAAAATAGTAAACGGATGCGGAGAGGCCATTATAATAACATCAATATTTCCTATTTCAACTAATAGTTTTTTTGTGCATTTTATTAAATTTAACACAAATGCAAACATATTTACTATGCGTCTAAGTCCATTACCTTTATAGAATGGTGTTTTTATACTAAAAAAACTAACTCCACTATCAATGTGTGAAATATATTGATTATCTATAAGCTTTGCGTCATGGATACGGTGAGAAAATGCAGCATTAATTATTGTTGTTTTATAGCCAAGCCCCACCAATTCTTTAGCAAAGAAAAAATGTCTAGTATCGAAATCATCCTTACCGCCATTATAATGTCCAATAAATACAACACTTTTAGGCATTTAATATCTCTTTAACTATTATCTCGCTTGCCTTACCATTGCCATATAAATTTAATTCCAAATTATTTTCATCAAAAGTTTTTATAGTTGAAAAGGCAGCTAAAATTTTATCTTTATTTGCACCCACTAAAATATTTGCCTTGCATTTTACAAGCTCCACCCACTCCGTTTCATCACGTAATGTAATACACTGTTTTTTAAAGAAAAATGCCTCTTTCTGAAGTCCTCCGCTATCGGTCATTACAAAAAAGCAATTATCAATAAGCCATGTCATTTCCAAATAACCAACCGGCTCTATAATGGTAAGATTTATAGTGTTTATGTTTAAATTTTGCAATATCTTTTTGGTTCTTGGATGAAGCGGTAAGATAACTTGGATATTTTTAGCTATATCATTTAAAGCTTCAAAAATAGCCTTAAGTCTAACCTCATTATCTGTATTTTCGGCCCTATGTATAGTACAAAGTATAAATTTTTTATCAACATTCAGATTTGGCTTTTTTGCACACTTTTTATAAAATATTGCCCCATCTTGCATTACATCACCACTTTTTATTACTTTGCAGTCAAATTTTTCAAAACCTTCGTTTTTCAAATTCTGCACTGCGGTATCAGTAGGACAAAATAAAATTTGACTCACACGATCTGTCAAAATTCTATTGATCTCCTCGGGCATTTTTGTATTAAAACTTCTTAGCCCAGCTTCAACATGTGCGAGCTTTATGTGCAGCTTTGAAGCAACTAATGCACCAGCTAATGTAGAATTTGTATCGCCATATACCATTATCATATCTGGCTTTACACTGAAAGCTATCTCTTCTATTTTCTCCATCATCTGTCCGGTCATAGCACCATGAGTTTTACCTCCGATGCCCAAAAAATAGTTTGGCTTTGGTATTTGCATCTCATCAAAAAATATATCACTCATGTTTGCATCATAGTGCTGGCCAGTATGAACTATAATCTCTTTGATGCTATCAAATTTGGATATCTCACGGCTCACCGATCCTGCTTTTATAAACTGTGGTCTTGCACCTAAAATTGTTAGAAGCTTCATTTTAGTAGACCTTCATAAATATTAAACAATTTTTGCTCCTCAATTTGCCAATTATATTTTTCCAAAATAGCCCTCTTGCCATTTTCTCCCATTTCCTGAGCTACCAATGGGTTTTGTATTATAAACTTTATACTTTCGGCTATCTCACTTGGGCTAAACGGATCAACACAAATTCCACATCTATTTTTTTCGATAATTTCTTTCCAAAGTGGAAAATTTGAAGCTACCACTGGAATCCCTGCGCTCATATATTCAAACATTTTTATAGGTAAAGAATCAAGATAATTCACAATAGGATATAAAACAACAAGACCGGCTTTTGAAAATTTTAACACATTACAAACTCCTTTTCTATCCAAGAAACCATATTCTTTTACCTTTGCTTCTTCAATTAGCTTCCTAACATCTTTTGAAAAGCTAATATTGTCAAACTCTCCAACCAAATTTAGCATAACACCTTCTATACTTTTAATAGCTTTTATAATCTCTATAACGCCTCTGACTCTAGAAATTCCACCTATATAACAAACTTCGTCTTTTTTTTCAGCCCATGATACGCTAGTTAGAAGCTCATTTAAAATAGGAAAATTATTAATATCAATACAATTTTTATTTATTTTTAAAAATTTATCTCTAATATGTGGCGTAGCGGTAACAATATAATCAAATTTTTTACAAGCATACCTTTCATAAGAAGCATAAATGAAAGAAACAATACTTCTTAGATTTTCAGGTATCCACTCTTTTGATAAAATATCCTTATCTATATCTTCATGTGAATCAAATATAACTTTCTTCCCAAGTTTTTTAAGTTTTAGACCAACCGGCATTAACTCCGGATCATGTAAATGATAAATATCGCTATCTAGCTCAATAGCTTTTTTAAAAATTTTTCCAGTAACTTTTGTCATACGTGTAAATCTGTTACCAGCATTTACACCCACATCCAATATACTTAATCCATTTTTTATCTCATCACCTTTGCCATCTGCAACAACCAAACTCACGTTATAATTTTCTTTTTTTGCAAGAGAGCTACACATTTTTAAAAATATACGAGTATCATATCTAGGATGAGCTGAAGTAAGGTGAGAGATTTTAACAACCATTTTTTAGTTCCTCATAAACAGCAATCATCTTTCTTTCTTGAATTTCCCAAGAATTTTCTTTGGCAAATTTTAAGGCATTTGCTCTTAGCACTTCAAAATCTATCTGCAATAGCTCATCAATTGCCTTATTTATTCCATATGGCGTATCTTCGTCAACCACTACACCAAGGTTATATTTTTTTACATTTTCGCTTAAATCCTTTAAATTTGAAACCAAGACTGGAAGTCCAGCCATAGTATATTCAAAAAATTTATTTGGCATACAATAATAATAATTAAGGCAACTATTGTAAATATACGATACAGCAGCAGCAGCAGAAGAAGTATAATCTAATAATTCATTTGGAGAAACTGCGACATGATAGAATATATTGCTATATTTATTTGCATAATCTTTAATAGTTTCTTCAAGCTCACCATATCCCATAAAAACAATCACTACAATATCATCTTTGCGAATTTTAAAGGCGTCCAGTAATAATTCAAGACCTCTACCGCGGCTTAACCCTCCTTGATAAAGCATAATTATAGAGCTTTGTTTAATAGAAAATTTCTCTCTAAAAATATCTGTTTTTTTTGGTTTAATAAATTTTGGAGAATTGTATAATATTGTTG
>NZ_CABPVL010000014.1:9293-12850 GCF_902460895.1 Campylobacter concisus | reverse complement strand
ATATAGATGAATTCAAAACCTTCTTTTTAAATTTGAATTCAAATACAGAACGAGATCGCGTTGTTTATGCTTTGGGCAAACCAACCTCAATACCAATCGATGATAGAGGTATGATGCAACTACTATCAGAGGAGTCTAATGATGCAATTGAGATAGAAACAGAATACTATTATCCAGCTACAAAAGTATTTTTATTGACGATGGGATATTTTATATTAAGACAAATATTTGATAATTCCATAATTAAACAAGAGCCTTATCTTGAGGGTGAAGCCATAAATTTATACGGCGAAACGCTTCTAGTTTTATCTAAAAATACCTATTATCTAAAAGAAGATAAAACAAAAGTTCCTATATGTTTCTTTAAAAAAGAAAAAGAGGCAAAAGCAAGACAAAAGGATACCATCTGCATAGAAGAGATAGTGGAAAAAATAGAAAAAAGTCATGTGGCGGATGATGATCATATATTGGATGATGATACATATAGTGAGTTAAAAAAGATACTCGAAGAGCCAACAACCATAGATACACATGATATTAGTAATGAGGAATTTGCAAGTAAATTCAAAAAAGAGTTTTCTTTAAGTGACGAAGAATATAAAGAGCTTAAAGAGGCACTTGGTAATCCTAATACTATAGATACGAGCAGTATAGAGGATGAGAAATTTAAAAGATATATAAAGCTGATAAATGATGATGAGTACAAGGATGTGATAGATTTTTCATTAAAGTCTATAATGAACGATATATTACATGATATATTTCCATTTTATGGCTTTTTTATAGATAAATGCGGTGAAACTGTATGGAAAAGTGTTATAAGGACAATGTTTTACGTAGGAAAAGACGCTAATCCTCTTAATGTCGTTAAAGGCATATTTATGGCAACGGGTGGAGAGCTTAGATTGGCCACGCTAATAAAAGAAAAACCTTATTTAATATTCATCGGCAAAAATGATGAAAAAAATCTTAATCTTCATAAAAGTCGCGAATTTTTTAAGATGCAAAAGCTAAAAAGCAATGACTACCTTTTTTCTTACTTTGGACAAAAAACAGAAGACAAAGCTCAACGTCTAAATCAAGAAAAATTAGCACAAGAGTATAAAGGCACTACAAGAAAACTTATAACTTTAAGGATAGGTATAGAATTTGCAAAAAATGCAGGAAAAGCAGTAATATCCAATCTCGCAAAAGCTGGCTTTAATTTTTTTCTAGATAGTGCTTATACTTCATCTTACGAACAACAAAAAAGATCTTATGAACTAATACTTCATAAGTATTTCACAAATAAATTTAATGACGCTTATGCTGTTAAGAATATATCTTATGAACCTTATTCAAATGAAACAAGTGAATATACCTACTACCCTATAGAGATATACTCATCTTTTATAAATATAGATCTAAAAAGAACTATCATAGGAGGAAGACTATCTAGTGGAGGACTAGACTATCATAACTTCTTTTACTATGATATAAACACCACTACAAACAAACTAGACTCTAATCTATCTAAAGATATAAGCCTAGATACTATGATATCTTATCTATGTCTGGATGAACTAAGAACAGATAATAAAACTGATGAAGAGTTCTTTAATAACCTTAACAAAAGAAATAAAAAGCTAGCATATTCACCAAAAGAGCTTATGCTACAAGGAGTTAAAACATTGCTTACAATAAGTCCATCAAATCCAATAGGTATAAAACAAAGAGGAAAAATTTATGATTTATATAGTCAGGGTGTCGAAGAGGGTACTGAACTGCCAATAGATAAATACAACGAAGCTATGGAGATACTAGAAGACTTTAAAAATGGAAATTTAAACACCTTTGGATCAGAAGTAGATAATAAATCAAGAAGACTACTAAAAGCACTAGACGTTATAGGCAATAACAATGTAAAGGGTATGTATGTGGGGTGTAAGGAATTTCAAGAATATAAAAATGCTAAGAGCAAAAAGGCACCTTCAAAAGTTCCTCCTCGCCTAATTGGTCGCTTAGCCACCACCATAGTAATGGAAGATGGTCTATACATAGGATAAGAGATGAAGAAGATTACATTTATCATCATAGCTCTTTTAGTAGCAGGATCACTATTAATAATAAATAAAGGAAATTTAATGAGTAAAGAAACGTATACGGTCTTAGCACCAGATGGTACAGAACTAAAATTTGATAAAGCAACAAACCTATTGGTGCCAAATAACAATGAGTATAAAAAGGTACGTACTAGTAAGGAATACTTAGAAATTCAATCCAAGTATCTCTTAGAAGCTCGCTCCATCCTAGACTCATCCCCATATAAAAACTATAAACCACTATACTATAACCCTAAACCAAACTCTCTAGGTCAAACAGACTATCTATCTTTTAAACCATGGCTAGACATTAGCTATAAATCAAACTCAAATAAACTATCTCCTTGGACTAAATCAGAAAAAGCTTACTATGAAAGTTTAAAAGATAAAAGAGATAGATATATCTATCTAGTAAAAAGAAGTAATCTAAAATGTACTATGATAGATATCCCAGAAGACGCCATAGGTAGAGTAGATAGCAATGGCAAACTAACAAAGCCAGAATATGCTGAAATTTATGATGAAGTAGATAGAAATAAAAATACACTTAAATCAAGATTATTTAGTGGAGAATGGAGAATTTGTGCAGGTATATTAGGAGATAGACGATCATTTTCTTCAGCTACTGTATTAAATAACTCTGGCTTTAAAACAAGAGCTAGACAAGCAGTATTTCTAGCAGCTCAACTAGGAGAAGTAGATGCTTTAAAAGTGCTAGCTAGATACTTTTCTTCTTCGTCTTATATATCGGGCTCAAATAAAGACTTACAAACAAAAATAAAATTTGAAAATTTATCTAAAAATCCCCCACTAGATGAATATGGAATGATGCCTTATCTTGATGAGATAGTGGGAAATTACTTTGTGATGGATTTTAATAGGGGCGGGGTTATACTTGATCCAATAGCTGATACTGTTCATCACTTAAGAGAAATGGTGGAAGATAAAGGCAAGCTACTAGACCCTAGAGATCTTGACGCAAATGAGACTACTAGAGAAGAATTTTTGAAATATGCAAAAGAAACCTTGCATGATTTTCAAGCCCCTTATGATGTCGCAGAGCCAGATGATACTGAATTAAAGCAAGTTATGTTAAATAGAGACTCTGGTATATTAGAAGCCAAAATAATGTCCCTAACCCCACCAGAGGGATATCCAAATGCACCATACTACAACACACCAGAAGAGCTAACAAGACTATATGAGGCTGGTAAATTAGATAAAAAGCTAAACCCTCTAACACCAGTGATGTATAGAGATAGCTTCCCTGAAGATCTTAGGCAAAAGATATTAAGCTATGCCAAAGAGCATAATATAAAGGATTAAAGAATAAATTTAATATCTATGGCTCCAAACGGAGCCACCTACGAACAACAAAAAAGGTCTTATGAACTAATACTTCATAAGTATTTCACAAATAAATTTAATGATACTTATGCTGTTAAGAATATATCTTATGAACCTTATTCAAATAAA
>NZ_CABPVL010000014.1:5314-6403 GCF_902460895.1 Campylobacter concisus | reverse complement strand
GTAAGGCTAAAATTTTATCTAACAGTCCAGATGAAGCCATAGATCAAGATGATAAAGCCAGCATAGCTCAAACCCTGCTTGAAAAACATATATTGTCCCTAAACTACCTAATATCAAAGCTTGACAAGAGTACAAACCTTGTGTCTAAAAGACTTAAATTCTTAAGCAAACAAGATGAAAGTTATAAATTTGAGCCAACTGGTATAGATAGCTTTCAAGATAACATCAATGCTCTAGATGAAGCAAATGGGCTACCTCTTAAAAAAGAAGATATCAAAAGTCTAGCTAAAAATTTCTCACATGCCATAATGGCAACTGCCGAGCAACAATACGGACTTAACACTCCTTTTAAGCTAGTAAAAACAAAAGGTGATGAGAGGAGTGTAGAGCAGATACTGTCTGCTAATAGTCATCTAATAGGCAAACGCATAAAAGTAGGAGATAGTAGCTTTGCTGTGGGCAGCTTAAATGATGAGGCAGTCCAAGAATACGAGATAGTGCCATGTTCTCCTAGTCAAAGAAAGGTAGAGAGTAGGGAGATCATCACACTAAAAACAGCATTTGAAAATTTTACAGCTAATACTAGCGTTAGCCAAAAGTGGTCAAGCAGCACTATGGATCTGGTAAATATTGTAGGCAATATATTGTTTAAATTCTTTCATCCAAGCAAGGATATCACAACCATATCACGAGATGATCTGCTTAAATTTAGAAATACTTTAGCTCACATACCAACCAAGCTAAACCAAAAAGCCAAATATAAAGACAAAAGCCTAGAGCAGATAATACACATGGGCAAAAATGATGCCAAACTATCACAAGTAACCATACAAAAATATATGATAAGAGTAGTGCAGTTCTTTAAGTATTGCTATAACAGCGACTACATAAGTAAGAGCATCATAAATGACCTAAACGTAAAAGTGGAGATAAACCCAATGGAGCGCAAGGTGCTACCTTATAGCAAGGAAGAGGCTAATGCTATCTTTAAAATAGTCCAAAATTTTAAAGAGACTAACAAGTCGCCAAGCAATCGCATAAGCGCAAATGATCTATACTATATAACCATGATAGCAGCATATAGTGGCA
>NZ_CABPVL010000014.1:2768-4991 GCF_902460895.1 Campylobacter concisus | reverse complement strand
TTTACTCGTTTAGGCACTATTTTATAGATACGCTTGTCCAACAAGAAGTAGAGCCAAATATCATAGCTCAAATAGTAGGGCATGAGAAGCAGTATAAAATTTTACTTGGAACATATGCTACAAATATAAATGCTAGTGTATTAAAGGCAAAAGTTGAAATGGTGTGCTATTAGACATATGGTTTATATGAATGTATGCTTCCTTCTATAAACCATAATCTACTGCTTGATGTTAAATTCTAATCCTTTATATTATGCTCTTTAGCGTAGCTTAATATCTTTTGCCTAAGATATTCTGGGAAGCTATCTCTATACATAACTGGTGTTAGAGGGTTTAGCTTTTTATCTAATTTACCAGCCTCATATAGTCTTGTTAGCTCTTCTGGTGTGTTGTAGTATGGTGCATTTGGATATCCCTCTGGTGGGGTTAGGGACATTATTTTAGCTTCTAGGAGGGTGGAGTCGATAAAAAGAGAAAGTGTTCTATCATCCCAATCCTTAGGAAATCCTGGAAGCTCTAGCCTGTCTTGAAATTTAGGGAGTTCGCTTTTAACATAAGAGATAAATTCTTCTCTTGTAGTCTCGTTTGCATCTAGGTCTCTAGGGTCTAGTAGCTTACCTTTGTCTTCTACGAGTTCTCTTAGGTCTTTATATAAAGAGTTATCTGGCATTGCTGCCACTCCATTTCTATTAAAATCCATCACGAAATAGCTCCCCACTATCTCATCTAAATAAGGCATCATCCCATATTCATCTAATGGAGGATTTTTAGCTAGTCTTCTAAATTCTTCAGCCATTTGTAAATTTTTGTTTAGACCTACTAAATAGGTAGAGTATTGAAACATGTCAGCTAATGCCTCTAAGGCTCCGTCTTGACCAAGCTGTGCTGATAGAAACATTGATTGATATGCTCTTGCTTTAAATCCTGCATAGCCTAATCCAACTCCTCCTGAAAATCCAACAGTGCTTCCTAATACTCCAGCACATATATTCCACTCTGCTGCAAATAATTCTGATTTTAGAGTTTTTCTATTAGAGCTTACTTCATCATAAATTTCAGCATACTCTGGCTTGGTTAGTTTGCCACCACTATCTACTCTACCTATGGCATCTTCTGGTATATCTATCATAGTGCAGTTTAGGTTACTTCTTTTTACTAGATAGATATATCTATCTCTTTTATCTTTTAGGCTTTCATAGTAAGCTTTTTCTGATTTAGTCCAAGGTGATAGTTTAGTTGAGCTTGGTTTATAGCTAATGTCTAGCCATGGTTTAAAAGATAGATAGTCTGTTTGACCTAGAGAGTTTGGTTTAGGGTTATAGTATAGTGGTTTATAGTTTTTATATGGAGATGAGTCTAGGATGGAGCGAGAGTCGAGAACTAGTTTTGAAGAAAGATCATTATTCGTATTATCTGACTTTTTTCCGTCATAAACAATTAAATTTGTCTTTTTATCAAATTTTACCTCTCTGCCATTGTGGGCTATAACCGTATATGTGTTATCCATTAAATTTTCTTTACTCATTAAATTTCCTTTGTTTATTATTAATAGTGATCCAGCTACTAAAAGAGCTATGATGATAAATGCAATCTTCTTCTTCATATCTTATCCTATGTATAGACCATCTTCCATTACTATAGTAGTAGCTAGACGACCGACTAGGCGTGGTGGAATTTCATCTTTGCTTCTTTCTTTTTCCTTAGGCGCTTTACACCCCACATACACTCCCTTTATGTTATTGTTACCTATAGTATCTAGTGCCTCTACTAGATCTCTTGAGAGGTTAGAGTGAGAGTTATCGCTATCTTCTGTGTTAAATATGCCTTTTTTAAATTTGTTTATTATATCTGTGGCTTTTTGGTAGGCGTCTATTGGTGTCATATAGTTATATTTATTTCTGTTATTTTCCTTATAAACATTATAAATTTCTTTCTCCTCTTTAACATCCAAATTTAACTCCCTTATCTCCACATCAGATTCAGTGTATCTACTTCTAGCATATTTAAAATACCTTGCATCTATCTCATTACCAGCTCCTCTTAGCTCATCTAAGCATAGATAGGTACTAAGGTTATTTAGTGCTAGTTTAGAGGCTAGGTTAAAAGATAGTTTGTTTTTCTTGTGGTCTATGTCGTAGTATATAAATGAGTTATAGTCTAGTCCTCCACTACTTATATTAGCTCCTAGAAATAGTCTATTTAAATTTAGGCTTATATAGTTTT
>NZ_CABPVL010000014.1:0-1893 GCF_902460895.1 Campylobacter concisus | reverse complement strand
GTTAGAGGGTTTAGCTTTTTATCTAATTTACCAGCCTCATATAGTCTTGTTAGCTCTTCTGGTGTGTTGTAGTATGGTGCATTTGGATATCCCTCTGGTGGGGTTAGAGCTAGTATTTTAGCTTCTAATAGATTAATGTCTCTATTCAAAACTACTTGCCTATATTCTTGATCGTCTGGTTCAGCTACGTCAAAAGGAAGCATTTCATCTTTTAGGACATCTTTCATTTTTGTCATAAATTCTTCTCTTGTAGTCTCGTTTGCATCAAGGTCTCTAGGGTCTAGTAGTTTTCCTTCATCTTCTACTAGCTTTCTAAAATACCGCATAACTCTACCATCAGTATCAAGGGCAAGTCCCCTATTAAAATCCATCACAAAGTAATTCCCCACTATCTCATCAAGATAAGGCATCATTCCATATTCATCTAATGGGGGATTTTTAGCTAGTCTTCTAAATTCTTCAGCCATTTGTAAATTTGTATTTAGACCTATATTATATGTTTGGTATTCAAATAGATCACCTAAATATTCTAAAGCTTTTACTACTCCTAGCTGGGCAGCTAAGAAAATTCTTTGATAGTCCCTTGCTTTAAACCCAGCTTCATTTCCATATGAAAATCCCATAGGATCTCCAAGTATTCCTGCACACATTCCCCACTCTGCCGAAAAGAGCATTGATTTTAATGTGCCTTTGTGAGCATTTACTTCATCATAAATTTCAGCATACTCTGGCTTTGTTAGTTTGCCATTACTATCTACTCTACCTATTGCATCATCTGGGATATCTATCATAGTGCATTTTAGATTACTTCTTTTTACTAGATAGATATATCTATCTCTTTTATCTTTTAAGCTTTCATAGTAGGCTTTTTCTGATTTAGTCCAAGGTGATAGTTTATTTGAGCTTGATTTATAGCTAATGTCTAGCCATGGTTTAAATGATAGATGGTCTGTTTGACCTAGAGAATTTGGTTTAGGGTTATAGTATAAGGGTTTATAGTTTTTATATGGAGATGAGTCGAGGATGGAGCGGGCTTCCAAGAGATACTTGGATTGAATTTCTAAGTATTCCCTATTTGTCCTAGGTTTATTATAATTATCATTGTTTGGTATCATTAAATTTGTCTTTTTATCAAATGGTATTTCCATTCCATTTGGAGCTATAACTGTATATGTATTAGTATTATCCATTAAATTTTCTTTATTCATAGTTTTTCCTTTGTTGATAAACAGTGCTGAAGCTATTACTACTAAAATAACTAAAGTTATAAATATAGTTTTCTTCATATCTTATCCTATATATAGACCATCTTCCATAACTATGGTAGTGGCTAGACGACCTACTAGGCGAGGTGGGATAGATGATGTGGTTTGAGTGCTCTTGTCTTTTCTATCTGACGATCCGAACTCCTTACACCCCACATATATACCCTTTATGTTATTGTTGCCAATAGTATCAAGAGCTTCTACTAGATCTCTTGATAGGTTGCGGTGAGTATTGTCATAGTTGGTGTTAAAAATTCCTAGTCTAAGCTTATATATAATATTTGCAGCCTCTTGATAGGCATCTATCGGATATTTTGGTTTGCCTGCTGCTTTATTTGGCAATGCGCCATCCTTGTAATTATTGTATATCTCTTTCTCCTCTTTCACATCTAAATTTAACTCCCTTATCTCTACATCAGATTCAGTATATCTACTTCTAGCATAGTTAAAATACCTTGCATCTATCTCATTACCAGATCCTCTTAGCTCATCTAAGCATAGATAAGCACTAAGGTTATTTAGTGCTAGTTTAGAGGCTAGGTTAAAAGATAGTTTGTTTTTCTTGTGGTCTATGTCGTAGTATATAAATGAGTTATAGTCTAGTCCTCCACTACTTATATTAGCTCCT
>NZ_CABPVL010000013.1:15212-17147 GCF_902460895.1 Campylobacter concisus | reverse complement strand
CCTACTATAAAGATTGGCTATATATCTTTCTATATTCTTTGAATACTATAATTCTAACATTGTTAGTTGCTTTTACTGACCATCTTTGATGAATTTTAAGATCTATTATTTTTGTAGGCTCTTTATGAGATGAAATATCATATTATTTCGCTAAAATTGTTTTGTAGAACCATAAAACAGACTATATGCTTTTAAAATAACTCTCATCACAACTTAATAGTCTCTGTGTTTATTTGCATTGAGTTGTGATGAGCTAAAATTAAATTATTACATATCTGGGCCATCTATTTTCGGAGATTTCTTCCTCTCTAAGGCCTCTGATAAGCGGTTAGCGAGTTCATTTCCACACTCTTTTGAAACTTCTTCTATAATTTTCTCAGAACTATAATCTTTGTATTCAGGAAATTCTTCCTTTACTCTTTTAAGAACTATACTTCCATCGTTATTTTTATTGGCATTTAGTAATTTCAAGAGCCTTTCACATTTTTCTTTCATTGTAACTCTCCTTTTGATAATATGGTTCATTTTAGAACACTAATACTTAAAAAGAACTAATATTTTCTTTTTGCTTTTTTAATGCTACCCCATCTCCATCAAAGCATCATCTTTTGCAAATTTACCTCTTAGCTCTGGCATCTCATTTACTATCATATCTTTTAGCTCTGGGTTGATATTTGCTATTTCTAGTAAAAGACCTAAGCTTTTGTCATTAAAATCTCTTAGCCCAGTATTTTCACTTTGAAGACTTTCGGTTTTACGTGTTAGAGATTGATTTTCTCTATCTTGGCTCTTTATCAATGCACTTTGCTCATCTATCTTTGTTTGCTGATTAGTATGTGCTTTTAGTCTATTTTTAAGATGTGTTATCTCATTATCTTGCTTAGCTTGGCTCTCTTTTAGCTCATCTAGCTCTTTTTCTAGCTGCTCTTTTTCTTTTAAGATTTTTGTGCTTTTCTTTTTATCTTCATCTATGATTTTATTTTGTTCTGTTACTTGCTCATCAAGAAGCTCTACCTTTTCTTTTAACTGCTCATCAGATGTGATGGTTATGTTCTCTTGCATTCGTTCATAAACTAAATTTGTAAATTCTGCTAAAAAGGCTTTTTCGCTACTAGCTTCCATTCTAAAATAGTTGATCTTTTTGCTTAAAAACTTGTATTCTGGCTTTATGTGTTCTTTTGCTATACTAATTATCTGCTCTCTAATCTTACTTTTTAACTCTTTCTCGTCCTTATATTCACTTGCTATTTGGTGCATTTGGGTTAAATTTTTATGTCTACTGTTACTTGGTTTGCCACGAAGCACCTGACCTTCAAATGCCTCTGCACCCATATCTTGCAGCTCTTGGCCAAATTTTGCTGTTTGTGATCTGCCACTAAATCTCAAATTTGCATGCTTTTCAAAGCTGTAGTTTGTAAAAAAGATATGAAAGTGCTTGGTCTTCTCGTCATTATGTTCAGCCACAAGCAGACACTTTGCGCCATACTTCGCACAGTATGCGTTTATAAATCTCATTACTCTATCCATATGTATGTTTTCATTTATAAATTTTGACTCTTCGTCGTTTAGCCCTTCTTTTGGCTCCTTCTCTCTGTCTGTACCAAATGTGATGATAATCTCACAAAAGCTACGCATATCTTTGCGCCAAGACTTTTTTATAACAGTATCTTTGCCATTTCGCTTTTGCGTATAGGACTGCTTGGTATAGTCTTTCTCAAAGCTTTCTTGGTAACCTTTGAGTAAATTCTTTATAAAGGCTATATTATGCAGCTCATCATCTTTGCTGTTAGCATCTCTCATATTGCCATTGCCATTAAATTCGCTTAGAAGCTTGTAGCGATTAGTAGTGACTGGATTTTTGTTGAGATACTTTATATGCTCAGTCTGATTTTTCTCACGGCACGCATGTGCAAATCTACCTATAGCTCTACCATA
>NZ_CABPVL010000013.1:9225-14826 GCF_902460895.1 Campylobacter concisus | reverse complement strand
TAATCATTGGAATTTTTAAGAGACTGTCCCACTTTAGTAACTAAGTGTTCCACTCTTAAAGGAAATTTTAAAGAAAGGGAAAGAACAAAAGCATCACTGCTAATGCCTAAAATAGTGCGTTTTGGTGTCACGGGGGAGACTTGAACTCCCGACCTCCGGCTTATGAGGGTTTAAAATAAACCTTATGTAAGCACCAAAAAGACGGCACACAGCCAGTTTCACACTAGGTATCTGCTACATTTTGCTACAAAGTTATATTGCATAGGTAACAAAGATGCAATATCTAGTCAAACGAAATGGCATATACTACTTTAGAGTAGCCATTCCACTATATTTGAGGCCTTATTTTGGTAATAAAACCGAATACATAACCTCCTTCCTCACAAAACGCTTTGATACAGCAAAAAATCGTGCTAAGATCTACTCTATAATTTTTAACGCGATCAAAAAGGCATGGAAGATGAATTTGAGCAGCGAACTTATAGAGCACTTGGTACTTATGCTTTTAAAAGCCAAGGAGGCCAAAAGTATCAAAGAGCATGATATGCTTGGCAGATATATAAATTTAGATGGACTACTATCACTAAATTTGTTTTTAAAACAGAGTTTAAAAGAAGATAGCTTGCCCAGTGTGATATCAAAAGAGGTTGATGATATCTGCAAAAAGCTATCTTGCGCCGATCCTCAGACCAAAAAGTTTCTTGGTAAAAGAGTGCTTGAGGCAACGATAGATAACATAAATCACATATCATATAAGATGTGCAAAAATCAAAAGCTACTAAATGATAAGCAACAGACATTTGTACCACTTGGTAAAAAGCATAAGAGTGCAAATTTAGATGATGGCACCAAAGACGAGATAGCAAAATGCGTTAAAGATAGTAACTTGCATAGCTATCAAGACGACATAGAGACTTTAAAAAGGCATAATTTGGTGCTGCCTTTCACTAAAAAGTCCTTAAAACACTCTGTTTGTGAGCTAAGAGATGCTATAAATGAGCTAGCTAAACAAAAGGGTGCACTCACACAAAACGATATCCTAAGAATATTTGGTTGTGAGCTATCACCAGATGGAGACAATGAGCTAAGTGATGATCTAAAATTTGGATATGGAAATTTAAATGATCCTAGCTTTGGTGGTCAGGTAAAGCTATATAAGGCAGATAAATATGAAGATAAGGGCATAGTTTTAAGTGACATTGAGGCTAAAGACCTTGCGATAGATGATACAAGTGATGCTAGTGGCATGACTTTCAATGAAGCTATAAATTTCTTCCAAAAGCTCTTCTCAAGTAGAGCTAAAAGCTTTAAATCGCAGCTAGACTCAACTGCTAAAAACGAAAGCAAAGCTGACATCGTCACGCTAAAGAGCGCATTTGAAAACTATGTATCAAACACAAGCATTTCAAACAACTGGAGTGATAGCACATTTGGTCTTGTTAGACATGTAGGACGGCTAATGTCTATGAAATTTGGCGACGAGCTAGACATCAAAAAGATAAAAAGAGATGACTTACTAAATTTTAGAAATGTTTTACTACAACTACCAACCAAGCTCTCTCAAAATAGTCTCTATAAAGATAAGAGCATAGATGAGATCATAGCTTTAGCAAAAGATAGACCAAAAATTTCTAAATCAACCATTAAGAAGTATATTGTTAGAGTTAGTGAGTTTTTTAAATACTGCTACGATAGCGACTATATAGATAAGAACCCAGCGGTGGATCTACAAATAGATTTAAACCAAGATGACGTTACAAATAAAAATCCTTATGAAGATAGTGACGTAAACGCACTTTTGGATATTGTTAGTAAGATTAGATCAAGTGGTGATACCAAAAGTCAAAGAATTAGCAAAGATGAGCTATTTTTCGTTACTCATATAGCAGCTTATTCTGGCATGAGACTAAATGAGATAATACAGCTAAACACAGATGATATAGTTGAAAAATATAACATAGTATGCTTTAGTTTAAATACAAAAATAGATGTAAAAACTGGTAAGAGCAAGACTTTAAAGACTAGAAACTCTGCAAGGATTGTTCCTATACACTCTAAGTTAAGTAGAATTGGGCTGTTTGAATTTATAGAGAGTAAAAAGAAGCTAGCTAGGAAATGTGGTAAAGCAGTTAGGCTATTTAGCTGTGATAATAAAGACTTCTCTGAATATTTTAGAAAAAAGATCAATACTAAAGTTATAAAAGATGGTGATAAAACAAGAACATTTCACTCATTTAGGCACACTTTTATAAACAAGCTCATCCAAAGTGGCCAAAGGGTTGAGCATATAGCTGCCCTGGTAGGACATGAACAACAATATAAAATCACTATGAATACTTATGGGGAGCCAGTAACTCCTAAAATTCTAAAGGATCTAGTTGAAGAGGTAAAATTTAATCAAGGAGGGGAAGGGTGAGTACTTTTTATTGTAAATGTATATAGCCATTTACAATAAAGAAGCGTTTAGGCTTTTAAGATCAACTATATTTGTAGTCTATTACATACCCTTTTATGATATAATTGTATTACATTACATAATAAAGGGATAATATGCTAGATCAACTTTTTTTAAAGAGCAATGACCTTATAAGGTTAAACAACCATAAATTTAAAAGATACTTTATAGACTCCAAGGACTTATCTCATAGACTTATCGTTATCCTGGGACAAAGAGGAATAGGTAAAACAACTACACTAGCTCAGCTAGCTAGTAAAAACAAAGATAGTCTTTACCTAAGCTTAGATGATATAGAGATATCAAACGATATAACCTCGATTATAAGAGAGTTTGTATTAAATGGCGGAAAAAATCTATATCTGGATGAAATTCATAAGAGTAAGGATATATCTGCTGTATTAAAATTTGCCTATGATAATTTTAAAGATCTAAACATAGTAGCTACAGGCTCGTCTGCTCTTGAAGTGCTAAAAAGCTCCCATGATCTAAGTAGAAGAGCGATAGTATACAAGATGAGTGGAATGAGCTTTAGGGAGTATGCAGGGCTAAGGTATGGTATAAATTTAGAAGCTATTGAGCTTGAAAATTTACTTGCAAACCATCAGGAAATAGCTGTTAATATCAATAACGTCTTAAAGCAAAAAGATCTAGCAGTTATTAAACTTTTTAGAGAATATCTAAAGGCGGGTTACTACCCATACTATAATGATATGCCAAATGATACCGCCTTTTATCAGACTCTAAGGCAAAGCATAGAATCTACGATAGATAGCGATCTTTTAAGCATATATCCAAATTTAAACGGCAATACGGCAAGAAAACTAAAGATTTTAACTCATGCTATAAGCACAAACGTCCCATACCAGCCAAACTACTCAAGCCTAAAATCGCTTGTTGATATAAGAGACGATAGAACCCTAAAAGAGTATCTTGCTATGCTTGATAGTGCTGGGCTTATAAGGCTTTTAATGAAAAACGAGCTTGCTATAAAAAATATGGATAAGGCAGATAAAATTTACCTTGAAAATACAAATTTAATGTATATAAATAGCCCTGATATAGGAAATGTGAGAGAGACATTTTTTGCCAATCAGCTTGGAAATATCACTGAAATTTACTCTGGCAAAAATGGTGACTTTATAGTGGATGATAAATTCACCTTTGAAATAGGTGGAGCCAAAAAGAGCTTTGAACAGATAAAAGATATGCCAAATTCATTTATAGCAGCAGATGATATCGAAGTTGGGGTCGGTAATAAGATCCCATTATGGTTGTTTGGGTTTTTGTATTAATAATTTAAAACTAGGAGTATGCTGTGTTTGAATATAAAATACCAAAAGAAGATGGTGGGTTTGATCTAAAATCAACAGAAAGTAATAGTGTAATAATTATAGGTGCCAATGGTTCTGGCAAAAGCAGACTTGGAGCATGGATGGAGCAGCAGGATCTAGATAAAATTCACAGAATAGGTGGTCAAAGAAAATTAAATTTTCATGAGGAGGTCCCTTTAAAAAGTGAAAAGGCTTCGGTTAATGGTTTCATGTATGCACGTGAAGATGCATCCGATAGCTACTCGTTGAATAAAAATTTTCGTTGGTCGGATGGTAAAGAATATGTGACAAAACTTATTGATGATTTTGATTATGTATTATCTGCTTTATTGGCCAATAAAAATACTACCAATTCAAAGTTTGTCGAAAACTGTAAAAAGGCTGAATGCGAAGGTAAAGAAAAGCCAAATGTTCCACTTAATTCGCTAGATAAACTAAAGTCTATTTGGAGTGCCATTTTTCCGCATAGAGCCATTATAGAAGAGGATAGCAAGTTTTATGCTATTTGCAATTGCAATGGTGAAAGATATTCTGCAACGCAGATGAGCGATGGTGAACGTTCGGTACTTTATTTGGCGGCACAGGTTTTATGCATACCTGAAAATAAAACTATAATAATAGATGAGCCAGAGTTACACTTGCATGGTTCAATAATGAATAAGCTTTGGAGTGAGTTAGAAAAAATTAGAAACGATTGTTTGTTTATATACATAACTCATGACACAAAATTTGCAGCCAATCACTCAGGATCAGACATTGTCTGGGTAAAAGAATATAATAGTGGGATGTGGAAATATGAGTACGTAAATGACGATATATTTCCAGAGGATATGCTTTTTGATATATTAGGAAGCAGAAAAAGAATAATTTTTGTAGAAGGAAATGGTAATAGTTTAGACGCGCGTTTATACGCATTAATCTACAATAATCATAAAATAATACCTTGCGGATGTTGTGAAAAGGTTATTGAATACACAAAAGCTTTTAATGCCATAAAGAATATGCACAATAATGAGGCGTTTGGTTTGATAGATAGAGATTTTAGGTCAGAATACGAGATATCTAAATATAAAAAAGATAATGTATTTGCAATAGAAGTTGCGGAAGTTGAGAATTTATTTATAGTGAAAGAGCTTATAGAGTTTATGTCAAACAAAATGGCATATGATAAATTTGACTTTCTAGAATTAGAAAGACAAATTAGAGATAGATTTTTAAAACAAAAACAGCAACAGATCAATAATGCAGTGATTTCGGAATTAAAATTTCAACTATCAATGCTAGAAATATGTGATTTGCAAACAATATACGAAGACATACGTACAAAAATTAAAATAGATGATATACAAAAAGAAAAATTAACAATATATGATAATGCTAAAGACTATGTAGAAATATTAAAAATTTTCAATGAAAAAGGAATTGTAGAAAGCGTAGGGCATTATTTCAATTTAAAAAATAAAGAATACTGCAATCAAGTGTTGCGCTTCCTGGAGAGAGAAGATAAAAATACGGTAGTTAAAATTTTTTCTAACTATTTGCCAAGAGATATTGATTTAAGTTGATCTTTCATTACGGTCTTTTTCGCATCTCGCAAGCAAGATTGCTTTATTGTAGAAAAGTAAGGCTTGATAAATTTTGCTTTTACTAATACTAATAAGCATATCAAATAAACTCACAAATATGAGATTATTCTATTACAGTCCTAAATATCTAAGGATTGTAATATAAGTATTTGAAATAAGCCCGTAGATAATGACAGAAAAAGAAGTATATCTAAAGTTTCATAGTGGCTTTAATAAACCGACAGAT
>NZ_CABPVL010000013.1:0-2802 GCF_902460895.1 Campylobacter concisus | reverse complement strand
GCCAATCTTTATAGTAGGTAAATTAGCTTATACATACCACATATAGCTATCCATTTATTGTAAATTAAAAATAAACAAACATAGTAAAATGTGTAGTTGAAGTTTCTATTTATGGGACATATAGCCTTGTAAAAAGCATAAGTCCTTTTTTAGTTTTTGTTTAATAAAATGACAACAAAAATTTAAAAAGGTATCATTATGAAGTATTATTTACTTACAGCTACACTTTTGGTTTCATGCCTAAATGCTGATGTGGTTATCAACGTTAAGGGTGATGTTGTTTATAGCATTGACGGCAAAGAGAGCAAGGCTACTACAGCCACAAGCGGCCAAGAGATCAAATTTATATCTGGTAACGGCGTTTTAAAGATAACTGACGATGTTTTAAAACAAAACTACAACCTAAAATCACCAAACGACACCTATATAGCAGCTATTAAAAAGAGAAGTGGTTTTTTCTCTACACTATTTGCTAAAGCCCAAACTACATCTACGACAGCTTCTACGAGAGCAGAAGGAGGATGCGAGGAGATAGATCCTAGCAAAGATGCGTTGGTTATAAGCGATCATATCATTAAAATAGAATACCGCCAAGGCGACAAGTTTTACGAATTTGACGTTAAAAACAGAAGCATAAGCCCAGAGCTAAACATATCTCCTAAAAATGGTGACAGGATAGATATGATGGATAAGGATGGATATGAGTCTCCTTGTTTTATAGTTAAAACACGATGAAATTCTTTACATTTTTAGGCAACAACATTAACAAGATTTTTAATGGTTCAACAGATTCTGACTTGTTTCAAAAGTCTAGCAGTATAAAAAAAGCCATATTCTTAGGAATTCTTGCCATGGTATCTTTTGCCATTTACGGCTTAGTCAAAGATCGTGAGATCGTCAGAGTAAATTTTGGTGACTTTGAGTATGACATCATGCAAGAAATTTATGCCAAAGCACCATCAGCAAGCCAATCGCAAAAAATAGCAGTAATCTTAATAGATCAAGAGTATCTAGACAAGCACGACCTAAGTGACGGACAAGGTGGCATCAAATTTAACTTCACCCCAAGAAGCGTTCTTGCTAATGTCTTAGATGATTTTAACAAAACCTTGTCTGGTTCAGGCAGCAAACCAAAAACTTTAGTCTTAGACTACTCTTTAGAGTATCCAAGCGACATTAACTCAACAGTTACTAAAGATGATCTAGGTCTTATAGATAGACTAAATTTATATGCTAGCTCATATCCTATATATCTACCAAAAACTATAAATAAGCCTTTTTTACAAGACTTCAAGCTAAATCCTAACATCAAATTTACTCAAGCAAATATTTCTAGCGATAAAGATGGAGTTACTCGTGGATACACGCCCTATCTTTGCGATGGTGATAAGACTTTAAGGCATCTTGTCCTAGAACTTGCAAATAGTGAAGCGAATTTTACTTGTCCAAGAGAGTTAAGCTTTGATGAGAGTTTTAGATACAGGATACTTTACAAAGATCTAAAAATTATAGATCAAGGTGGTAACAAAACATATACTTCAAACTATGAAAATATCAAATTCTATCATGCAGCCAGGCTATCTCAGATAGACGCAGAGGAGTTTGATAATGCCATAGTGCTTATAGGCTCGGACTATCCAGGCTCAGGTGACATACACAAAACTCCTATAGGTGTTATAAGTGGCGTTATAGCCTTAGCCAATGCACTTAATACCGCTCTTAAACTAAAAGATGGCATAAAAACTATACCAGTTTGGCTAGGTATGGTGTGTTGTTTTTTATTCTTTGGGCTATGTGCCTACGTTGTGCCAAAGCTAGCAAAAGCACTCCATATCGACGGGAATTTTGATCTTTTGAGATTGTCTTCTTTAGTGATATTTTTTATACCAGCAATAATTCTTTTTTTTAAGGGTCATTATGTCACATGGGTTATAGTCTTGATAGTATTTAAGCTTATAGATATAGTTATCTCAGTTATTAAAGCAAAAGAGTTAATAAAAAATCTCAGCAAGACCCTCTTGGCTTTAGTTGCTATTGCTGTAATTATAGCTATTATTATAATTGGCTTACTATTGTTTATGGATATTTAATAATTCACATTAAAGGATTAATCGTGCTTAGAAAAATTTTGTTAGCTCTTTTTCTAACCATTTCAGTTGCGTTTAGTGCTACGCTAGATGATGTTTTAGATCTTGATAATACTGCATATAAGTATTATCAAGATGGCAACTACCCAAAAGCTTTAGAGTTTTATTCAAAGGCTTTAAGCATACAAGAGAAAAATTTAGGTAAAGATCACCCTGCTACTGGTGCTATTTATAATGATATAGGACTTGTTTATAGTGACATGGGTGATTATCCTAAAGCTTTAGAGTTTTATACAAAAGCCTTAAACATAAGAGAGAAAAATTTAGGTAAAGATCACCCTGCTACTACTACTATTTATAATGATATAGGACTTGTTTATAGCAATATGGGAGATTATCCTAAAGCTTTAGAGTTTTATACAAAATCTTTAAATATATATGAGAAAGATTTAGGTAAAGATCACCCTGCTACTGCTACTATTTATGGTAACATAGGATATGCTTATAAAAATATAGGCAATTATCCTAAAGCTTTAGAGTTTTATTCAAAGGCTTTAAGCATACAAGAGAAAAATTTAGGTAAAGATCACCCTGATACTGCTAATAGTTATAATGATATGGGATATGTTTATAGGAATATGGGTGACTATCCTAAAGCTTTAGAGTTTTATACAAAATCTTTAAATATATATGAGAAAGTTTTAGGTAAAGATCA
>NZ_CABPVL010000012.1:0-5883 GCF_902460895.1 Campylobacter concisus | reverse complement strand
ATTTAATACAATTATAAAATGTGCCATATTAAAGACTGATGCCAGTATCTATTGATCTGCTTTTTTCTTCTGTTTGTTTGGATAATTTATATTGTGGTTGCGTAAATGCTGGTCGTTCTACTTGATCATTATTGTTTCGCTCTTTTAGCTTTTCAAGCAACTTCTCTTTTTGAATTTTGTCCCAATTTTTATATTCCTCTAGTGCTGAACTTTTAAACTCACTTTTATACTGCCTGTCTACAATCATCTTCTCATTTTCGGAATTACAAATTTCAAGGTCTTTTTGAAGTTTGTTTAAAAGTTCTTGCTTTGGATAAACTTGGTTGCTTGCTAACCATTCTTTTAAAGTAATATTTGATTCTTTTAATTTTTCTAGATCATTTTTATTTTTCTCTAGCCTCTTTTGTAGGGCTTCATCACTTAGGACATTGTTTATTCTTGTAAAAAAGCCTCTAAGGCTAATTTGTTCTCTTGCGCTAATACCTTTTGATATATCGTCATTATATTCAAGAGATCTTGGTTCTAACTCTATATCGTATTCTTTGTTTACGAGCTTAAAAAATATAATATTTCCATTAAATGCTGTATTTGTAACTTCTCCAATAACTTTAAAGCCCTTATATTCTGCAACCTCTCTTGGCGTCTCTTTTTCTGCAAATAGTAAATTTATATTATCTTGCAAGATGTCTGCCATTTGATTTTGCTTTATTTCTATTTCGTTAGTATCTGTGCCATTTTTATCTTTTGGTATATTAAATTCATACACTATTGGCTCAAAACCACCAGTTGCAATAGAGGCTTTATATTTGTTCATTTTACAAGTAAAGTTTTCGCTTGTATTTTGTTTTACTATATCTTTAATGATATCTATTTTAGATATTTGTATCTCTATGTTAGCCATTCTAATGTTGTTTTTCTCTTGCTCCTCACCATTAGAAAAAACTTGTTCTTTATATCGTTTGAGCTCATTTCTCTCTTTTTTTATAGCTTCATTTAATTCAAACTCTGTAAAGATGAGAGGATTTTCGCTGGCGACCGCACGTGCCTCATTTGAATTTAATAAATCCTCCTCAAAGCCATTTAAACTACGTTCTCCGACGACACCTCTTCTGAAATTTAATATAGCCTCGTTCTTTTTGCTCTGCAACTCCCAGTTCCTTTCATCAAACGTTCCAGGAGTAATATGTCTAAATTCTTTGATTATAAAGTTTTCTGGGTCGTTCTCATAAAAGAGATTACCTTGTCTAATCGCCCTTCCATTGCTTTGTGTTATATCACTTGGTCTCCATGGACAATCTATGTGGTGAAGTGCTGTGATGCGTCTTTGGACATTTACTCCTGTTCCCATTTTTGCACGGCTGCCCAAAAGAACT
Source organism: Campylobacter concisus (assembly GCF_902460895.1). Classification (GTDB taxonomy): domain Bacteria; phylum Campylobacterota; class Campylobacteria; order Campylobacterales; family Campylobacteraceae; genus Campylobacter_A; species Campylobacter_A concisus_BC. Next base: position 4,510 of record NZ_CABPVL010000012.1, on the reverse strand, counting down.
CTAACTTCACCATCATTAACTTTTTTAAAAAGATCCGCTTTTTCTTCGTTGCTAACTGCATCATGTATAAATGCTATTTGTTCTCTTGGTATTCCTTTATCAACTAGCTTTTTATAAATATCTCCATAAAGAAAAAATCTACTATCATCAAATTCATCCTTTTTTAGAACCTCTCCATTTTCATCAAGATCATCTACTGATACCTCGCTGTTTTCTAAAGTATCATTTATATTCTCGAATTCATCAACATATTCTGTTTTTTGCTCTTCTCTAGCTAATATCTCGTCTAGTTTTAAGTTAAATGATTTATCACTAGTGCTTTTTGGTGTTCCAACATCTAAGAATACAAGCTGAGTCCCCTTTTTATCACCCCAAGTTTGCCATTCTTTAAATATCTCATCAACCGCGATATTTATTTTAGAATTTGGGTAATCAGGGGCTGTTGGATCTATTAGTCTAAAATCAATACTTGCTTTTTTTGCGTCGTTTGTTACTTTTAGTGGGTTATCGATGCTTGGATCATATCCTCCACCTTCCATACTAATAAGTCGCCCAGTAATTGAGTATCTAGGGTAAATTCCATTTTCATCAGCTTCCCCTATATAATCTGATATACGTTTAGATTTTTCACTTTTTACGTAAATCACTTCTTTATTTGGAACAAATGTCTTTGAAAAGGCTTTAATATCATCATTTGTGATAGTGTCTGTTGTTTGGCTTAGTATATTTGATAGCTCAGGTAAGTTTGTAAGTGATGAAAACCTTGCTTCCATTTTTATGCGACCGCTAGCATCTCTTACAGGGGCAATATCTATACCAGCAAAATTACTAGCCCAATTTGAAAAGCTATCTATGCCTAAATTTTCAAGCTCTTTTGGCTGCAAATATCTCTGCATATTATAAATTTCGCTAAGTGAGTTTGATACTGGAGTTCCAGTTAAAAACATTACTTTACCATCTTTTTTGTCGTTAATATAGGTAGTAAGTGCAAGCATATTTAATGCTCTCTTGCTTGAAGTATTAGCTCCTTTGCCTTTTGCATTCATCGGAGAGATTACGCCTAAATTTTTAAAGTTATGTGCCTCATCAACCACTATACTATCAACACCAAGCATTGAAAAATCCATTGTCTTGGATTTTGCTTTATCGTCAAATAGTTTTTCCACTTTTTTTTCAACTCTAGCTATCATTTTTTCAACTTGACGTGCAGAACGTCTGTTTGTTGATTCATCACGTTCCTCGTAATATCTAAGAGCTTCTTTTAGCTCATAAATTTCTTTGTCAAGTATCTTTTTTTGTGTTTCAAAAGGAACTGGTAGTTTTTCTACTTGTGTATATTTTATAACAACGGCATCCCAGTCATTATTTGCTACTTTAGCCAAAAACTCGTCTCTTTCTTTTGGGCTTAAAGAGTTTTCGTCTGCCACTAGCACATTAGCATTAGGAAATGCATCAAAAATACTTTGATCCCATTGGGTTACAAGATTGTTTGGAACGATGATTAGAGGTTTTTTTACAAGCCCAAGCTCTTTTTGCTTCATAACAGCAGCTATTGCTGCATATGTTTTGCCAGCCCCAACTTCGTGATCAAGTAAAATATTTTTTTGAACCATGCTTCTAAAAATAGCATCTTTTTGGTGCTTTCTAAGTTTTATATTGCCATCAAGCCCTAAAATTTCTAAACCATCTCCATTAAATTTGGCTTTAACGTAGCAGTTAAATTTGTCGTTGTAAATACGTTCTAGTTCTTTTGCTCTAGCTCGGTCGCTATATATCCATTCATTAAATTTGCTTTTTAGCATTTCAACTTTCGCATTTGCTTCAGCTGTTTTTTCTGGATTTATTACTTGTTTAAAGACTATGTTACCTTCTTTATCTCTCTTAATATTACCTTCTTTATCTAGCAAAGGCTCATTTGTTTTTTCCATAATCTTTATAGGTGTATTATTTAGAGCACTTTCTATAATGTCATATACGCTTTTATTGTTACCTACATTTTGGTGTATTTCATAATTTCCATTAATTAGTCTTTGTGTGGTAAGTCCTTTGACTTCAACGGAATAGTTATAAGTTGCATATTGTGAAAGATGATATTTATCTCCGTCTATTTGCCAGCCCATGGAACCTAAATTTTGAAGTTTCCATGCATCATTATTATAGTTTGATGTCTTTAGCTCGTTCTTTAAAAAATCATCATAGTATTTTATTGGTATCCAAGAACTGCCAAACCTCGTGTCTATATCAACAAAGCTAATATCTTGTGGTATGACCTTGCTAAGTTCTTCTATATTATTTTGCATTAAGTCCGCATAAATGTCTTGTAGATTTTTTGCTGATTTTAATTTTTCCTTGACATTTCCACTAAGATAAATTGGAGTAAAAATTAGCTCTCTTTCGCCTTTTGATAATTTTTCTGGATCGTAAAAAGCCAGTTTTTCTGCAATAATTTGATCTTCGACTTCGATATTTGATTTTCCTAGTTTTTTTGAAATATAGTTTATATCGATCTTTCCAAACTGATACATGCTTACTAATACACCATCCTTTTCATTGTCAAACAAAATTTCAGGAGTAAAGCCTATTGTTCGGCGAAGTAAAATATTAGCCTTTTCGCAGCTTTCCTTTATGGCTTCTTTGCCATCTCTTGCACGTTCAGGTTTTTTATAGTTTTTTTCTAGAGCTTTGACTTTGCTAAACTCTACATCTAGATTTTTAAATGATGCTGCCTTATTCCCAGATAAAAATCCTTCGCTAATATGATAGTTGTCTAGTAACAAATTAAGCTGTTCTCTTGTTTGCTTTAGTTTTATATCATCGTCTTTGATATCTGTCTGCTCTAGTGCAATGAGCTCTTTGAGTTTGTCTCTTAAAGGTATATACTTTTTAATTCTATTTTGGATGGTGGGGCTTAAATCTTCAATTTTTGATGCTCTTATTTCTCCGTTTATCGACGAGGTTATTTTGCAAATTTGATCATTATAGATTAAAAGGCTATTTTCTTTTAAATCCTTAACATAGTCATAGGCATCGTCGTAACTTTCTATTGCAAAGTCGATAATAGATGCCGGCTCTCTCCACTTATATACGTTAGCAGGAAGTTGATTTTCTATAAAATTTTCTATTGCTGTATCAAGACTAAAATTTATATCGTCTTTTGGATCATAAAAAATTGCTTTTCCAAATTGCCCATTTCTCAAGACTGGCTTAGCAAGTATGTTTTGGGGATTTTCAATAAAATAATGGTTTATGCTTTGATTTAATTCTGTGCCATCTTGTGCTACTTGAGTTGATTTAATATTGGATATTTCTTTGTTATACTCAGGATGCTTGCCTTTTTGTAGAAAAATGATATCTGTTTCAGCCTCTGTGTGCTTAAAAACATTGTTTGGCAAACGCACTGCACCTAAGAAAGTATGATTTTGCGCTATCTCATCTCTTGCTGAATTGTATTTAGCATCCATAAAGTGACGACTTACTACAAAAGCACTTATTCCATCTTCTTTTAAACTGTATTGTGTGGCTTTTTGTATAAAGAAATTATGGGCTGAACCATATAAATCTTGATGCTTATTATCAAAAAGTGGGACATCTAAAAATGGAGGATTGCCAACAACTGCGTCAAACTGCTCATCATAAATAAATTTTTCGTAGCCAATGTTATTATTTTTTTGATTCGGATATAAAATTTTGTTCATTTTAATTGTAAGAGGTTCAATATCAAGACCAGTAAAATGAAAATTATCGTTTTTGTTAAACGTAATAAACGAACCATTTCCTACACTAGGCTCTAGAATTTCTTTGTTCAAATCTGCTCTATCGGCATTAATACCAAGTCTTTCGAGACCTTTATACATTGCCGAAACGATATTTTTAGGCGTATAATATGCAGTTAAATTTGAGCGTTTAGCAGCATCATATTCACTTTCGCTAAGTAGCTTTTTGAGCTCTTCTCTTTCATCTTTCCATTTTTCATTGCGTTCATCAAATAGTCCATTTATTCCTCCCCAGCCTGAAAAGTTAGCTATTGTTAGCTGTTGCTCTCTTGTAATATTTAGTTCTATTTCGCCTTTCTTAGCAAGATCTAATTTTGGGTAAAGTTCGTTAGTAGTTTTAATTGCTGCAATATTTTTTCTAAATCTATCCTTTTCCCCACCTAGTTCTAGGGCATCGCTTAGTTTTAGGTCCTCAAAGGTATTATTGAATTTTTTTATAGGATTAATTATGGTTTCTTCATTTTGTGTAACATCTGTTGTGTTTATAGTTTCAAATAAGCTATTTTCTATCTCATTTATCTGTGCATCTATATCAATCGTTTTTTCTATAATTGAATTGAGATTACCTCCAAAGTATTCTGGATGAGCATCTGCCATACTAAATAGATCAAGACTATCATATAGATTACTATCATTTTTCTGTTTTGCCATTTAAAATCCTTACAAAAAAATAAAATTTTAAAATAAAATTTTATCTAAATTTATGGCAAATGCCGATTTTTACATACTTTTATAAC
>NZ_CABPVL010000011.1:0-6645 GCF_902460895.1 Campylobacter concisus | reverse complement strand
GCATTCTAATATATGCGGCACGAGTTGGAAAGAATTTTTTATTATAGATATAGTCTAAATATTTTAATTCATCTTCTTCTAAATAAATTACAACCTGTCTTTTCTTTGGTTTATATTGGCTATTATCTTTTTCTTTGTTGTCTGTCATCTATTAATTCCTTGTTTTTTTTCCCTCTCCTTGGCACTAAGTTTTAGAAAATCAGTGAAATCAAATCCTTTCTTTAGCTCTTTTTCTAATCCGTTTTGTTTAAGTATCTTTTCCCATTCTATTATTTCTACAACTTTACAAGAGTTATTTAACTGCTCTTTTAAAGCCTTTGCACCATTTTTCCCTGCCTCATCATAATCATATGCTACAACAATGTAACTATCTTTTAACATATCAATTTGAATTTGTTTTAAATGAGTGGCAGCACTCCCAAAGCTTATAGCCTTATATCCACGTGACAACATATTTAAGCAGTCTTTTTCACCTTCAGCTATGAATATAGGACTATCATCTCTTATATATTCTTTTAATGCTTGGATATTAAAGGCGCAGCGTGGTCTATTTTTGCTAAAAGTGTATTTGATATTTAAATTTGGATTATATTTCCAAAGCGTTACGATCTTGCCAGTCTCATTTCTTAATGGCATTACCAACCTATCTTCTTCTTTGGAGTAACCTATTTGAAATTTTTGAGCTATTTCTTTACGTTGATTATTGTCGCAAACTGGAAGCAGTTTATGTAAAAGTTCTTGATAGCGTGTAAAATTCTCACGCCTTTCATTTTCGTATTTTTTTACTATGTCGTCATCAAGATAATCTATTGTGGGTTCTTCTTTAATTGGTCTAGCATTTATAGCTTTTTTATGAATAGCAATATTTGTCTTTTGCCCATGATTTAGATCATGATCTATTTTTAAGTTGTCTAGAATGCCCGCTACTTCTAAAAATGCACTTCTTTCGTCGCAATTCTTTATTTCCTTATAAAATGCTATTATATCACCCCTAAAACCACTGCCAAAGTCTTTAATATAGCCATTCTTTGGATCAATAGAAGCAGAAGCGGTATGCTCATCTTCTCGCATCCTGAATTTATAGTGGCTATCCACGTCAAAACCAAGATATTCTAAAAAAGCCCTTGTATCATCTTTGTGTAAGTTCATTTAATTACTCTTCTTGCTTGTTTTAAAGTTCTTAAATTTGCAAAAACTTTACGAGAATATGGATTATTTTCAACTTTTCCGTTATAGCAGTTTAGTGCTTTATAATCCCAACCATGTTTATTAATGCAATTTCTTAGTATCATTGCTCCCATTTGAATGTTTGTTTCTGGCTTATATAGGTCATCAATGCTTAAATTTTTAGCTTTTAACGTTGTTTCATGAATTGAATTAATCTGCATCAACCCATAATCTATTGAGCCATTGTTGTTAATATTCTTTGCATTATTGGTAAAGTTACTCTCTGTTTTTGCTATAGCCCAAAGAAGTATCGGAGGGATATTAAACTCTTTGCCAAATTTATAAAAGAGCTTATTGTATCTACTTTCATTAGCATTGGGTATAGCTGAAACATTTGTCGCTATTATAGATAATGATAATATAATAATAAATAGTTTTTTATAGTATTTTATTATTTTAAATTGTTTTAAAAATTTCATCTATTAGCGCCTAAACTCTTTTGATTTGAGTGTTCCATAACTTTTTCTTTTGGAAGTTTTATTGCACCACTTTTGACCTTTTCTGTGTATGCCTTGCCTAATCTATTTATTACCTCTTTGTTATTTTGTGCTGATACAATATTATTTATATGTTTACCTATACCAGATATGCCAGCAACACGATTTAAATTTTGAGTAAAAGCTGTAATACTTTCATCTCCTATGCTTTCAGCCAATGCTGCAGTTGCTTCTATGCCACCTTTTAAACATTTTTCAAAATTATCAATTGTTGCAGGATTTTTAAAATTTAATCCTTTGCCCCTCTCTTTGCTTTGTTCTTCATTTTGATCTAAAATTAGATCGTTTGTTTCAGTGGATTTTATAAAAATTTTATTAGCTATTTTGCTGACACTACCTATACCACAATCATTGCAACCTATCTTTACCAAATGATCTAAGTCTTTTTGAAAGTGTCCTTCGCCAAGTCTTGCATTGATATGAATAGTTTTTCCATTAATATCAGTAAAGTTAAAGCCTATTTTTTCATGTATAGCTTTAAAATCCTTATTGTTTTCATCCATTAATGCTTTATCCATCATTTTTAGAGTTTGGAATAGGGCGATATTTTCATCTCCTCTAAACTCTTTGTTGGCAGCTAGCAACTTACTAAATTTATCTATTTGATAATTTCCATCTTTGTTTGTATCAATATCAATGCGTGAAGTTATATTTTTAGATAATGTTTTACTAAGAGCTAGTTCGGCTTCGTTGTATACTGATTCATGCTCTATTTTGTTGTAAAGTTCTCCATTGAGTTCTAGAAATTTACTAGCAACATTATCTATTATCTTATCATGAGGTGTATTCTTGTCAAAAATTTGATCATACTTTTCGAAAAAGCTCTCAAGTTGGTAGTTGCTTTGTGCTTTATTGTTCCTATCAATAATACTTGCGATTATGCCACCTTTTATATCCTTAAATTTTTCTTTATTTTCTTTTAAGTATTTTGGATCGAATTCATCCATGTTGTAATCAACATTTGAATACATTTCATTTAAAAATTCTGAAATTTGTTGGTTTTTATCCCCCATTTTTTCAATCTTCGACCTAACCTCATTATTGTAGAGTTCGTTTAGATTTTGATCTAGGTCACTGGCATATTGTTCTTGTAAATTGTTATCTAAATTACTTAATATTGAATTTTTGCTTTCATTGATATATTTTAAATTTTTGTAAGTTGGCATGTTATTCCTTTATTAAGACTCTATGGATGCTGACCTTTGGTGAGTGATACTCTTCTTCGTGATCATTCCAGTGTATACAAGCAAATTTTGTTTTATAGTTCGAGATGTGGTATTTTTTGTCGATAATATTTACAAGCTCTTCTAGTTTTTCGTATTCATCAGCATAGATGTATTGTGAATTTTTATCAAATGCATCAAAATAAATAACATTAGCTTTTATGTTTTCGCAGCCGCATTCATTTATTAATCGTTCTAAAGACAAACTAGCTTCTTCTCTAGTTTGTTCGTTCCTGCAAAGATCATATTTGGAATTTTTTTCTTCAATATTTTTTAGAATATTATTTTGTAATTTATAATAACTATTCCAAAAGCTGTGGCTGTTATCATGAATGCTATTTGGCTTATTGATTAAGAAATCACAATAACATTTGAAATCCTCTGGATCTTTAAAAGTTAATAAAATATCATTAAACCTTACCGTATTGATAATCTTTTTTAGGTCTTTTGCTTGCACTCTACTATCCTTATTTTTTCTCAAAAACCATCTCTTCAAGTTCGCCATTATCGTTTGTCTTAAATTTAGCATTGCACCAATTGCCATTTTTTAACTTGCCGTTACATGCAAAATAATTAAAACCTTTCGCACTGGTTCTAGGTAGTAGCTTACCACTCTTACATTTTGGACACATAGGTGCATCACTTGGTATTTCTTGTTTTGGTTTAGTTTCAAGTTGTGGTTTGCCATCGTTATCGTAATAAAATGCCTTACAACCTTCACGCCATTGACTGCAACCCCACCAAAATACGCCTTTTTTATTTTGGCTTTCATGTCTTATAAGGTATCCCTTATTGCAAATAGGGCAAATTTGAGCATTATCTGGTTTTGTTTCAAAATTTCCCATATCGCTATCTTTTACCTTTGCTATCTCTTCCTTTATTTGTTGATTGATTTCTGTTAAAAAGTCATCCAAGCTTAAGTCGCGGCTTTCGATCATTTTTTGTTTTTCAAACCATAAAGCAGTCATATCAACGCAGGTTAAAATTTCAGGTGCAACTGAAATTAGGTCTTTACCTTTTTGTGTTGCATGTATTATTTGCTTTTTGTCATTGCTAACACTGATAAATTCATTATCTATCAAGCTTTTTATATGATTTGATCTAGTAGCTGGGGTTCCGATACCTCCATTTTCTCCTTTTTTGCCTTGATCTTTTTCAAGGAGTAATTTCTTAATGTTCGGATCTTTAGCATATTTGGCTACGCCAGTTAAGTCGGTGAGAAGTGTTGCCATGGTGTAAAATGGCTTTGGTTTAGTTTTTTTTGGCTCAAGTTTAATCTTTAAACACTCAGCCATAGAGCCTTCTATTAAATTATCCAACTTTGAAGTGTTTTCTATTTCATCATCATTACCATCTTTTTCATCTTTTTGCGGTTTAAGATAGAAAGTAAAACCTAGATCAGTTGTGGTATTTTGCGAGGCTGTAAATTTATATTCGTTAAGTTCCAAAACTATATTTGTTGCCTCATATTCTCTTGCTTTAAAAAATTGCAATGCAAATCTTTTTGCTATAAGTGTAAAAATATTTAATTCATCCTTGCTTAGTTCATTTAAACACGCTTTTGCTCCAGTTGGGACAATGCCATGGTGAGCCGAAATATTTGCTGAGTTAAATGCTGCACCTTTTATAGTAAGATCAGCATTGTCTAAAATCCCTTTTAGCTCAATATCGTCTGTATTTTTAAAAATTTCTTTTAAACTTTGTATAATAGCTGGCGATTCATCATACATTGTATCAGGTAGGTATTCGCAATCACTTCTGTTATAAGTTATTAAGTGAAATTTCTCTCTTAAGTTTTGAGTAATAGCAAGAACTTTATCAGGTTTTAAGCCAAAATCTTTTGCGCATTGAGCTTGAAGTTTTAATAAATTGTAAGGAAGTGGTGGTAGCTCTTTCTTTTTTTCGGTTTTCTTGATTGTAATTCTTGCGGATTTGTTTTCGCACTCTTTTAATATGTTTTGAGCTAAATCCTTATCTGTAATTTTATCATCAGTTTTTAGATTTGCACGAAAATCTATGCCATCAAAGCTTTTAAATTCACCACTAATTGCAAAGTATTCCAGACTTTTAAAATTTTCATTTTCTTTATCTCTATTTACCACTAAGGAGAGAATAGGGGTTTGGACACGTCCTAAATTTAAAACACCATTTTGATACCCTTTATTTCTAGCCACAACGGTAAATGCTCTAGTTAAATTTAGTCCGACTATCCAATCAGCCAAGCTTCTTGCAAAACCACGTTGAGAAAGCCCATAAAAGTCATCATTTGACTTTATATTATTTAACTCTTTCTTGATACCAGCTTCACTAAGGTCATTTATTAACATTCTTTTTACTGGTAACTTATTATTTGCATAAGCTAAAATTTCATCAACTAAAATTTGTCCCTCATCGTCCGCATCACCACAATGAATAACTTCTGTTGTATCTTTTTCTTTTAATAAGTTTAAAATTATTTTAAGTTGATCTTTGCTCTTGTCAATAGGCTTATATTTAAATTTCTCTATTTCAAAGGGTAGATCTTCTAAATTCCATTTTTTATATTTTTCTGCATAATCGTCAGGCTTAAAAAGCTCCAAAATGTGTCCAAAAGCCCAAGTTATGGTATCGTTACCTTTTCTAATGAAGCCATTACCTTTACTTTCATTGCCAATAAGCCCTTTAGCTATTGCACGTGCAAGTTCAGGTTTTTCTGCTATAAATAATCTACCCATTTTTTATCCTTCATTAATTTTTTAAATTGTTTTAAATTGTTTTTTATATTTTTATACATTTTAAAATTATTTTTTATTATAATTTTTGAAGGGCTAAAAGTAGCAGTTTTAGCCCTAAATACAGCAAAAAAGTTGAAGTGAGACTATCTATCAAAACCTTGACTTTTTTGCTCTTGCTTTAATTCGCCATTTAAAATTTCAGCACCTTTGCTTACTGATTTTGTGACTGCTTTCATGGTTTCTGGCAATACGACTATGCCTTGTTGCTTAACAAAGTCATAATTCATTGTTACGGCTGATCTGTCTGGAATTTTATTAACGATTTCCATAAGTTTTGGATTTTTAGCCAATGTCTCATTTTTTTCAGCGACCAGACCCAAGTTAAAGCCTTTGGAAATATTGCTTAAAAATTCTTTCTCGAGGGCACTATCATTTGTAACGTCAAAAGAGTAACCTTTTACGCCATTTCTATTTTTTGTAGCAAAAATTCTCTCTTGCTGTTGAACTATTTCGCCAGCTTCGTTTTTAATCTCTGGGCGAATTGTGATTGCCATTTTATGAAGACTATAAGCTTGACCAGTCTTATCGTTGATGCCATTGTGTATCCAAGTAGATGCTGTATAGAAAGTGTGCTTTTCGTTTTGTAAGCCACACTCTATTTTTACTGGGTGATTGCGACAATCAACACCATTGAGAAAATTTCTAGCATTTTCTATAGCATAAAATGCTTTTACTGCACCAAGTTCTATTTCTTTTCCATCTTTTTCGTATGGACGCTCCATGCCAAAGCCAATTAATGTTTTGTTTTGTTCTGGTAATTCAGTTTTGCTTATGAAAATTGTTGCAAGGTTCTTTTCGTTGCCGTTTTCTGTTCTGTCAAAATCTGCCATTGTTTTATCCTTTTAATTTAAAATTTTTATAACGCTATTTGATTAAGAAAATAGCGTAACCGATAATTCCACCAAGTGCCAAGCACATCATAAA
>NZ_CABPVL010000010.1:14706-16334 GCF_902460895.1 Campylobacter concisus | reverse complement strand
TTTAAAAGGATTTATGATGAAAAAAGTAAAATTTATAGTTTTTATCTGCTTGTTTATACTGCTACCACTTGCTTATTTTAATGGCTTCATAAGAATTTCTGATCTAACTAGCGAACAAGAGAGCATTGCTAAAAAATATGGTGGTGTTTATGTATTTGATGAAAAGCTAGAGAAGGAGATAGATAAGAGAGAAGAAGAGAGACGAATAATGACAAAAGGCTTAAGTGGTAAAAAATTAGCCGAAAATCGTTATGCAGTTGATATGACGCCAGTTAATGAAAAATTACCTAGAGTTTTATCTAATGGAAAAAAATATTACCTCAGATGGGTTGATTATGAAAATGAAACTAGAAAGAAGATAAAAACTCCACAAATTTACAAAGATAAAATAAAAGAATTTATTGGCAGTGAAGATTATGAAAAATTTAAACCATCTTACGACTTGGGCTATTTTTATATCGATGATAATGATGAAGTAAGAGTAATTGATCTAAGTTTAGACTACTACGTTGTTGAAACAACATATACACTTTCAGGCGATGAAGCAAGTGGAATAAAATTTACAAAAAATAGATATATAAATGTAGCTGGAGATAATTATTTTTACTTGATAGACAATAAATTTCAAAAGATAAATAAATAGGACAAATAAATGAATACTATTAAAAATTTAACCAACAAAGAGATGGTAAATAAGATAAAAGACTATGCTGATATAGCCGATGTTGCTTATGCGTTTTTTGAATATATAGACGAGAATGAAATTTGGAGTTTTTCGGATAAATTTTATAATAATGTGATTTTAAAACAGCCCAATCCTAGATGGGATTATGCCGATGGTATAAATTTTGGATATGAAAAAAGCGTAAACGAAAACGGAGTTTCCAAATCAGTTCCTACATCCTATGCTCTTTGTGTTGAAGCTAGATTCATGCAGGATTTAACAATAGAAAAACCTGAAAAGAACGATGATGGTACTATAAAGAAAGTTAAAATTTCAAATGAGATAAGAAATTTCATAACAACCCCAAAAGGAGAGCCACAAAGACTTTTCGTAAACGAAGAAGGTTACCACCAAATCTCTGAACGTACTAAAAAATTTACATCAAGATTTATACTTCTCAAACATCAAAAAAATGATGATGAAGGTTTTAGTGCCACGCTCTTTGAAGATACAAAGGACAACAGCAAAAAAATATTAACCTTTAGAGGTACTGAGATCACTCCAGGAGACTTAATTGCAGATATAGAGCTAACAATTAATGAGATACCAATACAGGTAAATTCTTTAATAAATTTCTTTTTAGATAGTGTTATACCTATATTAAAAGAAGGTGAAAAGATAAATATATGTGGTCACTCACTTGGTGGATACTTAACTCAGATATGTGCTTTTACCTTTGCTGAATATGTAGATGAAATTTATACATTTAACTCTCCTGGGATATTAACAGATTATATGAAAACTAGAGTAGGCATCCCATCTATTGATCTCATGCCAAGGTTCATTAGAAATAAGATCATATATTTCTTTAATAAAAGAAATGTCCCTTACTATGAAAAGCTTAAAGAAAATTTGTTCTTAGCAGATAAGGACCACACCTACCTACCAGCACCTTTAAATGTTA
>NZ_CABPVL010000010.1:12664-14685 GCF_902460895.1 Campylobacter concisus | reverse complement strand
AAGGTGCAAACGAAGCTAAAGACTATAAATTTGGCTTTACAAATTTTAAAGATGAAAAAGAGCACGATCTCTTTGAAAACAAAGATGAGCAAAAGCCTTTTTACTACTTTAGCCCAATAGATGATGAAAGCTCTAAAGGCTCACTTGATATCACAAATAAAAACACTAGTATAAGAGTGCTTGGCTATGATATAGAGATGGGTAGCTTGGATATAAAGCTAAAAAGAGCTAACAATGATGAGGAAAAAGAGAAGCAAGCACAAGATAGAGAGGCGGTAAATCATCAAAGCATGCCTTTGGGCGCCACAGCTACAAATTTCACCGCTCACCCAGTCATAGAAGACGACATCATCACTTGCCCGCATGGTGGCCAAGTGGTGCTAAAAAGCAAAGCTGGCAGGAGTATCAAATCTCAGGATATAGCGCTTATACTAGATAGGGGTAGCATAAAAAGAGATGTTTATAAAGAGATATATCTAGCCGCATAATAAATTAATAATATTGTAAATATAATCACAATAAAATTAAAAGAAATTTTATATCTTATATAGTTTTAAATTTAAAAGGATTTATGATGAAAAAAGTCAAATTTATAGTTTTTATCTGCTTGTTTATACTGCTACCACTTGCTTATTTTAATGGCTTTATAAGAATTTCTGATCTAACTAGTGAGCAAGAGAGCATTGCTAAAAAATATGGTGGTGTTTATGTATTTGATGAGAAGCTGGAGAAGGAGATAGATAAGAGGGAGGAAGAGATAAAAGAGCTAAGAGATTGCTACTCTAGCAAAACAACTAACGAGTGTGAGCTTGTTGTTAAAAAACAGGTTACTACTGATGGATATTTTTTAAACAAAGTTTGGAACAATAATAAAGAAAAATTTAGGCAAAGATATAATACCAATAGCGATAGTGAAGCACAAGATAAATTTATAAAAGATACTGCAAGCCAACAATCAACACCTATTCAGACATTGTCTAATGGAAAGAGATATTACTCAAGAAAAGATAATATAAAAATAGATAACTACAAAATTTTAAATAACTATGAAGAAAAACTAAAAGAATTTATGGGTAAAGATTATGATAAATATGAAAATTATCTAAGTATAAATTTAGGATATTTCTATATAGACAACGACACCATTATACCTATAAGCATTGGAGTTTCTACACTTTATACAGAAGTTATATTTGGACTATATGGCGACGAAGCAAGTGGCATAAAATTTACCAAGGAAAGCACTCAAAGACTAATTGGAGATAATAAATTTTACTTCATAGACAATAAATTTCAAAAAATCAGCAATAAAGACAAGGATAAATAGATGAATACTCTAAAGAATTTAACAAATAAAGAGATGGTAGATAAACTAAGAGTTTATGCTGATATTGCTGACGTTAGTTACGCATTTTTTGAATACATAGATGAGAATGAAATTTGGAGTTTTTCAGATAAATTTTATAATGAGAAAATTTTAAAGACGCCAAATCCTAGATGGGACTATGCCGATAGTACAAATTTTTTATATGAAAAAGAAATTAAAAGCATAAAAACAGATGAGCAGGGCAATGTTACTACCGAAGTAAAAAAGATGCCTACATCCTATGCCCTTTGTGTTGAAGCTAGATTTATGCAGGATTTAAAAATATTTAAACCAAGCGAGCTTAAAAAATCAGACCCTAAACCACAAAAAATAGACAACAGTATCCACTCATTTATAGATGTCGATGAAACAACAAAAGAACAAATGCTGTTTTACACAATAGACAATCTCTCCAAACGTACCAAAAATTTCACATCAAGATTTAGACTTCTAAAACATCAAAAAAATGATAATGAAGGTTTTAGTGCTACGCTCTTTGAAGATACAAAAGACAATGATAAAAGGATATTGGTTTTTAGAGGCACTGAAATGAATTTAACCGAAGAACCAGCAGACATTTGGGCTGATATAATGCTAGCTAGTGGGCACGTACCAACTCAAGTAAATTCTTTAATAAATTTCTTTCTAGATAATG
>NZ_CABPVL010000010.1:10626-11625 GCF_902460895.1 Campylobacter concisus | reverse complement strand
TAAATGAATTTATGGAGCAAAACTATAAGCTTATATTTGATCTAGATACAAATTTATCTATGCAATACAATAGCGTAAATTTCAACATGGACAATAAAGCCACCATTTCACCCATTACATATAATAAAAACAAAAACTGGCTACTACTTATACTTATAAACAACATAAAACATGACTTAGATATACGCACAGATCACTATCTAAAAGACGAGCAAGAAGCCTTGATAATAGAAGATATATTTAAGCTTAGTGATGAGAAGCGATACACAAAGATAATAAGCAAAGATGAAGTTGAGGAATTTAAAGAAAACGGATGTGAAAGCATAGAAGATAAAAGAGCTATGCACAAGTGCAGGACATACAAGGTAGTAGATGAGAGCTCTAGTGATGTCACCACCACCAAGGCACAAGCTAGCAAGCTCTACACCTATACATCAAATTTCACAAGGTCGCTTTCATCACAAGATGAGAAAGCATACTTTATGAAAAAATCAGAGCAGACCTACTCTCTTTTATTTGACAACAGCACGCAGAGTGGCTCTATAAATTTATACGACGTAAAAGATAGGGGTGAGATAAAATTTGGCTTTTTATCAGCTAGCTCTAGCGTCTATGTGGATAAAGATAAAGAGAGTTTAGCCATATTTACAAAAGATAAAGACATAGTGGATATTGAAAGGTTATATGACAAGATAAGAGATAAATTTGGCGTGGAAAACCCAGAAAACTACAAGGTCGATCTCTTCTTAAACGCTACACTTCTAAAAGGTGCAAACGAAGCTAAAGACTATAAATTTGGCTTTACAAATTTCAAAGATGAAAAAGAGCATGATCTCTTTGAAAACAAAGAAGATCAAAAGCCATTTTACTACTTTAGCCCAATAGATGATGAAAGCTCTAAAGGCTCACTTGATATCACAAATAAAAACACTAGCATAAGAGTGCTTGGCTATGATATAAAGAGGGGTAGCTTAGATGTAAAGCTAAAAAGAGCTAACA
>NZ_CABPVL010000010.1:0-8680 GCF_902460895.1 Campylobacter concisus | reverse complement strand
TTTTATTGCTTAGTATTCTATCTATTCGATCTATCTTGTGTGCAAAATCAATAGTATTAGCATAATCACTAAGCAATCCAGGCGAGTTAAATGTATAAATTTCATCTATATATTCAGAAAAAGTCAGCACTTCAGATAAGGATAAATAAATGAATACTCAAAAGAATTTAACCAACAAAGAGATGGTAAATAAGATAAAAGACTATGCTGATATAGCCGATGTTGCTTATGCTTTTTTTGAGTATATAGATGAGAATGAAATTTGGAGCTTTTCGGATAAATTTTACAATGAGAAAATTTTAAAGGAGCCAAATCCTAGATGGGATTATGCTGATGGGATAAATTTTTTATATGAAAAAGAAATTAAGATCACAAAAACAGACGAGCAAGGCAATGTTACTACCGAAGTAAAAAAGATACCCACCGCTTACGCTCTTTGTGTAGAAGCTAGATTTATGCAGGATTTAACTATCAAGAAACCAAATTTTAAATTTGGAGAAGAAGATACAAATATAAAAATCTCGAATAACATTAAAAACTTTATTGCCGTTCAGGAAAAAAATGGTGAAATTTCACAACGTATATTTATAAACGAAGAAGGCTACCACCAAATATCCAAACGTACCAAAAATTTCACATCAAGGTTTAGACTTCTAAAACATCAAAAAAATGATAATGAAGGTTTTAGTGCTACGCTCTTTGAAGATACAAAAGACAATGATAAAAGGATATTGGTTTTTAGAGGCACTGAAATGAATTTAACCGAAGAACCAGCAGACATTTGGGCTGATATAATGCTAGCTAGTGGGCACGTACCAACTCAAGTAAATTCTTTAATAAATTTCTTTCTAGATAATGTTATACCTATATTAAAAGAAGGCGAAAAGATAAATATATGTGGTCACTCTCTTGGTGGATATCTAACTCAAGTATGTGCTTTTACTTTTTCTGAATATATAGATGAAATTTATACATTTAACTCGCCTGGATTGCTTAGTGATTATGCTAATACTATTGATTTTGCACACAAGATAGATCGAATAGATAGAATACTAAGCAATAAAAATATATTTACTAAAAGAAGACTAACTCCTAATATGCAAAGTATGCTCTCTTGTAAAAAAAGATTATATGTAAATTTAATCCTAGCAGATAAGGACCACACCTACCTACCAGCACCTTTAAATGTTAATAACATATACCATATGAAAACAGACAATGATAGCCTAGCCTTTAACAATAAACTCTATGAAAACGCTATACAAGACCTTGGGGTTGATATAAATGGCAATGAAGTGCTTATAAATATAGGCAACGTTGATGCGATACTAAATACAAATGTGAGTGTAAGCTCACACTTTCTTACATATACAGCCGCTACACTATACTTTTTCTCATATCTTTTAGAGCAAAAAGATAATGATGAAAAGACAAAAAATGTTAGCTTAAAAGGTACATTTTTATATCTAAATGAATTTATGGAGCAAAACTATAAGCTTATTTTTGATCTTGATACAAATTTATCTATGCAATACAATAGCGTAAATTTCAACATGGACAATAAAGCCACCATTTCACCCATTACATATAATAAAAACAAAAACTGGCTACTACTTATACTGTTAAATAACATAAAACATGACTTAGACATACGCACAGATCACTATCTAAAAGACGAGCAAGAAGCTTTGATAATAGAAGATATATTTAAGCTTAGTGATGAGAAGCGATACACAAATATAATAAGCAAAGATGAAGTAGAAAAATTTAAAGAAGGTGGATGTGAAAAGATAGAAGATAAAAGGGCTATGCACAAGTGTAGGACGTACAAGGTATTAGATGAGAGCTCTAGTGATGTCACTACCACCAAAGCTGAAGCTAGCAAGCTCTACACCTATACGTCAAATTTCACAAGGTCGCTTTCATCTCAAGATGAGAAGGCATACTTTATGAAAAGATCAGAGCAAACCTACTCTCTTTTATTTGACAACAGCACGCAGAGTGGCTCTATAAATTTATACGACGTAAAAGATAGAGGCGAGATAAAATTTGGCTTTTTATCAGCTAGCTCTAGCGTATATGTGGATAAAGATAAAGAGAGTTTAGCCATATTTACAAAAGATAAAGACATAGTGGATATTGAGAGACTATATGAGAAGATAAGAGATAAATTTGGCGTGGAAAACCCAGAAAACTACAAGGTCGATCTCTTTTTAAATGCCACACTTCTAAAAGGTGCAAATGAAGCTAAGGACTATAAATTTGGCTTTACAAATTTCAAAGATGAAAAAGAGCACGATCTCTTTGAAAACAAAGAAGATCAAAAGCCCTTTTACTACTTTAGCCCAAGGGGTGATGAAAGCTCTAAAGGCTCGCTTGATATCACAAATAAAAACACTAGCATAAGAGTGCTTGGCTATGATATAAAGAGGGGTAGCTTGGATGTAAAGCTAAAAAGAGCTAATAATGATGAGAAAAAAGAGAAGCAAGCACAAGATAGAGAGGCGGTAAATCATGAAAGCATGCCTTCTGGTGCGGTAGCTACAAATTTCACCGCTCACCCAGTCATAGAAGACGACATCATCACTTGCCCGCATGGTGGCCAAGTAGTGCTAAAAAGCAAAGCTGGCAGGAGTATCACATCTAATGGCATACCGCTCATACTAGGTCAAGACTTCTTAGGCTCGCCGATAGTTGGCTGCTCGGCAAATTCGCCATGCACCTGCGTAGCACACGTGCCAAAGAGCGCCCTAAGCGCTAAAAGAGTAAATGACAACCACGCTCTCATGCAAGACCTGGTTCATCACTGCTTAAGTGATAAAGGCTGCGCGCTATCCATAGCTAAAAAGTCAAATTTACTAAATTTTGAAGGGATAAAATACGTTGATGCAAACGGCAACGAGGTAGCTCCAAAAGATGTACAGATCACGCAAAATCCAAGGCTAAGGTTTTTCATGAAGAGTGCTGCATCGCAAAGAGATAACATGCATGTCGCCATATACTCTATAAACGGCACCGAGTACAAAGAGCCAAACGGAGCTGACGAGATCGTGCTAAAAGAGAGCGACGCAAAAGACGTTAGCGACAAGGCACTTTTAAAGCTACTAAATGAAAATTTCAAAACAACCAGCCAAAGAAAATATGAATTTAAAGAGTACTCGCTAAAGTATGGCGCAGATGTTTTTAGGCTAAATTTCATAAAGCCAGAGTATAAGAGCAAGCACGGCATAAACGGCTACTACGAAAGACTTACCGAATACGAAAAGGACGTTAGAAATTTGATCTTTCTAACGCCAAATCAAACAAAAGATATCACTATAAAAATAGCCAAAGGGCTAGACGCAAAGATAGAAAAAGACGCAGAGATAACCGACGTCGTAGTGCTTCAAGGGCTATAAATTTGCCCTTAGCAAGGCATCTTTAAAACTTCTACCATTTCACCTTTTGCGATAAATTCTGTCTCTTTAGGGATGATAAGCAGTGCAGCTTCGTTTGTTAGGTTATTTACGATCGCTGAGCTACCTAGCTTTTTGCCGTTTAAATTTACAAAGATCTTGCCATCTCTGTTTTCTAAATTTACCGCTGTAAATTCCAAAAATGGCGAGCGTTTTTTATAGTCTTCGTCCATTATCGCCGTGATCTTTGGCTCTTCTTGGCTAAACCAAGTGTTTATAAGCACTCTTACATAAAGCACGCACATAACCATCGCCGAATACGGAAATCCCGGCAGCGCAAAGATGTATTTGTCGCCTGATTTTGCCACTCTGATGTGGCGGCCTGGTTTTATCGCAGCACCCTCGATGATGAGCTTAAAGTTTTCATTTAAAGCGCCCTTTACAAAGTCATAGTCTCCCATGCTGATGCCGCCAGTCGTCACTAAAATATCGGCTGATTTTAGCGCATTTATGATCGCTTTTTCGACAAGCTCGGCCTTATCTCTTACGATCTCGCAAAGGATCGGCTCCGCGCCCATTTTTCGTATCTGCATAGCGATACCTACGTGGTTTGAGCTGTGAATTTGCGCTGGACTATCAAGAGGCTCGCCAAGGTCTTTTATCTCGCTGCCAGTTGCTAGTATCGCCACTCTTGGGCGGATAAAGACACTTACGTGAAAGACGCCAAGCTCGGCAAGAAGCGCAATCTCAGAGTATGTTAGACGTGTGCCTTTTTTTATTAAAATTTCGCCTTTTTTGTAGCTCTCACCCACTGCTCGCACAGCAAAGCCCTTTGGCACGCTCTTTTTGATGATTATTTTTGAGCCACTTACCTCGACATTTTCAACTGGCACAAGAGTGTCGGTGCCTTCGCTCATTAGCGAGCCGGTGAAGGTTTTGACGCATTTGTTGCCCTCTACATGCAGCCCTTTGTCACTACCTGCTGGCAGATCGGTGATGAGCTCAAGCTCGTTTAGTCCATCTTTAAAGGCAAAAGCGTAGCCGTCCATAGCCGAAACTGGCTTTGCTGGGTAGTTCTCAGCAGCTTTCACATCATAGGCGATATTTCTATCAAGCGCGTCTGTGATGGCTACTTTTTCGACCTTCTCCCACGCATTTATCGTATCTTTTAGAATTTTCAGGCTATCTGCATAGCTCATAAAATCTTTCATTATTTGTCCTTTTTATGAAATTTTTGCATATTTTAGCCACTTCTGTTTTACAAAAAATTAATCTTTGTTTTATTTAATGATTATTAAAATATCGTTTAAGAAACCAGTCTGGTTTTACCCTTACACAGGAATTTACATGAACAAAACACTACTTTACATCATCGCAGGTGCGAGCCTTGGCATACTTGGTCCGGTGCTCGTTCATTTTGGCAACCCAGCAAACATGGGCGTTTGTGCGGCTTGCTTTTTACGAGATAGCATGGGTGCGCTTGGCTTTCACCAGGCCAAAGTCGTGCAGTATCTAAGACCTGAAATTTTAGGGCTTATCATCGGAGGCTTTCTAGCTAGCATGCTTTGGAGTAGAAATTTCACTCCAGTATCTGGTAGCGCGGCATTTTCTAGGTTTTTCTTAGGCGTGTTTGCGATGATAGGCTGCCTCATATTTTTAGGCTGCCCTTGGAGAGCTTTTTTGCGTCTTGGAGGCGGTGATATGACCGCTATTGCTGGCGTTGTTGGCTTGTTTGCTGGTGTCTTTGTGGGACGAGCTTTTAAGAAAAATGGCTACGTTTTACCTGAAAATGAAACCACTGCAAAGGCGATAGGGTTTTTACCACTAATTATTGCTATTTTGCTTTTACTAGCACTTATCTTTGGCCTAAAACTTGGCGAAAATGGCGCATTATTTAGCTCAGAAAAAGGTCCAGGCTCACAGCATGCAAATTTATTTATCTCACTTATTTGTGCCATCATCATCGGCGCATTTATGCAAAAAAGTAAATTTTGCTCAGTGGGAGCTATCAGCAAAATTTTTGAGCGTGACTTCTCGATGTTTTATGGCGTCATCTCTATCATCGTCTGCGCAAGTATCACAAATTTAGTGCTAAATCAATACAAATTTGGCTTTGAAGGACAACCTATCGCTCACAATGATATGCTTTGGAATTTCTTAGGTATGACGCTCGCTGGCCTTTGCTTTAGTCTAAGCTACGGCTGCCCTGGCAAACATCTAGTGCAAATGGGAGCTGGAAATTTAAGCTCAGCTGTATTTGTTTTAGGCATGGGCGCAGGTGCTGCGATAAGTCATAACTTCGTGCTTGCAAGCTCAGGAGCTGGCATCACACCTTATGCTCCTTATGCCGTAGTGATCGGCTTTATCTACGCTATTTACGTTGGATTTTTCACTAAAAAAGCTTAAATAAATTTGGCTGCTTTTGCAGTCAAATTTGCTTTTTATATCTATAAAATTTGAGTGAGATAAATTTTAGCTAAAAATAAGTTCTTAGGTTGTATAATCCAAAACTTATTTTAAGTTGTCACGGTAGCTCAGCTGGTTAGAGCGCTGGTCTCATAAGCCGGAGGTCGGGAGTTCAAGTCTCCCCCGTGACACCATAACACCCTATTTTAGGCACTAGCAGTGATGCTTTTGTTCTTTCCCTTTCTTTAAAATTTCCTTTAAGAGTGGAACACTTAGTTACTAAAGTGGGACAGTCTCTTAAAAATTCCAATGATTATAAAGCCATCGTCCTTTTAATACCATAAAAAATAGATTTGCTTTAAATTTTTACTTCTAGCTTTTTATCTAGAATCCCCTTAAATACGTAGTTTTAAGCTCTATCCTTTTACTATTTTTAATTTGTTCTTCTTAAATAACATATTTTTTCACGAAAATTTGCATTTCTAGCGCAGATTTTTTTCAAAATTGGTGTAATTACTATAAATATATTTAAAAGGATAAAAATGAAAAAATTTTCATTAATAGTAACTAGCACAGCTAGCACGGAAGAAAGTTTGTGTAGTGAGGTGATTTGCCATGGCTAATGCATATTTAGTAAATGACCACAACCTAGTTTTAAACGTAAGGTCGGGTTTTTTAACATATGGTAGAGCTATAGGTAGATTTGCACATGCGTGTCGTGAAAAAAATCAGACTGAGCATATAAAGTATCTCAACAAGAATCCAGTCACTATTAATCGTTACAAACTCCTAAGTGAATTTAATGGCAATGGCAATATGAGAGATGCTAACGGCAAAGATGATGAACTACATAATATGGCTTTTGTAAAGAAATTACTTAAAGACTTTCAGGATAGCTTTAAAGAAGACTATACCGCGCAGTCCTATACACAAAAGCGAAATGGCAAAGATACTGTTATAAAAAAGTCTTGGCGCAAAGATATGGCTAGTTTTTGTGAAGTCATCATCACGTTTGGCACAGATAGGAAGAAAGAGCCAAAAGAAGGGCTAAACGACGAAGAGTCAAAATTTATAAATGAAAACATACATATGGATAGAGTAATGAGATTTATAAACGCATACTGCGCAAAGTATGGCGTAAAGTGTCTGCTTGTAGCTGAACATAATGATGAGAAGACCAAGCACTTTCATATCTTTTTTACAAACTACAGCTTTGAAAAGCATGCAAATTTGAGGTTTAGTGGCAGGTCAAAAACAGCAAAATTTGGCCAAGAGCTGCAAGATATGGGTGCAGAGGCATTTGAAGGTCAGGTGCTTCGTGGCAAACCAAGTAACAGTAGACATAAAAATTTAACCCAAATGCACCAAATAGCAAGTGAATATAAGAGTGAGCAAGAGCTAAAGGGTAAGATTAGAGAGCAGATAATTAGTATAGCAAAAGAATATATAAAGCCAGAATACAAGTTTTTAAGCAAAAAGATCAACTATTTTAAAATGGAAACTAGTAGCGAAAAAGCCTTTTTAGCAGAATTTACAAATTTAGTTTATGAACGAATGCAAGAGAGCATAACCATCACATCTGATAAAAAGCTAAAAGAACAAGTAGAGCTTCTTGATGAGCAAGTAACAAAACAAAGTAAAATCATAGAGGAGGATAAAAAGAAAAGCATAGAAGTCTTAAAAGAAAAAGAACAGCTAGAAAAAGAGCTAGATAGTTTAAGAGAGACCCAAGCTGAGCAAGATAATGAGATAACACATCTTAAAAACAGACTAAAAGCACATACTAATCAGCAAACAAAGATAGATGAGCAAAGTGCATTGATAAAGAGTCAAGATAGAGAAAATCAATCTCTAACACATAAAGCCGAAAGTTTGCAAAGTGAAAATACTGGACTAAGAGACCTTAATGACAAAAGCTTAGGTCTTTTGCTAGAAATAGCAAGCACCAATCCTGAGCTAAAAGAGATGATAGTAAATGAAATGCCAGAGCTAAGGAGTAAATTTACAAAAGATGATGCTGAGATGGAGATGGGGTAGCTAGCATCCTTTAAATTTTACAATGCGTAATCTATAAATTTAAGCCACCAAAGTAAGCTAGTCGTGTAAATTTTACTAAGTAAATTTACACTAGCTTGCTTACAAACTTAGGACAAAACAAAAGTCAATAGGAGTTAAGAATATAGCCCTTTGAATGCACATTTTTTATATCAAGATTTAAATTTCTTTTTAACACGCCTACTAAATTTTGCATAGCTATTTTTGAACTCATTTTATTATGATACACTATCTCTTCTATCATTGAAAAGGTGGTTATATTATTTACGTTTTGAGCTAGGAGCAAGATGAGCTTATGCTGTAAATTTGTTAGAAAAATTTGTTCGTTATTTTTATAAATTTGCTCTTTTTCGAGATTTATCTTAATTTCTTTGTTTAGCACTAAAAAACTTGCCTCTTGGCTAGGATATAGTATAGCGATACTATCTAGCAAAACGCTTGTTTTAATAGGCTTAAACAATATAGCAGAGCTTCCGCCGTGAAAATTTTTTAAAATTTTAGAATAGACTTTTTTGTTTTTTGCCAAAAATATAAATTTTTGATTTGGCGAGATGGATGAAATATTAAAGAAATCAATTTCTTCTTTACTTTCAAACAAAGGGTCTAGGTCGATAATTACGACATCTAAATTTGTGTTGCAATTAAAATAGAAATGCAAAAAGTCATCAAAATTTATAAAATATAAATTTAAGAATTTATCCTTGTTTAGCTTTATTTTTTCAATTAAATTTTCGTCACTGCAAACAACTAACACGCAGAGCTTTTGAAGTCTTTTTATTCTTGATATAATTTAAAATCCTTATAAATTTGATCTTGTTTATTAT
>NZ_CABPVL010000009.1:0-9564 GCF_902460895.1 Campylobacter concisus | reverse complement strand
GTATTAGGATTTATATATGAGTAAAATAAACCAAATAGAACAAGAGTTGCCAAAGGGCGGTGAGATAATATTTTTTAGAATATACAACACAAAATTGGAAATAGTGTCTAAAATTTCAAAAGATTTGAAAAAATGATTTAACGAAGAAAAAACTGGCTCTACTTTAAAATCCTATGCTAATGCTACTGGATATAGGCTGGATGTAAATTTTGTGCAATAGCCTTGGAGCGATTTGCATTTATATAAATCTACTATGTTGACCTTCTAACATCCTTTGGGTGCTTTTGCTTTCTTGTGTAGGTCTTTTTAGATCTCACGACTCTTACATGCAGGCTGATGCTTCCTTTGATAGACGCTACTATAGCCACGTCTCTTGCTTTTGTTTTCATTTTTATCCTTATTTTATAGAAGTACAGCAATTATAAAGCCCAAAAACGACAGCATGTGTCATAAAAATTAAAAACTAAGCAATTTTTCTATTTTGCTCCTTTTTTGCCACAATGTGTCCAACTTGCTAGATACTATCCCGTCTTGTTTATTTAAAAAGGAATAATAATGAAAAAAATGTTTGTTCTAATAAACCATGATTTAACACAAGAGCAAAAAGATCAAGCTATAAAATCATTTGATATCGACTCTATAATAAACATTACCGACGATACGTGGTCAAATATCGACCCAGCAGATGAAAATATATTATATGCTTTAAACACATATAAAAAGGAGTTGATGCTTGAAGCTGAAGCTGGTGATATATTGCTGGTGCAAGGTGACTTTGGCGCTACTTATAACATGATAAATTTTGCTAAAAATATCGGGATAAAAACCATCTATGCTACTACTAAACGCATCGTTAAAGAGCTTGCTATAGATGGTAAATTGGTAACTAGGCGTGAATTTAAGCATGAAAAATTTAGGGAGTATTTATAAAACCTACCTTTTTTTATTAAGTAAAACACAAGTTGCAAAACGAGATAATCTCCTATACTTCAAAAATATAAGTTGTTAAATTCAAAGGAAGCAAAATGCCGCTAACTATAGTCAAAAAAGCAAATCCACCCCAGAGTGAAGAGATCAACAACAAAACAGCCGTTATCACCATCCTTGGTATACAAGGACAAAAAGACAACATCAAAACCAAAGGCTGTGCTAAGTACTATTTTGCTGGTGAGAGCCCTGATAACTCGCAAGAATTTTTTAACACCTTACCTCTTCTAGCAGATAAATTTGGTGCTGAAAATATAGTGCCCATATATACTGCCGATGCTAGAGAGTTTAACGAAGAGGTAATGGCACACTATGTAAATTTTAGGATAAATTTTAACGATAGCTACAAGATCACAGATGAGAAAAATTTTGAAGCTATATTTGAGATATTTGAAAGAGCTGTAGATGACCTAGTTAAAGGTGGTGTTGGCAAGATCGTCTTTGACGTGACGCATGGTTTTAGGCATCTGCCTTTGTTAGCGCTAGTTGATCTACTCATACAAAATTTCTCAAATGTCTCTCAAATAGATCAAATCTTATTTGCAAAAGAGATAGAAAAATCCAAGCTATACGAGATAATAGATCTAAGACAATACTTAGATATTGCCAACATTGCTTTTGTGATCGCAGCTTTTTCTCAAAACTATACTTTGGCTCAACACATAAGAGCAAAGAAATTTGAGTCGCTAGTAAATGCTTTAAACGATTTTTCAAATAATATACTAAGCCTAAATATTGCAAAGTTAAAAAGCTCGCATAAAGAGTTGATCAAAGAACTTGACAAGATAGATGATATCGCACTGATATCAAGAGCTAGGGATCTAAAAGATAGGCTAAATAAAATATGTGACTGGAGCGATAGCGCATATATTTTTAGGTATAAATTAGCCAAAGATATGTTTAAAAAGGGTTATTTGCTGCAGTCGTTGGTGCTGCTGTTTGAAAGTGTGAATAGTTACATAGTTGGAGTTTTTGAAAGAAATATCCCTATCGTGTATAAGAAAATTTTAGATGAATGCTCTACTATGGGCGTTAGAAAAAATTATCTGATAAGCAATTTCTTTATTCAGTCGTTAAAAACTAGAGCTTATGAAACTGATGATGACTTTGTTGGCAGGACTATGAAAAATTTAAAGTATCTTGAACTTTCAAAAGAAGATATAAAAGAGATTAGACGGATTATAAATACAAAATTTGGCTCTAGCAATGAACTGGCAAAATATCACAAGCAGTTAGACGACCTACGCAACGACTTTGCACATGGCAATATCAGCGAAGAAGAATTTAGCCATATTAAACAAGAGATAAAAAAGCTGTTTGATAGATACCATAATTTTATAAATATACAACAAAGCCTATAATTTAATATTTTTAGACACTATATGTCTATAATACCCCTTATAATCTCCGAAAAAATAACGGAGGTTATAATGAGCAACCAAGCTTTCTTAGACGGCATGAGAGAAATTTTCCATATGACAGACCGAAATAATTTACAAAACATTTTACTACATGGCTTGCAAAATCACTACAACACTTATAAACAAGTAGATATCAGCAACCAAGAGGTAAATGCAAGGCGCGAAAAGGTTGAGCGCATATATGGACATAAAATTCACGACTATGTTCCTTTTTATTTTAATCCACGCAATGCCATGCTCTATAGAAATAGAAGCAATGCTCGCGTTATCATTCTAGGACTTGACGTTCGGGTTATCAAAGATCATCGCAATGGTTTTTTGATCTCAAATCGCAATGCGTCTGCAGATGAGGCTAAATTTAGTAAAAATTTGCCCGATTTACAAGATCCAAATTTTATAAATTTTGATGATGTCTTTTCTTCAAGATGGTGCAACAATGGCATTGCAAACAATGATATCAAACAAAAAATGATGGCAGAAATTTTGATCAATGATGTAGTTTATAGCCGTTACATACGCTCTATATATGTTAAAGATCAAGCTAGTAAAAAAGCTATCGAAGAGCAACTAGCTGGTGATCTTAAAATGTATAATATCAACGTCATAGTTGATCTGGCTAAATTTTTCTAAGGATAAAAATGGTAACACTAAAATATGGAAATATATTTAACACCAAAGCAGACACTATCGTAAATACTATTAACTGCGTAGGCGTCATGGGCGCTGGTATAGCCTATGAGTTTAGGCTGCGCTATCCTGAGATGTTTGCGCGGTATGTCGAGCTTTGCGGTGAGAACAACCCAAATAAAATAGATATAGGAAAGCTATGGCTATATAAAGCAGCTGACGGGCGACAGGTGCTAAATTTCCCTACCAAAAAGCACTGGAAAGATCCATCAAAAATGAGCTACATAAAAGCAGGCCTTGAAAAATTTGTAAATACATATGCTAGCAAAAATATCAACCACATCGCATTTCCGCTTCTTGGCGCCGCAAATGGCGGACTTGATAAAGACGAAGTTATAAATTTGATGATGGAATTTCTGGAGTCTTTAGAAATAGAGTGTGAAATTTGGGAATTTGATGAAAATGCAAGCGATGATCTATACGATGAATTTGCACTAAATTTTGATATCGATGAGCTAAAAAGGCAGACCAAGATCTTGGGTATAAAAAATATAAGATTTCAATCTATCAAAGATGCGATAGATAGCGGACTATATCACTCGCTAAGCTCTTTGCTAAAAGCTCCTGGCATAGGCGATAAGTCCCTTGAGGCATGTTTTAGACTGGTTAAAAGCATGCCTCAAAGGCTATTTTAGAGTAAATTTTTACCTTCTTCTATCTTTTTTATGATCTTTTGTTTTAGCTCCACTGGGGCTAAAATTTTAACGTATCCCAAAAACTCCATTATAAAAAACTCTATCTCTTTAAGATCCGTAAAATGATAACTAACCACGATCGCCCCGTCTGACTTGTGCTCTATGATCTTTTGTGATCGAAAAAATTTTTTTCTCTCAAACAAAAAGGCCTTTTTTGGGCTGATCTCGAGCTGTACTTCTACAAGCGAGCTTCTCCACTCATGAGAAAAGACCGCAAACGGCGTCTGGATATTTTTTATAAAGTCGTCGATGTTGTAGTCGTGGTTAAATGTTTCGCCTTTGATAGCCTCTAAATTTACTATCCCAGCTATCCTAAAAAGTGAAAAATCATACTCGTTGTTGCTATTTGCCAGATATAAATTTTCATTGATTAGCAAAATTTTATATGGCTTCACCTCTTTAAATTTTTTGCTATTGGATCTGCTTGTAGGTGTATACTCAATTGCGAGCTTTTTTCTATAGCGTATTGCATCTTCTAGTGTTTTTATGACGCTTTTGTCTAGCTCTGTCTCGATCGGACTCGTGATAAAGTCATAAACGTCCAAAGACTCGTTTATAGCTTGAGATATAGCCGTTTTCTTACTGGTTTCATTAAATTTTTGAGAGTTTTTGGCAAGCATTGTGTAGATTATCTTTAAGACATTCCTCTTTCTCTCATCAAGTAGATCATCAAGTAAATTTGTATTGATAGCCTGGTAGCAGCCAGGATCTGTGCGCTTTATCTCTATCTCACCAAATACACTTTTTATAGCATCAAAGTCTCGTCTTATGGTTTTGTAGTTTAGTCTTGGGGTTTCATCTTTTTCATTTATCCATAGCTCGTCTTGTGCAGTGTCGATTATTTCGCCACGATTTAGCTTTTTAAGTAGCCATAGTATCCTAGTTTGAGCGTCCATTACTTTATCCTTTATATTCTAAAGTTTTTTATGAATTATACACAATATGTCCATACACTCTTTTATAATTCTCCCAACAAAACAAAATAATTCAACACAAGGGGGCCAAAATGGCAAAAGGTTATTCACGTTCTTATTCTTCATCATCTTCAAGCAGATCTTACTCATCTGCTCGTGCTAGTCAAAAAGTGGGTCAAAGCTTTGGTGGCTATACCAAAGTCCAAACGACTAAGGGCACGTTTCGCATGAAGCCAACTTCTAAATAGTTGGCCCATGCAAGCCATGAAGTAAAATTCATGGCTCGTTTTCGTAGCTTTTATTTATCTACGCAAATCACAAAAACCTATCATCTCACATCTTCTTATCTAAATTTATTCAACAAGCATATAAGCACTACACATTTTTTTATAACATAAAGCGCCTACGCTTTGTCATTTTTTATTAATCCCCTTGATCGGGTCAAATTTGTTTAAATTCCAAGTAAAGATAGCGGCTATCAACTGAATTACATAAAGTTTCAATCCCCTTGATCGGGTCAAATTTGTTTAAATTAGCTAATGCTGCTAAAGAAGAAGCTGTAAAAGAGAAATCTTTGTTTCAATCCCCTTGATCGGGTCAAATTTGTTTAAATGCAACTGAAGAGTTGCGTCATTTTCCATCAATCCTAATGTTTCAATCCCCTTGATCGGGTCAAATTTGTTTAAATAAGATGAGATAAAGGATCTCGCCGATAAGTATTCCCCAGCGTTTCAATCCCCTTGATCGGGTCAAATTTGTTTAAATAAGCAGACTCAGCCTATGAGTCTGGTTCATGCGACGGTGTTTCAATCCCCTTGATCGGGTCAAATTTGTTTAAATGTATATCATTAGTTTCATCTACAGTATATACTCTTACGTTTCAATCCCCTTGATCGGGTCAAATTTGTTTAAATTAGAAGCCATAAATGGCAAGGAAATTAAGGAATTTAGTTTCAATCCCCTTGATCGGGTCAAATTTGTTTAAATTCAGATGGAATGGCTTATTGCTATTGCTATCTTCTACGTGTTTCAATCCCCTTGATCGGGTCAAATTTGTTTAAATTCTCTAGAAAACCAGACAGAGAAAAGCTATTAAGTATAGTTTCAATCCCCTTGATCGGGTCAAATTTGTTTAAATTCTAAGCAAGAATGTCTAGAAGAAGGCGCAACTGAGAAATGTTTCAATCCCCTTGATCGGGTCAAATTTGTTTAAATGAAACATTAGAGATAATTGGTGACAAGGAAATCAAGTTTCAATCCCCTTGATCGGGTCAAATTTGTTTAAATTTGGTCTCATTGGGATGAGTCAATGGAGTGGGTTTGGGGTTTCAATCCCCTTGATCGGGTCAAATTTGTTTAAATTTGGAGAAAAAGAGGTTAAAGAATTCGATCTAGAATGTTTCAATCCCCTTGATCGGGTCAAATTTGTTTAAATAGCCTAAAAGACTATTTTTGCAAAGAAAAAATTAGTAAAATTATTTAAGAAACTGGCTTTAAAGATACCTAAAATTCGTGAAAATCTCAAAAAAGTTCGCAAATGTATAGGTATTTAAAAATACTAACTCCATAAAATTAACAATGATAAGTGAAAGAACCCCTAAATTTAGGCATTTGTCATCTCAAAAAAGTTCGCAAGTCTCTTTTAAAAATTTCAAATTTTATAGGTTTGCGAACTTTAAGCGGTATATAAGTTTCGCAAGGTCCTAAAATAGGCTATCCTAAACTTAGCCATAACTAAAAGTTCGCAAATGTATGAGAGATATTTTGAAAAAACTAGATTTGCGAACCTATTTCGCGAGATTTTAGCTAAAAAGGGTCAAATTTCAGCTAAAAAAGTTCGCAAATCAAAAATCCAAAAGAAATTTAAGAATGACATAAGCTAGACAAAGAGCTCTTGCATCTCAAAGATACCTTTTTTATCGCATAGCTCAAAGCTTTTTCCCACGCAGTTTTCGCATAGTCTATAAAATCTCAAGCTATCTGTTTTGACATTTAGTAAAGCCTTGGCGGACTTTATCAGTTTTTTGAGCTTGGCTTCATTGAGCTCGCACTCAAAGACGCTAAAATTTACACGGTAGCCGATGCCTTCAAGGATGTCTGAGAGCTTTTTGCGATTTTTATCGCTTTGTATGTCGTAGGCTATTACAAATTTCATTAGAATTTCCCTACAAAAGGTCTATAGCTTTTGCTCTCGCCGTTTACGAAGCGAGCTAGTTCGTAGCACTCTTGCATGATTATGTTTTCGCATTTGCATGACTCCTTTTTCCACATAGTGTAGCTGCCGAGTTTTTCTTTCATGTTTTGGGCTATGAGCTTTTTAGAGGCGTCGGTGAGAAGCCCCTCTTTGTTTAGTGAGATGGGCTCATCTTTGTTTAGCATCGAGACTATGACTCTATCTACCATAAATGTCCTAAACTGCTCTATCATGTCAAAGACTAGGGTCGGCTTTGTGCTGTCAAGCGCATGTAAAAATGAGATATGTAGGCTAAGGCCTGCTAGATATAGGCACTCTTGAACCTTGGAGTAGAGTATGGCGTAGGCGTAGTTTAGTGAGGAATTTACGATGTCTTTGGCGCCAAATGTTATGCGCTTTTCAAATTCTAGCGGCAGTATGCTCTTTATGCCGTCCCAGTAAATGGCGGCTGCCGAGCCCTCAAAGCCCATGAGCTCGTTTGTGTTTTTGACGTATTTTAGCTTTCTAGCCAGGATATTTTCTAGTTTTAGGATGTTTGGAGTTAGAAATTTATGGTATTTGTTTAGGTATTTTAGATAGTTGGTTTGGTTTCTTATCTTTGCCTCGACAAAAGAGGTGGCGAGATATAGCTGGGCCGGTGTGTTTAGGAGCATGGCTTGTTTGTGTGCTGTCTGCGTAGAGGTGCTGTTGTAGGCTAGCACGGTAGCGTATGGGACATAGTGCTTGTCTATGAAATCGATGTGGATCTTTTCTCTTGTGCAGCGCCAGATCACCGCAGAAGATAGCGAGATGTGTTCGCTATCAACGATGATGCGGGAAATTTTAGAGATGGGAAATTCTTTATAAATTTTGCCGTATTGTTTTATGACAAATTTGTTTTTGCTAAGACCTAGATGGACTCCGATCTGATTGATATGAAGCGTAGAGTCGGTGGCGATCTTGGTGGCGTAGAAATTTCTCTTTTGGTTTATCTTGCGGGGCTCGTTTTCGTAGCTTTTTTGAGATAGGTATTTGTCATAGCCTTTTGTTATGGCTAGTGTTATCTTGTCTTTTATCTCGTTTTGACCAAACAATACTCCAAAGTCGATCTTTTCAAGATAGAGGGTGAACTCTTTTTTTGAATTTATACTTTTGTTTCGTTTGTATAGGGCGATCTTTTGGGCTAAAGAGTCTATGAGATGCTCTTTTATCTGCATTATCTGCGGTGAGTTTGGCGGTATGATCTTTAGATAGTAGTTTTTAAGCGTAAATAAAATGGCGTTTATCTCATCAATATAGTCTATGAAATTTGACTTTTCTTTGCTTGCAGAGTGTAAATTTGAGATGATCTTTTGAATTTTGTCGTTATCTACGCAGCGGTTTTTACCAAAGAAACGAACGCCTAGGAAGACAAAACCGTCGTTTATGTTTACGACTTTTGTTTTTTCTTTGTTGAGAGATAAATTTAGTAGTTTTAAAAAGTCATCTAGCTTTTTCTCAAATTCTAAAGCTTCGTCTTTTTCTGCAAAGCATACGATAAAGTCATCTGCGTATCTTATAAATTTATCAGTAGTCTTGTTTATAAACCTATCCATCAAATCAAGATAGATGTTTGATAGCATTGGAGATAGTATATCGCCTTGGTTTACGCCGATTTTATGCTCTTTAAAATCGCGCTTTAAAAATCCGCCGGTTTTTAAAAAGAGTGAGATAAGGTTTATGATCTTTGTGTCTTTTATGTGTTTTTGTAAAATTTGCAGTAGCTTTGAGTGGTCTATCGACTCGAAAAAGTCTTTTACGTCGGCTTTTAGTATCCAGCAGTCATTTTCGTTTATGAAGCTACTGGCTCTGTTTATGGCTTTGTAGGTGGATTTGTGCGGGCGGTAGGCGTAGGAATTTGATAAAAATGTCTCGTCGAAGTATGGATTTAACTCCGAGTATAAAACCCTTTGAACTAACTTATCTTTTATAGAGGATATGCCTATGGGTCTTACGCCATTGCGATTTTCTTTTGGGATGTTTATCTTTCTTAGCGGCTCTGGTGTGTAGGTGCCATTTAATAATGAACGTATGAGATGGTCTACGTTTTCGTCGAAGTTCTTTTTAAAATCAGCATATGAGATCTCGTCTAAACCCAAAGAATTTGCAGAAATTTCGTCAAATGCGGAGCTTAAAGTAGCTTTTGTAAATATGTGTTCTAGGTTTTTAGTAAACATTTTGAATTTACCTTTTTAAGTGTGGTATGGGTCGCCATATCCCCTGGAGCGGGTCAGAGTTGTTTAAATAATGACTTTAACGAGAGTATGCTTCACTACGATGCGTTTCAATCCCCTTGATCGGGTCAAATTTGTTTAAATAGCAAGAGAAGTTAAACACGCTGACTATTACGAGTTTCAATCCCCTTGATCGGGTCAAATTTGTTTAAATTTATGTCGGATGGAAACTACTCGACGTGGCAGAGATGAAGTTTCAATCCCCTAGAACGGGTCGAATTTGTTTAAATAAGATGAGCAAGCTGGAGGACAAACAGAGCCAAAAGCTTCGTTTCAATCCCTTAAATCGGGTCAAATTTAACAATGATAAGTAAAAAGAACCTATCTTAAATATCTTTAAAATCACGAATTTTCGAAATTTTAGCCAAAAAGATAGAAATTTAAATTAAAAATAAGAGCGATAAAGGTATGCAC
>NZ_CABPVL010000008.1:10166-22900 GCF_902460895.1 Campylobacter concisus | reverse complement strand
ATCCTCATATTCTCTAAATCTTGCATGTTTAAATTCTCGTTTTGTTACAACTTTTCCATTTTCTATATATTCGCTTACTATACGCTTTGTAGTCGCATATATGACGGTTAAGCCTATATTTTTTGCGAATTTTATCATGTTATATGTTGCTCCAAAGTCACCTTGAACTAACAGTACATCGCCGGCACTAGCCTGCTGCGTAAGTCTATCTTTGTAGATATTTATGACATTTACTACACTTTTTTCAAACGGATCTATGTCACTCCACTTTGCATCAGCTATATTTACAAATTTCTCAATTTTTAGATTATCCCTAGCATCCTCCTCTTGTTCTGGAGTTAGAGCGTGATTCATTAGAATAAAAAGAGTTTTCATTTTTTATTTCCCAGTATGTTTTGTACTATACAAAATGAATTATATTTATCTAACATTTTTGTGAGCTCTTTTTTTGAATCTTCTATTTTTTCACTTGCGTTACCGTGAGCTAGATTATTTCTTAGTTTTTCGGCCTCTTTTATAAAATCTCTAAAATTACCAAGGGTTCTTATGCTCTCCAGCTTATTTTTTATATCATAGTATGCCGCACCACTTTTTTTTAGGTACTTTTCATCTCTTAGTTCCATCCATTTTACAAAAGTTCTAGACTCGTGTGTTAGATCATAGGCATTGAAATTTTTACTTTTTCTAAAGGCATCAATATGCATTTTTACATTATTGCCAAAACATTCAAAGCTTTCTGCACAGTAATACCCAATAGCTTCAAATAACAGGGTTATAGAATTTAATAAGTACCCTTTCGAGCTTAACAACCTAGACATTCTATAAAATTTCATAGAATCCTTTTGCTTGCCTATGTCTTGAAGCTCTTTTATATGTTGCTGTATGTCATTAAGGCTACTTTTAAATGTTTCGATCTGCTCATTTTTTAAAATCAACTCTATATTATTTAAAATTTTATCAGTATCGTTACTAAGTGCTTTTAATGAATTAGATAGTATATGGTTTGAAATAGTTGATAACTGACTTGCAAGATCATGAAAATTTTTATTTTTAAATTTAGAGGCTAAAGCTACTGTGTAGTTGTGATTGAAGCTTTCAAGTATATATGAGATATTTGCAAGCTCCAGATACTCTTTTAAGTCGATTATTTCATATTCTTCTCTGGGCTTCATTTCTTTTGCAAAAAATATATGTTTAATTTTGTCTGTATTATTTAAACTTTGAGAGATAAGTGAAATAGTTGCCAAGATCGGGATATGTCTAAATCCATGAGTTAGGTCTATTATGTATTCTTTATCGCCTGATGTTGCATTATTTATGATACGCAAGATATCGTAAAAGTTTTTTTCGCCTTCTATTAAATTTTCATTATTAAATATCTCATCATAGCTATTTCCTAGTTCATCTTTTAAAACTTTAGACTGAATCTTTAGAGCTGTTTCTGTAAATATTGGAACAATATTTTTTGCTTCAAAATTGTCTATCAATAGAGGAAGCATATTTACATATCTCTCTCTTTTTAAAGAATATAACTCTTTTAGTTTGTTATCATATCTATAAATAGGTACGTCATGATCTTCTGCTTTTTTTATAGTTCCCAAAAATGTTACGACTTTCATATCTTACTCCTCATTTTTTATATAGGTCAAATCATAGTGTCTAACACTATAATCATTTGTAGAAACATACTGTAAATGCCTATCATTTGGTATCGCAAACATTGCTCCAGCTATGGCTATTACTTTTTGGCCACCAGTAACGTCAAATACGATATCATTCTCTTTAAACCCGTCTTTTTTAAGCTCTTCATATGTATTTTCTAAAAAATCATAGACATTTTTAGCTTTTTCGAAGTCACCAGCATTCTTTATCTCTATGATTTTTGCGATCTTGCTACCAAAAATATTTTGCACACATTTTGAAAATTTATCCTTATCGTTAAAGGATTGATCAGAACAAGAAATGATTATTTTAGTAAGTGTATCTTTGTGATAGTCTATCGCCCCAAAAGGCATAAAATATTTAAAAGGTTTCATATCCTCAAGTGTTTTTAGTCTTATCAAATCCTCTTCTTTTTCTTTATTCGGACTTAAAAATAGCACCAATGCTTTTGCTTTTTTAGGTTCGTTATTTATGCTTATCTCTACATTAGCAACATTTTTTGGGATTATTTGCTTAACTAGCAAGAATATTGCGATAGAGCCTAAAATTTGAACTAGCATAGTTCCATCTTTTGCACTCCAAGTAAAAATTTCTCCTCCAAAAATTTTATCTAGCAATGCAGACATACCATCGGGTAGCCATGCAAAAAAGACAGCTACCCCAGTTATTATCAAAAACGCCTTAACTCCCAAAAGCGAGCTTCCTAGAAGCGAAACAATTATTTTTTGAAGTTCTCTGTTTTGGTACTTATTCATTTTTTACCTTTATTAAAATTAATAAGTTTGACATTTTATTTAAATTCATATTTCATTTACTTAAAAAGAGTTAAGGCTTGCAAATTTAGTTAAAAATATTTCTAAAAAGAAACATTTAGCCAAAGCATACACCTTGGCTACTATGAACTAAAATTTCGCCGTAATACCCAAAGTCACTATAGGCTGTCCCTTTTTTAGGTCGCTACCATCTAGTCTTTGGCTTTGATAGCCACCATATATATTAAGGTTTGCTCCCTTTGAGATACTTATAGATATAGGCACGCCAAAGCCGTATGTAGAGCCTTTGATATTTTTGATGGCATATAGATCATACTTAGTTTTATCGTAAGATCCACTCACACCGACACTTAACCACTCAGCCACTCTATAGCCGTATGTTGCTTGCACGCCGTATTCTCGCCAGTTTTTAAGATCACTGCCGACATCACCAGTAACAAGGCCGTATTTGTAGTTTGTCTCAAGTGCTACAAACTGATTTTCAGATAGCTTTTGAGACCAGCCAAGTCCGCCACCTATCTCGAGAAATCTATGCACATCCTTGCTTCTAACGCCAGCATGGCCTGCTAAGCGGAAGTATAGCTCGCCATTAGCAGCTTGCACTAAGCCATATTTACCATCAAAGCCAAGAGCGAAAGATGAAGCGCCCCATATGTCAGTACCTTTGTAGTAAGTGTCTAGCGCGATGGCAACTTTGTCGTGATTAGTAGGTGCTATATTAGCTAGATTAGCAGCCTCACTAGCAAAAGCAGAGCTTACAACTCCTGCAACCATTAAAGATAATGCGATCTTTTTCATAAAAACTCCTTAATTTTTTTATTGACGCTTTAGCATCAACTTCGGAGGCAATTATAAAAAGTTTCGTTGTCAGATATGGTCAATATGACGATTATTTTTTTATATACCAACTAAAAAATAACTAAAATGAAATATATCTATGAATTAATACTTGGGAACTATGCTCAATAGATCTGCCCGCTTCAATCCCCTAGATCGGGGAAATTTGTATCAGATTTTCAGCTTTTTCGATTAAGCTTTTGACGACTGGGATGTTGTTTCAATCCCCTAGATCGGGGAAATTTCTATCTAATATGACATGGCACTGATTGACGGCAAATATTGGTGCTACGCGTTTCAATCCCCTAGATCGGGGAAATTTGTATCAGATAAGCAGAGCAAAACAACGGACAAGAAGCACCATCTGTGTTTCAATCCCCTAGATCGGGGAAATTTGTATCAGATATGAGTACGTTAACAGAAGACATAGTTAAGAGAATAGTTGTTTCAATCCCCTAGATCGGGGAAATTTGTATCAGATTCAATGTTGAATTGTTTTGGGACAGAAAAAGCTGCTCCTGTTTCAATCCCCTAGATCGGGGAAATTTGTATCTAATGCGATATGCAAGATATGAATAGGCTTTATCTGTCTTTAGCTGTTTCAATCCCCTAGATCGGGGAAATTTGTATCTAATTGGTCCCTCATCCCACAATGTCCAATCGTTTCTTTCGAGTTTCAATCCCCTAGATCGGGGAAATTTGTATCTAATACGATTATGAAAAAGATTATCAGTTTTACGCTGAGAATTGCGTTTCAATCCCCTAGATCGGGAAAATTTGTATCAGATGTCCCAAAAAGATGCCTTCAGCAGAGCAAACGATATAATGTTTCAATCCCCTAGATCGGGGAAATTTGTATCAGATCTCGTGCTAGTTGATTATTTCTATTTTTTTCCTGCTTTTAGGCTTCAATCCCTTAGACCGGGGAAATTTGTATCAGATTAGAGAGTTTCTTTGATAAACAATCTGAAGAGATAAATACGTTTCAATCCCCTAGATCGGGGAAATTTGTATCTAATGCAAAGAAGACTTTATCTCAAGAAATTCCTTGATAAGATTTCAATCCCCTAGATCGGGGAAAATTGTATCTAATAAGATCAATTGCTGCAGAAGAAATTTTTTCGAAAGAGGTAGTTTCAATCCCCTAGATCGGGGAAATTTGTATCGGATTTTAATGTCAATGGCGAAAAACGTGAAGAGACATGCTTTATGTTTCAATCCCCTAGACCGGGGAAATTTGTATCTAATGATAATGAAAAGAGTATTAATAGCTAGCTTATTGCTAGTAAGCGTTTCAATCCCCTAGATCGGGGAAATTTGTATCAGATCAAAATGGAAAATTTAAAAATATCCTTTTTTCTCAGTTTCAATCCCCTAGATCGGGGAAATTTGTATCTAATGCTACTGATGAAGAGCAAACAAAAAAGTTCGACTTAGCCGAGCTTTTGTTTCAATCCCCTAGATCGGGGAAATTTGTATCTAATACCAAAATTTTAACACAAGGAGTACATTATGGTACGCACAGATAGTTTCAATCCCCTAGATCGGGGAAATTTGTATCTAATTCTAAATGGCTTGGGCAGAAAGTGTTGCCGCCAACTTGTTCCTTTGTTTCAATCCCCTAGATCGGGGAAATTTGTATCGGATTACATTGATGACGACGAGTTCACTGATGTAGTCCAGACTAGACCTAAGTTTCAATCCCCTAGATCAGGGAAATTTGTATCGGATTTTTATAAATGCTCCACTAGCACTTATTCAAACGGAGATGTTTCAATCCCCTAGACCGGGGAAATTTGTATCTAATTTATTTCAACGCAGATTCGGCTTATGACGCCGGGTCTTGTTTCAATCCCCTAGACCGGGGAAATTTGTATCTAATTATATTATTTTTTTTAAAGGATTTACAATGAGAACATCATTAGTTTCAATCCCCTAGACCGGGGAAATTTGTATCTAATTAAATTCTGCGGTGAAGATGCATCGGCATCAGTATTACCGTTTCAATCCCCTAGATCGGGGAAATTTGTATCAGATAAAACTATTTTGTCTTTCCTGAAGAGAGTGACAGTAATGTTTCAATCCCCTAGATCGGGGAAATTTGTATCTAATCTGTTTTTATTTTTTATAAAGGAGATAAAAATGAACACTCCATTGTGTTTCAATCCCCTAGATCGGGGAAATTTGTATCTAATGCAAAAGATGACTTACTACAATATTGACGGTGTGTTTCACGTTTCAATCCCCTAGATCTGGGAAATTTGTATCTAATGTTATAACGCTCAAAATCACCTAGCTTCTGCTGAGTTTCAATCCCCTAGATCGGGGAAATTTGTATCTAATAGCCTAAAAAACGATTGTGAATTAACAATGAGTTTTAAAAGAACTATTGATAGGCCGCATTATATCACAAATGGCAAAATGTTCGAAAATGTGGCTAAAAAAATTTTTCAAATTCGCACTCTTTTGCTTATAGATAGCTTAAGATAGCGAATTTAAGGGCATTTATGTTCTCTACGCTTTGGGCGATCTCTGGCTTTTTGGACGAGGCTGTGAGTTTTGCTAAGATGCGTGCAAATTTATCCTCGCCTATGCTTAGCTCGTGAGCTTTGAAATTTACGCCAAGAAAGGTGAATTCGCTATCTTTGTCGTGCAAGGATGTTTTGGCTTCGTTTAGGGATAAATTTATGTGGTTACTAGAAAGTCTTTTAGTCTGGCAAGCCCTTGCTCGCAGGTTTCACGTGAGCCAAAAAATAGAACAAAATCATCTGCGTATCTTACAAACTCTATACTGCTATGCTCGAGAAATTTATCCATTTGATCAAGGTAGATGTTTGAAA
This sequence comes from Campylobacter concisus, assembly GCF_902460895.1. Lineage (GTDB taxonomy): Bacteria > Campylobacterota > Campylobacteria > Campylobacterales > Campylobacteraceae > Campylobacter_A > Campylobacter_A concisus_BC. The sequence goes on along the minus strand of NZ_CABPVL010000008.1, from coordinate 16,788 downwards.
GAAGTGGGCTTAAGACGTCTCCTTGATGGACGCCTTTTGTGTGAGAAGTATAGTCAAAATGCTCGAAAATACCATTTTTTATCCAAAGCTCGATGAGTCTAATAATGCGAGTGTCTTTGATATTTGAGCGTAAAATTTCAAGCAGTTTTGCGTGGTTTATGTTTTCAAAAAAGTCTTTTATGTCGGTTTTTAAGACAAAGTCGTGCGTCAAGCAAAAATCTCTGGCTCGAAAGATGGCGTTTGAGTATGATTTGCCACTTCGGTAGGCGTAGGAGCGGTTTGAAAAGCTCTTGTCAAAATAGCTTGAAAGCTCGCTAATAAGGATATTTTGCGCAAATTTATCTTTTAAAGATGGGATGGCTAGTTTGCGAAGCTCGTCTTTGTTCTCTTTGGGGATGAAGGCTCGTTTTAAGGGCTGGGGCGAATAAGAGAGGTTTAAAATTTCATCCTTTAGCTCGGCAAAAAATGCCTCTGAGCAGAGATCATCTATGCTAAGTCCGTCAAGCCCTAAGGCTGTGTGCTTGAGCCTTTTTAATGCGTACTCAAATGAGCTTTTTGTAAAAATATCCTCTAAATTTAGATCAAACATAGGCTATCCTTTTAGTGCTTTAGTGCTTGGTGCAAAAGCTAGCCAGTGCCACTTATGAAAGGCTAGATCTGCGTCACATCTATCTTGCCTAGTCCAAAAACGGTGCTTTTGCCAACGCCTGTGATAGTGGCTAGCTGTAAAAGCCCTGCTGAGCGCTCATCAAGGCCATAAACTCGCATCTTGCCTATAACGCCACCAAATTGCATCTTGGTGTGCTGGCGGTTTGAGTAGCGCTCAAGGTCGTAAAAGCTAAGCTCTTGCTCGAAACGCTCAAATTTAACTTCAAATTTATCCATCTTCGTGCCTGAAATGCCATCAAATCGCATGGCGATCTGGCGGATAAATAACCTAAAATCTATCTCACTTTTAACAAGGGTGTTCTTTTGTTTTATGCGAAGTGGGGTTTGAAGGCGGATCTCGTAGTCGCCTGCGGTGAAATTTGGTGTGAAATTTAGAGTTTCTGGCTCGGAGTTTAGTAAAAATTTAGTTTCAACCATTTTGCCATTTAGCGCGAAGTGGCTGAGCTTAAATTTATCTCTACTTGCGCCAAGGCCGATCTCTTGCATATTTTTAACAGCGATAGCTACATATGGCAGGTAGCTAACGGCATGCTCGAAAAGCAAAATTTTAAAGTCAAAGCTCGTTTGGCCAAGCTCGATATCTAGCCTAAAATTTGGCGTATCAGAGATGTTTTCAAAAAATTCATCATAAATACAGCTACCAGAAATATCGCATGTGCCGCACTCTTGTCTGACGAAAGGGCAGCTTGCGTACCTTAGTGCGTGTCCGAAGGTGCCTCTAATAGTAGAGCCTATAAATGGGTAGGTGGGCTTTAAATTTGTGCCGCAAACGGCTAACTCTAAATACTTTAGCATGGTTGCCTTTGAGAGATTTTTTAAAATTATACTCTAAAAGAAGCTTTAGCTAGCTGGGGCACGCAAAATGGGCACTTAAATGTCAGTATTTGACGCTGCAAATTTGTAGGATTTCGCCTATTTTCTAAAAAAGTTAAATTTAAAGGATAAAAAATGCAAAAGCGAGATCAAAATATATTGTCTCATATAAGGCGAGAAATTTCTCTTTCAACAAGGGTCAAAAAAGATAAAAGTAGGTATAGCAGGAAGCTAAAGAATAAGTGCGCGGTGGGTTTTGAGTAAATTTATCATCTGCGACACAACCTGTCACGCCACTAGGTTAAATTTTCATCATAAATTAAATCAAAGGAGTATGGATGTTAAGATATATCATAGGTGGCGTGGCGCTTGGAGCTATTGGTTTTGGGCTTGGTAAATATTTTAGTGAGAGTGAGCATTATTGTGATTATTTAAATAAATCCGCACAAAATACAAATGACGAGATAGATAAAAGCACCTTGCAAGATAAATTTTTAGAAATTTATGCAGGTATAGAAAATTTACAAAGAGCACTGCCTACTATACTTGAAGAAAGTGGTCTTAGGAAATTTATAGGTGCTGAGAATGCTAAGGTCATAGAATTTAGCAAAGATGACGAAAAGTATAAATTTGCTCTCATCTGCCTAGTAAATAACAGCAAAAGAGATACTAGCTTTTTAGATAGCCTAAGCAACGTCTTAAGCAATATCTTGCTAAAGATAACGCAAAAAAGGGATGATACAAAAGAGGAAGATAGCTTTTTAAAAGTAGATGCACATCAAGCGGGACTTATATACGCATTAGTTGAAGCAAATAATAAATTTGTAACCATGCTTCGCCGGATAAACGAGATGAAAGATATCGATGTGGTTTTGGACATTTTGCATGAGTGGAAGGAAATTTATGAGAATGACTACTTTAAAAAGGCCTTTGCGTGAGCGGTTTTAATATCAAGCTCTTTTTTTGCATTTTGCAAGAAATAGCTCAAATGCTTTTAAAAATATCAATCAAAAATAGGCTGAGACGGACAAGATGAGCACTACTGATAAATTTTTAAGAGCAAAAGCTTTTGGTAAGTCTTATGAGCTAGATCAAGCTATAAATGAACTTTCTCTTGTGCTTTTTAAAGATGAGTTTATCACAAGAAATATCATTAAATTTAGCGCTCAAGGATTGGATGTTTATAGGTTTGTAAAAACAGATGATGATTTACAAATTTTAAGCGACCTTTCGTTTATGCTTAGATATATGCCTGCAAATATGGCTGGCGAGCAGGCTAAAGATAAAGAGGAGCTTAAAGATTTGTTTTTTACAGCTAGTATTTTGCTAAAGGGTGCCAGCTCTATACAAGAGTTAGCCTTCACTTTTAAAGATGTAGCTAGGTTTTATAAAAACTACTATGGCGGAAAGAGTGCATAGTGGCAAAAGAGGAAGTCTAGTTGTTTATGAATTTATTACTATTTAATTTTTATTAAACTTTTAGAGTGGTTTGACGATATAGAGAAATAATACTTTTGCGGATCATATATAAAAAGAGAGGTAAGAAATGTTGCAAGAAAATACTATTAACTATCTTGATGAAAATACATCGTTCATTGAAAATGAACTTATGCAACTAGATGAAAAATTTGAATTTGAAGCCCAAAAAATAGAGTTAAATGATGATTTGGCACAGGCTTTAAACGAATTTGAAAATTTAAAATCACAACTGCCAAAAGAACAAACCGCAACGCTTCTTGAACTATGTAAGGATAATGTTTTAGATACTATTACCTCACAATTTGGATTGGCTAGCTTATTTATAGATGCACGTGATGGTGGTAGTGTGACGACAACTCATAACTTTGAAAAAGGGATAACATCAAATGCTTCAGATGCAAGTAAATATCAAGAATTTAAAAAAGTACAAGAGCTAAAAGGCGAAGACTGGCAAAAATATCGTCATGATAATTATGATCAACACAACAACTATAAGGCAATGTATGATAATACGGATCAGATCGTGGTAGATGGATATACTAACAAAAAGATACCAAAATCATATACCGATGTAGAGCATATTGTGTCTGTCAAAGAAATAGAGTCAAATGCATCAAATCATCTCTATCTTAGCGTAGAACAAAGAGCCGAAATAGCGTCGAGTGACAAGAATTTAATATATGCTGATCGCGGGGTAAATCGTTCAAAAAAAGATAATAGCTTAAAAGAGTGGCTTGAAGATGGAAATCCCGAGTACACCTCAAAGGTAGACAAAAAAGTAGCAATGAAAAAATATAATGATGCGAAAAAAAATGAAAATAAAAAAAGAACTATTGAGGCTCTAAAGAAAAATTCAAAAGAGCTACTTCAAACTGGCACAAAAGATGCGGCAAAAATAGCAGCTTATTCAGCAATCGGCATTATTCTTAAAGATTTAGTGCAAGGAATAATGATAGAACTTCGCTTGACTTTTGAAAAAAGAGGTAATGAAACATTAAGAGAAATTTTTAATCGCTTTAAAGATAGAGTGAGCAAAATTCTAGTTGAAATAAAATCAAAATGGAAAGATATACTTACAGGCTCATTAGAAGCTGGTATCACTGCCTTTTTATCAAATATCGTAGTGTTTGCTATAAATTTATTTGCAACTACGCTTAAAAGATTTGTAGCAATAATACGAGCAGGATTTGTTTCGTTAGTTCAAGCTATCAAAATTTTAGCAAATCCACCAGCTGATATGCCAAAAGATGAAATAAACTATCAAGCCCTTAAAGTTTTAACTGCTGGACTAATCGGGGCACTATCGCTTGGATTAACAGAAGGAATAGAAAAGCTCTTATTGTCAGTGCCAGTGCTTACTCCGATCATGAGCCTTCCTTTGCCTTTTGGAGATCAAACCATCGGCGATGCGATAGCTGTAACGCTTAGTGCAATGTGTGGAGGGCTGCTAACTACGGTTGCGCTATATTTTATGGACAAGGCTCAGAGAGAAACAAAAGAAAGTAAGATCCAAATCCAACTTATGGCTAAAAGCGGGGAGATAGTTCATATGAAAGCTGCTCAAACTTGGGTTGTGCTTGGCGAAGCGTATGATGAGTTTTTTAACGACGCCAAACAAAGCTATGCTAAGTTTGAACAAGCAAAACTGGAAATCAATCAAAGCACAAAACAAGCAAGCGAGTCTGTAGAAAATTTTTCTAAAACTATGGCAAATTTGAGATCTAAATTAAAACAAATCACAAAGGAGTAAAAAGATGACGGATATGGTGAAAGACGAACCACTTTCTATTGAAATTTTAGAAAGTATGTCACAAAGCAAACTAGAGGAGCTAGCAAGAGAAAAAGCTAGGGAGATATTTTTAAATATCCATAATGCCAATGAAAAAATAAAGGAGGCCAAAAAGCTATCCGTTAGAGCAAGCACAGTAGAGACTGACGGATCAGATGGAATAAATTTTGCAACATTTGGCTTTGCAGGTAAAAGCAGGGAAGATAAGTTATCAGATAGAATAAATTTAACAAATAAAGCTCAAATCAGCCAAAATGAAGCAATTTTTGAACTGTCAAAGATTATTCAGGATTCAATTAAATTTACTCAGCTTACAAGTAAATTTTCAAGTTCTCTACAACAAGCTATGTCTTTTCTTTTTAAAAATGGTCTAAAGGATGCAGATGGCAACATCACAAAGCTTAGCAATGAGAGTGCGAGAGCATTTTGCGATATTTTAGAGGCAGCCGATCAATTTGCTGCAAGTCAAGCAAGACTTGATTATAAAATAGATCAAATTTACTCTAACTTAGATAAAAACCATCAGATAGACGAGAAACAAAGCCAAATTATACAAAGCAATTCTAATAAGATAAGTGAGCTACTTTTGCATATGGATGAAAAGGGGCAACTAGATCAAGAGCAAGAAAAGCTAATAGCCAAAAATGCACAAGCCATAATGGCCAATACTGAAATTTTACGCAACCTACAAACAAGAAAGGATACAAAAATTTATATCATAGCCATAGCTTCGCTATTGCTTTCAGTGATTAGTATCGTTTTACACTTTATAAGATAGTGATAAAAAATCTTATTAGCGTAACTAAATTTTATTTAAAATATGTAATGTAAATACTATGCATAAAACATATATACGATTTTAAATTTAATTTAAGCATCGATTAATTTTCAACACAAATTCATTCTAATGTGCTTATAGGATAAAATAGCGAAAATTTTAAAAGGATTTAAGATGCACTCACACGACAAGATAGCCTTTAGGCTCGCTCAAATTTTAATAAAGCTAAATGACGGAGCAAGGCTTAGCATAGATGAGCTCACAGAGGAATTTAGTGTCAATAAAAGAACCATTCTAAGGGACTTTGAGCGCCTAAATATACTGCCCATAGAAAAAGCAAATGGCAAATACTTTTTGGCTGATTATGCACTTGGTAAGCTTAGCTATAAAGATATCCATGCATTTGCCATACTGAGTGGAGTGAAGTCTTTGTTTCCGGACCTAGACGATAAATTTATAAGCGACATCTTAAACGAGAAGCTAAACAAGGCCTATCTCATCAAAAATCAAGGCTTTGAGGATCTGCAAATTTCAAGAGCCGAGTTTGAAGAGATAAGCGCTGCTATCATTAAAAATAAGATAGTTGAGTGCTCTTATAACGCTAAATTTAGGTCACTAAAACCATACAAACTGATAAACAACAATGGCGTCTGGTACCTGCTAGCAGATGATAGTGGTAGGCTTAAAAATTTCACCCTTTCAAAGCTTGAAAATATAAAGATAAAAGATAGCACATTTAAGCCAAATGAAGAATTTATAAACCGCATCAAGCAAAACGATACAAACTGGTTTTCAGATGTGAAATTTGAAGTGATACTGGAGATAAAAAGCGAGGCGATGAGCTACTTTAAAAGAAAGAAATTCTTGCCAAATTTTAAAATAATAAGCGAGGATAAAGATAGGATCATCCTAAGCACAGAGGTAGCCTATGACGATGAGGTCCTGCGCGTGGTCAAATACTGGTTGCCATTTATCAAGATAAAAGAGCCTGAATATCTAAGGGTGAAATTTGAGAAATTGCTTGAAGAGTATCTAGAATGCAGTTGATAATTATGTAATATTTTTCGTTTATCTTTTTAAAGAAATACATGTTA
>NZ_CABPVL010000008.1:0-10025 GCF_902460895.1 Campylobacter concisus | reverse complement strand
AATACCCTGATATATCGTGCTTCTGAAATAAAAGTCAAAAATTTTTTACCACTTTAAACAACCTAGCCACCAAAATATCTTATAATACACGCAAATTTAAAAAATTTTAACTTAAAGGAGGTTAAGATGACTAAAATCAATTAAGAGTAAGGATTTCTTTTAAATGTTTGAAAAAGATAACCCTTACGATAGGTTGTTGGGACTCCTATTGTAATCGTTATCTACTTTCAAACTACTTAAATAAAAACCTTATCAACAATTACTATATGAAAGCAATGGGCACACTATAGGTATGCCAATTTGGTGAGATGGCTATTGCTGTCTTTGTAAAATTTTAAAAGCCATAGGAGGAAAATATGGCAAGCAAAAATACACTTTTAAATGATTTAAAAACCATTAGAAAGAATAAGAAAAAAGAGGAGATTAGACAAGCATGTATTGAAGTATTGTTTCCACAACAAGCAACACTCAAAGAGTGCAAGTTACTAATCGAAAAAAGTTTTAGCGTAAAGCTATCAAATAAGGAGTTTTCCAAATGGAGGAAAGAGTATGAGGCAACAAATGCCAATCAATCCTCTGATGCATATCATATTCTCGTACCCAACGAAAACAAAAAAGAAGATGAGGAGCTAAGCAATGGCACTAACAATCAAGAGTAGCGATACAGCAATTACGGCAAACGCCGTAATTGCCCTGCAAGAACATATTGAAATGGGCAATAAGGCTAGTGAAAATATTAGAAATAATATTGAACTTTTTAATCAAGCCACAGATAGCTTTGATAAAAGTTTTAAAGAAAAAATAGAGCTTATAGAGCAAGGAGGTGCTGAACTTATGAACGCGACAGAAGAGATTCAAAACAACTTTAAAAATACTCTAAAAGGTGCAGACAAAACTATATCGAAGATCAACTCATCTTTTAGCTCTTTGATGAAGAAGATAGTATCTGCATTAATTGCCTTTGTATTTATAGAAGCGATCTTCTTTCTCGGCTACTTGTTTTATGATAGCCATAAGACAAATGAAGCCAAATCTGCACTACAAAGCAGCCTAGATAAAGCACTTAATAACGTGTCCAACCTTCAAGGCTTTATCATCCATATTTACAATCAAGATGGTCAAAAAGCTAGAGAGGATTTTACTAAATGGCTAAACAAAAATGGCGACAGCAATGTTCAGTAGTAAGCAAATTTTTCTAATAGCAAGACACATACAATGTATGACACTTCGTTTTCATACCTTGTATAATCTTGCTCTGCCGAGGGCTACAATGCGAGATATAAGAAGCGTTAAAACGCTTCATCTCGCTATCACATTTTATGAAAGGATATCATATGCCAAAAAATATCAAGGATAAGGTGCTCTCTATAAGGATCACTTCTCAGCAAAATAGCAAATTATCTGATATGACTAGAGAACTAAAAATATCAAGATCAGAAATCATTTCCTATCTTATAGATAATGGCACTATAAATTCTGAATCCATAAAAAAGAAAGAGCTATATCCAACAATCATTACATATTTTGCTAGACCTTTTAACAATATCAATCAAATGGCAAAGAAACTAAATATAGCTTATAAGACTAGTGGCAATATAGATTTAAAAACGATACTGCAAACACAAGAAGAATTGTACAAAGTTCAATCAGTCCTAACTGAAATTTTAAGCCTAATAAGGAATAACTATGATAGTTAAGATCTCAAAGGGAGAAAAAGGCGTAGCTGATTATCTAAAAACTGGCAAGAAAAGAGATTCAAAGCTAACTAGAGATGAAAAAGATGATAGATTGCCACTGGCTGGAAATTTAGATCTTATAGAGATGTCTGAAAAGCACCAGATAAAGAAAAAGAACAAAAAATATAACTACTATCATATATCCTTGTCATTTACTTCAGAGGAGTGGAGCAGACTATATGAAAGTGGCAATATATATGAGTTTATAATGGACTTTTTAAGGCTAACTTTCCCAAATCACGACATAGATGAGCTACTTTTTTATGCTGAAGCTCATTTGCCTATAATCAAAGAAGAACCATATATTCCTCGTCCAGAAGGGGCGCTAGAAAATAGAACATTAAACAAGAAACATAAAAACGGTGAACCACTAAAAAGAGAGCCTCATATTCATCTAATAGTCTCTTTTGAAAATATGAAATTTACTCATAGCGTAAAAACTGGTGGAGTTATATATACAAAAGGTGCAGCCAAGCAACAAGTAAAAGCTATTATGGCTAAATCAGCAGAGAAATTTAAAAGAGTAGTTAATGACATCTTATCTAACAAGTATGGATTAAATAATATAGAGCCTTTAAGTATGGATGAAGACCAACTAAAAAAACAATATGAAAGCTTTAAAAGTGCAGCACAAAAGGTTAAGAAAGGCAAAGAAAAAGATACACGGATAAAGATAGAAACAGATGTGGTGATCGAGCCAAAAGCTAATACAAAAGAGCAAAATATAAGTGTTGAAGAGCTGCTAGCTGACGCTAAAAATTCTACAGCTGATTATCTGTTAAGAATGATAGAAGAAGATGAGAGTTTCAAAAAAGACTATTATGATAGAGCAAAGAGGCTTAATGCAGTGGATATAAGAGAATTTTTGCCTATGATCAATGCAAAATTTAACATCACTGCAAAACCTGAAATGGTAAATGACAAATATAAAGTAAGAGTGGATGGTTTTAATGGAACTTATAATCTAACTGATCTAATGTGTAAGATAGTCTACAATGGCAGAAAAGGAGCGTTGTTTCACGTAGTTAATGAGCTAGAGCAAATGCTTATAGAGCTTCAAGCTAATAAAAATGAGCCAAAGATAACATTAAGTGTAAGTAGTGACTTTAACATACAAAATCAAGAGCCAAAAACTCAAGTGCTAAATAGCTGGAAAACGATACAAATAGAGCCATACAACCTAAAACCAATACTTAAAAACTATTCAGCTATATCAGTGGCAAGTTTTAAAGATAAAAGTAAAGAAGCTAGCAGTATTGATGGCATAACTCCTACGCTTATATATGATATAGATAACTCTAAATTTAGTGCAAATAATGCTCAAAATTTACTACAAAGTAAAGGAATAAAAGGCTTCATATACCCAACCACCTATCAAGCGCTAGACGCAAAAGTAGAGAAATTTAAACTCATCATACCCACAACAGATGCTCCAAGCTTAAATGAATATAATGAATACATAAAAGAGATAACAAGAGAGCTTGGGTTATATAACATAGTAAATAACTCCAGCTTGCATCCTAGTAAATTTCACTACACTCCAGTGCCAGGATCTGAAGTTATAAGCATTAGTGGAAAAACTTTTGATAATACAAGAGCCATTGAAGATGCCAGCCTAAAAACAGACATTAATAATATGGATATTAGAGCCATATATGAAGATTTACAAAATCAAAGAAAATATGAGCTTAGCCATGAACCAAAAGATAGCAACTTGCATATTAAAAGAGCAAGCTATCAGGCTATATCATCAAAGATTCCAATAAAAGAGTTAATAGAATACTTTGACGAGAGTACTATGGTTAAAAAATATAAAGATTATCAAATACTTTTTAATAATAACAGTAGATATCTATACTTGTCAGAAGAAAATACAGCCTATTCTTTTAGTCAAAATAGACACTATACTCCATATATCTATATTAGAGATAAATTTTATGAAGCAGCCAGAAAGATAAAAACTGGATTTTATGATGATGATCTCATTCAAAAGCTAAGTATTACAAAAAATGAATATGAAGGCTTCGTAAAAGATATCGATAACCATCTAGATATAAATAGATACTATTTAGCTTTTATAAATAGAACCGAAAACTTTAAAAAATATCTATCAGATATAGCTAAGATTAACTATAAAGGCTTAATTTATAATATAAAAACATATATGAAAGATTGGCAAGATATGCAAGGTTTTAATAATCTAAAGGAGCATTATAAAACAGATAAGATATGTCTAGCAGAGGATCATATATCATTTGATTCACTAAAAATAATAAAGCAAGAGCTATATAATCAAGGACTTGATAAGGACTTTGGGGTGGAGCAATCAACACAACAATCAAATGAGATAGAGGGCAAAGAGCAAAATGTAAAGTTAGGATATGATGGTTTGAGAAGGTAGATTATCGTAAGCTATTATAGAAGCCAAATTATTAGCCATCTCTCACCCTATAAATCCAAACGGCAATGCAAACATATCATCATCTAGGCACCAGTAGCAAAAATTTTTAGGGTGTTGTTAAAATATGAGCTAACCAAAGATATTTTTGATTTCTCCAAGATTATCTTTGCGATCTCTGAATAGCCCGCTGTTTATGATCTTTTCAGATAAGCCGTCGTTATCATCTTTTTTTAGCACCAAATAGTCTATATCATCACTTAAAATATCTATCAAATTTTCATCACTATGGCTTAACTCTTTTTGAGAAAGTGGATATAGTTCTACTCAAAACTTTTTAGCTCTGACTGCATTAAAAACTAGGTTGCATTGTTTTTAAAAGATCAATCCTCTTCTAAAATTTCACAAAGTAGCCAACCAAACGGCTGTTTATTGATAAGCCAAGCTGTGGTCTCCTCCTCTTGGATAGATGGTTTTTCCCTGCCTCTCATTATTTTTATCCTTCTCGCGCCATCTACCGTAACGGCTCTTGCACCACTATGCTTTCCAACTCTCAATAAAAATTGATTATCCTCAAGTTTTAAATGCTCGTATTTCTCAATAAATTTATCAGATAGTCCTTCGCGTGTAAATTCGTCCGTTTCATAGCTAAACTGAGAGGCAAATATCGGCATATAGTGAGAGTTGCAAGCTTTTATTAGCTCGTCTATGCCAAATTTATTATTTTTTATCGTAAATGTTGTTTTAAATTCACTTTTTGAATTTATTGCCTCATATCTTACTGGTATGCCTTGACTTGCATTTTGGTCTCTTGAGGCCCTATTTCTTTTTATATTTGTAGCAACAGAAGCAAAAGTATGTGACTCTATCACCTCACTATCAGCCACTAGAAAATCACCAAAATACTCTTTTGTATCATAGCTTTTACTCTTTTTATAAAGCATTTCACCAAAAGCTGTAGCTATAGCGCCTTTTAGTGAGCTTCCTGGGATTATGGCTTTTTTTAAATTTGGAGATATAAGTGTCTTTTCGACCACTAGTTGGTTTATAACTTTTTTACCGCCACCTTCTCTTTGAACTACCTTGCCTATTTTGTCATTATAGTCTTCTGCGATGTTTTTTAGTGCCTGCATTTTGTAGTAAGAGACCTTTTTTGCCAAAGAACTCTTCTCTTTTATAAATTTTTGCAGCTTCAATATGCCATCACTAGTAGTGTCTGAGGCTATTTTCATAAATTCATCTTTAAACTTATCGTCAAGTTTTTTAAAAAACTCAAATTCATCAAAAACATACATATAGTATTTATCATCCGCGCCTCTATCTATGACGTAGTTCATAGGCTCATAGGCCTCTCCAGTACCTATATGTATAGGGCTTATAGGGTTTAGTTTGATCTTATAGTTTTTAGTTTCATTGTGCATTTTTTATCTCCGTAGCTATTAGTATGCTATATCCTTGGTGCACTGTGTTTGCGTTTGTAGAGTGTCCGCTTATAGCCTTTCCTATATACTCTTTTTCGCAAATTTCATCATATATCACCACGCTACCGCTATCTGCCATTAGGAGTGGGCTTTTAAAAGGATTTGTGCTTGCAAGCCCTCCACCATGTTTGCCAAATCTAGTAAATGGCTCATAGTAAAATTCTTTTAAATTTTCATCATCTATCACGACTGGACTAAGCGTCATAAAGGCATTTGAGTTCTTTTTTACAGACACCTTCTCAAACGCTCTGTACTCAAACGCTCCTTTGCCTATGCTAGCTCTCTTGCCATATCCACTTTTAGATACAACTTCAAGCACTTTTTCTAGTTCGTCAAGTTTAAATTTATCATCTAGCAAAAAGTAGATATCTTGCTTGCTAAATTTCATCTCCATTAAAGCATAAGGCGCAAATTTACCGCTCTCATCGGTCGTAAACGTATGGTAGTTTATGGAGTTTTTTATCGTTGCGTTTTTTGTTAGTTCATAGCCAGCCTCGTCACTTGTTTTAGCATTTTTGAAATTTCCACCTTGCAGATCCTCCATGCTAAGCCAAATTTTTTTCCTATTTTCTTTTTTTAGCTCCAAATTTTCGCCCAAAAGATGACTTGGCATGCTAGGCTTTGGCAGATATCCACTAGCAAAGCCATCAGATACTATCAAAAATGGCTTTTTGTCATAGTCACTTAGTAGCTCATTTAGCCTATCTTCTCCAAGCCTATATCTGATCGCCCAGCAAATTTGTCCAAACAAAGTATCACCCTTTAGAGGCGTTGTGAAATTTGACTTGGGTGTTATGGTAGTTTTACAAAGTGTCATTATTCCCACCTTAAATTTTTAAATTCAACCCTTCCGTAACCTCTTGAGCCGCTACCGCCTAGATAGTCGTTTTGTATTAGCTTAAGTCCGCTATCAACCATCTCTTTTAGCTCGTTTTCGTTGTCGTTATAAGGCTCTTTTTCATCAAAAACTTTTAGTCTAATAACAAGGTCAAATTTCACTCCAGCTGGCACACGCTCGATCTGGCGAGGATGCTCGGCAGTTCCGCTTTCTCTATTGATCACGTTTTCATATTTTGCTTCGCTTAGTTTTAGCCCTTCGCACTCTTTAGATAACAAACAATCCCCAACACTTATCCTAGTAATGCCAAATTTATTCTCTTTATCGCCAAAAATTTTTAGTAAATTTTGCGCCGCTTTTTTATCTGGCTCTGGTACTTTTTCTAAAATTTTAGAGTTAAAGACCTCTCCTTCACCATATCCAACTAGCCTATTATTCCACTCTAGTAAGCTTCTCATTTTACCTTTTAGCGAGCTTCCAGGGATGTAAGGCTTACTTGTGTTTATATCTTTTATCACCTGCGAGTCTATGCCACCTATCTTCATAGTATCATCGCCGCCACCTATATGAAGTCCGCTTAAAAGCTCTATTTGTCCCTTTAAAGTTAAAATTTTCATATTCTCTCCTTATTTTTTAGCAAAGCCTATAACGGCCTCAAAAAAGAGTTTAAATACCCTTAGATCATCTTTTGTCTTTACCTGAGCCACACATTTATTTATCATCTCGACAAATTCATCGCTTGAGCATTTTCTTGACTTAGAGTAAGCCGCTTTTGAATTTAGCATCTTTACAAATGGCAAAACTTCGCTGAAGTCTTCACTATTTGACTTTTGCTCTAGCTCGATTATATAGTCATAAAATGCTCTTATCTGAGTAGCTTTTGTTCTAGCAGAGACTAGATCAGCGACGATCTTTGCTGTTTCATCAAACAAATTTGGATTTTTCTTGTAGTCCAAAACTATAGGCGGTAAAAAGTCAGCTTGCGGTTTATTGCCGGCATTATAGTTGCCACCACCACTTCTATTGTATCCACTCATCGTTCTCTCCTTTTATATATGTATTCACAAATAGCCATCTTACTCTCCTTTGGATTGTTTTCTATCACATTATTTAGCATAAGAAGCAGCTCGTTCATCTCACCACCACCTTGCATATTTCTAGTAAAGCTATAGCTTAGCTTTGACTTCCACATCGTATTTTTCACATCCTCACATACTTTTTTACTCATCTCGCAAAGCTCAAGCAGTCTATATAAAAACGCCGTATTGTCTATATTAAATTTAGTAAATTCATCTAAAATTTGACTTCTGACATTTAGATAGCTATCCCACTTAGCAGTCTCTCCAAAGATGCTGATCGCATCTTTTCCACTCATCTCTTTTGAGCTCTCCAGCCACTTTTCGCTAGTTTGCGCTAGAAAGCTTATAGGCGTAGATGGTTTTGCTAAAACGATGCCAAAAGAGATACTTAGATCTTTTGTTTTTATAAATTTCATAAACTCTTGCCTTACAAAAACGGCGAGCTCTATCATCTGGTCATAGCTACCAACTATCAGCAGATCATCTCCACCCGCAAAGACCGTGTAGCTATTTTCAAATTTCTCTTTCATCTTTCTTGGCACATATAAAGAAAAAAAGTTATTTATCCCCTTTGAAAAGGTGTCAAAATTTGCAAAGTTTTGCGTAACATCGCTATGTTTTATGAAATTTCCCATATTATCTACGTCAGCTTTTATCACGGCGATCGCATTATCTCCGCACGATTTTTTAGCCAGATCTTCAAAATCCACTATGCTGCCCGCATTTTTAGCGACGTATGATCTTATATTTTCACTTATCTCAAGATCCACATCCATAAAGTCTATGCCTATATCTTTGCTATTTATCTTCTTACTATCGCCAGCTAGCTTTTCGCCAAGACGTACAAAGGCGGCACAAATTTCGCATTTATCTTTGTCGTGAGCTATCTTTCTTATATTGCAGATCCTGCAAAGAGTTTGATTTGTTATGCCCTTGTCGTATGAAAGCACCGGTTCTTGCTCTTTTAAATTTAACTTTTTAAATTTCTCTAGCTCCACAGCCTTGCTGATCTTATCCCTTAGCTCTTTATATCGCTTAGGCTCCGTAAAGTCAGCCCTTTCGCACTCCACGCAAGATAGGCTAACACCGCTAACGCCAAAGAAATTTTTTATAAAATAAGCATTTATAACGCCTTTTATCTCTTTAAAAGCAGCTTCATCAAATTTGGGGGATAGTATCTCAAATTTACCAGCCGTGCATGATAAGATACATTTTTCATCTATGCCCAGTTTTTGGCAGATAAATTTAGCTAAGACCATCATAAAAAGCTCGCAGAATGCAGACTTTGCTCTTAGTACTTTGGCTGCGTTTTTTGAGCCTAGATTATCAAATATAAATTTTTGTATCCCATAAAAGTCTCCGCCTATTAAAAACATCCTATCTTGCAATATCTCATCTATACTCTTAGATCCTTGCTCCAAAGAGACAAACCCGTCGCTAAAATAACTGCTAAATTTGCTCATTCATATCCTCCGTTTCTATTTTCCCTAGTCCAAAAACAGTCTGCTTGCCTACGCCTATTATCTCGCCTAGCTTTAGTAGCTCCATACACTCTTTGCTAATGCCCCTCATCTCTAAAGACCCCGTCAAGCCGCCAAAATTCATAGTAGTGTTTTGTCTATTGCTACGCCTAGTTAGCTCCACGTATTTTAGGTCTTTTTTGGTTATCTCACCCCTTATCTCGCACTCTAGCGCCTCGTGAGCTTGTCCAAAGAGGCCAAGCCTTCTTTGGTAAATGGAGTTTAGTATCTCTTTTAGACTTATATTGTCATTTTTTAAAAAAACATTATCTTTTTTTATCCTAAGCGGAGTTATAAATTTGACCCTGACATCGCCCACGTCACCATCAAAGCTAAATTCTCTTATATACTCTTTAGGCAGGCTTATTTTATCCTCCGCCAAGCACGCCTCACCATTTACAAACATATCAAATTTCTCATACCTAACCCTATCTTTACCAAGTCCATATTTCTTTAGCATCATATATGCCGCAGAGGTGATATATGGTAGTTTTTCACACGCACTCTCTAGTAAAACTATGCCAAAGTCATACACTTTAGCCCCTAACTTAAAGTCCAGCCTATATCTATGGTAGCTATTTTTCTTCTCATAAAAGTCGTAGTATAAACAGCTCTCATTTGCAAAGCACTCATCGCACTTATGGGCGTGATTTATACAGCTTACGCTTTTTAGCGCATACCCAAAGGCTCCTCGCACCTGCGAGCCGATAAAAAATGGCGGCTTTTGTGACGGCTCAAATTTCACTCTAAGCTCGGCATACCTCATCAAAACTCCTTATCTTCACATAGTCTAAAACCGCACCCACCATGCTCTTTTTTAGAGCATCTAGTAGTTTTATCAGCACGCCAAGACTATCTCTTATCGCCCTTATATCGCTAGAAAAGGTCAAAATCATATTAGTTTCATTATTCACTTCAATGCTCAATTTTCAAATTATCTTATTATATATGATTTAAAGGCAAATGTTTATAT
>NZ_CABPVL010000007.1:0-14729 GCF_902460895.1 Campylobacter concisus | reverse complement strand
ATTTCTTTCGGTTTTTTACTGGTTTTTTAATTTAAAAAAGTCTATTTTTAGGTGCTTAGAGAGCATTTAAGCAAAAAATATATTACTAAAAGATAAAAAATACTTTGAAATATCGTCTTGATGGGTTTTTTATCGGTTTTT
Source organism: Campylobacter concisus (assembly GCF_902460895.1). Taxonomy (GTDB): domain Bacteria; phylum Campylobacterota; class Campylobacteria; order Campylobacterales; family Campylobacteraceae; genus Campylobacter_A; species Campylobacter_A concisus_BC. Next base: position 14,588 of record NZ_CABPVL010000007.1, on the reverse strand, counting down.
TAATGCTTTGCAAATCATAAAATCAAAATTTCAAAAAATTAGCTATGCTCTAGGATGATGAATTGTAGGCTACTGATAAAAAATTGATTAGAGTTTTCATATTTTTATATCATTTTATTCAAAAATATGTTACACTTGCGTGTCAATATTTAAAAGGAGACATAAAATGACAAACAACATTTCCGCTCTAATCGTCGAGAGAGAGAGAGAGAGAGAGAGAATAAAAATCGCTTTCTAAAATCTAGCTCTACTTCAATCTCATATTTCAAGCAGTTTTCTGCTTTTCTGTTTTTATTTTTTTTCCCAAATTTTCTATTTGCTGCTGGTGGAACTGGTCTCACCAAAGTGGATAACTTTTTTTCAACTGTGAATGGTTGGTTAAGTGCTGCTGGTGTTCTCATTATGACTGGTGCAATCATGGTTGCAGGATACAAGGTAATGTTCGGTGGTCAAGCAATTAGGGAAGTTACACCTATAGTTCTTGGTGGTATTCTTATTGGCGGTGCAGCGATGATCGCTGGCATGCTCCTTTAAAAGATACTCAATGTTAACTCCTGAGCCTATCTATAAAGCCTTGACCCGTCCTCCTATGGTATTTGGTGTTCCTATGGTGCCCTTTATGATTATGGCACTTAGTTGGGCTTTATTTGCAATTTTTGCTAAAGTGCTATTTGGAAACGAATATTTGCTCTTAGCAGTTATGATTATTCCTACCACCTTTGTTTTCCAATTTATAGTCAAAAAAGACGATATGGCGTTTAGGCTTTGGGGGTTGAAACTTAGATTTTTTAGATCCCCTGCCATTTGTAAATTTTATAATGGCAGAAAAAGTTATATGGCAAATTCAACATATACCAAGCAATCTATGCGTAATTTCTATCCAAAACTTAGCGTTGTTGGGCTAAGCGAATTTGCAAATTTAGAGAATTTAATTCCGTATCAAACATATATTAATAACGTCGTCATCACAAAAGATAGAGATTATTTAGCCACATGGCGAGTTGATGGTATAGCTTTTGAAGTAGAAGATGACGAATTAATTGATCTTGCAAAAAACAAGCTCAATATGCTTGTTAGACAATTTGCTGGTGAAAATATTAGTTTTTATTTTCACAATGCTAGAATTAATACACAAGTTGGCTTGAACGATTATTTTTCAAATGAATTTTTAAAAAGTTTCTCAAAAAAGTATTATGAGATTTTTAGCTCTGAAAATTTAAAAGAAAACAGACTTTATCTAACTGCGATATATTCACCATTTAGTAAGGCTGAGAAACTACACTTTAGAAATCAAAACATAGATACGAAAAAGAAACAGATCAAAGCTCATTTGAAAAGTTTTCACCAAAAATGCATAACTATTGAACAAAATTTAAACCATTTTAAGCCACATAGACTTGGCATATATGAGCAAGATGGTGTAATTTTTAGCTCTCAACTAGAATTTTACAACTATTTGATAGGTGGTAAATTTACAAAAGTTCGTGTTCCAAATGCACCCCTAGACTTCTATCTTAATGGTAACTTAAATGAAATTTTTCCTTCACAGCATACTTTACAGCTAAATTTTAACGATGGAACTAAGAAATTCGTGAAAGCAATTGAATTAAAAGACTATCCAAATGTAAGTTTTAGTGGAATATTTGATAGTCTAATGTATGCTAATGTCGAATATACCATAACTCAAAGCTTTACGCCACTTTCGAAAAAGGAGGCAAGAGATGAGCTTACAAAACAACAAAAAAGATTAGTAGCAGCAGAAGATGATGCATTGAGTCAAATTGCAGAACTTGGCACCGCTTTAGATGAACTACAAAATGACATAATCTTTGGAGAGTATCACTTTTCTATTGTCATATACGCTGATACACAAAACGAGTGTGAGCACATTGCAAACCAAATTGCGGTCGTATTGCAAGATTTAGGATTTTTAGCAACACAAGCCAATATAGCTCTAGAAGCTACATATTTTGCGCAGCTTCCAGCAAATTTCACGTTACGCCCTAGACTTCACACCATTTCGAGTAAAAATTTTGCTAGTTTTGTAGCACTTCACAACTTTCCACGAGGAAAACAATATGGCAATCCATGGGGAGATGCCATTGCAATATTGCAAACGCCAAATGCGCAGCCATATTTTTTTAACATACACCAAACAATTTTCGATAAAGACGAATTTGGTAAAAACGATGTTTTAGCAAATACCTTCGTTTTAGGTCAAAGCGGTGGAGGCAAAACTGTTTTAATGAATTTCACGCTAAATATGCTCTGCAAATTTAATGAGCCAGATACTTTTGCAGAAAACACTCCAAAAGAAAAACGTAAGGCTACCTATTTCTATTTAGACAAGGATAAAGGAGCTATCGGCAATATTATTGCCATTGGCGGAAAGTATTTAACCATAACAAGTGGAGAACCGACCGGATTTAATCCTTTTAGTTGTGACGCAACACCTGAAAATATACGTCGCTTGAAGGTTCTTTTAAAAATGTTAGTCACCAAAGGCAATCAAAATAATTTAATGTTAACAACTAGAGAAGAAGAGCAACTCAATCTAGCAGTAGATAGCGTCATGAGACTGGAAAAAAGCGAAAGAACTCATGGCATCAGTAGGGTTTGGCAATTGCTTCAAGAAGGCGAAAATGAGTCAAATTCCTTAAAATCTAGATTGATGGCTTGGACTATCGGTAATGAATTTGGATGGGTATTCGACAATGAAATGGATACTTTAGATTTTAGCGACGAGAGTATTCTTGTGTATGGTATAGACGGCACAACGATCTTAAAAGACGATGAAATTTCTCCATATGTTGCATATTATATTCTTTGGCGAATTATCGATATGGTTGATGGACGCAGGTTTGGCTTATTTATCGATGAAGCATGGGATTGGCTCAAAAATCCAGTAGTGTCAAAAGAGGTCTTCAACAAGGAAAAAACCATTAGAAAAGAAAACGGCTTTTTATTTCTTGGCACTCAAAGTGTCGAAGATATCGCAAAATCTAGCATTGGCACAGCAATCATGGAACAAAGCGAAACAGTGTTGTTACTAAGTAATCCAAAAGCAAAAGAAACTGATTTTTGCGGTTCCTTGGGTATGAGTGAAGCAGAATATCAATTCGTTAAAACAACAGATCCAGAGAAATATGAATTTTTAATACGAAAAGGCGTTGATTATAGGGCGATTGCCAAGATCAATCTATCACATCTAGGAAACATGATAAAAGTTTTATCAACAGCGAAAGTCTATGTTGATGAAATAACAAATATTAATGCCTTGGATATCAGTCGTGAAGAAAAATACCAACTCATCAAAAAATTATATAAATTTTAAGGAGAAGACATATGAAAAATAGTCTCGTTTATAAAGCAAGGAAAGCTTCAGTTATAGCCACTTCTGTAGCAATTCTATCATCTAATCTATTAGCCTCTGGTATTCCAGTAGTTGATGGTGCTGCTATAGCCCAAAATCAAGCAACATTTACCATGGAGTGGATGCAAACGCTGAAGGACTACGCTGAAAAAGTCAAAGTATGGGGAGAAGAAGCTTCACATAGAGTCCAAGAAGTTAAAAAATGGGCTGATGAAAGAGTGCAATGGGCAAATGACCTATATACCAAAACAGGCATTAGGGATATTGTCAATTTCACAAAAGAAATGAACGAACTCTATAATGAAGTCTACGATACTGGCTATTCAATATATACACAAGCGACAGGTTTTAGTCTCGATAGCTTTGATGAAAGGGCATGGGATTTGTTTTTAAAATTTGGTGGAACAGACCAGTGTTCATCAATAAGTGATATTACGCATAGAAATATCTGCAAAAAGAATACCACAAGTGCTTTTAAAGAATTTGAAGTTGTAAATAGACAATTTGATCGTCTTAAGCACGAAATTAATGATCTTGACAAAATAAGCAAAGAAGTAGCTAGAAATAAAGGCAAACAAGAGGATCTAAAAGGTTCTATAGATACTTCAAATCAAATAGCCCTATTGCGTGCCAGACAAGAGAATAACTGGCGTGCCTATCAAAGAGACATGGATCAGTTAGAAAACGAAAGAAAAAGATTACAAGACGCAGAGTTTAAGATGACTAAAGATAGGCAGCGAGCAGCATTTAAAATTTTACAAAAATAGGCTCATAGTATGTATAAAGTAACAACTGATTCAGGTCGAGGATTACACGATCTAGTCATAGATATATCAGAGAATGTTGATAGTTTCTTTCAAAATAATTATTCAAACGGAGTGGGAGCACTTCAATCGTTAATTAATACAACTGGAAATATTCTAGCTGTATATCTTACCGCTTGGATAATGATCGAGGGATATAAAATTCTTTGGGGTAATGGCAAACAAACTTTTCAAAATTTTGCTTTTGATGCAACCATTAAGTTTGTCTTTATAGTCTTAGCAATGAATGCTGGAAACTGGATAAATCTTGTTTTTGAAGCATTCAATGGTGCAAAAGAATATGCAAATACCTTTTTGTCATATGACGGCAAAGGCTTATACTCAAAAATCGCAACATGGGCTGGATTTATGGGCGACTACTACGATGTAGTATGGGATCAGTCAAGCACTTTAGAGCTAGCATACATTATCTTCATAATTATTATAGCTTTTATTGGCTTTTTTATTGGTGCAGTCCCTATTTTGAGAGCGCTGTTTGTAAATACACTATCATTTCTATTGCTTATGATTTTAGCTCCATTGGCATTTTATTTTTTAATCTTTAAAACAACTAAAAATTCATTTGCACAGTGGTTCCAAATGGTTTTAGCAAATATTATTGCGTTGCTCTGCCTATCATTATTCTTAAATATTTTATTTGATTACATGTTTCCAAAAATCAACAGCAGTCACGATTTTAAGGATGAAGTATTTGTATTGGCTCTAGCAATGGTATTTTATGGAATTCTTGCAAATATAATGTGCGGTATGGCTACTGGAATAGCCGAAAAACTCACTAATGTTAGCCTTGATGGATTAGCAGGAACAGGCGTTGGACGTGCAATGGGTCTTGCAGGTGCTGTTGGGGGTGGTGCAATAGGTGGTGCAATGTTGGCGGTAAGAGGTGCTCAGGCAATGGGTGCTGGCAAGGCAACTGGTTTTATAGGCTCTCGTCTTTTAGGCGCAGCCACATCTGCAGCAAAAGAAGTTGGCAATTCAAAACTCGGTCAAAGCATCAACTCTGGAATAAACACGATTAAAAATTCTTCAGCAGCCCAAGCCGTTGGATCACGACTTAACCAAGCGAAAAACATAGGTTCAAAAATTAACAATTTTACAAAAGGTCAAGGTTGGAAATAAAATGAAATTAAATAATATTTTAAACTATAAAAAATATTTTAAAAAAATATTAAATTATATTTTAATATTTTTATCTTTACTTGTAGGCACAAGCTTTATGAGCGGTTGTGCCGCTCATAATTCTCCTAAATTTGAAAATAGCAGTAATCAAAAATGGGAAGATTATTTTGATAGTAATGAATACAAGCCAGTAAATGAAAATAGAGAAAATTTAGATCTCAAACAAAGCATAAAAAAGGCAATGTAAAATGAAAAGAGCTAATGATAAAAATGATTTTTTGGCTTCTAATAATCCAGATGATGTAGCAATTAGCTATGAAGCAAGCATTAGATACATAGCAGAACAAGCTAACAAGAGGGCTTATTTTATATCAGGTGTGGCTCTACTTATTGCTATCATCAGCGTTATCGCTGTTTGCTTATTGACACCATTAAAATCGGTTGAGCCTTATGTTATTAGGGTTGATAATACAACCGGAATGGTTGACATAATAACAAGCGTAAATAAAGCCGAATTCACAGGTAATGAAGCACTCGATAAGTATTTTGCAACAACATATGTAAAAGCGAGAGAGGGATACTATTATGATATTTTGCAAAGCGACTATGAATTAGTTCAAATTTTAAGCTATCCAAGCGTTGCCAGTGATTATTTGAGAATTTATGAAGGTGAAAATTCTAGAGACAAAGTTTTAAAAGATGACTACGAAGTAGAGGTTGATATTGTTTCGGTTACACTGGGAAATAGCGCTGGAGCACCTACTGCAACTATCAGATTTAATCAAATTACCAGAAAAAAAGGCGAAAAAATAGCTGTATCAAACAAAGCAAAGATTGTGACACTTTCATATGACTACCAACCAAATACACTCACAACAGAGGAAGAGCGTATTAAAAACCCACTTGGATTTAAAGTTAGCACGTATAGAGTTGATGACGAAATAAGGAGATAGAAATGATTACTTATGATGATTTCACAAAGTTAATTGATGTTATGACTGAGCTTTTAGCTCAAAAAAATACTGACATTGCAGAACTGGTGCAAGAGGTCGAAACCTTAGAAAGAAAACTCGCATTATATGAGCAGAAGGATCTATTTGAAGTAGTAGGGACTTCAAATATCGGTGATCAAGTTTTGAAAGTATATGAGAAATTTGTTCCAGATTTTGTAACAGATGAAGAAATTGCAGCAGCAAACTCCATTGCACCAAAATTTGACATTTCGGAGTAAAAAATGGATTTTAAAACAGCATATACGCACGATTTGCTTACTCAAGCCGAACAATGCTTCTCAGATAAGGAGCTCACGCATAGCTTTTTAAAATTTATTTTCAATAGTTCTAAAAATAGACAAGAAGCAGAGAGAAAACTAAAAGCCCTTAGGGCTAGAATTTTTCATTTAGAAGATATGGCAAAAAATTCTTACAACATGATCCTTGATATGCAACGCACTGCACAACAAGAAGAATATGAGTTAGACAAAAAACAAAGACAAGTCTTTGGCAATAGTGAAATTTATGACTTTTTTATAGATAGCAAAAATGATGAATTTATAGCATATCTAAAGGAAATGGCGCCATTAGAGCGAATAAATACAGCTATTAAACAATTTGAAACGATGAGAGCACGTTGTGATAGTCTAATAGATGGTTTAAGAAAAAGCTATCCCATGAAGAGTAATAAAGTCATTACACAAACACCACAAACAAGTTCTAAGGCGAGAAAAAGCAACACATTACAGCTAGATCGTGGCTTATATTTAAACAATACTGGGAGATTTTAAATGATAAAAAATAATAAAAAATTATTTAATATTGCAATAATTTTACTCTTAGCAATAGCAAATTTACACGCAGTAAATACTCCAAGGCTATCTAAATTTGACAAACGCATCACGTATGCAACATACAATGCCGATGACGTTGTCTTAGTTAAGTGTAAAGAGGGTTTTGTGAGTATTATAGAATTTGAAAAAGATGAACGCATCGTAAATATAGCAACTGGTTTTAGCGATGGTTGGGAAGTAATGGATAAAGATAACTATCTATTTATTAAACCAAAGAGTTACACCATAAAATCCGAAGAACAAAATATGACCAATGAAAGTGGTGAGCAAATAGAATTTTATGGTAGTTCGGTTATTCAACCAAATGCAGCTGATTGGAAGACAAATCTAATCATCACAACAAATAAAGATAAAGTTTATACATTTGATTTGGAACTAGGAGAGACTAACAAGATTAATTACAAACTAACTTTTAATTATGCAACCCCTAAAGAAAAGATAGAAAAAGAGAAAGCCGAAAAAGAACTCGCCGAAAAAGCAGCAAAAGAAAAGGCACTATATAAAAAAGAGATCGATAGAAATACAATACCTAGAAATTGGAACTTTGCAATGCATGTAAATAAAGATAGTGAAACTATAACACCTGATTATGCATATGATGATGGTGTCTTTACATATCTTGGTTTTAGCTCAACTAAAACTATACCAAGTGTCTTTCTCTTTGATGATGCTAATAAAGAAAGCATCCTCAATACTCATATCAAAAAAGACGGCAAATATGACGTAGTTGTGATCCACAAGACAGCTAAAAAAATTTTACTAAGAAGTGGCAATAAGTTAGTCGGAATCATAAATAATGGCTATGGTCAAAATCCACTTGATAAAACCTACAGCACTAATAAAGACAATATTCAAAGAGAGATTATAGACAATGAGCAAAAATAGAAGTAATGAAAATATGAATAATCAAGAGTCTCAAGTTGAAAGAATTGAATATGAGCATCCAGAAGTCGAAAATGAGCCAAGCAAAAAATTAATGGTTATTGCGGTCATGGTTTTATGTCTGGTTGTTTTTGTTATGGTTGGTCTTAGTTTTTTAGGGAAAAATAGAGAGGCAAATGATGCTGTAAAATCACAAGTTCAACAAATAGGAACTGAAGTAAAGAATAAAAATTTTGAGTTGCCTCAGCAAGAAGTGTCTCAAAAGAATTTTCAAGAGTTTCAAGCTGCTTCAGCACCACAACAAACGCCTGTGCAAGTAGCGAGCAAGCCAGACCCTTTATCAAATACTACGGTAGTTCAAAAAACTATTTTTAAGCCTAAAGTTTTTAAAACTGGTAGTAGTTTGGCGATTGCAACAAGTAGTTCAAGCAAAAAAGATATATATGTTGCCGACCAAAACATATCTTGGGCAGAACAAGCCAAACGTTTTGAAGAAGACCAGGATTATGAAGGCAATACATACACTCCAAAAATTGCCGTAAAAGACAAATTTAACCCTAGTCTCTTGCTTCAAAAAGGCACATATATTGGTTGTTCGCTCGACACTAGACTTGTGTCTCAAATTAAAGGCGGAATATCTTGCACAACTAGCGAAGACGTATATAGCAAAGATGGCGTAACTCTCTTAATTGAAAAGGGAAGCAAAATCTTTGGCAGCTTCAGAAGCGGAGAGATGAATGATGGAATGAATAGAATTTTTGTTATTTGGAGCGAGATCAGAACACCAAACAATATTAACATTCCAGTTCAAAGTGGTGCTAGTGATGAATTAGGCGGTAGCGGTCTACAAGGATACGTTGATCATCAATGGCTAAAAAGATTTGGTGCTAGCATATTGCTTTCAATGGTAGATGATGTTTTTAATTATGCTGCAAATGGTAAACGTGACAATAGCTATGACTATAGCGAAAACACTAGAGACTCTACACAACAAATGGCAAATACTGCACTTGAGGAATTTATAAAAATAAAACCGGTCCTTTATAGAAATCAAGGAGATATAGTTGGTGTTTACGTCAATCGTGATATAGACTTTAGTAAGGTGTATAAGCTTACAATAGGTAGAAGAAAATGAGCACTGTGGGATTAGACAAATCTGCTATGCTGGATGGCTACGTCAAAAAGTATTTTGGCAAGTATCTAGATGATGAAAGCATAAATGAAATAGCTTACAACGGCGGAAATCTAATTTGGACTGAAGATATAATCGGTAATTGGTCTAGTCACGAAAGTGAATTAAACTTTAATGCTGCCCTATCTTTTGCTAATGCATGTGCCGCTTATAAAAACGATAAGATAGAAAGACAAAAACCTATTTTATCATGCATTCTTTCAACTGGAGAGAGAGTGCAAATAGTTATACCAAATGCTACAAAAGAAAATCATATATCAATCACCATTAGAAAACCTAGCAAGGTTCGTTATACGATAGATGACTACATTAATAATGGTTCAATAGATGCAAATATGGCAAATGAACTAAAAATAGCTATCGAAAATGGCAAGAATATTATTATTTGTGGTGAAACTGGTAGCGGAAAAACTACTTTTATGAAAACGCTTATCGATTTTATACCATTAGATGAAAGAATTATTACTATAGAAGATGTTGAGGAAATTAAATTTTGGGATCATAAAAATTTTGTTCAACTCTTTTATCCAAGTGAGGCAAAAAGCGATAGTCTAGTAAATGCCACAACTCTCTTAAAGAGCTGCTTGAGAATGAAACCCAGCAGAATTCTACTAGCAGAAGTTAGGGGTGGTGAAACATATGATTTTTTAAATGTGATTTCAAGTGGTCATAATGGCAGTATGACAAGTTGTCATGCTGGTAGTGTTAAGTCAGCCATAGATCGTCTTGTAATGATGAGCATGCAAAATACTCAAGCCCAAGTTCTAGGTAAAGATATGTTGCTTGATATTGTTTCAAATACAATTGACTACATCGTAGTTTTTAAGCGTCTTGGCAAGAAACGCCAAGTTACAGAATACTTGGCTAATGGCGAATATTTCATAAGAAATAATGAAGGTAATGCTTTTGTTGAGTCTAGCTTAAGGAACGCTAAGCAATGAAAAAAATGCAGATTGGTTTTTTAATTGCAATTGCCTTAATTATAGGCTATTTCTTGGCTAGTGTATTATTTTTTGGACTAAATCACAGTTTTAAAAAGCTTCCAGAAATATGGTATTTAGGGCTTACTTTTGATATGCTGATAAACGGCTGGTCAAAAGCATATTTGGCTTACTTTATTGCAAATTTAATAAGTTTCACTCTAGCTTTTTTACTACCATTTTTACCAAAGAAACAAAGCCTACACGGAGATGCAAGATTTGCAAATGCCAATGATGTAAAGAAAATGGATCTTTATGGAGATGGAATAATCATTGGTAAATTTCAAAACCGCCTCTTAAGATTTGGCGGTCAGCAGTTCGTATCGCTTGGCGCTCCAACACGTAGCGGAAAAGGCGTTGGTATTGTTATTCCAAATTTACTTGACTGGAAAGAGAGTGCAGTTGTTCAAGATATTAAACAAGAGTGCTTTGACTTTACTAGCGGATATAGAGAAAAAATACTAGGGCAAAAAGTATATTTATTTGATCCGTTCAATAAACGCACTCATAGATATAATCCACTAGCTTATATTGATATGGCAAGCGATAATGCAGATGGACAGCTAACTGATTTTGCAAATATTTTATATCCCATGACAGGCGATAGCACTACGCAGTTTTTTAACCAACTAGCTCAAAACTTATTTATAGGAATTTGTTATATCGTTCATGATCTTTTAAATTCAAAAGGTGGCATTTCGCTCCTAAAAGCACTAAATATGGAGATAGATTTTACACTATATGGTATTTTGCAAATGAGCGAAGGTTTTAAAGGTGAAGTTGATATAGACGGCAATAGAAAAATTATATTCAAGGCATTTGATGATACATATAATGTTTTATCTGAGCTTGGGCTAATTGGTAAAAAAGCTCAAATGCGTTGCCAAAGCTATTTCAAGATTGATAGCGATAACACAAAAAGTGGCGTTATGTCAAGCTTCAATGCTCCTTTGATGATGTTTAGAAATGACAATATGAGGCTTGCTACTTCAGCAAATGATTTTGATTTTAGAGATCTTCGTAAAGAAAAAATGACTATTTATGTAGGTATTACTCCGGATCAATTGGCAAATGCGAAGCTAATTTTAAACATATTTTGGCAGCAATTAATCTTGGTAAATACAAAAGAGTTACCGCAAGCTAATCCCGATTTAAAATATAAAGTGCTTTTAGTAATGGATGAATTTACTGCACCAGGCTTTTTAGGAATATATTTAAAGTCAATTAGCTTTATAGCTGGATATTGGCTAAGAAGCCTAATGATCTATCAATCAAACTCACAACTTGAAGCAAATCAACCTGATGGATATGGTAGAGAAGGCGCTAAAACACTGCTTACAAACCATGCTTGTCAAATTTTTTATACACCAAGAGAACAAGAGGATGCTAAAAAGATTAGCGAAATTTTAGGAACAAAAACAATTAAAAATAGGAGTAGAAATCTGGGACAAGGCGGTGGAGGAAGTGAAAGTGACACAAGTAGAGCCTTAATGCTTGCGCAAGAATTACGAGAAATGCCTTTTGAAAACGAGCTAATTACGATTGATAATGGCAAGCCTATTATGGCAAAAAAGGCATTTTACTACTCAGATCGCTACTTTATGAACAAATTCAAAGAAGTAAGTCCAAGCCTTAGAGCGATCGATGGAGATAAATATAAGATAAAAGTGAAAGAAAATGGAAAGATACCAAATCGCAATCAATTAGAGAAAGCTATTCAAAATGGTGAGACAAACATAGAAGTCCCTATTCAAAACATAGCAAATATAAAAGCATACTTTAAAGAGCTTTATAATGATGAAAGTTCTAGATATAAAAATTTACCTGAAATAGTTCATGAAATAGATGAGACTCAAGAAGAATATGAAAAAAAACTTAGACTTCAAAGGGATAAAGATGAAGCAATAAAAGAAGAGACTCAAAAGCTTTACGAGCAACAAATAGTCGAACAATCGAGTAATGCAAATAAAAGTGTAGAAAATATCGATACTGATCCGGTAGCAGAAGAAACAATCAACGATAGCGATAGCATAGAAGAATTAATGGCTCAAAATGCTAGTTGCCCAAATTTTGATGAATTAGACGATGAAAGACAAGACTATAGTGAGTAGATAATGAAAGATACAAGCTTTTATGAAAAATATATAACACCAGCACAACTGGAAGAGATGTTTGGCATTAGTAGAGGACTTCAAAATAAGTTACGAATGCAAAAGAACTATACGGATGAGAATAGACAAAAACATTTACCTTTGCCATTTTTAAAAATTGGCAACCGTATTTTATACAACATTGATAGCATCAAACAATGGCTAGAAGACATAGAACAAAAGTAATTTCTAAGGAGACAAAATGATTAAATTTACGAGTTTAGCAAGTATAGCGGCTATATCCTTTTTATTTTTTGGATGTTCAAGCATACCAAAGCCAATAGAACTTGATAGTAGTAGCCAAATCACTATCAACCAAGAACTAATTAGGCAAGAAAGGCACAATATTCCGTTAGACCCATTCTTAAAACAAAACAACTGGACATATAACTTAATGTTTGAAAAAAGTGGCGATGAGTATATACCAAATAATATGATTGTTAAAACATTCTATGTAGCACACAATGCTGATAAGATCATAGTTATTGGAAATAAAAAGATAGCCCAAGACTACAAAGATTACTTAGCAAGCAATGGTTGTAAGAATATTGCTATTCATCCAGTAGATAGTATTGGACAATCTAAAAAACGCGTAAATATCTTATTTTTTGGAATGAAAGGAAAAAACGATGAAGATTATATCAAAAGCTTTACTAACTTGTTTGATTTTTAATAGTGCTGTATATGGGGCTGACGAGCTTACTGGGGATACAAAACTAGCATGCGAAGCTATTTTGTGCCTATCAAGTAGCGAAAGACCAAGTGAGTGTTCGGCAAGTTTAAGTAAATACTTTTCAATAAGAGCAAAAAAGGCACATGAAACGGCAAAAAAGAGGAAAAATTTCTTAAAGCTTTGTCCAACCGATACTGCTATAAAAACAGACCAAGATTACGCAAGTTTGATTGATACTATATCAGAGATAGGTGGGGGATGTGATGCTAGCGATCTTAACAAGAATTTGGACAAACGTCGTGTCTGGGATAGTGAGAAAGGACTATATCAAACTCAAATTAGAATAAGCCCAAACATGCCTGAATATTGTAAAAGACTTGCTCGTCATAATTATACAAATATTAAGGACTTGAAATATACTTGCGACACCAAGTTTTATGACGAGAGTATATGGAAAAGAGGATATGAGCTACAAACTATAAGTCAAGCTCAATACAACGCTTTAAGTAGCGATAAAAAAGAAATTCAACCAAATCCAGAATTTTCGAAATGTGGCGACATAAATAAAAGTTACCATTGGCGACAGAGTTGTCGTCAACATATATCTCAATACCTATTCTTTGAGAAGAAGTATTTTAGTAAAACATGCTGGGTAGACTGATGGAAAATGAAAATCTATTTGATAGCACTGGCTCATCTGAAGTTGCACCAATAAGAAAACTCGAAAGCAAAGATGAAATCATAGCTAGGCTTCAAAAAGAGGCAGAAAATGCCAAAAACGAGCTAGATGATGTAGAGCAAGGCAAAAAAGAATTGCAAGAAAGACTTGAAAGACTAGTTTATGAGCGTAATACAACAGCTGATATTTTAAAGAATGAAGTGGCAGAGCTAAATTCTAAATTTGAAAAAGCTGGATTGAAAATAAGCGAAAAAGGCGTTGTCTCTGTCTTGGATTATTCCAACTACCAAAAAAGAGTTGACATGAGTTTCAACATGTTTAATAGTGAGCTAAATTTGGTTCAACAAGCCTTTGAAAGATTTGCAACAGAAAATAATGCAGATTACAGTAGATACGTTAAAATGGTTCAATCGCTTATGGATGAGAGTGCAAAGCTTAAACAACTCTTTGAATACCTAAATGAATTTATGCTAAATCCTCCTAGTAAAGAATTTATGGCTCTCATGAATAATACACTTGCTATTAGGAAAATAGCTCAAGACTATAAAGAATTTGAAAGCATCGCAGACATCACTAAAGTCAAGGTAACCATGCAAGATCAAGAAAATGCTTTTAACGAGATGACTATGCAGTTTAATAATTTTGCTGCAAATCAAAACAAATTCTTTGAAGAAGAGCTAAATAAAATTGAGGTTTTTAAGGACAAGATAAACATAAGGCTAAATGATACTGGAGATGAATATAAAAGATTTAGTGAGAATATGATCGCTAATTTAAACAATCAGTTAAAAGTTTTTGAGGTAAATCTAGCTGAGTATAAAGAAATTAGAGAAAATGAAACAAAAATACTAAAAAATTTAAAAAAAGAAG
>NZ_CABPVL010000006.1:4390-26655 GCF_902460895.1 Campylobacter concisus | reverse complement strand
GGATCAAACTCTCCATATTAATTACCTATCTAATAGATAGGATTTTTATTATGAAGTTTTTAATCAAAAAAACTTTTAGTTTTTATATTAGTTTGTCTAATCTATTATTTAATCATAATAGACTGGCTCAATCGATCACTTGTTTAGATTTCAAAGATTGACTAATAGTTTAACAATTGTAAGTTAAAAGAACTTTCTGCTCTGCGTTCTGCAAAACAGAAAGTGAAGTATATAGAAGTGATGCTTAAAAGCAGATAAAAATCAGGCTATTTTTTTAAAAGCCCATAAAGAAATTTTGAAGTCCAACCTTTTCATTAAAAATAATATCTTTTTTATTTGGATCGTACTTAAATTTACTTACTACTTTTTTGCCATCTTCTTTTAAATATCCAGCAGATATAAGTGTTGGCTCGATAAGAGTCATCTCAGGAAAGAGCGTATCAAAAAATTTAGCCAAAGTCTCATCCGCGCTTAGCTCACCATTAAGTGATAGCTTATCAAAGATCGCAAGCTGACTTTCTCCGCCTTTAAAGCCATTGATAGAAGCATCTAGTTTTAAATTTATCGCATTATTGCCATTTTTAAAGCTTAATGTATCCACTTTCACACTTGGATTTTTCTCTAAAATTTGACCCATTACTTCGTCCAAATTTAACCCAGCAAAGATACTATCATTTGTATCAACATTTACATTACTTAGTCTATCAAGTATATTATTTATAGTTGGCACGTTGATATTTGCTATTTTGCTATCTAAGATAAAATCTGTAAATTTCACTTTATTAACAGCAACTACACCTATCTTCACCACATCTTTTGAGCTACCAAGATCATTTGAGACTTCAAATTTCGAGTTATACTCAAGATCATCTAAAGCAACATTGCCATCCTTTTCATCTAATAATGCTAATTTTTTAATTTTAGCCTTTGCTATGTAAGGAGCCAGCTTGCTCTCAAATATCTTTGAAATTTCAACTGGCACAGTGTAGCTTGTATCTATATCGACGCCTTCAAGATTAACTTCTGCTTTATTTTCTTCATTAAGATCTTTTAATGAAACTTTCTCAAGACCCAAGTTTGCGCTATTTACATTATCTTTAGCGTCCAGTTTCAAGCCAAATTTCACATCCTTTGTATGAACGTTCATGGTTTGCTTGTCACTAAAGTCGATATCGCTAAATTTAACATTTACATCTTTATCGCCACTCACGCTAGCCTTTGTTTTAGCCGTTGCGACGACGTTTGATCCAAGAAATGAAGCTACGATATTTTTTATCGCCTCATTTTGTATAGAAATTTTTGAGTCGATATCAAAGCCATTTACAAATGCAAGCACTGAGTGAGAAATTTCATTTTCTACCTTAAAATTTAGATCCTCATCTACATCTTTGCCAGCCAAATTTTTCAAAAGATCCTTTGAAACGATAAGATCAAACGATCCTTTTGAGCCAAAAAAGCCTTTTTGATAGCTATTTTCTGAAACTTTAAAGCCATTTACATCATTTAGTCTATCAACTATCCTTTGATAGTTCTCCTCGACCTTGTTTGAGGCGAAATAAACAGCGCCTGCGACGATCACGATAACTACAATTAGAGCAGATATCACCTTTTTCATGCTTTTCTCCTTTTTGTAATGTGTTGTAAAAATAACCAGATACCTAATAACAAGCCTACCATGGCAAGTGGCATGATATAGCCATGCTCGCCAAGATAATTGCTCACACTCATAAAATAATCCCCTGCTTTATAGCTAGCAAGACCGACGATCACTGCCCAAAGCACTGAAGAGATCAAATTTATAACGCTAAATTTATAAAAAGAGTATTTTGTAAGTCCAAGTGCGATAGGCACCAAAGTTTTGACGCCGTAGATAAATTTTTTGATAAATATTATCTTATCGCCATGCTTTTTTGCCAAAATTCCAGCGTAGGCAAGCTTTCTTTTGTGATTTTTTACATAAGGCATAAGCAAGCTTTTATTAAACCTTGCGACGTAAAAGATCAAAGTATCGCCGATCGTATTTGCCACGGCAGCGACGATTATGCTAAGAGTGATGTCCATTTTGCCAGCAAAGCTTAATATCCCAGCAGCGATAAGCGCTACCATACCACCACCAAGACTGTAAAAAAACAGCACGACATAGCCGTAAGTTGAGATTGAATTTATTATATCTTGCATCATTGCCCCAAAAGTTTTGAAGCAGAAGATATTAGCTGCTCGTATGCATAGCCACTTTGTTTTAAAATTTCATCCTTTGCACTAATCACTGCTCCGCCAAAGCTTGCTCCTGCGAAAAATCCATCATTTGCAGCATACGCGTAGATGTCGCTTGAAAATTTAAAATCGCTTACTTTATTATAATTGCGTCCAATATCGCCAAATGCTACTGAAAGCTTCGTATCAAGCGTGATCTTGGCGTCTTTTATGTCGTAGATAATGCTATCTTTAAATATAAATAGCACAAGCGAGCTATCTTCATAGCCAAGCTGTATGCCGATGCTGCCGCCACTTATACTAACTGGCAAAATTTCACTTGGCGAGTTGATGTTGCCAACGACCATGATGCCATCTCCACCCATGCCACCGACCACAAAACCGACTTTTTTTACACTTGGGAAGATGATCGTCGCTTTTGACTGCTCGATGAGCTCTTTTATAGGAGCGTTTCTAGCGCCTCTCATCGTCGTTATAAACGAATTTGCCGAGTCTAGCACGAGCTCCTCGCTAGCAAAGCCAAGCGAGAAAAACATTATTAATGATAAAAGAAATTTCATATCTTGCCGTTATTTCGCAAAATCAACAGCGCGAGTCTCTCTAATGACGCTTACTTTGATCTCACCAGGATACTGCACCTTGCTCTCGATCTCTTGAGCGATCTCTTTTGCCACAAGCACTGCCTCATCGTCGTTTATGAGCTTAGCATTTGCGATGACACGGATCTCACGGCCAGCGTTGATCGCATAAGCTTGCTTGATGCCCTCTTTGCTTTTTGCGATGTTTTCGATCTCTTCAACACGTTTTAAGAAGCTCTCAAGCACCTCACGTCTTGCTCCTGGACGAGCTGCACTTAGTGCGTCAGCTGCGCAAACAGCGGCACTTTCTATACTTGTCGCCTCTTCGTGGCCATGGTGAGCGTAGATCGCGTTGATGACGACTGGATGCTCTTTGTAGCGTTTGCAAATTTCAGCTCCAAGATCGACGTGGCTGCCCTCGTACTCATGAGTTAGAGCTTTGCCGATGTCATGAAGTATGCCAGCTCTTTTTGCTAGCTTCTCATCTCCGCCGCACTCAGCTGCGATGATGCCAGCGAGGTGGGCTACTTCAAGGCTGTGCGCAAGGGCATTTTGGCCGTAGCTTGCTCTAAATTTAAGCTTACCTATTAGTTTTACTATCTCTGGATGAATTTTATTTAGACCAAGGTCCATGACGATGTTTTCGCCCTCTTCTTGTATGCTTTGCTCAAATTCTTCAGTCACTTTTTTGTGAAGATCTTCTATCCTTGCTGGCTGAATTCTGCCATCCTCCACCAAAAGCTCGATCACTCTTGTTGCGATCGCACGTCTGTAAAGGTTAAAGCTGCTTAAGATGATCGCGTGTGGGGTGTCGTCGATGATGATATCAACGCCAAGCACCATTTCAAGGGTTTTAATATTACGTCCCTCTTTGCCGATGATCCTGCCTTTTAGTTCATCGTTTTTGATATTTACGACATTTATCAGACGTTCAGCCGCAAATTCTCCAGCAAATCTTGACGTAGCCTGCGCCAAGATGTAATTAACCCTCTTTTTAGCCTCTCTTTTTGCCTCTTCTTCGTACTTTCTAACGATGTGAGCGATGTCGGCGCGTGACTTCTCTTCGACCTTTTTAAGCACGACCTCTTTTGCTTCTTCCTCTGTTAAGCCAGCAGCGTGCTCAAGCACTCTTATCGCCTCTTCTACTTTGTTTTGATAAGTCGCTTTTAAATTTAAACCCTCTTCGTAAGTGACCTTCGCATCTTGCTTATCTTTTTCAAAAAGCTCTTTGCTCTCGTTTAAAAGCTCTTGCTCATTTAGCAAAATTTTCTCTTTTTTACTTAGCTCATCAAATTTACTTGCATACTCTTTTTGAAGCTTTGTCGTCTTGTCGTCGTATCTTTTTTTAGCCTCAAATTCAGCCTCTTGCACTGAAATTTTAGAGTTTTTAAGTGTTAGCTCAGCTTCATACTCGATAGCTTTTGCCTTTGCTTTTGCCTGCTCTAAAAATATGTTGTAGTTTGCATCATTTATCTTTTTGGCGTAAAGATACCCTGCTCCAACGCCCACCACACCGGCTCCTAAGCCTATTAAAACCTCTATCATTTATTCCTCTTTTTATATAATTTTTGCTTGGGGTTATATAAAAGTCTGCTACCGCATCGTGCGCCTTTGAGAGCACATCTTTGGTGTAGAAGTCTTTTACCTCTAAGAAAACTATCAGTTTTGGCTTAACGGGCAAAGTGTCAAAAAATCTATCGTAAAATCCTTTTCCGTGCCCTATCCTTGCCATAGCTCCATCAACCCCAATCGCTGGAACTACCGCCATATCGAGTTTAACATTATTCATTTTTTTGCCAGATGGCTGTCTGACATTAAATTTATAAGTTAGAAATGGCAGTCGCAATCTTACCATCTCTAAGCTAAGACCTACCATAAAAGGGGCAAAAATTTCACATTTATGTGATAAATTTCGTCTTATTTTAAGCACATCGACTTCGTAGTTAAGCGGCAGGTAAAAGAGCACCTTTTTAGAATTTGTATAATTTATCAAATTTAAAAGTGTTTTTACCGCCTTATAATGCGTGCATTTTGCTCTAAATTTAGTGAGCTTTATCAAATTTGCTCTTGCATTTTTTCTAAATTCGTTTTTTTCTAAATTAACGCTCATTTTATGCTCTTTCTTGTATAATCCTGAAACATTTTTCAAAAGGAAATTTATGACACTAAAACACGCAATTATAACATCACTTTGTCTTTTTGCATTTTTCGGATGCGGCGACAACAAAAGCCAAAAGAGCGAGCAAAACACTAGCGAGCCAGCTGTGCAAAGTAAAAATTTAGAAGAAAATGCCAGCAAAGATGAAAATTTAAGCAAAGATACGCTCACACCAAAGATAAGCGAGAGCGCACAACAAAGCGACGAAGTAAAAGATATAAGCCTAAAACTGCTTAATGGCACAACTATGCAGATCACAAAAAGAAGCAACGGCTTTGACGTAAAAGATGGCAAAAAAGCGACACTTTACGTATTTTTCGCCACTTGGTGTCCACCTTGCAAGGCTGAGATACCATCTTTAAACAACCTAAGTGAAAAATTTAAAAACGAGCTAAGCATCGTTGCTGTCTTGCTTGAAGACAAGAGTGAGGACGAGGTTAAAGAATTTGCTCAAAAGTATAAGATCAAATACGACATCGCAGTTGGCGAGGGAAATTTCTTATTTGAAAAGGCGATGGGCGGCATCAAAGGACTCCCTGCATCTGCGCTTTTTAAAGCAAATGGCGACTACGCTCAAGGCTACATCGGTCTTGTGCCTGAAGAGATGCTTGAAACTGACATAAATAGGGCCATAAAATAATGCTTGAGTTTTTAAAAAGAGGCTTTGAAAAGACCTTTGGAGCGATCAGCTCGGCTAAGAAGTCAAAAAAGATCGACAAAGAGAGCTTAGAGGAAATTTTACTAGAGGCTGACGTGGCTTACGAGATCGTGGAGGAGATTTTATACTACTTGCCGCCACAAGATGAAGTGAGCAGAGCCGATCTAAGACGCGTTATGAGCAGCTATTTTATCTACGAAAAAGAGCGTGTGATCGAGCCTGACAAGCCATTTGTCGATCTCATCCTTGGCGTAAATGGCGCTGGCAAGACGACAACCATCGCAAAGCTAGCAAATTTATATAAAAATAACGGCAAAAGCGTCATTTTGGGCGCTTGTGATACATTTAGAGCTGGAGCGATCGAGCAGCTACGCCAATGGTCGATCAGACTAAATGTACCAATAGTCGCCACCCAGCAAGGGCATGATCCTTCAGCTGTTGCCTACGACACGATCAGCTCAGCCCTTGCAAAAGGCATCGACCGCGTCATCTTAGACACGGCTGGCAGGCTTCAAAACCAGACAAATTTAGCAAACGAACTTGATAAGATCGTTCGTATCAGCAAAAAAGCCTACGAAAAGGCGCCTCACCGCAAGATCCTCATCCTCGATGGCACGCAGGGCAACGCTGGCGTCGCGCAGGCAAAGGCATTTAACGAGATCGTCTCGCTTGATGGCGTCATCATCACAAAGCTTGACGGCACTGCAAAGGGCGGAGCGCTATTTGGCGTGGCAAGGGAGCTTGAGCTACCTATATTTTATATAGGCGTTGGCGAAAGTATGGACGATATCATCAAATTTAACCCAGACGAGTTTTTAGACGAGCTGATGGACGCCATTTTTGAGTAGGGTAAAATTTCTTAGTAAAATTTGCTTTTTCGCTGCTCTTTTGGCGATTGATATTCTTGCTTTTATTCCAAAAAGTCCTGCGATCATCGAAAATTCGTGGGACAAAGCAAACCATTTTTTAGCTTTTTTCGTCCTTTATATCCTGCTCTACCTTGGCTATGAGTTTAAAATTTTAAAAAATTTAGCCCTACTTTTAGCCTTTGGCGTGCAAACAGAGCTCGTTCAGGCATTTTTACCAGACAGAAGCTTTAGCCTGCTTGACATCGTAGCAGACATGATCGGAGCGGTCTTTGGAGTGATAGTAGTTGAAATTTTAAAAAGGATATATTATGGCAAAAGCAAAGCCAGTTTTTGAGTGTCAAGCGTGTGGTAATCAACAGGCAAAGTGGCTGGGCAAATGCCCACAATGTGGAGCTTGGGATAGCTTTGTCGAGCTTAGCCAGCAAGAGATAAAGATAAGTAAAGAGATAGCAAAAAGCAGTGGCACACCTAGCAAAGCCATAAGCATCGACGAAGTCGAAATTCAAAATTTCACGAGATTTAGCACCAAAGATAGCGAGCTAGACCTTGTTCTTGGTGGTGGCGTGGTCGAGGGTTCACTTGTGCTTATAGGCGGTAGCCCGGGCATTGGCAAATCAACCCTGCTTCTAAAAATCGGCTCAAATTTGGCAAAAGACGGCAAAAAAACGCTCTATGTAAGCGGCGAAGAGAGCCAAAGCCAGATAAAAATGAGAGCTGATAGGCTAAATGCGGTGGATAAAAATTTATATCTGCTAACTGAAATTTGCCTAGAAGATATCATGCTAGAGGTGCAAAAGAGCGACTACAAGGTGCTAGTCATTGACTCCATACAAACACTTTATAGCCAAAATATTACCTCCGCGCCAGGCTCGATCACGCAGGTTCGCGAGATCACATTTGAGCTAATGAGGCTTGCTAAGAGCCAAAATATCTGCGTTTTCATCATCGGACACATAACCAAAGAAGGCTCGATCGCAGGGCCTAGAGTGCTTGAACACATGGTCGATGTGGTGCTTTATTTCGAGGGCGACGCGAGCAGAGAGCTGAGAATTTTGCGCGGGTTTAAAAACCGCTTTGGCTCGACGAGCGAGGTTGGTATATTTGAGATGAGCCAGCGCGGACTGGTGAGCGCAAATGAGGTCTCAAGCAAATTTTTCACACGTGGCGGGGCGATGAGTGGCAGTGCGATCACCATCATAATGGAAGGCTCAAGGGCGCTTAGTATCGAAATTCAGGCACTTGTTTGCGAAAGCGCCTATCCAAAACGAAGCTCCACTGGCTTTGAAAAAAACCGCCTAGATATGCTGCTAGCACTTCTTGAGCGAAAGCTTGAAATTCCACTTGGGCACTACGACGTCTTTATAAACGTTTCAGGTGGCGTTAAGATAAGCGAGACCGCGGCCGATCTAGCCGTCATCGCAGCGATCATCAGCAGCTTCAAAAACCGCCCTATCAGCAAGGACAGCGTCTTCATCGGCGAGCTAAGCCTAAACGGCGAGATAAGAGAAATTTTCAATCTCGATCAGCGCCTAAAAGAGGCAAAAACGCAGAAATTTAAAAATGCGATCATCCCAAACAAACCGCTTGACACGCAAGGTCTAAAGTGCTTTTACGCCAAAGATATCACGCAAGTGCTTGAGTGGATGTAGGGATAGTTTCGGTATGCTTTTTGCGCAAAATGACAGTGATCTACAAAGCCATAAAGAGATAATTTATGCTTTTGTGTCAAAAGATAAAAGATTTTTTAGTGAATATCAAAAAGAACTCACGAGAAATTTACCACTTTATCCCGGCTTAGAGCTATTGCTTATCGATTTTGCAGTCATTTTGGTGGAAAATTTTGACCAACTAAGCGAGCAAGATAAGCTAGAAATTTTTAGTTTAGTTGAGAAAAATATTAAGAGCGATAACTACGTTGGCGCGGCATTTTTGACTGACTTTATTGAGACGATACAAAATGTTTCAAACAAAGAGCAATATAAGAAAATTGAGAAATATTTTGGTGAAAATACAAAAAATAAGGCAAAGCCATGCTAGCCCAAAAAGACATTTTTGTATATGAAGATTTTTTATATATTTTTATATCAAAGGACATTAGATATTTTGAAATTTATCAATCTGAACTTTTAAATTTTATTCCAAATACCCCAGGATTACTTACTTTATTGGAAAATTTTGCAAATGTTACAGTTTATATTTTTGATGAACTAAGCGAGAAAGATAAGCTAGAAATTTTTGACTTAGTTGAAAAAAATATTAAGAACGATAACTACGTTGGCACGGCACTTTTGACCGGCTTTATTGAGACGATACAAAATGTTTCAAACAAAGAGCAATATAAGAAAATTGAGAGATATTTTGGTAAAGAAACTTTATCACTCGCAGACAAGCTGATAGAATTTTGGGGCATATAGGCTTTTATAAAAACATTTAATTTTACTCATCAAGCACCGATATTCCACTTGGACAAATTTTAGCAAGTGGGTTGTTATACTCTTGGTGGCATTTTTCGCACTTTATGACGCCTAGCTCTGCACTTACCTGCTCTGCGTTGTAGCAATGCGGACAAACGACGTAGCCATCTGCTTGCGTATCTACTCCTGTAGCTTTGATACTTGGGTCTTGATAGTCGTTAAAGATTTTTCTAAATTCATATCGTGAAAATGATCTTTTTATAGCACTATCAAATCTCTTATAATACGCTCTTAACGCTGGCAATTCATCGTCCCAAAATTCCTCTACAAACCCAAGATAATTTATACATTTTGGAGCAAACATAAAAATGCTCTCGTTTATCTGTCTTAAAACCCAATCAGCACCAATAGTGTCATCTGTTATAGCAAAAATATTTGCATCAAAACTCCAAGTTCTATAATCAAAAATCACTGAATAACTTATACAACATGGGTCATTTTTATTTACCTCTATCCCGCAAACTTCATACTCTTGATCTATTTTTAGATAATCACCAATAGAATTATATGTTGGTATGTAGTATTTATCTTTATCAATACCATCTTTTAGTCTTACTTTCAAATTTATCCTTTAGATTATGTCGTCTCTATAAATTTAATAGCTCTTTTAAGTACAAAATTTAGCCTATCAATACTTGTCATCGCTTCAAATTTGTCGTCATCTAGCTTCATATAGCACCAGCTTTGACCGCTATTTTTTAAATACTCATATCTTGTTTTATTGTCAATATTTATGTTTATTTTAACTAGTTCATTTTCAAAATTTAGCTTAAAATTAGATACTTTGCCTAGTGTTTGAAAGTCGTTTATAGCCTTTAACTTTAATTCTATGCCATTTTTAAGTCTGTTTTGCACAACTTCTTTATCAATCTCTCTTTTTCTTTGCATAAAATTTTCCAAATACCATGGATCTTTATCTGATAATAAATAATAATATTTACCAAAATCGGACGCTATCTCATTGTATGAATAAATAATAACAAGCTCTCTTTTTGATAGCACCCAAGAAGTCGGCATAAAGTTATCTAAAATTTCAAAATATTTAGAGTCGTAAAAGAAAGGATAACCGTCATCAAGAGGATCAAGAAGATAACTAACATCCATATCCTCAAAATGCAAACCATATACTATATATTTTTTATGTAGTTTCAGCTCCTCTCGCTTCTCGTTTGTTTTTACACATCTAACTATCACTTAAGCTCCTTCATTAACTTTCAAATTTCTTTTTAGTAAAAATTCTTTAAAATTTTTGCAAGTATTTAGCGGCTTAAATATATAAAATTAAATCATTCTTAGAACAGATAAATTTCACACCATCATCACTGCAGCTACGGCAAATCCGCCGTCGTGAGTTATACTAAGGCTTGCTTCTTTGATATTAAAATTTGTATAAATTCTTGGGCTAAATTTTATCTTTGGTGCGTTTCTTGCGTCTTTGCTGAGCATAATGTCTAAAAAGCCACACTCTTTGCTGATGCCCACACCAAGGGCCTTACTAGCTGCTTCTTTGGCCGCCCAAAATCCAGCCAAAGTCGCATCATTTTTTGCTAGCGCGATCTCATCATCACTTAAAAATCTCTTTAAAAAAAGCTCGCCGTGACGAGCCTTTAGTCTTGAAATTCTATCTATCTTAACGATATCGATGCCTATCATTGCACCACAAAATCAGTAAAAAATATGTTTTTGATGTAGCCATCATTTAGCACTTCATTTAGCTTGCCGACGATCTCGTCTTTTAGCCTATCCTTGCCCTTTGCAGTGCTTACTTCTTCGTAAGTTTTAGATGAGAGCGTTCTTATGATGATATCTCTTAAAAGTGCTTTTTTCTTATCAAGCTCGGCAGTTAGTAGCTCGTCGCTTTGCTCTAAATCGATCTTAGTTTTAAGAAATCTTGATCCATTTTCACTAAGTAAATTTACGACAAACTGATCAAGCGGATATATAGGTCCCATGTTCGAATAGTCGTTGCCACCGCGTTTTGCTTTGTTTTGAGCGGGTGCTGGTTGAGTTTGAGTCTGAGCTGGTGTTTGCGCCATATTTGCCTCTTTTGGCTCGTCAGAACTAAGCATCAAAAACGCCACTAGCCCTCCGATAACTAGCAATAAAACAAATATCGCGATGATGATTATCATCAAAGCGCCATTGCCACCTTTTTTTGCTTTTTTCTCTTCAACTTCTTCAGCCATCTTTCCTCCTTTAAGTTTTGGCTATAATTATACAAAAAATTCACAAAAATGAGAAAAGATGATACATAAAACCAACGCCGCTAGGCTTTTGGACAAGCTAAAAATAGAGTATGAGATACTTGAATATGAAGTCGATCTAAACGACCTTTCAGCCATTCACGTAGCAGCTAGCACCAAGCAAGACATAAAGCAAATTTATAAGACGATCGTCTGCCAGTGCGAGCCTAAAAATTTTGTCGTTGCTTGCTTGCAAGGCGATCTGGAGCTTGATCTAAAAGCACTTGCTCATGCGTGCGGAGCCAAACGCTGCGAGCTTATAAATTTAAAAGATCTAGAAAAGATCACCGGCTACATCAGAGGCGGCTGCTCGCCACTTGCTATGAAAAAGCACTTTGCCACATTTATCGATGAGCGAGCAAAAGAGCAAGAGTACGTGCTAGTAAGCGCTGGAGTAAGAGGCAAGCAGATAAAGATAGCACCAAATGACCTTTTAAAAGCTTGCGAGGCTAAATTTGCACCTATCGCTAGACTAGCCCTTTAAAAACTCTATAAATTTAAACTTCTCCCCCAAAAACTCAGGTGAGAGTAGAAATTTTGCCTGTTTGGCTGCATTTTCATAGGCTTGTTTGCTCCCTTTTTCAAGCACCAAGGATAAAATTTCATCCACGCCAAAGTCGCAAACCAAAGCTTCATTTTGCTTTTTAAATTTAAGCATCAAAAAGCCAGCCTCGCTAAAAGCCTCACTAACTTGCTTAAAGCAAAGGCTGTAAGTCAGATCCGAGCTTTTAAAATATGGCTCTAGGTTTGAAATTTCAAACAAAGAAAAAACTTGATGATCTTTAAAAACTCTTAGGCTAAATTCATTTTTTGGCTCAAATTCTCCGTAGTCAAAGCTTAAAAATCTAACTTTCTTTGCCGCATTTGCAAGCTGAGCTGCAAATTTAACGTAACTAGTTGAAATTTCGCCCTTTTTTATGCCAAATTTCTTTGCTAAATTTAGCAAATTTTGATCCGCCTTTTGCCAGTGAAATTTTAGATCATCATCCACAAAAAGCATATTTTCCCCATCTATCACCTCGCAGCTAAATGCGTCAAGTAGCTCATTTGAGATGACAAAAATTTCATCAAACGAACACTCACCTAAATTTTCATAGTGTTTTATTTTTATCTCATTACCAAAGCGGTTTTTAAATGTTTCAAGCTGTTTTTTGCGTAAAATTTCATGAGGCTCGATGACGATAAACTCTAAATTTGGCAAAATTTCTGGCTCAAGCGTAAATATACCTTGCACAAAATCGGCCAGCATATCGCCTGAGTTTGCACCGATCTCCACGACCTTACAAGAGCTAGAAATTTCGCCATTTTTAAGTAGCTTTAAAAAGTAGTTTGCAAGGCAAGCGCCAAAGAGGTAGCCAACGCTTACATTTGTGTAAAAATCGCCCTTCTTGCCAATATCCACGCCAAATTTATAGTAGTTTTCATTGACCCAGGTATCAAAAAACTCGCTAAATTTCATAGATCAGGCAGCTTCCAGCCCCTGTAAAATGCAAACATCCTGACCGTGATACCAAGTGCGAGCAAGAGCATAGTAAAAAATATGTTGCTAAGACCTAAATGATAGAGGATAAAGTAGGCAAGCCCCACGCCAAGGCTTATCGTGCCATAAAGTCCAGTGCGTAAAAACCATGGGACTTCATTTAGCAAGATATCTCTTAAGATACCGCCGCCAACTCCGTTAAAAAAGGCGATCATCATGACGCCAAAGACGTTGTAGCCGTACTCGATGGCAACCATCGCTCCAACGATAGAAAAGCAGATAACGTCGATCGCATCGGCAAAGATAAAGACAAATTTCTTCTCCAAGCCCTCTCTTTTTATATGTAAATTTGTGATCCTAGATACGACAAGCATAAAGATGACAACACTTACTGGCATGTAGTGAGTGAATGAATAAACCGCCCTACCAACGAGCATATCACGCATGATACCGCCTCCAAGCGCGGTCAAAAATGCGGACAAAAAGACGCCAAGCCAGTCGCACTCCCTCTTTACAGCAAACAAAAAGCCACTAAGCGCAGCTGATGCGATACCAACGTACTCCACAAAAAGTATTAAGCTCATATTTTTTCCTTAAAAAATGGGCATTTTATAATGAAATCTCATAAAATTTCATTAATAAATTTTTAAATAATAGTTTATTTTAGGCTATAATAACAAAAATTTTAAATAAGGAAATTTGATGAAAAAAATTCTAACTTTACTCTTTTTGATTGGCTCATTTTTTGCGTTAAATTTAAACGCTGATGTGATTCAAAATCAAAAATTAAAAAATGCGATAAACATTTTAAACGCTTTTGGCACTAGAAATTTAAAACCAAATACCAAATTTACAGGCATTAAAGCCATCGCTATCATCCCAGACGTGACAAAAGCAGGCGCGATCATCACTGGCTCAAAAGGCAGAGGCGTATTTATCGCTAAAAACGACAATGGCGAGTGGTCAAGCCCATTTTTTGTAAATTACACATCTGGCAGTATCGGACTTCAGCTAGGATATAGCTCGACTGATATGATCATTTTGTTTAAAAACTCGGAAGCCTACGCAAGCTTGTTTAACGCAAAAGATACAATCAGTCTAAAAGCAGAAGCAACTGGCGGCGTTGGCAACGAAGTGGCGATAGCTAGTGATTTGCCTGAAATTTCAGCATTTGTCGAGGAGCGTGGCAAGACAAGTGGAGCTTTCGTGGGCGTTAGCTTAGATGTGGCAAGACTTAAGATAAACGCA
Source organism: Campylobacter concisus (assembly GCF_902460895.1). Lineage (GTDB taxonomy): Bacteria > Campylobacterota > Campylobacteria > Campylobacterales > Campylobacteraceae > Campylobacter_A > Campylobacter_A concisus_BC. The sequence goes on along the minus strand of NZ_CABPVL010000006.1, from coordinate 12,733 downwards.
CAAGATACAAACGACTACTATGAGAGAATGTATGACTTTGAAGATATCTACAACAACAGCCCAAAAGCTAGCAAATACACAATCAAATTTAAAGAGATAATCTCAAAATACTTCTTATAATAACCTCATGCCTTGGCTCTTTTAGAAGAGTCAAGCTCTCTTTTTTATATTTTAAAGATTTTAGAAATTTAGTTTATAAATTTAGAAAGATTATGGCTTAGCCTTTTGCTAAACCATAAATAGTGATACAAAGCGTTTTTTAGGGATTGGAGAAAATTGAGTCATATATTCAAACGCCTCTTCGTAGTCGCCGTCTGTATATTGCGCGACTTGCTCGATAAGCTCGTAAAGCTCTTCGTCATCCATCGAGTCAAAGCTGCCTCTATTTTCCAAAACCTCTAACAAAACGGCGTCTAATTCTAGCTCGTCGTAAGTCATTTCGTTCCTTAATTCTGATTTAAAAAATGCGAAACTATACCAAAAGAAGCTTATAAAATACTTTACTTAGAATTTGTAATAAATTTTATGCATTTTTTAGTAGAAAAGTTGTAAAATCTTTACATTCATTATCAATTTGATAGGGATTTTGTGGAAGACTTTGAACTATTTTACAAGCATTTTAACGAGTTTTTAAAAGCTTTTAATCAAAAAGGCTCTGAGATAAAAGAGCAAATTTTGCGTGTGCTTTTTGCAAGCAAGTCACATCTAAATGCTCAAGAAATTTGTCAAAAAATTTATGAAACTTACAAAAATGAAATTTCAATGACTTCTATATATACCTTTTTAAATTTTCTTGAAGAGCACCATTTGGCAAATAGTTTTGAGCAAAATGGTGTTAAAAATTACGAGTTAAATTTAAAGTCCTCTCACGATCACCTGATCTGTGAAATTTGTGGCAAAGTGGTTGATTTTGAAGATGAGATGATAGAGCAAAGACAAGATCAAATTTGTAGCCAAAGATCGTTTAATGCTGAGTCTCACAAGATGATACTTTATGGAATTTGCAGTGATTGTCAAGCAAAAAATGGGATTTAAATTTATCATTTCATTTTGTTTTTTGATAATGAAAGACAAAAAAATTTCAGATTTGTTTAAGTTACAGATTAGATAATACGCAGACAAAATAAAAGGATGAAAATGGATATAAAAACACAAACTTTAGCACAAGTTGCAAGCTATTTTTCGATGATAGCCCACACAAATGGCAGACTAAGAGTAAGGGTTAGCCCAAAGATAAAAGAGCTAAGCAGTAGCGTAAATTTGGCCAGTTTAGATGATATGATCGCTCAGATAAATGGTATAAAAAATGTTAAATTTAACAAGATAATCGGCTCTGTAACGATCGAATACGATCATGAAATTTTCCCTAAAAATCTCTGGGAGGATCTCTTAAAAGGGCAAAATTTAGAAGAAATTTCAGCTAAAGTAAATGAAGTAGCAAAAGAAGTAAAATATGCTTAATGAGCTTTTAAACGCCTCTTATACGAGCGAAAAAAACGCACTAAGGCTATATGAAAGCCTAGCTTCATTTGGCGAAGTATTTGATCAAATCGCAAGTGTTAGAAAAAATGCGATCATCTTGATAGAGAAATTTGCAAGTGCGCATGAGTATGAGCTTGTTTGTGAAAACGAAGCTATCTTTTTGCCAGCAAAAAATAAAGAAGATGCGCTGATAGAGGCACTAAACTATGAAAATGAGCTAAACAAAATGTATGAAAAATTTTGTGAAAGCTTAGATGATGAGGAGCTAAAAGATCTTTTTTTTAGACTTTGGGCTACTTCAAATAACGAATATATCGCCTCTTTAAAGCACTGCTTAAAAGAAATTTATAGCGGAGCTGTGGCAAAAAATGAGCTAAATTTAAATGAAATTTCACAAAATTTTGAGCATAATGGCATAACAAATATTTTAGAAAGCTATCAAAATGACTTTAATGAGATAACTAAAAGCTTGCAAAATATCGCAAGTGGTAAGGCTGATAAAAGCGAGTTGGCAAAGATCACAAACAATCCAAATTTCTCGTTTTTTAGCGGGCTTGCACTTGGGGCATTAGGCATTTCAGTAGTTAGCAAAAATTTAAATAAGGATGAAGAAGATGAATAATTTACAAAATCAAACAAAGAAAGGATTTAAAATGGCATTACCATTTTTAGCAGGTTTAGCAGTAGGCGGTTTAGCAGTAGTTGCTTGGAGTAAAAGAGATAAGATCAAAGAGTGCGCAAAAGACGGCTTAGACAAAGGCAAAGAGGCTGCAAAAGATCTTTACAAAAAAGGCAAAAATGTCGCAAAAGACGCAAAAGACTTCATGGTAAAAGAAGAGAAAAAAGCAAAACGCGGCGCTAAAAAAATAGAAAAAGAGGCTGAAAAAGTGGTTAAAAAAACAAGAAAACCACGCGCTAAAAAGCCTGCAGCTCCAAAAGCTATCACACCAAACGATATAGCTTAAGGATAGAGAATGCAAGAAAATAGTCTTTTTACGCTTTCAAACACAAGGCTTCCGTTTGATCACTTCATCAGCGGAGCCTTAATCGCTGGCATGGGTGCGGCTGCACTTGGCTTTAACGACTATCTAAACAACAGAGCAACTAAAAAAGATGTCGCTAAGAAGATAGTAAAATACGCTGTAACTGGCGGTTTTGTAGGTGCTGTTGGCATTCACGCTTCAAATTTGATAGCGCAAAAAAAATATCTAAACGCAGCAGCTTTCACAGCAGCTGGCATCGGCGGTCTTTTGATAGCTGAAGAACTAATAAAATTGGAGAGTAAATAATGAATAACCCTTACATCAATGAAGAAAACGCAAACGAAGTAGCAGCAAATAACACAGCAGCAACTCAGCCAAGTGCAGTTGATAATGCAATAAACAATGCAGCTCAAAATTTACCATTTGTACCTGAAAATTTTAACGCAGCTGGCTTTGTAAAAGGCCTACTTTTAGGCGGCATAGCAGCTTATGTGCTAACTAATCCAAAAGCACAAGAGTGCGTATTTAAAGCGATCATCAAAGGTGGTGAGCTAATAAACGCTGGCATAGAAGAACTAAAAGAGCGTTTTGAAGATGTCAAAGCTGAACTTGACTCACAAAAATAAGGTCACTCTAGCTCATAAGAGCAAAAACAGAGCGAGGTTTATTTGCGAGAGCCTAAATGCCAGAAGCGATGTCAGCGCTATCGAGGCTGCGATCTCAGAGCGAACCGATGCAAGAAGCGTGCGTGTAAATAAATACGCAAAAAGCATCATCGTCGAGTTTGATAAGAGCTATGAGAAAATTTTAGACTTTATAAAAAGCTATGATTTTCCAACCAAGCCAAAAGATGAGAGCCTGCCTAGCAAAGCAAATATCTACAAAGCTGCTGCTGCACTTGGTGTAACGCCGTTTATGAGTAACAAAACTCTAAAATCAGCCGTAACTCTTTACGCAACAGCTCCAAATTTAATAGAAGGTGCAAAAGAGCTAAGGCATGAGGGCATCACCTCAAAAGTGCTTGAGGCAACTGCTATTGGCACTAGCCTTGCAATGGGCGATCATTTGGCTGCAAATAGCACAAATTTGATGATAAATATCGGCGAATACATGGAAGAAAGTGCTAGCCACAGAAGTGATGATCTCATAAAAGAGCTAGCCAAACCAAACATCGAAGAGGTCTGGGTCGAGCGAAATTTAAACGGTGAAAAGACGCTTGAAAAGGTAAAAACCGAAAATTTAAAAAAAGGCGACATCGTAGTAGTCGGAGCTGGCGAGACGATAGGCGTTGATGGCTACATTGTCGAGGGTAATGCTGATGTCAATCAAGTCTCAATGACTGGAGAGGCAGAACCCGTGGCAAAAGCTAGAGGCGACCGCGTCATAAGTGGCACTGTTGTCGATGAAGGCAGGATCAAAATTTGGGCTGAAAACGTAGGTAGCGACACCGCAACCGCAAGGATCAAAGAGTACATCCAAACTTCACTTAATGAAAAATCAGCCATCGGAGTAAAAGCTCTAAAACTAGCTGATAAGCTAGTGCCAGTCACACTCTCTCTTGCTGGGCTTTCGTATGTTATAAATAAAAATATGAACAGCGTTGCAAGCGTGCTTCAAGCTGACTACTCTTGCGCGCTTAAGCTTGCTACGCCAGTTGCGTTTAAGTCAAGCATCTCAAAGGCTGGCAGAAACGGCATCCTCATAAAAGGCGCAAAGGCGATCGAGGCTCTAAGCTCGGTTGATACCTTTGTCTTTGACAAAACAGGCACTCTAACTCATGGACGCCTAAGCGTGGTTGAAATTTACTCTTTTAAAGATGGATTTTCAGAGGCTGATATCTTAAATTTAACAGCAAGTGCCGAGGAGCACTACTTCCACCCAGTGGCTGAAGCGATAGTTGAGGCTGCAAACAAGCGTGGATTTAGCCACATTCACCACGACGAGGTCGAATTTATCGTGGCTCACGGCGTAAAAACTGCGATGCACGGCAAAGAGGTGATCATCGGCAGTAGGCACTTCTTAGAAGATGATGAGATGATAAGTTTTAAAGCTCATGAAACGCTTATAAGCAAGGCTTTGCAAAGCGGTCTAACCTTGCTTTATGTGGGATACGACAAAGAGCTTGTTGGTGTGATCGCTATGAAAGATGATATGAGAGCAAACGCTAAAGATATGGTGGCAAAACTACGAAATCTTGGCGTAAAAGAGATAGTTATGCTAAGTGGCGACATCAAGAGCAAGGCTGAAGAGGTAGCGCACGAGCTAGGGCTTGATAGAGTATATGCTGAGTGCTTACCAACGGACAAAGCAGCGATCATCGAGGAGCTAAAAAATGAAGGCAAAAAGGTCGCTTTTGTTGGAGATGGCATAAATGACGCGCCAAGCTTAACAAAAGCAAATGTTGGCATAAGCATGCACAAAGGTGCAGATATCGCTAAAGCAACGGCTGATATAAGCCTTTTAAAAGACGACATCATGAGCGTGGCGCTTGCAAAAGAGCTCGCAAATAAGACCATGAAGCTAATAAGCTCAAATTTCCGCTCAACCGTTGGCGTAAATACAGCCATACTAAGTGCCGCAACGCTTGGCATGCTAAATCCAATAGCAACTGCTATGCTTCACAACGGCACGACGATCTGGCTTCTGCTCAACTCAATGAAGGGCGTGAAGATCAAGTCAAAATAAATTTGAAAGGATAGATGGTGTTTGAGAATTTCTTAAACTTTTTAAACGGCAAAATGGATGTAGCCAACGACTTTTTATATGGATATTTTTTGGTTATCATCCTTGTAGCTTCAGGAATTTACTTTAGCTATCTTACCCGTTTTGTGCAGTTTAGGATGTTCTTTGAAGCTTGCAGAGTTCTGGTAGAAAAAAAGGACAAGTATAACAAGCACCATTTGACGCCATTTCAAGCGCTGATGATCTCGACTGCTTCGCGTGTCGGTATCGGTAACATCGCTGGAATTTCAGCTGCCATCGTCGCAGGTGGTCCAGGGGCACTTTTTTGGATGTGTTTGATGGCGTTTTTAGGCTCAGCTTCAGCCTTTATTGAGAGTACTCTAGCTCAAATTTATAAGACCAAAGATGTCTTTGGCTTTAAAGGCGGTCCAGCTTACTACATCAAAAATGGGCTTGGCATAAAGTGGCTTGGCTCTTTGTTTGCTATCATCCTCATCATCACCTATGCTTACGGCTTTAACGGGCTTCAAAGCTACACCATGACCTCTGCCTTTGAAATTTACTACGACCAAGCAGGCAGCAATATCACCTTTGCGCAAAGCGGCTTGCCTATTGGCATCGGACTTATCCTTACAGCATTTACGGCTGTGATGTTTTTTAGCAAAAGCCACATCATCGGCAAAGTTAGCTCATATATCGTGCCTTTCATGGCGCTTACTTATATCTTACTAGCTATCATCGCGATCGTTTTAAATTTCAAAGAAATTCCAGCCGTTATCAAGATGATCATAGAAAGTGCATTTGATTTTAAAGCGATATTTGGCGGTTTTGCTGGAAGCGTGATCGTGATAGGCATAAAAAGAGGGCTTTTCTCAAACGAAGCTGGGATGGGTTCAGCGCCAAATGCAGCGGCTGCGGCGCACACAAGCCACCCAGTCAAGCAAGGGCTAGTGCAAGCAATGGCGGTCTTTATCGATATGACGATATGTATCGCTTCTGGTATGATCGTGCTTTTTTCTCAGGCATATCTTACAAAACAAACTGGAGTAAGTGGCGAAGTTCTAACCGCCCTACCTCTCGTTCAAGCAGCGATGAAAGAGTATTTTGGCGACTTTGGGCTACACTTTACGACCCTTGCAGTAGTGCTGTTCGCCATCACATCACTCATCGGCAACTACTACTACGCACAGGCAAATATGAAATTTCTAACTAAGAGTAAAAATTTAACACTTGCATTTAAGATCACAGCAGTGATTATGATATTTATAGGCGCTCAGATGAACTTAAAGCTCGCTTGGAATATCGCTGATATCACGATGGCGGCTATGGCTACGATAAACATTATCGCCATTTTCTTACTCTCAAAAGTGGTGATAATAGCGATAAAAGACTACGAAGCGCAAAGAAAAGCTGGTAAAAATCCAGAATTTGACCCAGAGAGTCTAGGCATCAAAAATACAAGCTGCTGGGGCAAAAACTAAAGGAGAAAATTTGGGAAAAGATATAAAGATAAGCGGCAAACTACTAGATCTAAACACTCATAGACAAGTGGCAAAGGTCGGCATGAGCGTCACTTTGGCATCTGTTTGCCTAAGCGCACTTTTTATGAAAAATAGATCTGTTAAAAAATTCCACGTAGTTTCTGGCATCGCATTTACATGCTTTGCGCTTTACCACGCTGGACTTTACGATAACGGCATCTTTAAAAAGATGATCGTAAAAGCAAAAACCGCTTCAAAAAAGGCATAAAATGAGACTAAGCGACGCTGAAATTTTAGACTACATAAACGAGGACCTACCCTACTTTGACCTCACAACGTCGCTTCAAAATATCGATAAAAAAGCCTCGCTTGAAATTTACTCGCGTGATGAAATTTGCGTAAGCTGCGTAGATGTGGCAGCAAGTGTGGCGAGACTACTTGGGTGTGAGAGTGAAATTTTTGTCAAGAACTCTCAAATTTGCAGGGCTGGCGATGTTATCATAAAAATTTATGGTGGCTACGAAGATGTGCATAAGGCTTGGAAGCTGGCTCAGGTCGTGCTAGAATACGCCAGCGCCATCACAACCTACACAAACAAAATGGTAAAAGCTGCAAAAAGCGTCAATGAAAAATGCGAAGTCTTAGCAACCAGAAAGAGTTTCCCATTTGCAAAGAAATTTTGCGTAAAAGCCGTGCTTGAAGGTGGTGGTGGCATGCATAGACTGGGGCTTAGTGATAGCATTCTTTTTTTTAAAAATCACATAAAAGCTTACTCTAGCTTTGATGAATTTGTCTCACATTTACCAGAATTTAAAGCCAAAATGGTCGAGCGAAAAATCTGCGTCGAGGCTGAAATTTTAGAAGAAGCAAGTAAGCTTTTAAAGGCAAAATGCGACGTCGTGCAGTGTGATAAATTTAGCCCAGAGCTTATCAAAAACGTGCTAGCTTTAAGAGATGAAATTTCGCCAAATACCATAATCCTAGCAGCTGGCGGTGTAAATTTAGCAAATGCAAAAGAATTTGCAAATGCCGATGCGATAGTAACTTCTGCAATGTATTCAAAAGGCGTTGCTGACATCAGCGCAAGACTTGAAATTTTGTAAAATTTTACAAATAAAAATACATATAATTTATATATCAAATAATAAATATCTCTAATTCTGCTAAGTATTTTAGTAAGCGTCTATCAAATTTTAAAATTTCATGAGCGAGTAATTTCGGCTCTAAAATTTGAGCTAAGCGCTAAGCGAAGCCAAATTTTAGTAGTCAATTCTTGCAAGTGAATGGAATTTTAAAATTTGTAAAGATTAAAACCCAAACCCAGCTTAAACCAGGTTGGAGTTTATGAATATTAATGAAGTGTTTTGTCTTAAACAAATTTAAGTTTGTTAAAACCCTAAGAAAGAAGTGTTTTTAAAACCTCTTCTTCCTAACCTCTTCAACTATGGCTTTAGCCATCTCATCTACTTCTGATGTGACTTCATTTGCTTGGTTTGCAATTACCACATTCTCTTTTGTTAAGTGATCTATTTGAGCAACTGATTGATTTATCATATTTATGCCTTCACTTTGCTCTTTGATTGATTCACTCATCTCATTTATTGATTGAGCTAGGACATTTGTATTTGCTTCTATCTCTCCTAGAGATTTTTGAGTTCTTTCTGCTAGTTTTCTTACTTCATCAGCAACAACAGCAAATCCTCTACCATGTTCTC
>NZ_CABPVL010000006.1:2556-3645 GCF_902460895.1 Campylobacter concisus | reverse complement strand
GTAAGGCTAAAATTTTATCTAACAGTCCAGATGAAGCCATAGATCAAGATGATAAAGCCAGCATAGCTCAAACCCTGCTTGAAAAACATATATTGTCCCTAAACTACCTAATATCAAAGCTTGACAAGAGTACAAACCTTGTGTCTAAAAGACTTAAATTCTTAAGCAAACAAGATGAAAGTTATAAATTTGAGCCAACTGGTATAGATAGCTTTCAAGATAACATCAATGCTCTAGATGAAGCAAATGGGCTACCTCTTAAAAAAGAAGATATCAAAAGTCTAGCTAAAAATTTCTCACATGCCATAATGGCAACTGCCGAGCAACAATACGGACTTAACACTCCTTTTAAGCTAGTAAAAACAAAAGGTGATGAGAGGAGTGTAGAGCAGATACTGTCTGCTAATAGTCATCTAATAGGCAAACGCATAAAAGTAGGAGATAGTAGCTTTGCTGTGGGCAGCTTAAATGATGAGGCAGTCCAAGAATACGAGATAGTGCCATGTTCTCCTAGTCAAAGAAAGGTAGAGAGTAGGGAGATCATCACACTAAAAACAGCATTTGAAAATTTTACAGCTAATACTAGCGTTAGCCAAAAGTGGTCAAGCAGCACTATGGATCTGGTAAATATTGTAGGCAATATATTGTTTAAATTCTTTCATCCAAGCAAGGATATCACAACCATATCACGAGATGATCTGCTTAAATTTAGAAATACTTTAGCTCACATACCAACCAAGCTAAACCAAAAAGCCAAATATAAAGACAAAAGCCTAGAGCAGATAATACACATGGGCAAAAATGATGCCAAACTATCACAAGTAACCATACAAAAATATATGATAAGAGTAGTGCAGTTCTTTAAGTATTGCTATAACAGCGACTACATAAGTAAGAGCATCATAAATGACCTAAACGTAAAAGTGGAGATAAACCCAATGGAGCGCAAGGTGCTACCTTATAGCAAGGAAGAGGCTAATGCTATCTTTAAAATAGTCCAAAATTTTAAAGAGACTAACAAGTCGCCAAGCAATCGCATAAGCGCAAATGATCTATACTATATAACCATGATAGCAGCATATAGTGGCA
>NZ_CABPVL010000006.1:0-2233 GCF_902460895.1 Campylobacter concisus | reverse complement strand
TTTACTCGTTTAGGCACTATTTTATAGATACGCTTGTCCAACAAGAAGTAGAGCCAAATATCATAGCTCAAATAGTAGGGCATGAGAAGCAGTATAAAATTTTACTTGGAACATATGCTACAAATATAAATGCTAGTGTATTAAAGGCAAAAGTTGAAATGGTGTGCTATTAGACATATGGTTTATATGAATGTATGCTTCCTTCTATAAACCATAATCTACTGCTTGATGTTAAATTCTAATCCTTTATATTATGCTCTTTAGCGTAGCTTAATATCTTTTGCCTAAGATATTCTGGGAAGCTATCTCTATACATAACTGGTGTTAGAGGGTTTAGCTTTTTATCTAATTTACCAGCCTCATATAGTCTTGTTAGCTCTTCTGGTGTGTTGTAGTATGGTGCATTTGGATATCCCTCTGGTGGGGTTAGGGACATTATTTTAGCTTCTAGGAGGGTGGAGTCGATAAAAAGAGAAAGTGTTCTATCATCCCAATCCTTAGGAAATCCTGGAAGCTCTAGCCTGTCTTGAAATTTAGGGAGTTCGCTTTTAACATAAGAGATAAATTCTTCTCTTGTAGTCTCGTTTGCATCTAGGTCTCTAGGGTCTAGTAGCTTACCTTTGTCTTCTACGAGTTCTCTTAGGTCTTTATATAAAGAGTTATCTGGCATTGCTGCCACTCCATTTCTATTAAAATCCATCACGAAATAGCTCCCCACTATCTCATCTAAATAAGGCATCATCCCATATTCATCTAATGGAGGATTTTTAGCTAGTCTTCTAAATTCTTCAGCCATTTGTAAATTTTTGTTTAGACCTACTAAATAGGTAGAGTATTGAAACATGTCAGCTAATGCCTCTAAGGCTCCGTCTTGACCAAGCTGTGCTGATAGAAACATTGATTGATATGCTCTTGCTTTAAATCCTGCATAGCCTAATCCAACTCCTCCTGAAAATCCAACAGTGCTTCCTAATACTCCAGCACATATATTCCACTCTGCTGCAAATAATTCTGATTTTAGAGTTTTTCTATTAGAGCTTACTTCATCATAAATTTCAGCATACTCTGGCTTGGTTAGTTTGCCACCACTATCTACTCTACCTATGGCATCTTCTGGTATATCTATCATAGTGCAGTTTAGGTTACTTCTTTTTACTAGATAGATATATCTATCTCTTTTATCTTTTAGGCTTTCATAGTAAGCTTTTTCTGATTTAGTCCAAGGTGATAGTTTAGTTGAGCTTGGTTTATAGCTAATGTCTAGCCATGGTTTAAAAGATAGATAGTCTGTTTGACCTAGAGAGTTTGGTTTAGGGTTATAGTATAGTGGTTTATAGTTTTTATATGGAGATGAGTCTAGGATGGAGCGAGAGTCGAGAACTAGTTTTGAAGAAAGATCATTATTCGTATTATCTGACTTTTTTCCGTCATAAACAATTAAATTTGTCTTTTTATCAAATTTTACCTCTCTGCCATTGTGGGCTATAACCGTATATGTGTTATCCATTAAATTTTCTTTACTCATTAAATTTCCTTTGTTTATTATTAATAGTGATCCAGCTACTAAAAGAGCTATGATGATAAATGCAATCTTCTTCTTCATATCTTATCCTATGTATAGACCATCTTCCATTACTATAGTAGTAGCTAGACGACCGACTAGGCGTGGTGGAATTTCATCTTTGCTTCTTTCTTTTTCCTTAGGCGCTTTACACCCCACATACACTCCCTTTATGTTATTGTTACCTATAGTATCTAGTGCCTCTACTAGATCTCTTGAGAGGTTAGAGTGAGAGTTATCGCTATCTTCTGTGTTAAATATGCCTTTTTTAAATTTGTTTATTATATCTGTGGCTTTTTGGTAGGCGTCTATTGGTGTCATATAGTTATATTTATTTCTGTTATTTTCCTTATAAACATTATAAATTTCTTTCTCCTCTTTAACATCCAAATTTAACTCCCTTATCTCCACATCAGATTCAGTGTATCTACTTCTAGCATATTTAAAATACCTTGCATCTATCTCATTACCAGCTCCTCTTAGCTCATCTAAGCATAGATAGGTACTAAGGTTATTTAGTGCTAGTTTAGAGGCTAGGTTAAAAGATAGTTTGTTTTTCTTGTGGTCTATGTCGTAGTATATAAATGAGTTATAGTCTAGTCCTCCACTACTTATATTAGCTCCTAGAAATAGTCTATTTAAATTTAGGCTTATATAGTTTTGATAGATCAT
>NZ_CABPVL010000005.1:9252-40410 GCF_902460895.1 Campylobacter concisus | reverse complement strand
ATAAAAAACTTGTTTAATTATCCGAAAAATACAGGTTTATTAAAATTTTTAATTTATCAAACTACGAGCGATACTGATATTATCTTAGACTTCTTTGCTGGCTCTGGCACGACCGCTCATGCTGTAATGGCTCAAAATTTAGAGGACGGTGGTAACCGCAAATTTATATTAGTTCAGCTTGATGAAAAGATAGATGAAAGAAATAGTAAAGTAGCTTATGATTTTTGTAAAAACGAGCTAAAAAGCGATAATCCAACCATCTTTGACATCACAAAAGAGCGTATCTTGCGCGCAGCGCAATCTCTCTCTCTCTCTCTCTCGAGACGATGCGCGGCTTAAATTTAAAATCTTTTCGACCGTTCCACTTTTAAAATCATATTTAGATAAGTATTTAGACGGCGACTCTGATACGAAAGAGCCGAATTTATTTCCTAAAAATGAGCTTTCAAAAGATGATTTTACAGCACTTTTAACTACATTTGCAGTTTATGATGGCGTAAAACTAACAGATGAGCTAAAAAGAGTAGATTTGGGAGGATATGAGGCGTATTACGCACAGAAAAAACTATATCTTATAAATGAAAATTTTAATGGTAAAAATTTAAAAGCTTTGGTTGAGAAAATAGATAGTGATAAAGAATTTGCGCCTGAAAAAATAGTAATTTATGAGCCTAGTTTTGAAAGCTCGAGATGGCGTGAGCTAGATGAAGCTATTAAAAATTATGCAAATAAAAAGAATTTGCAAATAAGCTTAATTGTAAGGCATTAAAATGGCTGGATTTAATTACGAAAAAGACTTGCCTCATCAAAATGAAGCAATAAATGCGGTTATGGATGCTTTGGTTGGATGTGAGATAAAAAAAAGCATAAACGCAGAGCAAAATCCTCTAATAGAAAGTAAAAACAATGTTTTTGACATCTGCATGCAAACTGGAACTGGCAAAACATATACATTTACAAAAATGATGTTTGAGCTAAATAAAATCGCAGGCGTTTTTAAATTTATAATCGCAGTGCCGACGCTTTCTATAAAAGCTGGAACGATGAGCTTTTTAAACTCGGAGGCGACTAGAGAGCATTTTAGAGATATTTATTCTAAAAATATCAAAATTTATCTAGTCGAGAGTGCAAAGCAAAACGATAAAAAAGAGCGTATGCCAAGTGCGATAAGCGAGTATGCAAGAGCTAGTGAAAATGGTGCAATACACGTGCTTGTGATAAATCAAGGCATGATAAACTCTCAAACGCTGCAAAAAGAATTTGACGTAACTCTTTTTGATGAGATATCAAATCCTTTTAAAGCTATCTCATATACAAGACCTATTTTGATAATAGACGAACCGCATAAATTTGATAAAGAAAATAAAACGTGGGAAAATTTGAAGAAATTTAACACTCAACTTACATTTAGATACGGCGCTACTTTTAAAGAGTTTGAAAATAAAATTTATGAGTTAAATGCACTTGATGCTTTTAATGCGGATCTGGTAAAGGGTGTTGAGGTTTATGTAGCTAAATTTGACGAGGCAGCTGATGTAAGCGTAAGGCTGGTATCTACTAACTCGGCGATCGCTAGATTTGAGCGTAAAGCCGATAGAAAAAGCAAGTTTTATAATCTTGGTAAGGGCGATGATCTGGAGTTAATAGATGAAAATTTAAAAGACATCAAGATAGAAAAGCTAAATACAAAAATAGTGTTATTAAATAACGGCTTAGAGATGAAAAGAGGGGATGAAATAAACCCTTTTAGCTACTCGCAAACACTTCAACAAAAGATGTTAGGAGTCGCTGTAGATGCGCACTTTAAAAATGAGCGTGAGCTGATGAAGAGATCTCCTCGTATAAAACCACTTGCACTATTTTTTATAAATGATATAGATAGCTACCGCGAGAAAAAAGGAGAATTTAGAGCTGAATTTGAAAAGCTCATAAAATTAAAAATGGAGCAAATTTATAAAGAAGAAGAGCCTGGATTTTATAAAGATTATTTAAAAAAATCGCTTGACAATCTTTCTTTAACTCATGGTGGATACTTCTCAAAAGATAATGATGATAAAGATGAGAAGATACAAAAGGAGATAGATGAAATTTTGCACGATAAAGAGAGTTTGCTAAGTTTAGACAACACAAGACGTTTTATATTTTCAAAATGGACTTTGCGCGAAGGCTGGGATAATCCAAATGTATTTACTATCTGCAAACTAAGAAGTAGCGGCTCAAACACAAGCAAGCTACAAGAGGTGGGGCGTGGGCTAAGACTGCCTGTAAATGAGTATATGGCTCGTGTAAAAGATGATAAATTTATGCTTAACTACATTGTTGATTTTAAAGAAAAGGACTTTGCAAATAGCTTGATAAACGAGATAAATGAAAGCGTTGAAGCTGAGCTAAATAAAGAGGAACTTACTGAAGAAATATATGAAAGAGTAAAGCAAAAATTTAATATTAGTAAGCTCAAAATTCTAAGTAGTTTAGTTGAGGTTGGAGCGTGCGACGAGAATGGTAAATTTTTAGAAGGTGGATATGAAAAATTTAAAGAGATGTATTCTTTAGGCAGTAGAGATTTATCACAAAAGATAAGAAATGTAGAAGATAAGAAAAAAGGTGTGAAGATAAGACCTGCTATGTTTACTGAGCTAAAAGAGCTTTGGGAGAGGCTAAACGAGCGAGCGATCTTAGAATATATGATAAAAGATGAGAGCGAATTTGGTAAAATTTTTAGTGATTTTTTATCTAATAGAAAAGATATATTTAAGCCAAGTGGGCTAGAGGTGCAGAGATTTGGCATAAATGCGACAAAAGGCGGTATGAGCGTCATAAATATAAGTAGTGTAGAAGATAAGATAGAGCCTATAAATACACTGACTTATAAAGAATTTTTAGTGAAATTAAGCGACGTGATATGTGCGAGATTAGATACGTTGTATATTGCATTTGAAAAATTTAAAGAAGTAGATATAAAAAATTATTTAAATTTATCTACGATATATATCTTAAAAAATGAATTTAATCGCTACTTACTTGAAAATGCAATAAGCAAATTTAGCATCTCTTATAAAAAAGTAGAAAGTAGCGTGCATCCAACAAAATTTACTGATGAAAAAGGAGATGTAAAAGATGTAAGCCCTAAAGATCTTGGAGTGCAAAGTATTAAAGGAGAAACCGCAAAAGAGTATTTATTTGATGAGATATTTTATGACTCAGAGCTTGAGAAAGAAAATATCATTGAGGAGATCTCAGAAGTGGTTGTCTTTACAAAAATCCCAAAGAATTCGATAAAAATTCCAGTAGCAGGTGGCGGTACGTATTCGCCAGATTTTGCTTACATAATAAATAAAAAGGATGGTAAAAGCAGACTAAATTTCATCATAGAAACAAAAAATAAACCTAAAAGCGAACTTGCGATAAGTGAGAAACAAAAGATCAAGCATGCACAAGAGCTCTTTAGCAATAGTGGTTTTGACGTGAAGTTTGAAACGCAATTTGAAAATGAAAAAATCTTAGAAGTTATAAAAAAGTCTTTATGATTTAGAGGCAAAATTAGCCTCTAAATTTAAACCATAAACATAACTTTTGCAAGCAAAACTATCGCCACCGCAAGCGTAAGTGCGATAGGGTGGATGTTACCAAGTGGGCTAGGGCGCTTAAATATAAATTTGCAGCTCAAATTTACTATTACCGCAGCCACGATCACCATCGCTAAGAAAAATTTGATCATAAAAGCGATCTGTAAATTTGTCTCAAAGTAGCCTCCAGTCTTGCTGCCAACCCAGTTACTCATCATCATGCCACCAGTTAGAACTAAAAGTAGCAGACAAATAGGCATGATCCTAACAGCTACCGAGCTGATGGCTTGCTTTGCCTTTTGCGCAAGCTCTGGTGGCATCTTTTTGCTCGCCGCTCTTAATATGATCACATCAAAAAATAGATAACCAACAAATATAATCGCACAAAAAAGATGGACTATCTGTGCGTAGGGATATAAATTTTGCATATTTTTCCTTATCTGTAAATTCCAACTGCTTCACGCACTTTTTTTATCGTTTCGTGAGCTACATTTTCGGCCTTTTTAGCGCCTAGATCTAAAATTTTAGCCACCTCGTCAGGGTTGTTTTGAAAGTGCTCAAATTTCTCTCTTGCATCTTTAAAATAGTCCCAAACAAGCTCGTTTAGATAGGCTTTAAAGTGTCCGTGTCCCTCGCCGCCGCGCTCATATCTAGCCTGCAAGTCGCGCTGGCCGCTCTCGTCTAAAAATAGCTTTGCGATATTATAGACGTTGCAGTTTTGCCACTGCTTTGGCTCTTCAAGCGGCGTGCCATCAGTCACGATGCTTGAAATTTGCTTTTTAAGCGTCTTGGCGTCCGCGAAGATATCGATAGTGTTGCCGTAGCTTTTGCTCATCTTTTCGCCGTTTGTGCCAGGCACGGTAGCGACGTTTTCATCGATCTTTGCCTCAGGCAGAGTAAAAATCTCGCCATGTTCGTTGTTAAATTTGATCGCGATATCGCGCGCGATCTCAACGTGCTGGATCTGGTCCTTGCCCACAGGCACGACCTGCGCGTTATAAAGCAAGATATCAGCCGCCATCAAAACCGGATAGCTAAAGAGCCCGTGGTGCGAGCTAATGCCCTTTGCGACCTTGTCTTTGTAGCTGTGCGCGCGCTCAAGTAGCCCCATAGGCGTATGCTGGCTTAGCACCCAGTAAAGCTCAAGCACGTCTTTAACGTCGCTTTGCACCCAGAAAATGCTTTTGTCTGGGTCGATCCCAAGCGCCAAAAAGGCACACGCAGCGTCAAATGTGTTTTGCTTTAGTGCCTTGCCGTCGCTAAGGCTGGTCATCGCATGGTAGTTTGCTATAAACATAAACATCTCGTTTTGCTCTTGCATATCAACCATCTGCTTTATCGAGGCAAAATAGTTGCCAAGGTGTAGTTTGCCGGAGGGTTGGAGGCCGGTTAATACTCTCATCTTATCCTTTCAAATTTTGGCTTCGTTTTTTTGAGCGCCTTTAAATGAGTTTGTAAATTTTAATCATCGACAGGCTAAATGCCTAGTCTTGATTAAAATTTAACTGCACAACATTTAAATTCATCTCAAAACACTTCGCCAAAAGCTTTTAAATTTTAACATCACGTTAGACTTTATGCGTCTAGCTTGATCTTAAAATTTGACTGCAAAACATTTGTCGCTTTAGCGCTCTATCAAAGTAAAGCAAATTTATCTCAAAATTTCGCCAAATTTCTAACTACAAAACGCTAAATCTGGCTCAAACATCACAAATTCCAACACCACGCCAGACAGCCATCTAGCTTGATCTTGAAATTTATCGTTGCAAGCAGCTTGCACCACTTTGCAACTAAACTTTTAAAAGTATCCTTATCTCTTTTACGATCTGCTTTGGAGTTTTGCCCTCGACTTCAACGATATAATCAGCCTTTTTCTCATAAAGCTTTTCTCGCTCCAGATGAAGTGCCTCAGCCTTTTTTAGGTCGCTTAAAAGTGGGCGTTTGGCGAGTTTTTTCTTGCTATTTTTGCTATTTTTTAGCCTCTGCATGATCGCATTAAAGCTTGCTTTTAGATAGATCACGGTGCCTATTTTGTTTAAATTTTTAACCTTTGCAAAGCCCCCACCTGTCGAGATGATCGCATTTTTGACATTTGTGGCTAGAAATTTGGCTAGATCTTTTTCAAGCTGCCTAAAATGCTCTTCGCCAAATTCATCAAAGATAGCCTTTATCTTCATATTTTGTGAGCTCTCTAGCAAGTCGTCGCAGTCAAGGTTCATCGTCTTTAGCGCCTTGCTTAGCGCCCTTGCAGTGGTGCCCTTGCCAACACCCATAAACCCTATCAAAACGATATTATTGTTCTTTGTCTTCATCACTCTCTCCGCGTTTTTTAGGGATTAGCACGATAGGCACGCCAGCTAGACTAAAGCTCTCTCTAAGCTTGTTCGTTAGGTAGCGTTTGTAGCTAAAGTGCAGGCATTTTGGGCGGTTCATGATGAGTGCTATCATGATAGGCGCTGTTTTAAACTGCACTGCGTAGTAGATTTTCACGACCCTGCCTTTATCTCGTGGCAGTGGGTGCGCCTTGGTCGCTTCGCCGATCACTTCGTTTAGCTTTGAAGTTTGGATTTTTTGGGTGTAGTTTTTGTAAATTTCAACTATGAGCGGGTAAATTTTATGCACTCTTTTGCCGCCAAGTGCCGAAACGCTGATGATCGGCGCGTATGAGAGAAATTTAAACCTATCTTTTATCTCCTTGCAAAGCTCGTCAAATTCTTCGCTGCTTTTGTCCCATTTGTTTAGCACGATGATGACGCCAAGCTCAAATTTCGAGGCGATGCCAGCGATACGCTCATCAAGCTCGGTTAGTGGCTCAGAGCTATCAAGCACAAGTAGCGCCACGTCTGTCTCTTCTAAAATTTTCTCAGTTCTATTTAGCGCGTATCTCTCGATGCCCTCGATCTTGCCACGCTTTCTGATACCAGCAGTATCAACAAACTCAAAAACTCTGCCGTCATGCTCGTAAATTTCATTTACTGGATCGATCGTAGTGCCTGCCACGTCGCTAACTACGGCGCGGCTCTCTTTTACAAGGGCGTTTAGAAGTGAGCTTTTGCCGACATTTACGCGGCCTATGATGCCAACTCTGATGTTTTTGCTCTCATAGTCTATCTCGTCGCTTAGCTCGCCCTCGTCGTTATAGTTTTCTAAAAAATCATCAAAATCTTCACTCGTATCGGCCTTTATCTGCACCTTGCTCTCTAGGTGTTTTGCTAGCCAGATGCTAAGCTCATCGACGCCAGTGTTATGACTTACTGAAATGCCAAATGAGTTTTTTGCGCCAAAACTTACAAATTCCCACTCTCTTTGCTCGTCTTTTTTACTGTCGATTTTGTTGATGACTAGAGCGATTGGTAAATTTAGCTTGCTAAGCTCGTAAAAAATGGCTCTATCCTCATCATCTGGCATCATTTTACCATCGACCATGTATAGGATGACGTCTGAATTTCTAGCCTCTGCCAAGGTCTTTGCTTTTACGTTTTTAAAAAGCTCGCTGCTATCATCAAGCCCGCCGCTGTCGATTAATATACACTCTTTGCCCTCAACTTCGATCTTAGCTTTGTTTGTATCTCTTGTAGTGCCGCTAACGTCGCTTGTTATGGCGATGCGTCTTCTTGCTAAGCGGTTAAAAAGTGAGCTTTTGCCGACATTTGGCTTGCCTACTAATATTACTTTTTGCAAATTTTGTCCTTTTTATGATGGCTGATTATACAAATTTTTCTCTTATATAAAGTATAAAATTACGCTTAAAAGCGCCGAAATAAAAGAAAAAATCAACCAAAATTTAAGCCATTTTTTATTAAAATGAGTGCTTTAAATTTAGAGGTTTTGCGATGTTAAAAAGGTTTTATATTTCACATCTTGGCATTTTTTATATGCTCTTTGCTTGCTTTATGTTTGCCGTGACTGGCGCATTTGCAAAGTATCTGAGTAAAGATATGCCTTCTATCGAAGTTGTTTTTTTTAGAAATTTGATCGGACTTTTCATCGTCATCTACGCCATCTATAAATTTCCATTTAAGCAAACTGGCGGGCACTTTTTCTTGCTGATGTTTCGCGGTTTTGTGGGTACGGTGGCGCTTTTTGCCTTTTTTTATAATGTCGCGCATGTAAATTTAGCCACAGCCTTTACATTTCAAAAGACAAATCCGATATTTACAGCCATTCTCGCAGCTATCGTGTTTAAGGAGCGGCTAAGCTCGCTTGGCTGGTTTGCTGTCTTTTTAGGATTTGGCGGGATTTTGCTTGTTATCCAGCCAAATTTAGGTATCAATAAAACCGATATCATCGGCATTTGGAGCGGCCTTGGAGCGGCTATTGCCTACACGAGTGTAAAGGAGCTAAACAAGAGCTACGGCACAAATGTCATCGTGCTAAGCTTCATGCTTTGGGGCTCGTTTTTGCCGCTTATTTGCATGGGGATGGCGGAGTTTTTTACATACGAGCCGCTTGATTTTTTATTTTCTAAATTTGCTATGCCAAGCTGGCACAACGTCGTTTTTATCTTGCTAATGGGGCTTAGTGGCTACTATTTTCAGGCGTTTATGACAAAGGCATTTGCGGTTGGTAAAAAAGCTGGCGTGATCGCTGCGGTTAGCTATGCAGACGTCATTTTTACGCTTATTATTGGCTATTTTATGGGCGATGCGTTGCCAAATCACCTAGCACTCGCAGGTATCGTGCTTGTAGTGGTGAGTGGAATTTTAGTTGTTAAAGAAAAATAAAGGAGAAAAAATGATCTTAATCGCTGGACCTTGCGTGATAGAGAGCAAGGAACTTGTTTTTGAAGTGGCAAAAAGGCTAGTTAAATTTAATGAAAATCCAAAGCTTGACTTTTACTTCAAGTCTAGCTTTGACAAGGCAAATCGCACGAGCATTAGCTCATTTCGTGGCCCTGGGCTAGAAAAGGGTTGTGAAATTTTAGCTGAGGTGAAAAAGGAATTTGGCTTTAAAATTTTAACCGATATCCATGAGAGCTATCAAGCTCAGCCAGTTGGCGAAGTGGCTGATGTGCTGCAGATCCCTGCATTTTTGTGCCGTCAGACTGACCTACTTGTAGCAGCTGCAAAGACAAAAGCTGTCGTAAATATCAAAAAAGGGCAGTTTTTAGCGGCGTCTGCTATGAAGCACTCTGTTAAAAAGGTGCTTGAGACAAGGGGTGTGAGTGGCGACGGATACGATGTCGCAAAGGCAAATGGCGTCTGGCTAACGGAGCGTGGAAGCACCTTTGGATATGGAAATTTAGTCGTTGATATGAGAAATTTAGTGATGATGAGAGAATTTGCGCCAGTCATTTTTGACGCGACCCACAGCGTGCAAATGCCAAGCGCACTTGGTGAAAAGAGCGGCGGCGACGCTAGGTTTGTGCCGTATCTTGCAAGAGCGGCAGCTAGCGTTGGGGTGGATGGATTTTTCTACGAGACGCACATAAATCCTTGTGAAGCGCTATGTGACGGGCCAAATATGCTAAATTTAGACGAGCTTGAAAAAGTCGTAAATGACACGCTAAAGATAGAGGAAATTTTAAATTTTTAAGCTAAGGAGAGAGATGAAAAGGATTTTTTCGCTACTTTTAGGAGTGTTATTTTTAGTAGGTTGTGGCTCATCTCAGCCAAAGGTGCCACTTGCTGGCAAGTATAAATTTGAGGGCATTAGCTACACTCATGTGCAGCGCCACGAGCCGACAAAATTTTTCTATCAAAGCCCAAAAATGATCGAGAAAAAGTATAACAAACAAATTTTGGAGGCGCTTACAAAAGAAAATTTGCTCGATCCAAATTCTAGCGACGAGCTAAAGATAAAGATAACTCACCGCAGGGAATTTATAGGCGAGGCGACCTTTGCTAAAAGCGACAGGATGGGAAATATCTACCTTACTTACGAGGTAGAAGTCGTTAGAAATGGCGAAGTTTTGAGGCATTATGGCTCTAGCGAGCTAAGATTTAACCCTGGAGTTTTTGGAAATTTAAAGGGGCTAGTTGGACAAAATAACGATGATAGCTTTGAAAATAAGGCGATTAGCGCAAATGTAAAAGAGATCGTTGATACCATAAAAGGTTTGAAGTAAATTTATGTCAAATAGAGGCTTTTTGTGGATATTTCTTGGCGCGGTGGCTGAGTGTGGCTGGGCGTATGGGCTAAAGCACGCGTCAAATTTAAGTGAATTTTTGCTTACGACGCTGCTTGTGAGCATAAGTTTTGTCTCGTTTATGAAGGCTTTAAAGTATCTGCCTGTAAGCATCTCTTATGCAGTATTTGTGGGCTTTGGGACGGCTTTTATCGTCATAGCTGAGATCGTTAGCGACTACGTAGCAAGCGGGATCATGCCAAATTTCATTAGGCTATTTTTCATAGCGACGCTCATTTTGGGCGTGCTTGGGCTAAAAGGCATAAAAGAATGATCCACTTTTTAGCGCTTTTACTAGCTGGATGTTGTGAGGTTTCTGGCGTCTTTTTTATCACGAAATTTTCAAAAAGCACAGGCGTAAAAAAATGGGCAAATTTCATCCTTTTGCTTGGAAATTTCGCCCTTTCTTTAACGCTGCTTAGCTACGCTATGCAAACTATCGCTATGTCGGTGGCGTATGCGATCTGGACAGGCATCGGAGCGATCGGAGCAGTCGTGGTTGGCGTAGTTTTTGAAGGTGAGAAGATAAATTTTAAAAAAGCCTTGTTTTTAGCGCTCATCATCTTTAGCGTCATCATGCTAAAGATAGTTTGATGATTAAACAAGCTTTTGCTAAACTTGCATAAAAAAAGGAGAAAAGATGAAAATAATCGAAGGAAATTTAGCCCTAAAAGGCAACGAAAAGATAGCGATCATAAACGCAAGGTTTAACCACATCATCACAGACCGCTTGGTAGAGGGCGCAAAAGATGCATTTTTACGTCACGGCGGCGATGAGAAAAATTTAACTTTAGTGCTAGTCCCTGGCGCATTTGAGATACCTATGGCGCTTGAAAAGGTGCTCGCAAGCGGTAAATTTGACGCGGTTTGCTGCGTGGGAGCGGTGATAAGAGGCGCAACGCCGCACTTTGACTATGTAAGCGCTGAGACCACCAAAGGCATCGCCAATGTGACGCTTAAATACGCAAAACCAGTCACATTTGGCGTGCTAACGGTAGATAACATCGAGCAAGCGATCGAGCGAGCTGGCAGCAAGGCTGGAAACAAGGGCTTTGAAGCGATGACGGGCGTTATAGAGATGCTAAATTTATACAAAAAGCTAGGAGAGTAAAATGGCCACACGTCATCAAGTGAGACAAGCCCTAGTTTCGCTACTTTACTCAAACGAGATAAACCCCGTAACTGCGGAGTTTGAAGAGGAATTTTTAGAAGAGAAAAAGATAAGAAATGAGCGCAAAAACGAGGCGCAGCAGACCTTTAAAGAGGTGCTAGCAAACAAAGAAAAACTAGATGAAATTTTAAAACCGCACCTAAAAGATGGCGATTTTAGCAAGGTTGGCGCAACTGAGCTTGCTATCCTTAGACTTGGGCTTTATGAGATGAAATTTAGCCAAACTGATAAAGCTGTCATCATAAACGAGGCAATCGAGCTTGCAAAGGAGCTTGGAAGCGATCAGGCGCCAAAATTTATAAACGGCGTGCTAGATAAGATAAAGGGCGATCTATGAGGCTCTGCGTCGCTCTTGATATGGCGAGTAAGGATGAAAATTTAGCCCTTGTAAGAGAGCTAAAAGGGCTTGATCTTTGGCTAAAAGTGGGGCTTAGAAGCTATCTTAGAGACGGAGCTAAATTTATAGAGGAGCTAAAAGGGGCAGGGGAGTTTAAAATCTTTCTTGATCTAAAGCTCTATGACATCCCAAATACGATGGCAGACGCGGCTGAGGTCGTCTCAAAGATAGGTGTGGATATGATAAACGTGCACGCAAGCGCTGGCATACGCGCGATGAAAACTGTGATGGAGCGTCTTAGTGCGCTGCAAAATCGCCCTTTAGTGCTTGCGGTATCGGCACTAACTAGCTTTAATGAGAGCGAATTTGAAGCGGTTTATAATGATACGCTTTCACGCTCGGTTAGAAAATTTAGCCAGATGAGCTTTGAAGCGGGGCTTGACGGCATGGTCTGCTCGGTCTTTGAAAGCAAGCTCATAAAAGACGTGACAAGTCAAAATTTCATCACGCTTTGCCCTGGGGTTAGGCCTTTTGGCGAGAGTGCGGACGATCAAAAGAGGGTTGCAAATTTAGTTAGCGCAAAGCAAGAGGGTAGCGACTTTATCGTTGTTGGCAGACCGATTTATGAAAACGCAAATCCAAGAGAAATTTGCGAACGCATTTTGGAGCAAATTTAGCGCCCTAACTTGCATAAAATTTGATCTAAAATCATTTTAAACATGGTTTTTCGCGTAATAAATTTAAATTAGACCACCTTGTGAGAAGCTTGGATAACGACTTAGCGTAGTAGCAAGATGAAATTTAGCAAGCTTTGTAGCGCATAAGAATGAAATTTAAAATTTCATTGCAACGAGTTTGGCGGTGCTTAAAAAATTTGAGGTAAATTTGAGCGATTTTAAGAAAATCCCATATGTCAGCGAGGCAACCGAGGCAGATCTGCTAGCACTTGGCTACAAGGATATCGCTTTGCTAAAAGGAGCAGATCCTGAGGAGATGTTTGAACGCACAAAGGCGCTTGGACGTGGTAGCGACAGGTGCATCCTCTACGTTTACCGCATGATTTGTTATTACGCAAATACGCCGCGTCCAGACAAAGCCAAGCTAAAATGGTGGCTTTGGAAGGATTAAATTTTTAAAATTTGGTAGCCACTATTTATAAACAGCATAAACTTTTATCAACTTTTACAAGCATTGAGCCACGGTTTTAACG
This sequence comes from Campylobacter concisus, assembly GCF_902460895.1. Classification (GTDB taxonomy): domain Bacteria; phylum Campylobacterota; class Campylobacteria; order Campylobacterales; family Campylobacteraceae; genus Campylobacter_A; species Campylobacter_A concisus_BC. The sequence continues at coordinate 27,999 of NZ_CABPVL010000005.1, read as the reverse complement.
TTATTTTAAAGCCTTTATGCATAAAATCACAAACTATTACAATAATAGCAAACTATTATTATCAGAACTTTTTAGTTGACTTTTTGACTTAGTAAAACAAAAACCATAGGTAGCAAAGGGTAACTAATATTTTTAATTATATAAATAAGGTAAAAATGAGACTCTGGACGATAAATTTTAAATATCTTGACGCAAAGGGTCTTGTGGCTCTGTGGAGAGAGGCTTTGCTGGCTAAAAATGTTTTAGAAGGGCTGACAAAAGGCTATAAAAACCACCCACAATTAATTAGATTTTACACTCATCAAAACTCTATAGATGTTATAAATGCCTATCTTTTTGAAGTTTATAAAGAGGCTTGCGTTCGTGGATATAAATTTGATGTTGCAAAAGTTGGCAAATTTGACGCAGAAAATTTATCCAAGATCGCCGTTACTAGAGGTCAAATCGAGTATGAATTTAACTTCTTGCAAGAAAAACTAAAACTAAGAGATTTAAAAAAATACAAAGAAAATTTAAATGTAAAAAATATAGAAATTTCTACCATTTTTACGGAGATAGACGGTGACATCGAGCTTTGGGAGAAGGTAAAAACGCTTATTTAGTTTTTATACTACAAATTTTTTTAACGACCTCTATCCTATTTATATCTTCAAATTTGATCCTAGTTTTTACGATCATGAGGGTTTTATCTTTGAAATTTACATCTGAGACTAGGCCGCTAGTTTTTACGTAAGTAAAGCCGTCGTGGTAGCTCACACGCACCTCGTCAGCTATCTTTATCTCGCTTATCTTTTTTAAAATTTCATCAACCTTGCTCTCATCAAGCTCGAGCTTTTCGCATTTTTCTCGCTCTTTTTGTCGCAAGGCTCGCTCTAATGTTGAGAGAGGATTAAACGAGCTAAAAATTTTCGCCCTATCTTTACTCACCGCTCTTGTGCCCTCCTATTTTTTTGTTTCTATCTTGCCCAGTCGCCTCTGGTAGCAGGTCGATCGCGCGCAGGATCGAGTTTTTACCAAATTTCTCTTTTATCAAATTTAGCGACTTTAACACCGCTTTTTCTTTGGCGTCATCTTCAAATAAGCTAAATTCTGCCAAATTTTCTTTTATCACATCGTTTGCTGATATGCCTATTTGCCTGATTAGCCCAGTATTTTTTATCTTGTTTGAAAGCAGCTCCTCAGCCGCGCTCATCAGTACGCTTGAGATATTTGTTGGCGTTTTAAACCTCACGCTTGCACGTTGCTGCGGCTCGAGCTTATCGGCGAATCTCACATTTATCGTTAGCCCACTCGCCCTCACATCTTTGTTTATGAGCCTAAGAGCGAGCCTGTCAGCCATCTCTTTTAGCACGATCACCGCCTCGCAGCGCTCGTAGTCTCTTGGTAAAATTTCCGAGCTAAAGTAGGACTTGGTGCTTGGTTTATAGGCCTTTATCTCAGCTATCGTCGTTGGCTCTATGCCGTTTGCGTGATCTATCGTGATGTAGGCATCGACGCCAAAAATTTTTTCAAGCAGGCTTTTTGGCGCATTTGCGATATCTTTCATGCAAAAGATGCCGCATTTTTCGAGCTTTAGCCTAGTTTGCTTACCGATACGCCAAAAGTCACTTAGTGGCTGGTGCGTCCAGAGCTGCTTTTTGTAAAGCTCTTCGTCAAGGTAGGCGATGCCGTCATCTTGGTGCTTTGCTAATATATCAAGCGCGATCTTTGCGAGGTATAAATTTGTCCCCATGCCGCAAGTGGCCGTCACTCCAGTCGTTTTTAAGATCTCATCCATCATCATCTTTGCCATCTCTTTTGCGCCAAGAGCGTAAAATTTCAAGTAAGATGTGAGGTCTATGAAGCACTCATCGATCGAATAGACGTAGATGTCCTCTTTGGAGACATATTTTAGATAAATTTCATAGATCCTTGCGGCGTAATCGATGTAAAACTGCATCCTAGGCGGCGCGATGATAAATTTGACATCTCTTGGTATCTCAAAGAGCCTGCAGCGGTTTTTTACCCCTTTGGCACGAAGCGCAGGGCTAACAGCTAAGCAGATGCCACCACTGCCACGACTAGCATCAGCCACGACTAGATCGGCCTTAAATGGATCAAGCCCACGCTCTACGCACTCAACCGAGGCGTAAAAGGACTTTAGGTCGATAACGGCGTAAATTTTGCTCTTTGGATTTTCATTTTTCATGAGAGGATTATAGATGAAATTTGGTAAAAGTTAGTTTGTAAATTTTGTTTGAAATGGCTTAAAAATTTAATAAAAATCTTTTAGAAAAAAGGCTAAATTTTAGTGCAAAAACCCCGCACAAAGATACCGCCTCCACTCACAGCTAAATAGCTCCGTGATCAGAAACTACGCCAAGCTGAGCGCAAAAGAGCCGTAAATGCCGCCAAAGCAAAAGGGTTCGCGACTAGCGACATGGTGAGAGTATTTAACGACAGGGGTGAAATTTTGGTTGATGCGCTTGTAGCTCATCATCCCAGAGCACGTCATCGCCATCTGCGAGGGTGCGTGGTACGATCCTGAAGTGCTAGGCAAAAATTCTAACTCGCGACAAAGGCACACTAGCACCACTCAAAGCAACTGCAGACGCAGGGTATTAGCAAATTTATAAAAATATAAAGGTGAGATCAAGCTGGTCGCTGTAAATTTCTAAATTTAGCCCTTGCTTGGGAGCTAAATTTGACTTTTTTCAACTCGATGCTTAGCTGAAATTTAGTAAATAAATTTAGCCGTAAATTTTCTTTAAATTTTCAAGCTTCGTGCTTGCATTTAGTAGGAGCATATCAGCAAGAACTAGCCTTATCATCGCGGTTGCGACGACACTGCCACGTATGCCTATGCAAGGATCGTGCCTACCTCTTAGCTCAAAATCCACCGCCTTGCCAGCTAAATTTAGCGTCTTTTGCTCTTTAAATATCGAAGGCGTTGGCTTAAAATGGCTCTTTAGCACGATCTCAGCCCCACTGCTTATGCCCCCAAGTATGCCACCAGCGTTGTTGCTCAAAAAGCCAAGCTCGTCCATCTCGTCGTTGTTTGCTGAGCCAAGCATAGAGCTTACATTTACGCCAGCGCCGATCTCTACGGCTTTTACTCCGTTTATGCCCATTAGAGCAGTTGCCAAAGCGCTATCAAGCCTATCATAAAGTGGCTCTCCAAGACCAGCTGGCACGCCTCTAGCCACGCTTAAAACCACAGCTCCTACGCTATCATGCTCGCTTCTAGCTTTATTTACCGCCTCTTTCATCGCCTCCTCGTTGCCAAGGGCGTAAATTTGCGAATTTTTGGCAAAAGCAAAATCAACCTTGTCGCTAATAGCTTTGCCAATGCCAAGCACACCGCTTAAAACTTCTATCTTAAATTCATTTAAAAGTAGCTGCGCAAATGCCCCACCAGCGACCCTTACAGCTGTCTCTCTGGCACTCGCGCGCCCACCACCTCTGTGATCTCTAATGCCATATTTTTTAAAATATGTAAGATCAGCATGTCCAGGGCGGAAAATTTCACGTAAATTTTCATAGTCATTTGACTTTTGGTTGTTGTTAAAAATGGCAAAACCTATCGGTGCGCCGGTGCTCATGCCATCAAAAACGCCGCTAAAAATTTCTATCTTATCGGCCTCATCTCTTGCCGTTGTGAAGCTGCTTTGCCCAGGACGACGCTTATCAAGCTCGCTTTGGACGAAGTCTGCATCGATCTTTAGCCCAGCAGGTAGCCCATCTATCACGCCACCGATCGCCACCCCATGGCTCTCGCCAAAGCTAGTTAAGGTTAGTTTTTTGCCAAATGTATTCAAAATTTATCCTATTTTTTAATTTTTTCTAGTGCGATTTTTGCTGCTAGCTGTTGGGCTTGCTTTTTCGAGCTTCCAACGGCACGTGAAATTTCTTTGCCATTTAGTAGCAAGGCTATCTCAAATTCTTTCTTGTGATCAGGGCCAAAAGAGCCTATGAGCTCGTATGTTGGTATGACGCCAAGAGTCGCTTGAGTGACCTCTTGAAGGGCTGTTTTGTAGTCCTTTTCAAGGTGCGCAAAGTCGATCTGCGGATAGCAAAGCTCAAGCAAGGCGATTGAAATTTCTCTAACTTTATCAAGTCCAGCCTCAAGGTAGATAGCGCCCATCACCGCTTCAAATGCGTCACTTAAAATGCTATCTTTCTCGCGGCCGCCGTTGTTTTCTTCAGCTTGGCTAAGCCTTAAAAACTCGCCCATTTTTAGCCGTCTAGACATATTTGCAAAGCTTTTTTCATTGACAAGCGCGGCTCTTAGCTTGCTCATATCGCCCTCTGCGATCTTGCTAAATTTCTTAAAAAGATACTCAGCCACGAGCAGATCCATCACCGCATCGCCCAAAAACTCGAGCCTCTCGTTATTTAACGCCTGCTTGGTGCTCTTGTGAGTTAGCGCCTCTTCTAAAAGCTCAGTTTGTTTAAATTTATAGCCAAGATTACGTTCAAATTCTTCTAAATTTTTCATATTTTATTCTCATCTTTTATTTTTAATGCCTCGTTTCTTGCCATCTGGTCGCACTCCTCATTTTCAGGGTGTCCAGCATGCCCCTTAACCCAGCTAGCCACGACTTTATGCGGCTTTGAAATCTCTAAATACTCCTGCCAAAGCTCGACATTTTTTACATTTTTGAAATTTCTCTTTTGCCAGTTTGCAAGCCACTCATTTATGCTATTTACCACGTATGAGCTATCGGTAAAAAGCCTTACCTCGCATGGCTCTTTTAGCGCTTTTAGCCCCATTATCGCAGCTTTTAGCTCCATTTGGTTGTTTGTCGTATATGCCTCGCCGCCACTTGCTTTTTTCTGCGCTTCGTTAAATCTCAATATATAAGCCCAGCCGCCAGCTCCAGGGTTTCCAAGGCATGAGCCGTCACTAAAAAGTGTTACTATCTTCACTTGCTTTTTCTGTGATGTGGGATAAAATTTTGACACTTCCAAGCTCGTGGCAGACTGGACAGCGGTAAAAGTGCATAGGAAATGAGTTTTTGCAGTTTTTGCAAACGTAGTTAAAGCTTAGCCCAGCCGCGTCAAATTTAGCATCTTTTAGCCTTTTTATGGCATTTAGCTCAAAGCCGTAAATTTCACATGGCTCATCTATATCGCCCTTTGCGTAAAAGAGGGATTTGTATTTTGCATCGTCTAAATTTATAGGCGTTTTTAGGTTGTAAAGCAGATCCAGCACATCTTCAAATTTGGCAAAATCTTTTAAATTTTCTAAATTTTCATTGTGTCTTATGAAAAGGGCTAAGATCATGCGCTTTAAAAGCTCGAAATTTTGACTAAGGTGCGAGAGAATTTCTACCTTTTCGTTAAAGCTTAAATTTCTATCATCAAGCGTGCTGATCGCCTTTATATAGGCCTTTTGATCTTTTACATTTGTCCCTAGCTCTTCAAGAGAATTTAGCGCATAAAGGGCTTCTTTATAGTTTTTAAGCTTCTCATCTATCATCGTTAAAAAGCGAAGTGCGAGGACATTTCTAGGACTTAGCTCAAGCGCTTTTTCAAAGATTTCGCTAGCTTTTTTTAAAAAACCAGCCTTAAAATAGACCTCTCCAAGCTCGTTTAGGATAAATTCCTTCTCGTTTTTATCTTTTACCTTTTCAAGTGCGATGAGATATACGCCGATTGATTTTTCAAAGTCGCCATTTTTAGCGAAGGTCTGACCTAGCATGCTAAGGCTTGGTATATCTACTTCTGGGCTTTTTAGCATCTGCTTGTGCTCGTCGCTTATGCCATCTTTGCTGTCAAATTTCTTTATAAATTTCTCGATGCGTTTTTTCTCATCTTTACTTGAAAATATGCCCCAAGCATAGCTTAAAGCAGCGATCATCAAGATGATACTAAATAGAATAATAAGGCTAAATATCGGATCTCTGTGTCCAATGAAAAAAATATCCACGCTAACACTTTGTAATAAAATTTTACTTTAATTATAACAAAGCAGTTGTATAATTTTGCTTATGATAGATCCAAAATCCATTGAAAAATTAAAAAACCAAATAGACATTGTTAATATCATCGAGCAGTATATCCCTGTCAAAAAGATGGGCTCAAGCTACAAGTGTGTCTGTCCGTTTCACGACGACAAAAACCCGAGCATGAGCATAAATCAAAACAAGCAGATGTATCACTGCTTTGCCTGCAAAGCTGGCGGAGATGCGGTTAAATTTGTGATGGATTATGAAAAGCTAACCTATCCAGAGGCCATAGAAAAGATCGCTCAAATTTCAAACTTTAGCCTTGAATACACAAACGACAAGGTGCCAACGCAAAAAGAAAATAAGCACATTTTAGAAAAGGTAAATGCCTTTTATAGGAGTGAGTTTTACAAAAACGAAGCGGCCGTTAGATATATCAAGTCGCGCGGCATAAATGACGCTATGATCGAGAAATTTGAGCTTGGCTGGGCTGGGGATAGTAAAAGCACCATTAGGCTTTTGCAAAATGAAAACATAGAGCCCAAAGAGGCGCTTGAAGTTGGCATCGTAAAGCAAAATGAGAAGGGAATTTACGCTAGTTTCATCGAGCGCGTAACATTTCCCATCTACTCGCACACCACAAGGCTAGTTGGCTTTGGCGGTAGGACGATCTCAGATCACCCTGCAAAATATGTAAATTCGCCTCAAAGTGCGGCATTTGACAAGTCAAAGCTGCTCTATGGCTACCACCTAGCTAGACAAAGCATATTTGAGAAAAATCAGATAATAATAACAGAGGGCTATTTAGATGTCATCATGCTTCACTACGCTGGCTTTACAAATGCTGTTGCGGTTCTTGGCACAGCACTTACTACAAGCCACTTACCGCTTTTAAAAAGGGGCGAGATAAGCGTAGTGCTTTGCTTTGACGGAGATGGCGCTGGCATAAATGCGGCCATAAAATCCGCTCACCTGCTAAGCATAAATAAGATAGATACAAAAGTAGTCATCATAAGTAACGGCGCAGATCCTGCTGATATGGTCTTTGCAGGCAAGATAAAGGAGCTTAATGAGCTCTTTGGCTCAGGCGAGGACGCGGTGAAATTTTATATAGAAAAGATCATGCAAAAGTATGACATCACTCGCTCAATGCAAAGAGATAACTGCCTAAGCGAGATAAAAGCCTATATGGACGAGCTTGGAGAGGAGATAGCAAGCTCGTATGTGACCGAGGTAGCGGCAAGATTTAACCTCACTCCACAAAGCGTAGCAGATAGGTTTGAGCTAAAGCAGAAGCCAAAAAATGAAGCTAAATTTAAAAGAGAATTTAGAAAAAAAGATAAAGATGAATTTAGCAACTCTGTCATGGTAGATGAGGTACCAGCTGTGATGAATAAAGACCCGCTTGAGTTTGCACTTTTTAAAACCATGCTAAATAACCCAAACTACAGAGATGAGATACTCTCAAAGCTTGGAGCTAGATACTTTATAAAGCATCCTGAGTATCTAAACGCCATCCTTTATAGATACGACGTGAGCGATGAGCAGATGATTAGAGAAATTTTAATGGACGAAAATATCCATGAGATCATCGATGCAACCACTTTACAAAAGGCAATTTTGAATATGCAAATCGCATTTTACGAGAACGAACAGCAAATTTTAAAAGGCTCAGACAACCCAAATAAGATAGAAATTTTAGAAAAACTGCTATTTATCATCAAAGATCTCAAGACTCAGCTTTATAAAATTTAAAAACTCACACTTTTTCAGCTTCAAATCATAAAACAAAATGTAGAATGCTTAAAGTAATAAATCTTTTTAAGATTGGCTTTATATTTTAAGGATTTATGATGATAGACGCTAAAAGATTTGAGAGAAATTTTAACGCTATAAGCGAGTTTGGAGCGCTAAAAGGCGGTGGGCTAACAAGGCTAGCCTTTAGCAAAGAGGACCTTGAAGCAAGAAAATTTCTTATAAATTTGATAGAAAAAAATGGCTTTAAACTTAAAATTGACAATGTCGGTAACATCTACGCCATCTATGATGATGGCTGCGAGGCAGACGCGAAGCCAGTTTGCGTGGGCTCTCACATAGATAGCGTGCCAAATGGTGGCTTTTTTGATGGCACACTTGGCGTCATGGCTGGTCTTGAGGCGCTAACTGCGATAAAAGAGGCCGGCATCAAGCTAAAGCGCCCACTTTGGCTCATAAATTTTAGCTGTGAGGAGTCAAGCCGCTTTAAGACAGCGACTATCGGCAGCAAGATAATAAGCGGCAAACTTGGCTTGCAAAGGCTTCATGAGCTAAAAGATGAAGATGGAATTTCGCTTTTTGAGGCAATGAGTGCGGCTGGGTTTAAGCCACAAAATTTAAACGAAACCATCTTAAAAGAAAACTCCCTACACGCCTACCTCGAGCTTCACATCGAGCAAGGTCCAGTGCTTGAGCGAAGCGGTATAAGCGTTGGCGTGGTAAGTGGGATCGCAGCTCCAATTAGATTTGAGATCACTATCCATGGCAAAGCTGATCACAGTGGCGCAACTCCGATGAATATGCGCACTGACGCCCTGCTTGCCGCTTCACACATCATAATCGCTGCAAATAAATTTGCTAAAAACAAAAAAACAGCTGTCGCGACCGTTGGCTACGCACATGCAAAGCCAGGCGTTTTAAACGTCGTGCCAGGTGAGGCAAGGCTTGGCGTTGATCTAAGAGATATCGATAAGGCTAGCTTAGAGGAGCTAAATTTAGAGCTTAGAAATTTCGTGGGTGAGCTAAGCCGTGAGCTTAAATTTAGCTACGAGATAAGAGAGCTAAGTAGCGACGAGCCAGTAAAACTAAGCGAACACGCCATAAATTTACTTGAAGATGAAGCCAAAAAGCTTGGCATAAAAACGCTTACTTTGCCAAGCGGGGCTGGGCATGATGCGATGAATTTAACAAAGCTTGCAAGTAGCGTTGGCATGCTCTTTATCCCTTGCGTGGATGGCATCAGCCACAACACTAAAGAGGCGATAAATTTCAAAGACGCAGTAGCCGCAACAAAAATTTTAACAAACGCACTAATAAGACTTTCAAACGAGGAGTAGTCATGGACAAAATAGCAAATTTAGCACTATCTTTAAAAGAGGATATGATCAAAGACCGCAGATACTTTCACTCGCACCCAGAAACTGGCTGGTTTACCTTTTTTACGACAGCGGTTTTAGCAAAAAGGCTTAGCGAGCTAGGATATGAGGTGAAGCTTGGCGAAGAGGTCGTAAAGAGCGATGCAAGGCTTGGAGTTGGTAGCAAAGAGCAGTGCCAAAAGGCGATCGAGCGGGCAAAAAGCCTTTTAAATCCTGACGAGGCAAAATACCTTGAATGCATGAAAGATGGCCTAACTGGCTTAACAGCTTTCATTGACACAAAAAGGCCTGGTAAATTTAGTGCATTTAGATTTGACATTGATAGCGTTGATGTGACAGAGAGCGCAGAGGCTGCTCATAGACCTTGCAAAGAGGGCTTTGGCTCAGATATCGCTGGCATCACGCACGCTTGTGGGCACGATGGGCACATGGCGATGGGTCTAGCGCTTGCAAAGCTGATCGCTAAAAATTTAGACGATTTTAACGGCAAATTTAAATTTATATTTCAAACAGCAGAAGAGGGCACAAGGGGCGCTGTGGCTATGGAGGCTGCTGGCGTGCTTGATGGGGTTGAGTACCTACTTGGCGGACACATCGGCTTTCAAGCAGAAACAAATGGGGGCATAGTTTGTGGCACAAATAAATTGCTTGCAACATCTAAATTTGACGTGCATATCACTGGTCGTTCAGCTCACGCAGCAGGAGCGCCGCAGGAGGGAGCAAATGCCCTTTTAGCCGCTGCTCAAATGGCTCTAAATATGCATGGCATCACAAGGCATGCAAAGGGTGTAACTAGGATAAATGTAGGCGTTTTAAGAGCAGGTGAGGGCAGAAACGTCATCGCACCAAATGGCTATCTAGCCTGCGAAACAAGGGGCGAGGATACAAATTTAAATGAGTTTATGTATAAAAAATGCATGGATATCGTAAAAGGCGTGAGTGAAATTTACGGCGTTAAAAGCAAAGTCGTGATGACTGGAGGCACAAGCGGGGCAAATAGCGACAAAGAGGTGACTGAAATTTTCTATGAGGCGGCAAAACAAAGCCCATTTATAGATGATGATAAGATCGTTAAAGAGCTTGACTTTGGCGCTTGCGAGGACTTCGCTCACTTCATGAGAGCTTTGCAAGATAGAGGCGCAAAGAGCGGATATATGATGATCGGTACAAATTTAAAAGCAGGACATCACAACAGCAAATTTGACTTTGACGAGGAGTGCTTGGTCGCTGGGGTTGATATCTATCTAAGGGCTGCTTACAAACTAAACGGAGCTAAAAAATGAAAAATGCTTTACTAATCAGCGCTTCAAGCTACCAAGATACTGGCTACTTGAGACACTGTAAAAACTGGGTTAAGGACTTCTTGGGTGAGAGCGGCAAGGAGGAAATTTTATTTATCCCTTATGCTGGAGTTAGGCGAACAAATGACGAATACGAGCAAAAGGTGATCGACCGCCTAAAAAATAAAAATATAAAGTCGATCCACCACTACGAGGATAAAATTTCAGCTATCAAAAACGCTAACAGTATCGCGGTTGGCGGAGGCAATACCTTTATGCTGCTTTACACGCTTTATAAGCTAAATTTAATTGAGCCTATAAAAGAGGCTGTGGCAAATGGCGCAAAGTACTTTGGCTGGTCAGCTGGCGCAAATATCGCTGGCAAGACGATGATGACGACAAACGATATGCCTATCATCATGCCAAAGTCATTTGATAGCCTAAATATCTTCCCATATCAGATCAATCCGCACTTTATAAGTGGCAAACTAGCAGGACATAATGGCGAGAGCAGGGAGGAGAGGCTAGAGGAGTTTTTGATAGCAAATCCAAAAGAGACTATCTATGCTTTGCCTGAGGGCACGGCTTTGCTTGTAGAGGGCAACGAGGCTGAGGTCATAGGACACAGCGAAATTTTAAAATTTGAGTATCAAAAAGAGATAGAAAAAATAGAAGTTGGAACTAAATTTAAAATCTAAACAAGGAGAGAGGTATGGAATCATTCAAGCTAATTGCTGCCATTCTTGGCATCGTTGCAGTTGTAGCACTTCTAGTCTTAAAAAAAGAGACAAGAACGGTGCTAATAGGTGTTGGTTTGGTGCTTTGTATAATCGCGCTAAAACCGATGGGGGCACTAAGTGCTTTTACTGACTATATGACTAAAGCTGGTCTTATAAAGGCTATTTGTGCGAGTATGGGTTTTGCCTTTGTTATGAAATATACAATGTGCGATAAGCACCTTGTTGCGCTTCTTACAAAGCCACTTAGAAACGTGGGATTTATCTTGATCCCTGTAACAACAGTGCTAACTTACTTTATAAATATCGCTATCCCTTCAGCTGCTGGCTGCTCGGCTGCTGTTGGTGCGACGCTTATACCACTTCTAATGGCATCAGGCGTTCGCCCTGCGATGGCTGGTGCGGCTGTTTTTGCAGGCACATTTGGCTCAGTCTTAAGCCCAGGCTCTGCGCACAACATATATGTGGCTGACCTTGTTAAAAAGACAGTTGAGGGCTATACAGTTCAAGACATCATAAAAGTGCAAATTCCTAGCGCATTTACAGCTCTTGCTATCGTAGTTGTCATGCTAACTATCGTCGCAATATTATTTAAAGACTATCAAAAAGGTACAAATTTCACTATCGAAAGCGGTGCCGCTAGCGAAGAGAAGTCAGCGTTTAAAGTAAATTTGATCTACGCTCTTATGCCACTTGTCCCACTTGTCATCTTGGTTATTGGCGGAACAAGCCTAGCAAAAGATTATAGCTTTTTGGCATGGACAAAGATGGGCGTTGCTGAGGCGATGATACTTGGCGCTATCATAGCTATCTTTGCTACGCTTACAAACCCACAAAAGATCACAAAAGAGTTCTTTAATGGCATGGGTCACGCTTACGCTGATGTTATCGGTATCATCATCGCAGCTGGTGTCTTTGTCGCAGGTCTAAAGGCGTGCGGAGCTGTTGATGTGGTCATCGCGTGGCTAAAAACTGATCAAAGCTATGTTAAATTTGGCGGAACATTTGTGCCATTTATCATGGGTATAGTCACAGGCTCAGGCGACGCTGCTACATTTGCATTTAACGAAGCTGTCACAACAAACGCTGCTGCTCTTGGCTTTGAGCAAGATAAGCTTGGTATGGCTGCGGCAATCGCAGGCTCACTTGGACGTTCTGCTTCTCCGATCGCTGGAGCTGCTATCGTTTGTGCTGGTATCGCTATGGTTAGCCCAGTCGAGCTTGCAAAAAGAACGTTTTTAGGTATGTTTCTCTCTGTTGTGGCGATCGCATTTTTTGTCATCTAAGGATGAAAGATGGATATCGTAGAGAGATTTATAAACTATACGAAATTTAACACCACGACAAATAAAGAGAATGGATTAAAAGGCATTATGCCTTCTAATCCAACCGAGTATGAGCTGGCTAAATTTATCAAAGATGAGCTTAGCTCGCTTGGCATAAAAGATATCATCTTGCAAGATAGTGCCATCTTGATAGCAAAGATCCCTGCAAACTGCGAAAACGCTCCAAGTATCGCCTTTTTTGCGCACTTAGATACAAGTAGCGAGCAAAAAAACGACACAAAAGCGAAGATAGTAAAATACACAGGCGGCGACATCTGCCTAAACGAAGAGCAGGGCATCTACCTTAAATTTAGCGACAACCCAGAGCTTAAAAAATACGTTGGCGACGACATAGTCGTGACTGACGGCACTAGCTTGCTTGGCGCTGATGATAAGGCTGCGATCGCTAGCATCGTAAATATGGCTAGCTTTTTCATGCAAAATCCTGATGTAAAGCATGGCAAGATCGTGATCTGCTTCGTGCCTGATGAGGAGCAGGGCTTGCTTGGTGCAAAAGCACTTGATGTAAATTTGCTTGGAGCTGACTTTGGCTACTGCTTAGACTGCTGCGAGATAGGCGAGCTAATATATGAAAACTGGAACGCGGCTGACTGCACGATGGTCTTTAAAGGCGTTTCGGCTCATCCGATGAACGCAAAGGGCAAACTTGTAAATTCGCTGCTTCTTGCGCATAAATTTATCTCGCTTTTGCCAGGCGGCGAAGTGCCAGAGTGCACCGAGGGCAAAGAGGGCTACTTCTGGGTGAAAGAGCTTAGCGGAAACAGCGCAAAAACGACGCTTAAGATTGACATTAGAGAATTTGACGAAGAGAAATTTCAAAAAAGGCTTGAGTTTTTAAGTGAGATGGCAAGCTCTTTTAACAAAATTTATGGCGATCGTTGCGAGATCACGCTAAAAACACGCTATGAAAATGTCTTTAAATTTTTAAAAGATGAAAATTCGCTCCCGATAAAACTAGCAAAAGATGCCTTTAGCGAGCTAAATATCACGCCAAACATAAAGCCGATGCGAGGCGGATATGACGGCGCTGCGATCTCTGCAAAGGGCGTGCCAACGCTAAATTTATTCACAGGCGGAAATAACTTTCACTCTATCTTCGAGTACTTGCCAGTTAGCAGCCTAAAAGCCGCAAGTGAAGTGATCAAAAAAATCATAATTAACGCTGCTAAATAAACTTCATAAAAGCCTAGATTTAGTAAATTTAGGCTTTAAATTTTACTTTCAGGACAAAAATGAAGGCTTTAGCTTTGTTTAGCGGAGGGCTTGACAGCATGCTCTCTATGAAAATAATAAGCGATCAGGGTATCGAAGTGGTCGCACTTTATATGGATACTGGATTTGGCGTGGATGAGGATAAGCACGAGGTTTTAAGGCGCCGTGCAGCCATGGCAGGGGCTAGCTTAAAAGTGGTTGATATGAGAAACGAGTATCTTCGCGACGTGCTTTTTAACCCAAAATACGGCTACGGCAAGCAGTTTAACCCTTGCATCGACTGCCACGGATATATGTTTAAAACCGCTCTTAATATGCTAAAAAGTGAAAATGCAAATTTTATAATCACAGGCGAAGTCGTAGGACAAAGGCCGATGAGCCAGCGTAGAGATGCACTTTTCCAGGTTAAGCGCCTAGCTGATGACGAGGACGATCTGGTGCTTCGTCCGATGTGCGCTAAGCTCTTGCCACCAACTAAGCCAGAGCGCGAGGGCTGGGTCGATAGAGAGAGGCTACTTGACATAAGCGGGCGCGATAGAAAGCCGCAGCTTGCTTTGGCAAAGGAATTTGGCTTTGAGGACTTTGCAACGCCCGGAGGTGGGTGTTTGCTAACGATCGAGAGCTTTGCAGTAAAGATAAAAGACTACTTGAAATTTGACAAAGAGATGCGAGATATTGATGTCGTGTGGCTAAAGCTTGGCAGACATCTGCGCTTACTCGAAGGTGCAAAAATGATAATAGGCCGTGACGAGAGTGATAATAACGCACTTTTAGCTCACCCAAATGATAAATTTGAGCAGGTGAAATTTAAAGAGAGCGACGACATCGTGGGAGCTGTTAGCTTCATAAGTAAAAACGCTAGCAAAGCCGACAAAGAGCTTGCTGCAAGGCTCGCACTAGCATATACAAAAGCTAGTAGAGAAGATGAATTTGAAGTTAGCATCGCTAATGAGAAATTTATCATCAAACCTGAAGATAAAAAGCTAGCACAAGAGTTTTTTGTGAAGTAAATTTATACAATTAAAACACTGTTTTCTTTTTAAAATTGGTATTAGGCTAAGCAAAACTGAAAAATCGCTGCGGCAGATAGACCAAAAGTGCTTCATATGGCTGATGGCAAGAATTTATTCAATAGAAGCTGAGACAAAGAAATTTTATAAAGAATTTTTACACTACGACCTAAGCGACAAAGAGGTTGGCTACATCCTAAACGGGCTAGATCCAGAAGGTAAATAGAATTTATAAAATTTTGGGCTGTTTTTATAATTTTTAGTATTATCTTAGGTATTAAATAAAGGATAAAAATGCAAACCATACAAGCAAATTTCACAGCTAGCATAAGTGAGCTAAAAAAGTCTCCAGCTCAAATTTTAAAACAAGCTGGAGATAATGTCGTAGCTATACTAAACCACAATGTTCCTAGCGCCTATCTAGTGCCTAGTGCTGTCTATGAAAAAATGACAGAGATAATAGAAGAGTATCATCTAAGCAAAGCAGTAGATACTGCTCTAACAAGTGGCGAAAAATTACATTCGTATTATTTGTTTGCATATTTTACTTTATAAACTTAAGCCAACACTTTGTTTAACAAATCTATAATAAGCCTTTTTATCTTAATCTTAAAGGAATAGACATGAAAGGAACTGTATTAGCTCCTGGCATAATATTAAATGCTGATGAACAGCGTTTTACTTATCTACAAGAAGACGTAGCATCGGTGGCAAAAGACGGAGCCGCCATAGTTTTAAAACAAGGCGATGAGGTTGATTTTATCGCGGATGGACAAACTGCAAAACAAATCTATCTCACAAAAGCAAAATCTATGAATCTAAATTTAGATAACATAAATTTTGATATTAAAAGCAATGATTTATCTACCATTAGAACGCTGGGATTAGCAGGTTCTGCATTGCCTATTTTGGGCATTATCCCATTCATTGGATTTATCTTTTTTATCGCTGGATTTTTATGTATGTTGTTTGCTATATTTAAGCTATCAGATAAGGTTGGTAGTCCTACACTAAAGAAAAACTATATCTTATATCTAGTTGTCGCGGTAGCATCGACTATCCTGATCTCAATCGGCGCGATAACTGGAGCATTAGGCTTTGCTGGTATGGGTTCTGGCTATGCGAATGCTGGTGGAACAGGTGCTATTTTTGGCGTTATTTTAGGCTTAGCTGGCGTTGCAGGTATGATTTATGCATTTTTCAAAGAATTTCAAGTCTATAACGAGCTTTCAAACATATCTGGCGATAAATTTTTCCTATACTATTTTATAGGTTCGGTTGTTGGAACCATTACTGTATTTATAATCATTGGTTACATCTTGTTGATTGTGGCATTTGTTTTACAAATCGTCGCATGGTATAGACTACAAGAGGTTAAAGCAGCTTAAACTTCAATTATAAATCGGAGGGGAATTTTCTGCTCCGATTTTCTTTCTTTATACAACACAAAACTTGTATTTAATTGATATTATTAAAACTAACACTAAGGGATAGTGCCTTAAGTATAGTAAGTTTGCAGTATAAACTTTGCTAAACATTTACGTCAAAGCCATTAACGCAAACACACTAAAAACTAAAGTAGAGATGGTAGAGTGCGAAATGAGCAAGAGTAAATTTTTCAGCTATGGAAAATAGCAGAGATAATAGAAGAGTATCATCTAAGCAAAGCAGTAGATACGGTTTTAGCAAGTGGTGAAAAACCAGTAAAAGTAAGCCTAGATGAGCTATGAGTTAGAATTTTGCTAAGCGTAAAAAAGGAGGCCTTTATAAAAAATTAAAATATTTACTATCCAATCTTTTAATAATAGAAAATTTAACAATAAGTAAAGGGTAAATTTACCGAAAGCATTTTGCAAAAATTTAAAAAACTGTACCATACTTTTAGGAAATTTTAAAGAAAGAGAAAGAACAAAAGCATCACTGCTAGTGCCTAAAATAGTGTGTTTTGGTGTCACGGGGGAGACTTGAACTCCCGACCTCCGGCTTATGAGATAAATTTTTAAATATCGCTTAAAGCCCTGCTACATCGCCATTACAAACAACTTTTCCCAATAAGCACTAGCCAAGTGTCCCACTTTTGTTCCACTGCAAACCCATGGTACATCTAAAAAACCGCAATGGAATTTATTACTACCGAAGCGTCATCGCACCAAACGCAAGAAAAGTCTTAAAGTGCTCAAGAGAGCTATCTTTCTCCTTGGGGACTTATTCTTTATTAAAAGCCAGAAAATCTGCTAGAATTTATGATAGATATATCTATCTCATAACAAAGGCAGTTGATATGAAGCTAAATCAAGGAATTATAGATTCATTAGTTGATAGTTTTATGCAGGCAAAGGTGGATAAGAGCATAAAAGAGCATTCACTTTTTGATAAAAAGATAGATATTGACTTTGCAGATGCGCTAAATAAGCATTTTAAAGAGGCTTTAAAAGATAATGCCTTTCCTGATTTACTTAATAAAAGTAATGAGACTTTGATAAGTAAGGCTAAAATTTTATCTAACAGTCCAGATGAAGCCATAGATCAAGATGATAAAGCCAGCATAGCTCAAAACTTGCTTGAAAAGCATATACTATCCCTAAACTACCTAATATCAAAGCTTGATAAGAGCACAAACCTTGTGTCTAAAAGACTTAAATTTTTAAGCAAAAAAGATGAAAGTTATAGCTTTGAGCCAAACGATATAGATAGCTTTCAAGATAACATCAACTCTCTAGATGAAACAAATGGATTGCCTCTTAACAAAGAAGATATCAAAAGTCTAGCTAAAAATTTCTCACATGCCATAATGGCAACTGCCGAGCAACAATACGGACTTAACACTCCTTTTAAGCTAGTAAAAACAAAAGGTGATGAGAGGGATGCGAAGCATATACTAACTAGCGATAGCCATCTAATAGGCAAACGCATAAAAGTAGGAGATAGCAGCTTTGACATGGGTAGCTTAAACGATGAGGCAGTACAAGAATACGAGATAGTGCCATGTTCTCCTAGTCAAAAAAAGATAGAGAGAAGGGAGATCATCACATTAAAAATGGCATTTGAAAATTTTACAGCTAACACTAGCGTTAGTCAAAAGTGGTCAAGTAGCACTATGGATCTGGTAAATATCGTAGGCAATATATTGTTTAAATTTTTTCATCCAAGCAAAGATATCACAACCATATCACGAGATGACCTGCTTAAATTTAGAAATACTTTGGCTCTCATACCAACCAAGCTAAACCAAAAAGCCAAATATAAAGACAAAAGCCTAGAGCAAATCATACATATAGGCAAAAACGATGCCAAGCTATCACAAGTAACCATACAAAAATATATGATAAGAGTAGTGCAGTTCTTTAAGTATTGCTATAACAGCGACTACATAAGTAAGAGCATCGTAAATGATCTAAACGTAAAAGTAGAGATAAATCCAATGGAGCGTAAGGTTCTGCCTTATAGCAAAGAAGAGGCTAATGCTATCTTTAAAATAGTCCAAAATTTTAAAGAGACCAACAAGTCACCAAGCAAACGCATAAGTGCAAATGATCTATACTATATAACCATGATAGCAGCATATAGTGGCATGAGGATAAACGAGATAGTTCAGCTAAGAGCACGTGACATTGTGCAACACAATAATGTGCTTTGCTTTAGTGTAAATAGAGATGATGGCAAGAGCACCAAAAATATAAACTCCATAAGGCTTGTGCCAGTCCATAGCAAGCTAATAGAGTTTGGACTAATGGAGTTTGTAAAACAAAGAGCTAGTGCAAATAAAAGCATCTTCAAAGTAAGTAACAAAGACTTTTCAGAAATTTTTAGATCACAAATACAACGAAAGCTAATAAGCAGCAACAAGCAAAAGACTTTTTACTCGTTTAGGCACTATTTTATAGATACGCTTGTCCAACAAGAAGTGGAGCCAAATATCATAGCTCAAATAGTAGGACATGAGAAGCAGTATAAAATTTTACTCGGAACATATGCTACAAATATAAATGCCAGTGTTTTAAAAGCAAAAGTTGAAATGGTGTGCTATTAGATATTAGATGTATGGTTTATAATGGATACATGCTTTTTTCTATAAACCATAATCTATTACTTGATATTAAA
>NZ_CABPVL010000005.1:7337-9231 GCF_902460895.1 Campylobacter concisus | reverse complement strand
TAAGGTTCATAAGATATATTCTTAACAGCATAAGTATCATTAAATTTATTTGTGAAATACTTATGAAGTATTAGTTCATAAGACCTTTTTTGTTGTTCGTAGGTGGCTCCGTTTGGAGCCATAGATATTAAATTTATTCTTTAATCCTTTATATTATGTTCTTTAGCATAGCTTAATATCTTTTGCCTAATATCTTCTGGGAAGCTATCTCTATACATCACTGGTGTTAGAGGATTTAGCTTTTTATCTAATTTACCAGCCTCATATAGTCTTGTTAGCTCTTCTGGTGTGTTGTAGTATGGTGCATTAGGATATCCCTCTGGTGGGGTTAGGGACATTATTTTAGCTTCTAGGAGAGTGGAGTCTATATAGAGATCAATATCCCTTTCTGTCATTTTATTTGGAAATCCTTTTTTATCAAATCTAGTTGTAAAATGAGGCATTTCAGCTTTTAAGTAAGACATAAATTCTTCCCTTGTAGTCTCATTTGCATCTAGGTCTCTAGGGTCTAATAATTTACCTTCGTCTTCTACAAGCTCTCTTAAAAATTTATGTGTTGTTCCTTCTGGATCAAATGCCACACCATTTCTATTAAAATCCATCACGAAGTAGTTCCCTACTATCTCATCTAGATAAGGTATCATTCCATATTCATCTAGCGGGGGATTTTTATATAAATTCTCAAATTTTATTTTTGTTTGTAAGTCTTTATTTGAACCCGATATATAAGATGAAGAAGAAAAGTATCTAGCTAGTACTTTTAAAGCATCTACATCTCCTAGTTGAGCTGCTAAAAATACTGCTTGTCTGGCTCTTGTTTTAAAGCCTGAGTTATTTAATACAGTAGCTGAAGAAAACGATTGTCTATCTCCTAACATACCTGCACAAATTCTCCACTCACCATTAAATAATCTTGATTTAAGTGTATTTTTATTTCTATCTACTTCATCATAAATTTCAGCATACTCTGGCTTTGTTAGTTTGCCATTACTATCTACTCTACCTATGGCATCTTCTGGTATATCTATCATGGTGCATTTTAGATTACTTCTTTTTACTAGATAGATATATCTATCTCTCTTATCTTTTAAACTTTCATAGTAGGCTTTTTCTGTTTTAGTCCAAGGAGATAGTTTAGTAGAGCTTGGTTTATAGCTAATGTCTAGCCATGGTTTAAATGATAGATAATCTGTTTGACCTAGAGAATTTGGTTTAGGGTTATAGTATAGAGGTTTATAGTTTTTATATGGAGATGAGTCTAGGATGGAGCGGGCTTCTAGAAGCATTTGAGAGTGCTCTTTTACACCTATAGTCTCACTTCCGTAATCGAGCGGAGAAACTGATAAATTTGTCTTTTTATCAAATGGTATTTCCATTCCATTTGGTGCTATAACCGTATATGTATTAGTGTTATCCATTGTTTTTCCTTTATTTATAAATAATGCTGATATTGCCGCTACTAAAATAGCTATGATGATAAATATGATCTTCTTCATCTCTTATCCTATATATAGACCATCTTCCATAACTATGGTGGTGGCTAAGCGACCAATTAGGCGAGGAGGGATATTCTCTTTAGCCTTATCTTTTAAATCAACTTTACACCCCACATACATACCCTTTACATTGTTGTTTCCTATAACATCTAATGCTTTTAGTAGTCTTCTTGATTTATTATCTACCTCTGAGCCAAAGGTGTTTAAATTTCCATTTTTAAAGTCTTCTAGTATCTCCATAGCTTCGTTGTATTTGTCTATTGGTAGGTCAGTACCTTCTTCTACACCCTGACTATATAAATCATAAATTTTACCTCTTTGTTTTATATCTATTGAGTTTGATGGACTTATTGTAAGCAATGTTTTAACTCCTTGTAGCATAAGCTCTTTTGGTGAAT
>NZ_CABPVL010000005.1:4967-7313 GCF_902460895.1 Campylobacter concisus | reverse complement strand
TTAACTCCCTTATCTCTACATCAGATTCAGTATATCTACTTCTAGCATAGTTAAAATACCTTGCATCTATCTCATTACCAGATCCTCTTAGCTCATCTAAGCATAGATAAGCACTAAGGTTATTTAGTGCTAGTTTAGAGGCTAGGTTAAAAGATAGTTTGTTTTTCTTGTGGTCTATGTCGTAGTATATAAATGAGTTATAGTCTAGTCCTCCACTACTTATATTAGCTCCTAGAAATAGTCTATTTAAATTTAGGCTTATATAGTTTTGATAGATCATTACTGGATAGTAGCAATATGTATTTGTACTATTTTTATCATAGGCTTCTTTTATAGACATAGGTTTATATGAGATATTATTTAGTGCGTAAGCTTCATTAAATTTATATGTATATCTTGTATGCATTATCTCGTTGTAGTTCTCTTCTAGTTTTTCATATGAGGTTTTCCAGAGTTCTAATGCACCACTAACCATAGAAGCACCTATACTCTTACCTAGTGATCCCGCATAATCTTTTATTAGCCTCTTTATCTCTTGAAAATCTGTATAGCTAAACCTATGGGTATATCTCATAAAGGTATATGTTGTGATCTCTGTATAAGTTATACTTAGTTTATAATACTCCATCGCCATATGAAGCCTAAAGGCATTTGAAGCTTGAATGATTAGATTAAGCTTTGAATGTTGTAAAACTACGCTTGTAGTTTTTAGACTTGTTATTAGCAAGATATATCTATCTATCTCTTTAGTCTTTCTTGCACCAAGTAGACTTTTTACTAAATTTAATACCCCAAGCTCATCAAGAAATGTTTCTCTTAGTGCCTTTGCGTCTTTATTAAATATATAAGAGCCAAGTGATTCATATATCTTAGATATGCCATCTTCACCAACAAATTTTGCTAGTGGAAATACCTCTTCTATAGTAGTTTTTACTAGTAATGAGGTTACCTCTTTATTTATATCTCTATCATTGCTATATGCTATATCTTTTAAATTTATAGCCTCTTTTAGAGTGTTTTTATTCTTAGCGGCGATAGCCTCTTTTATAGTAGCTTCATCTTTTTTATAGTTATCATCTATCTTGTCAGCTTGTTCTATAAGAAGTTTCATTAGATCTTTTTGCAAAGGATCTTTGATATCTGCATTTTTACCAACTTCATTTTCAGCTAAAAGCTCTTCAATACTAACTACATCCTTGTTATTTACTCCATCCATATATTTAGACATTTCTTCTATACATAGATACTCACCACTTTTTAGTCCGCTATTTTTTACTGAGTCTTTATAGAAAAATAACTTTAAATCTCTATCAAAAACTCTTATTATAGAGTTTGAGTGTAGGGCTTTTATTTCATCATCTTCTATTACTATATATTCATCACCATCTTTAATGCTTTTTTTAATCATTTTTTTTGAATAGCTTTTAGTCATTATAAAGTAAGCCACTCCAAGAGATAGTGCTTCTATGAAAGAGTAGCGTTTTGGGAGGGTTTGTATTATACGTTGCATTTGTGATTGGTATTCATCTGCGGTTGATGAGCCATTTTTTATATCATCTATAAGTTGGCTTGAGATATTGCTATTGTTATATGCTTCGGCCTCTCTTCTGCTTAAGGCGTTTTCATTTACCTTATCAAATACTGCTTTAAAAGAGAGAGTTACCTTTTTCATATACTCTTCTTCGCTTTTTTTGATCTTCTCCATATCATTTGGCTGCTTAGCATAAGCATTTACGTGAGAGAAATTTGTCTTAAATAACTCTTCGTATTTGGTGTAATTATCAAGATAGTTAGTGTCATCTTGATAGGCGATCTCTTTAAATTCTTCTCTCTTTTGCTCTATGTTGTCTATATATTTTTTATCTATCCTTGCAAATGGGGATAAATTTAAAACAAGAGTTGATCTATTGTTTTCTTTATTGATGTTTATGCTGTACTGGCTGTAATCCTTAATAGGACTTAGGGTTTTTATGTCAGTAAATTTTTGTTTTACTAGGTTGGATTTGTTGGGTCTATTTAGCTCGTCTTCTATCACTTGATCTAGGCATTTACTTATTACTTCTTCTCTTAGCCCTGCACTTGATCTAAAAGGTGAGTTTGAAAGCACAACATAGTTTTTATTTAAATTTGAAAAATCTTTGCTGTTCATCTCATCGTTTGCAGAGGTGCCATTTTTATCGGACTTGTTAGCTATTAGATTGGCTAGTTTTATAGAGTTGAAATTTGAAGCACAGATAAAATTTAAATTCGCATTTAGTCCTTTTATTTGATCCTTTAGTCTTTTAAAGAGCGTATCATCACTAGAGCCAAAGCCTAAGTTTTTATTTACTATATCATAAGAGCAGA
>NZ_CABPVL010000005.1:3063-4946 GCF_902460895.1 Campylobacter concisus | reverse complement strand
GTTAGAGGGTTTAGCTTTTTATCTAATTTACCAGCCTCATATAGTCTTGTTAGCTCTTCTGGTGTGTTGTAGTATGGTGCATTTGGATATCCCTCTGGTGGGGTTAGAGCTAGTATTTTAGCTTCTAATAGATTAATGTCTCTATTCAAAACTACTTGCCTATATTCTTGATCGTCTGGTTCAGCTACGTCAAAAGGAAGCATTTCATCTTTTAGGACATCTTTCATTTTTGTCATAAATTCTTCTCTTGTAGTCTCGTTTGCATCAAGGTCTCTAGGGTCTAGTAGTTTTCCTTCATCTTCTACTAGCTTTCTAAAATACCGCATAACTCTACCATCAGTATCAAGGGCAAGTCCCCTATTAAAATCCATCACAAAGTAATTCCCCACTATCTCATCAAGATAAGGCATCATTCCATATTCATCTAATGGGGGATTTTTAGCTAGTCTTCTAAATTCTTCAGCCATTTGTAAATTTGTATTTAGACCTATATTATATGTTTGGTATTCAAATAGATCACCTAAATATTCTAAAGCTTTTACTACTCCTAGCTGGGCAGCTAAGAAAATTCTTTGATAGTCCCTTGCTTTAAACCCAGCTTCATTTCCATATGAAAATCCCATAGGATCTCCAAGTATTCCTGCACACATTCCCCACTCTGCCGAAAAGAGCATTGATTTTAATGTGCCTTTGTGAGCATTTACTTCATCATAAATTTCAGCATACTCTGGCTTTGTTAGTTTGCCATTACTATCTACTCTACCTATTGCATCATCTGGGATATCTATCATAGTGCATTTTAGATTACTTCTTTTTACTAGATAGATATATCTATCTCTTTTATCTTTTAAGCTTTCATAGTAGGCTTTTTCTGATTTAGTCCAAGGTGATAGTTTATTTGAGCTTGATTTATAGCTAATGTCTAGCCATGGTTTAAATGATAGATGGTCTGTTTGACCTAGAGAATTTGGTTTAGGGTTATAGTATAAGGGTTTATAGTTTTTATATGGAGATGAGTCGAGGATGGAGCGGGCTTCCAAGAGATACTTGGATTGAATTTCTAAGTATTCCCTATTTGTCCTAGGTTTATTATAATTATCATTGTTTGGTATCATTAAATTTGTCTTTTTATCAAATGGTATTTCCATTCCATTTGGAGCTATAACTGTATATGTATTAGTATTATCCATTAAATTTTCTTTATTCATAGTTTTTCCTTTGTTGATAAACAGTGCTGAAGCTATTACTACTAAAATAACTAAAGTTATAAATATAGTTTTCTTCATATCTTATCCTATATATAGACCATCTTCCATAACTATGGTAGTGGCTAGACGACCTACTAGGCGAGGTGGGATAGATGATGTGGTTTGAGTGCTCTTGTCTTTTCTATCTGACGATCCGAACTCCTTACACCCCACATATATACCCTTTATGTTATTGTTGCCAATAGTATCAAGAGCTTCTACTAGATCTCTTGATAGGTTGCGGTGAGTATTGTCATAGTTGGTGTTAAAAATTCCTAGTCTAAGCTTATATATAATATTTGCAGCCTCTTGATAGGCATCTATCGGATATTTTGGTTTGCCTGCTGCTTTATTTGGCAATGCGCCATCCTTGTAATTATTGTATATCTCTTTCTCCTCTTTCACATCTAAATTTAACTCCCTTATCTCTACATCAGATTCAGTATATCTACTTCTAGCATAGTTAAAATACCTTGCATCTATCTCATTACCAGATCCTCTTAGCTCATCTAAGCATAGATAAGCACTAAGGTTATTTAGTGCTAGTTTAGAGGCTAGGTTAAAAGATAGTTTGTTTTTCTTGTGGTCTATGTCGTAGTATATAAATGAGTTATAGTCTAGTCCTCCACTACTTAT
>NZ_CABPVL010000005.1:0-1648 GCF_902460895.1 Campylobacter concisus | reverse complement strand
TTTCATCATCTTCTATTACTATATATTCATCACCATCTTTAATGCTTTTCTTTATCATTTTTTTTGAATAGCTTTTAGTTATTATAAAGTAAGCTACGCCAAGAGATAGTGCCTCTATGAAAGAGTAGCGTTTTGGGAGGGTTTGTATTATACGTTGCATTTGTGGGTAGTACTCATCTGCAGTTGATGAGCCATTTTTTATATCATCTATGATTTGGCTTGAGATACTACTATTGTTATATGCTTCAGTCTCTCTTCTGTTTAAGGCGTTTTCATTTACCTTATCAAACACTGCTTTAAAAGAGAGAGTTACCTTTTTCATATACTCCTCTTCACTTTTTTTGATCTTCTCCATATCATTTGGCTGCTTAGCATAAGCATTTACGTGAGAGAAATTTGTCTTAAATAACTCTTCGTATTTGGTGTAATTATCAAGATAGTTAGTGTCATCTTGATAGGCGATCTCTTTAAATTCTTCCCTTTTTTGCTCTATGTTGTCTATATATTTTTTATCTATCCTTGCAAATGGGGATAAATTTAAAACAAGAGTTGATTTATTGTTTTCCTTATTGATGTTTATGCTGTACTGGCTGTAGTCCTTAATAGGACTTA
This sequence comes from Campylobacter concisus, assembly GCF_902460895.1. GTDB lineage: Bacteria > Campylobacterota > Campylobacteria > Campylobacterales > Campylobacteraceae > Campylobacter_A > Campylobacter_A concisus_BC. Next base: position 1,036 of record NZ_CABPVL010000005.1, on the reverse strand, counting down.
GGGTCTTTATATCGGTGAATTTTTGTTTTACAAGGTTGGATTTGTTGGGTCTATTTAGCTCGTCTTCTATCACTTGATCTAGGCATTTACTTATTACTTCTTCTCTAAGACCTGCACTTGATCTAAAAGGTGAGTTTGAGAGGACTACATAGTTTTTATTTAAATTTGAAAAATCTTTGCTGTTCATCTCATCGTTTGCAGATGAGCCATTTTTATCGGACTTGTTTGCTATTAGATTGGCTAGTTTTATAGAGTTGAAATTTGAAGCACAGATAAAATTTAAATTTGCATTTAGTCCTTTTATTTGATCCTTTAGTCTTTTAAAGAGCGTATCATCACTAGAGCCAAAGCCTAAGTTTTTATTTACTATATCATAAGAGCAAACATCCTTAGTGTGATCAAATACCGACAGATCATCTAAATGACCAAACACACTATATCCCTCATCTGCATTGCAATTAACCTCATTTAGGTTATTGTCGTCTCTAAAGTAGATATAGTCTAAATTTAGATGGGTAAAGTCTATAAAAAAGCCAGAATTAGAGGATTTATCTTGCTTAAATACTAATACATTGCAGCTTGAGTTTATATTTAGGGTATTTATAATAGTATCCAACTATGATGACGCCAAAGATATCGTAAAAGAGTGCCTAAATACCTTAAAAAATGATCTGCTAAGTGATGCTAGCTCTTTGATATCTAGCGAGGGGCTAGATGGAGCTAAATTTGAAAAAAGTATTGAAGAGTGTTTTAGAGAGTTAGATAAGAATTTAAGCGAGTTAAATAAAGAAAGCGGAGAGTTTTTATTAAAACAAATATTTCTTTTTATACTAAGCATAGTTGATCTAAGTGACCCAAAGGCTGCACTCAAAAAGGCAAACGGATGCTTTTTGTTCTATGAGCTTAGTAAATTAACCTACAAGATGGTTGAGCATCAAAGCAATAGATCTCTTTATGGCGTAACCTTACCTATCCTTAGCTTTTTCACATCTAGATTTGCTTCTATTATAAATACCCTAAATATAAACTCAAGCTG
>NZ_CABPVL010000004.1:509329-539813 GCF_902460895.1 Campylobacter concisus | reverse complement strand
CTGGAGTAGTAACTGGTGTACCATTGCCTGCATCATCTTTTGGAGTAACTTTTACCTCAGTACCTGGTTTTAGTGGTTCATTATTTGGTGTAGGAACACTAAATGTACCATCAGGATTTACTGGAACTGTAACTGGGGTATGACCAGGAATTTCAACAATTACAGTGGTATTTGGATCTGGGTTTGGAACCTTACCAGTTACTACTGTTGAAGTGTTGTTAATTGGATCTAGAGTTACTGTTGGGATAGTTACGTCTGATACTGGAGTAGTAGCTGGAGTACCATTGCCTGCATCATCTTTTGGAGTAACTTTTACCTCAGTACCTGGTTTTAGTGGTTCATTATTTGGTGTAGGAACACTAAATGTACCATCAGGATTTACTGGAACTGTAACTGGGGTATGACCAGGAATTTCAACAATTACAGTGGTATTTGGATCTGGGTTTGGAACCTTACCAGTTACTACTGTTGAAGTGTTGTTAATTGGGTCTAGAGTTACTGTTGGGATAGTTACGTCTGATACTGGAGTAGTAACTGGTGTACCATTGCCTGCATCATCTTTTGGAGTAACTTTTACCTCAGTACCTGGTTTTAGTGGTTCATTATTTGGTGTAGGAACACTAAATGTACCATCAGGATTTACTGGAACTGTAACTGGGGTATGACCAGGAATTTCAACAATTACAGTGGTATTTGGATCAGGGTTTGGAACCTTACCAGTTACTACTGTTGAAGTGTTGTTAATTGGGTCTAGAGTTACTGTTGGGATAGTTACGTCTGATACTGGAGTAGTAACTGGAGTACCATTGCCTGCATCATCTTTTGGAGTAACTTTTACCTCAGTACCTGGTTTTAGTGGTTCATTATTTGGTGTAGGAACACTAAATGTACCATCAGGATTTACTGGAACTGTAACTGGGGTATGACCAGGAATTTCAACAATTACAGTGGTATTTGGATCAGGGTTTGGAACCTTACCAGTTACTACTGTTGAAGTGTTGTTAATTGGGTCTAGAGTTACTGTTGGGATAGTAGTATCTACAAAACCAGCGTCACCACCAGCATTATCGGCTGCGCCGCTTACGCCGCCTATCCTCTCAGCACCTCTTGCGCTGTTTAGATCGCCTATAGAGCGGAAATTTTCATTGATATTTGAGTAGTGACCGCCCTCATCAAACGACGCCGCACCAAGGCTAACGCCATCTCCACCACCAGCTGCGGCTGCGTTACCACCAGCGGCAGTCTCCTCTAGTTTTGTTAGATCCTCGCCGTTTAACAACGCCTTTTGCAAGTCACTAACATCTGCTACGGTATTTGGTTTTTGTCCTGCGGCTACATTTTCGTCAAGCTTTAACGACTCATCACCCAAGATGGTGACGTCTTTGCCATTATCCATTGAAACTACGGCTTTAGAAGAAGCTGAAGAGGTCTTTACAACCTCCCCAAGATATAAAGCGTCGCCAACTTTTAAAACGCGGCTAACGCCATTTTGATCTACAGCTACTACTAAGCCTGAGATTTGTTTGATTACTCCTACTTGAGTTTGCATGTCTATCCTTATCGTAAAATAAATTTTTACGTAATTTTAAGACATTTTAATCCTCTTTGTATATTGTACTTGGGTACAGTTGTGACATTATTGTGCTGCGATAACCTCAATTTCTACAAGTGCATCTTTTGGCAAAGTCTTCACAGCTACCGTGCTTCTAGCAGGATATGGCTCTTTGAAAAATTTAGCGTATGTGACATTTACTTTAGCAAAATCTGCCATATCTGCTAAAAAGATCGTAGTCTTTACGACATTATCAAAACTAAGTCCAGCCTCAGCCAAAATGTTTTGTAAATTTGTAAGTGACTGCTGCGCTTGAGCCTCTACGCTACTGCCTGCAAACTCGCCTGCTGGTGTGACGCCAAGCTGACCTGAGATAAATAAAAATCCATTCGCGCTAATCGCCTGAGAATATGGTCCGATCGCTTGTGGGGCGTTTTTTGTTGAAATTTGTTTTTTCATATCTTCTCCTTTAAAATTTGGCAAAATCCTACTATAAATTTCTAAATTTTTAGGCGCCAAAGGCTATAATGAGCAAAATTTCAAAAGGACAAAGATGCAAATAACCCTTGCACCAAACGAATTTTTAGATGACTACGTACTTGGTGCGCAGCTTGCCAAAAACGCAGGCATCTCATCAAATGCCTACCTCTTTTGGAAAAATGCGATCAGCGCTAAATTTGAAAACTCGCGCATCGTTTTTATTAGAAAAAAGAGCGTCCCAGAGAAATTTGCAAGCGCTTTACAAGCTTGCACGCCCTTAAATGGTCTTGTGCCAACTGGCGTTTTTTGCTCATTTACCTCACTCGCCCCTTCACACCTCGTGGCGAAAAATGGCTCGAAAATTTATGAGCTTTTTGAATTTCATGAAATTTGCGGCATCAAATTTTTAAATTTAAAGAAATTTTATGATGATTTTAAGCTTAGCTACTCGTATAGAATTTATATAGAAAAGTGCAAATTTTTCTCGCCAGCGCCCTTTGAAAAGCGCATAAAACTGACTGAGACTATGTGTCTTGGCTACTACTAGCCACCTCGAAAACGATTAGCGCCTCAGTTTTGTAGCCCCCTATCCTATCTTTATATAGTAAAATTTCGTCATTTTCTCTTTTGGCGTAAATTTTAATGTGAGCGGAGTTTGTGCTCTCATCGTAGTCTTCGTATATAAATTTAAACTCCTCGCTATCCAGCGTGATAAACTGCAGCGCCTGAAACGAAACAGCAAGCACTATCTCCTCGCTAATGCCACTTGTTCTAAATTTATCAGCTAGCTTCACTACAAACGACCCCACGTCGCTAAAATACTCCTCGCAGCTTTCATACTCGCTTTCAAAAACTACTATCTCATTTATCGACCACTCATTTTGCGTCTTATTTTCTTCAAATTTCTGCCTTTTTCTTATGGCAGCTTTTAAAAATATCCCCTGTGGTTTTGAGATAAAGCCCTCGTTTAAAATTTGCTTTAGCTTTAAATTTACTAGCTCGCTTTTGGTTTTGGTGAAAAATTTAAGTAGTGGCTTTGCTTGGTCGTTGCAAAAAGTTTTCATTTTAGGGGTAAATTCCGCTAGCCCCAAAGCTAGCGGATCAAATTTAGATTTTTTTGTAAGGTGCTTGGCCGACTTCGTAGAAGTTATTGCCCTCGCAGTCGATAGCGACTATCGCTGGGAAGTCCTCTACTGTGAGCCTTGCGACTGCCTCTGGTCCTAGCTCTGGATAGGCTAGTACTTCATATTTTTTGATACTTTGGCTAATGACCGCTCCGATACCGCCGATAGCGACCATATAAACACAGCATGATTTTTTCATCGCATCAACCACCGCATCATTGCGATATCCCTTGCCGATCATGCCATTTATGCCAACTTCGTTTATCATAGTTGGTGTGTATTTGTCCATTCTACCGCTTGTTGTTGGGCCTGCTGCGCCGATAGCTTGGTTTGGTTTAGCTGGTGTTGGTCCGACGTAGTAGATAGTCTCGCCTTTTAGCTCAACTGGTAGCTTCTCGCCACGTGCTAGAGCCTCTGTTAGCGCCTTGTGAGCGGCGTCACGAGCTGCGATGATAGTGCCTGAGATTAGGACATTGTCACCTGCTTTTAGGCTTTTTACCACCTCTTTATCAAATGGTGCTGTTATTCTTTTTACTTCTGACATGTTATCTCCTTAAAGCTCGGCGTCTGCGTGGCGTGCAGCGTGGCAGTTGATATTTATGGCTACTGGTAGGCCTGCGATGTGAGTTGGATACCACTCGACATTTACTTTTATGGCAGTTGTATCGCCACCAAGCCCTTGAGGTCCGACGCCTGTTTTGCTAGCAAGCTCAAGAAGCTCATCTTCGAGTTTTGCATATCTTGCATCAGCATTTTTGCTATCTACTGGACGAACTGCGGCTTGCTTGGCTAGAAGTGCAGCTTTATCCATGGTGCCGCCTATGCCAACGCCTATTGTCATTGGAGGGCAAGCGTTTGGTCCAGCGTATTTTACAGCCTCTAAAAATACCTTTTTAACGCCCTCTATGCCATCAGCTGGCACAAGCATTTTTAGTATTGACTTGTTTTCACTACCAAAGCCTTTTGGAGCGACTTTTATCTTTAGCTTATCGCCTGGGACGATCCTAGTGTGGATGACCGCTGGAGTGTTGTTTGTGGTATTTTTTCTCTCAAAAAGTGGCTCAGCAACGACTGATTTTCTAAGATAGCCCTCAGTGTAGCCTTTTGCAACGCCCTCATTTATCGCATCTTCGATGTAACCGCCTTCTATATGCACGTCCTGACCGATCTCGACAAAGACAACCGTCATGCCCGTATCTTGGCAAATAGGCGCAACGCCCTCTTCTGAAAGCTTGGCATTTTGTAAAATTTTGCCCAAGATATCCTTACCAAGAGATGAGCTCTCAGTGGTTTGTGCTTTTGTAAAAGCAGCCTTTAGATCTGGCGTAACGACGTAACAGGCTTGTTTGCAAAGCTTTGCAACAGTCTCTTTTATATCTTTTACGTTTACCGTTCTCATTTATCCTCCTCGTAAAAAACAATTTTTAATTATATAAATTATATGTAAAATTTAAGATTAAATTATAATATTAAATTTAATCACCCAACCTCGGTGTTTAAATACTCTTAAGCAACTTTGGATAAACTACAACAAACTTAAATTTCAAAGGAAAAGTTATGAATTCGTTAGTCATCGTGATACTTGTTGTCGCAGTCATTTTTGTCTTTTTCATCAGCCTTTACAACTCGCTTGTTGCAAAGCAAAACCAGGTAAAAAGCGTGGAGGCTGGCATCGACGCGCAGCTAAAAAGAAGATATGACCTCATACCAAATTTAGTAGCTACTGCAAAAGAGTACATGGTGCATGAAAAGAGCCTGCTAGAAAACATCACTGCCCTTAGAGAGAGTGCTAGAAGCGCCTCTACAAATGAGGAGAAATTTGAGCTAAATAACAAAATTTCAAGCCTACTAAATGGTCTAAGAGTGAGCGTAGAAAACTACCCAGACCTAAAAGCAAATCAAAATTTACTTCATATCCAAAGCACACTAAACGAGGTCGAAGAGCAAATTTCAGCTGCCAGACGTGCTTACAACTCAGCTGTTGAAATTTACAATAACGCCACACAGATGTTTCCTTCAAACATCGTAGCTTCAATCTTTGGCTTTCATAAAGATGTATTTTTTGACATCCCTGAAAATGAAGCAGCTGCTCCAAACGTCGGTGATCTTTTCAAAAAATAAGGCATAAAAAATGCAAGCAGACGAACTAAAAGGCATCGATCTAAGCGACCTTGACGAGCTTGAAAAAGAGCGCCTTGCCATGGGGCAAAAAGCCTTTAAAATGATCGCTTATGGCTTTCTTGGCATCATAGTTGCAACTGGTTTTTTAGCATCACTGCACCTTGGAAATTTATTTTTCTTTTTGCTAATCGGCGGAGTTTTTTATCTTGGCAAGACGATAAATGGGCTAAAAAACGAGCTTATAGCAAAATTTAAACAAAAAGTAGTTGGCGTCATCGTAAAAAACTATGGTCTAAATTTCAGCGCAAATGGCGGACTAAGTTTGGATGATTTTTTAAAAATTTATGACGCCGATGTAAATAGACACTACGCAGAAGATATGATCTACGGACAGATCGATAACACGCAGTTTAAGCTTTGCGATTTTTATGCGGCAAAAGAGACGCAAGGCGAGAAACGCACCACCACAACGGTGAAATTTCAAGGCATTTTGCTAAAGGCTGAGTTTAAAAAAGAGCTAAACGCCACGATCTATGTCTGCGACAAAAAGCGAACATCTGATCTAAGAAGCGAGGGCGAGCAAGCAGTGATGGATAACCCTAAATTTAACGAGCTCTTTAAAACCTACACGACCGATCAGATCGCAGCTAGATACGCTCTAACGCCAAAGCTGATGGAAAATTTAACCACTCTAAGAACTAAATTTAACGCCCCACTCTCGGCAGTGTTTTTAAAAAATGAAATTTTCATCGCGATCGATCTTAGAAAGGATAGCTTTGAGCCTGATCTTAAAAAACCGATAAACAGCAACGAGAGCGTGCAAAACTACATCTCGAGTATCAGCGACTTTGTGGAGATCGTGCGTGATCTGGAGCTAAATAAAAACATCTGGAAGAGCTAAATTTATAAAATGCCAGATAAGACAAAGCTCAAAGAAGGCGACATATTTTACGTCTATAATGACTACTACAAGAGATATTTCTTTGGCAAAATCTTAGTTGATATTAAAAACCGCCTTGTAAAGCGAGCGAATGAGGGTCTTCTTTGGCCGCTTGATTTTTTTAGTGACTGCTACTTGGTTGCTGTTTATAAAGATATAGCAGATACGCCAGTGCTAAAAAGCCGTGAATTTATAATCCCAGGTAGCTTCATCTACAAAAGCAGTTTCAACCGCAAAAATGAAGACGGCATAAAGTGGGTCTATTATGATCACGAAGATATCAACTACCAAGAGTTAGAATTTCCAGAGTATCTCATCAGTAGCAATGATAAAATTTGCCTAGAACGAGGAGAGCTTAGCATACCAACAAGCTTAACTCGCGCGCAATACGAGAATGAATTTAACATTACTGGCAGCAAAACTGGCGGCATAAACTACTCAAATGCCCTGCTTTTACAAGGTTTGCCAGCATATAAAGAAAGGATAGATTATAGCGATCTTCGCCTTTTGCCAGAGCTTCGTAAAAAGCTCTATGAGATGATAGGCGAGGACCCGGACATGCCCTACTATGAGCTAGCATTAAAATACGGCAAAGATCTAGCACGCTTTTATCAAGATAAATTTACACATAAAAATAGATAAGCAAATTTGGCTATAAAAGAGCTATTAAGAGGCGTTGTTTAAGGTTTAACAAAAGAAAATTTGACTCTCTTGTTGCAGCCTAGATGAGCGTGATAGAGAAATTTATGACGAAATTTGTAGCATTGAGACCCCGGCCAAAGCTAACTAGTTTTAGTAAATTTAAATATTACAAGCAAGATCGCTCAAATGGCTACTTTTGCAAGCAGATAATAAATTTAAAACTAGCAAGCCATTTTAAAATTTATAACCAAATTTACGAAAAAGGTGATGATGATGTTTTTAGAGAGCTATTTAAAAGGTGGTGTCGCTTTAAATTTTGTGGTTTAAAAGTTAAATTTAAGGGCTTAGAGCCTTTATGCTACTTAAAAATTTGCTCTATTTTTTATGATTTTGCGAGGTTAAATTTAATGGCCAAAAAAGCCATTAAATTTATAAACTAAGCCTGAGCAGGCTCCTCTTCTTCTTTTATCTTTTTTCTAACTTTTACGCGTGAGATGCTAGCTCCATCCATCTTTCTCACCTCGTAGTAGCAGTTTTCATCCTCGATTTTGTCGCCCACAACTGGCAAACGACCGATGAGATTAAAAACATATCCGCCGATCGTTACTTGATCGGTCTCTTCATCAAAGCTTATGCCAAGGACCTCTTCAACGCTCTCTAGATCGTATCTGCCTTGAAATTCATAAATGTTTTCATTTATCTTTTTATAGTGCTGATCGACCTCATCGTGCTCGTCGTTAAAGTCGCCAAGCACCTCCTCCATGATATCCTCCATCGTAAGAAGTCCAGCCGTGCCGCCATACTCATCGACGACAAGCGCAGCTGAAATTTGCTCTTTATTCATCATCACAAGTACCTTTGAGATAGAAAGGCTCTCAGGCACGATGACAAATTTACGCACGATCGCGTCAAAGCTCTTCTCTTTTTCCTCGCTAAAGTGTAGCTGCAAGATATCTCTAATGTGTATCATGCCCAAAATAATATCTTTTGAGCCGTCTATATAAGGGTAGCGAGTATATTTTGACTCAAAAACGACTTGTAAATTCTCTTCAAAGCTCTTTTGCTTATTTATGCAGATCATATCGCGTCTTGGCGTCATGATCTCTTTTGCGACCGTGTCACTAAAATCAACTGCATTTTTGATAAGCTCAGTCTCAAAACTATCAAGCACACCGCCCTTTAAGCTCTCGCCAACGATGATCTTGATCTCCTCTTCAGAGTGTGCTAGCTCATTCTCTTTTGCTGGCTGGATGCCTAAAATTTTAAGTCCAAATGTAGCTAGGATATCAAAAAGCTTTATGATAGGCGAAAAAAGTATCCAGAAAAAGTGAAGCGGACGAGCGATTTTAAGCACTGCTGATTCTGATTTGGCTATGGCGACTGACTTTGGCACAAGCTCGCCCATAACAACGTGAAGTAGCGTGATAAGCGTAAATGCGATCGCAAAGCCGACTGTATGAACTAAGATATCGCTAAGATTAAAAACATTTTTAAGTGGGGCTTCTATGAGCCTTGCGACTGCTGGCTCACCGATCCAACCAAGAGCAAGTGAGCTTAGCGTGATGCCAAGCTGAGTGGCGCTAAGATAGGTATCAAGCTTGTTTGACATCTCAAAAGCAAGCTGGGCGTTTGGCTTTTTCTCTTTGATAAGCTCTTCAAGCCTAGACTTGCGAACCTTGACAAGGGAAAATTCCGACAAAACAAAAAATGCGTTTAGTAAAATGAATATAATGGCAAGTATTACCATTAAAAGCGAGTTATCGCTACTGGGGTACAATTATGATCCTTAAGAGTTAAAAATTTTGGCTGATTATAGCGAATTTATATTTAGCGGTCAAATTAGCCACACCCAAAAGTAACAACGTTTCTTAAATTTAAATTTTATAAAAAGTTCTTAAATCATATTTTGGTAACATTATTTTCATCACTAAATTTATGGATTTTACAATGAGCAAAAAGAATTTTTCATCACGCTGGGCGTTTATACTAGCCTCAGTTGGTTCAGCCGTTGGTATGGCAAATGTTTGGGGCTTTCCTTACAAGCTTGGCACAAATGGCGGCGGAGCATTTTTACTCATCTACATCTTTTTTGTGGCGCTTTTTTCTTACGTTGGCTTAAGCGCTGAGTATGCGATCGGCAGGCGAGCAAAGACTGGCACGCTAGGATCATATAAATTTGCTTGGCAAAGTAGAAATTTAGGCGTCATCGGCAGTATCGTCGGTTGGCTACCGCTGGCTGGCTCGCTTTGTATAGCCATCGGCTACGCTGTCATCATCGCTTACGTGCTAAAGGCCCTTACTCAGGCGCTTACTGGCTCATTTATGAGCGTTGATACAAATGTTTGGTTTAATTCATTTGCGCTTCATGAGTACTCAGTCCTGCCATATCACTTCATAGTCATTATTGGCACGCTTCTTACGCTATTTTTTGGAGCAAAAAGCATCGAAAAGACTAACAAAATAATGATGCCGCTATTTTTTGTGCTATTTGCCATTTTGGCTATAAATGTCGCGATGCTGCCAAACGCACTTGAGGGGTATAAATTTCTATTTATCCCTGACTTTAGCAAGCTTGAAGATCCGATGGTATGGGTAACTGCGATGGGTCAAGCCTTTTTCTCGCTCTCTATCACGGGTTCTGGCATGATAGTTTATGGAGCATATCTTTCAAAAGATGAAGACATCGTAGAAAGCGCCAAAACTACGGCATTTTTTGACACGCTTGCAGCGCTTGTTGCAGCGCTTGTTATGATCCCAGCGGTCTTTGCCTACGCTATGGATCCAGCTGAGGGTCCAAAGCTACTTTTCGTAACGCTTCCTAAAATTTTACAAAATATGATCGGCGGTCAAATTTTTGCGATCATACTATTTACTGCAGTCATCTTTGGAGGCATCACCTCGCTTCAAAATATGTTTGAGGTGGTCGCTGAGTCACTTATGCATAAATTCCCACGCCTTAGTAGATTTTGGGTGCTTGTGCTACTTTGCGTGGTTTGCTTTGGCTTTGGAGCGTTTATGGAGCCTATTAGCAGCTGGGGACCTTGGATGGACTTTGTCTCTATCTACATCATCCCAATCGGCGCAGTCATCGGCGCAATATCTTGGTTTTGGATCATTAAAAAAGATGAAATTTTAGACGAGGTAAATTCAGGAGCAAATAAAACTTACGGCTCATTTTGGTATTTTGTGGGTAAATTTATCTATGTGCCAATAGCCTTTTTGCTCTGCATCATCGCCATTAGCAAAGGAATTTCTTTTTAACTTAGCCCATCAAAAGACGAGCTAAGTCTAAATTTGAAGTTATTTTAGCTTTTTAGAGCCGATGTAAGTAGCAAAGACCTCTTGCGAGCCATCTTTTTTAAAGAGTATGACGTCGTATTGCTCGGCTTTGCCGCCTTGCTCCATGCCCTGACTCTCCATAGGCATGCCAGGCACTGCGATACCAACGGCATCTTTTGGTTTAAGCTCCAGCAGGCGCTTGACCTCATCAGCTGGCACGTGACCCTCGATGACGTAGCCATCAACGATAGCTGTGTGGCAGCTTGAAAGCTCTAGTGGCACGTGAAATTCTTTTTTAACCTTGACCATATCATCTACTTTTATGGTCTCTTCGCTAAAGCCAGCTTTTTGCATAGCATTGGCCCAGTTGCCACAACAACCACAAGTTGGGCTTTTATAGACCTTCATATCGGCCGCAAGCGCCAAGGTCGCACAAAGACTAAGAGCTAAAAATGTAAATTTCTTCATCATTTTCCTTTACGTTAAAATTTGCAAAATGATATAGTTTGGTTTTAAATTTTATATAAATGCTTAAACCTTGCCTGCTATAATTGCCAAAATTTACAAAAGGCACTTTATGTTTTCATCATTTTTCAAAGACAAAAAATGGGCGCTTTGGGCTTACGGTGGAGCGATATTTATCATCTTGCTGCTTGTCTATCAAACGCATCTTAACGTTCGCATCAACGAGTGGTATAAAAATTTCTACGACATCATGCAAAACTCAAAGGATCACAAAGTAGATGAGTTTTGGCGCGAGATATTAAATTTCATAAAGATCGCCATGCCATACGTCGTGACCTATACGGTGATATCGTTCTTTGCGAGCCACTGGGTCTTTCGCTGGAGGGAGGCGATGACCTTTAAATACCTCAAATTTTGGCGAAACTGTCAAAATGACATCGAGGGTAGCTCACAGCGTATCCAAGAGGATGTCTACCGCTTTGCTAAGATCATGGAGAGCCTTGGCGTACAGGTTTTAAAGGCGTTTATGACGCTCATCGCCTTTATACCGGTACTTTGGGAGCTAAGCAAGAGTGTGAGCCTACCTTACATCAAAGATATCAATGGCTCGCTAGTTTATATCGCTCTACTAATTAGCATCGGAGGCCTCATCGTATCGTGGTTTGTAGGTATAAAGCTACCACATCTTGAGTATAACAACCAAAAAGCAGAGGCGGCGTTTAGAAAAGAGCTAGTTTATGGCGAGGATGATAAGCTCAAATTTTGCCAGCCAAACGTCATGCTAGAGCTTTTTACAGGGGTCAAGCTAAACTACTACAAGCTCTTTTTGCACTACGGCTACTTTAATCTTTGGCTCATCTCGTTTTCGCAAATTCTTGTCATCGTGCCTTACATCATCATGGGTAATGGCCTATTTAGCGGCGTCATTACGCTTGGCGTCCTCGTGCAAGCTAGCAACGCCTTCTCACAGGTCAGAGAGAGCTTTAGCGTCTTTATCGATAACTGGACAACGATAACGGAGCTAAGATCGGTCAATAAGCGTTTGAGAGAATTTGAGAGAAATATAAATTTGGACAATAAAATTAGAATAGTGAAAAGGCGTTTTTTTGTACAAGAGCGTCCAGAAAATTTTAAAATTTATAGACAAACATATAAAGATACCAAATTTAGTGATAAGCAGTAACTAGAACTGAAATTTGTAGCTACTAAGCGAATGAGTGAAATTTAAATTTTGCAAATTTGCTTTGTCAGGCATATAAGTATCAAGTAAATTTTAAAATTTCATGAACGAGTAATTTCGGCTCTAAAATTTGAGCTAAGCTATAAGCGAAGCCAAATTTTAGTAGCCAATTCTTGCGAGTGAATGGGATTTTAAAATTTGTAAGAATAGCTTGATTAAATTTGTAAATTTCTTTTTATTCAAAAGGGAGACAAGGGGACTCGAGTTACAAGGCCGTCCCCTTATCCCCCTTTTAAAATCCCCCCAATCCCCTCGCACGTTAGAGGTGCATGCAATGGCACTATCGTGCCGCATGCGGTTTATATTCAGATAAATTTCGAGTAATTTTAGTAGTTAATTCTTAGGGGTGAGTGAAAGTTTAAAATTTGCAAAAGTAGTAAATTTCTATTTTTGAAATCGAAAAATTTAAATTTCACCCCTCGTTTAACAATGCATATCCAACTCAGGCTATAATACGCCAAATTTTAATCCAAAAAGGATGAAAATGAAAAAATTTTTACTTACGTTATTAACAGCTAGCATGCTTATCACAGGCTGCACGAGCGTCACAAAGTCAGGCGTCGTGGGCGCAGATCGCAAGCAGTTCATGCTAGTATCTTCTGAAGCGATGGAGCAAAGCTCGGCTCAGGCTTACGTCAAGACACTAACAGCTGCTAGAAGCAAGGGCGAGCTAAACGTCGATCCGATCCTCACAAAAAGGGTTCAAGATATTGCAAAAAAACTGATCGCGCAAACTGGCGTTTTCAGAGAGGATGCCCTAAAATGGAAGTGGCAAGTAAATGTTATCAACGAAGATACGCTAAATGCTTGGTGTATGCCAGGTGGCAGGATCGTCGTTTATAGCGGTATTATTAAAAAGCTAAATTTGACAGATGCACAGCTAGCAGCGGTCATGGGTCACGAGATCGCCCACGCGCTTAGAGAGCACAGCAGGGAGCAAGCGAGCACCGACCAACTCAAAAACATCGGCATCTTCGCAGTCGCAACCGCCACAGGACTTGGCGATCTTGGAGCAAGTGCGTTAGGTTTAGCAACGCAATACACCATCTCAATGCCATTTTCTCGCTCACACGAGACCGAGGCCGATCGCATCGGCACTGAGCTGATGGCAAGAGCGGGATACGATCCAAAAGAGGCGATCGAAGTTTGGGTCAAGATGAGCAAGATGAATGTCGGTAAAATACCTGAAATTCTAAGCACACACCCATCAAACGAGAGCAGGATCAAAGACCTAAAAGAGGTCGCAGCAAAGCTTGAGCCAGTATATCAAGCAGCCAAAAAAGGTTAGGCTTGATCGAGCGAGCAAATTTAAGCGACCTTGAAGCGATCACGCAAATTTATAATGACTACATACTAGAAAGAAGTGCGACTGCTGATATGCAGCCAGTTAGCACAAAGGAGCGAGAGCCTTGGTTTAACGCCCACAGCGGCTCGCGCCCTATCTTTATCTACAAAGAAAATGATGAAATTTTAGGCTACTGCTCGCTAAGTGACTTTAGTCCCAAGATCGCTTACGATATAAGCGTAGAGATAAGCATCTATGTCGCTAAAAAAGCCCTTAAAAAGGGTATCGGCAAGCAGCTTTTAGCCCACAGCCTAAATGAAGCTAGAGGGCTAAATTTAAAAAACATCATCGCGCTAATCTTTAGCAAAAACGAAGCGAGCCTTGGGCTATTTTTGAAATTTGGCTTTGAAAAATGGGGCGAACTGCCTGGCGTTTGCCTGATGGATGGCGAGTATAAAGATGTCGTTATCTTGGGGCTAAAGCTCTAAAAGCCAAGCATTAAGCAAATGAAGATATAATCACCTTCTTCTTGGGTAGATGTCCGAGCGGTTTAAGGAGCACGCCTGGAACGCGTGTGTGGGGCAACTCACCGAGAGTTCGAATCTCTCTCTGCCCGCCATAAATTTGACAAAATTTATTCTATTGCCCCAATACAAAAAGAAATTTAAAGGATCAAAATGATCGAACATTTGCTGCTATTTTTTGCACTGCTAGCTATCATCATCGCTTTGGTGATGGTATCAAACCGCCTAAAGGTTGCCTATCCGGTGCTATTAGTCCTTGGTGGGCTTGCCATTAGCTTTGTGCCAAATTTACCAAGCATCAAGATCGATCCTGAGCTTATTTTCATCATATTTTTACCGCCACTTCTTTACGAGGCCGCGTGGGCAAACTCGCTAAAAGAGCTCTTTAAATGGCGCCGTATGATCGGCAGTTTTGCCTTTATCGTGGTTTTCATAAGCGCAGCAGCAGTTGCAGTGATAGCAAATTTAGTGATCCCTGGCTTCTCGCTCGCCCTTGGCTTCATGCTAGGAGCCATCGTCTCGCCACCAGACGCGGTGAGTACGGCAGCTATCCTTAAATTTGTCAAAGCCCCGCGCAGGATCAGCGCTATTTTGGAGGGCGAGAGCCTTTTAAATGACGCCTCCTCGCTCATCATCTTTCGCTTCGCCGCAGTTGCGGTCACGACTGGGCAGTTTGTATGGTATAAGGCCGCAACGACCTTTTTATGGATGGTGGCTGGTGGTGTTTTGGCAGGTCTTGTGGTGGCACTTGCGGCTTATTTTTTACACAAAATTTTGCCAACTGATGAAAACAGCGACACGATAATGACGATCACGACGCCTTATATCATGTATATCTTGGCTGAGGAGCTTGGCGCTAGCGGCGTTTTGGCGGTGGTTTGTGGCGGACTTTATCTCTCGACTAAGAAAAATGAAATTTTCACCGCTTCAACAAGGATCCACGCGGTGCCCGTTTGGAACAACTTCATTTTCTTACTAAACGGCCTTGCTTTTACCATGATCGGCCTTGATCTGCCTGAAATTTTATCAGGCCTTAAGCGTAGCGGCGTCTCGCTCTTTGAGGCGATCTCTTACGGCATTTTGGTCACTGCTGTGCTCATCGTTATCCGTCTCATCGCATCTTATGGCGCTGTTTATATCACGATGTTTAT
Source organism: Campylobacter concisus (assembly GCF_902460895.1). Taxonomy (GTDB): domain Bacteria; phylum Campylobacterota; class Campylobacteria; order Campylobacterales; family Campylobacteraceae; genus Campylobacter_A; species Campylobacter_A concisus_BC. The sequence continues at coordinate 525,010 of NZ_CABPVL010000004.1, read as the reverse complement.
GAAGCGCTATATCAGTGTGGCGGACGATCGTAATCCAGGCAAAGCGACACCTTTTATCGTTGGCTGGGCTGGCATGAGGGGCGTAGTCTCGCTGGCTGCGGCACTTTCTATCCCTGCCATGGCTGGGGGCGAGCCCTTTCCGCACAGAGACCTCATCTTGTTTATAACATTTGTCGTGATCTTGCTAACGCTCGTAGTTCAGGGGCTAAGCTTGCCAATGCTCATTAAAAGCGTAAAATTTCCAGACTTTAACGACCACATGCCAAATGAGCTTGCAAGGATCAAGATCAAAAAAGCACTTGCGCAGGCTTCGCTTAAATTTAAAAAAGAGAAATTTACGGGCGATGAGCATTTTTTATTTCAAAAGCTTGAAGAGGTTTGGAATTTCGAGCTTGAGAGCGAAAATTTTGAGATCAGCGACGAGGCCAGACAGAGATATTTTGAAATTTTAGAGGAGCAAAGAAAGGCACTTTGCGAGCTAAACAAAGATCCAAAGATCGATGAAGAGGTCATTAGGACGTTTTTATATCACATCGACCTTGAGGAGCAGAGGTGGCGTGCGCATAGTGAGCACTAAAATTTTCTCCCGACGCTGCAGCTTACCGCACCGCAAAATCTCTTGCCAAATTTGGCCTCGACGATGAGCACAAGCACGAAAAATATCTTCTCATCATTTAGCCTTGCGATCTGGCGCAGGGTTTGGTTGGCGTTATTAAATTTAACATCATTTTCGCGCAAACTCTTGCAAAACAGAGCCTCATCAAAGCCAAGCATGCGTGAAATTTCACTGATAGTGTAAGGCTCAAGCGAGGCGATGATGCGCTCCATGTTACAGATCGTTGGATTTTTGCGGTGCGTGGTGACGTCGATTATCTCATTTATGAGCTTTACAAGCTTCTTTCTACGGTTAAAAATGTGCAAGATCACGGCACAAACGATCAAAGCTCCTGCAAATTTATGCGCGCTCATCATCCACTCACTATAATCACCCATGGCGAAATTTAGCCCAGTAAATGCAAGCAGACAGATCCCACAAGCAAGAGCGCAAACAAGACAAAATTTATATATCACTTCCACTTTAAGCAATGCAAATTCCTTAGTTTTCTTGAAATTATACACCTACTATGCAAAAAATGAAGGGCGCCAACTAGAAATTTAGCTGGCGCGTTAGAGTAAATTTAGCTAAAACTTGTAGTTAAAGCTGAGATTAAAGGTGCGTGGATCGCCATAAACCATCATGTTTTTGCCGATGCCCTCGTAGTATTTTTTATTAAAGAGATTGTCGATATTTAGCTGCACGTCAAAGTTTTTACCAAATTTATATCCAAACATCAAATTTGCCAAGGTGTAGCCCTTTTGTGTGATCTCACCTGCGCCTTTGCCAGTGTAAATTTTGCTCTTATACATAGCTCCAGCCCCTACTCTAAAGTCCCTAAATTCATACTTTGCAAATAAATTTGCCGTGCTTCTTGATGAGTCGGTGGCGTATTTCTCGCCATTAGCATCTTTTGCGTTAAAGTGCGTTGCGCCAAAGCTTAGGCTTAAATTTTTAGTGATCTCGCCGTTTAGATCTAGCTCGACGCCCTTGCTTGTCACACCTTTGCCAGATTCATATATTTTGGCATTTGTTGCTGGATTTATCTTGCCAGTATCTATACCAAGCTTATCCTGCACGATCTTAAAGACGCCAAGACTTGCTTGAAGTGCCCCGTCAAGATACTCGCCTTTGATGCCCACCTCATAGTCCTTGCCTTGGATAGGATCAAGATATTTGTCGTTTGCGTCCTTTACGTTTTGGGGCTTAAATATGCTCGTGTAGCTAGCATATAGAGTGTGGTTTGCTCCGATGTCGTAGGTGATGCCAAGATATGGCGTGATCTCATTTGTGAAATTTCTATTGTCTTTGCCGCCTTCGATCTCGTATTTGTAGTAGCTCACCCTAGCACCTAGCAAAAATTTAAGCTCATCGGTGATTGATAGTTTATTTGCCGCATAAAATGCCTTTTGTATCGTTTTGTCTTTGTTATTTTGATCTTCGTAAGGAAATTTTGGATCATCAAGGTGTAAGTTTTTAAAATCAATCCTGCTTCTTGCCGTATAAGCAAGCCCAGCTGGCGTGGTCCTTTGCAGCCAGTAGCTACTTACTTTATCGCTACTTTTTTTATAGTTGTTATACATCGCGCCAAAGACAAACTCATGGGATAAATTTGCTATCTCGTAAGGGATATTTGCGTATGCATCGACGTTGTGGATGTTCTCCTCTCTTTTATTTGCATAGGCGCTAAGACCACTCATATTGCCGGTGCCATCTAAATTTACCACTCCGCCGTAGTAGAGTAAATTTGAGTCAGTGTTTGCCCGTCTAAATGAGTAGCTTAAATTTAAGCTCGCTTCATTTTCAAAGTAGTGCTTAAAATCAGCGTAGAAATCAAGCGTTTTTATATCCCACCTAGTCCAAGGCTGAGAGAAAATTTCATTTTTACTAAAATTTGTCCTAGAGCCATCTGTGTAAAATGCTGGCATACCTCCCCACCTAACGCCACGGCGTCTTAGCTCTTGATAAAACGCACCAAGGCTAAGCCATGAGTTATCACCTATGTCGCTATCGACTACACCGTAAATCGCGCTATTTTTGCGGTTATAATAATCCATATAAGAGTGCGACTTCTCATGCATAAAAGAAAGCCTTGCTCTAACGCTTCCGCTCTCATTTACTGGCGTTTGTACATCGCCATTTACGCCGTATCTATCGTATGAGCCAGCGCTTATGCCAAAATTTCCTTTTAGCTCCTTTGAGTCTGCTCTTTTTCTTATGAAATTTAAGCTTGCAGCTGGGTTGCCAGCGCCTGCAAGTAGGCCATTTGCCCCTTTTACCACCTCGACTCTTTCATAAGGTAGCAAGCTCATATCATTTGCACCAAGACTAAAGCCACCAAAGCTAGGCATCGAATCAAGCAAGTAATAATCTATCGCAAAGCCACGAGCCGTCGGATATACGCGCTCGTCCCATTTGTTTAGCGTGACGCCTGGGATATTTCTAAGAAGCACTTGATAGTCCTTGATACCTTGATCTTTTAGCCTTGCTTCTGTTAGCACAGTTAGCGACTGTGGCGTTTGGCGAGAGGTTAAATTTAGCCTTGTTGTGCTCTTTACAAGCTCTTTTGCAAAGTAGTTTGCGTCATCTCTTCGCTCGCTCTCCACGACATCGACCGCTTCTAAAACCTTGTCATTTTCACTAGCATAAATTTGAGGCAATGCCAAATTTAAAGCAACTAAGCTAAGTAAAATTTTTTTCATTTTTTTCTCCTTTTAAATTTTCTAAACCACAGATAAAGCCCTGAGATACTCAAAACTAGCGGCGAGATGCCCACTATAAACCAGATAAATTTTGTAGTTTGGTTGTAGTTTCCAAAGTGCGATCTTCTAAAGGCTGAGAGGATTTTCTCGCTTAAATTTGCATTTTTTATGTCTAGGACGCTAACTAACTTGCCGCTATCTTTGTCGTAGGTGATCACGCTCGAGTATTCGTTATGCAAAAAGCTTTGCCACATCACGTAGCCAAAGATGCGGATGTTTGCCCCTTGCATGAAAGGCAGCGAGATGAAGTGTGGCTCAAAGCCTTTGATATCCTTTTTGCTTCGCGCCACCAGCTCATCAAGTGATAAACTTTTGTTGTAAATTTTTGCGTCTATTACGAAGTCATTTTTAAACTCTGGCGCGCGTGCCATCTGAAATTCCCACCAAGCGCCACTTATGCAAATGAGCAGCAAAACTGGCGTGCAAAAAATGCCTATTATCTTGTGGATGTCGTTCATGAAAACGTTTAGCCCATTTACGCGCAGTCTAAGCAGAGTTAGCCAAAATTTACGGTAGATCACAAAGCCACTAATGCAGATAAAAAATGTAAAAATAGCTGTTAGAAAAAGGACAACATTGCCACTTTTCTCAAGCAAGAGCTCCTCATGAATATGTGCCAAAACCCCGAAAAATCCCTCATCGTGTGTGAGTGGCTCGCTCTTTATCTTGCCACTAAAAGCATCAAAATAGATAAATTTCCACTCCTTTTTGCTGTCGTTATGCTCGATTAGCCAGATTTTGTCGCATTTTTTATGGTTTGCATCGATGTTTATGCCAACCATCTCGTAGCCGCTAAGTTCGTTTGCGACGATATCTCTTAGCTCATCAAAGCTGATCCTTTTGCTCGAATTTTCTTTGTTTAAATTTACATTTACGACATTTGGGCGAAAAAGACTGTTTAACTCGTCTTTATAAACTAGGATCGCACCGCTAAAGCAAACTACGACAAGCGGGATAAAAAAGAGAAGCGACAAATATGCATGCACCTTGTAAAAAAGCTTTAAATTTAAAAATTTCACCCCTTATGCCACCTTTTAAAAGTTAGTCTTGATAACAGCTCGCAATTTTATAAGATTTTTGCTTTTATAATTTTTAAAACTATTATCAAAATATAATTTTAAAAAGAAAATGTCGTTTGTGAAATTTGAGTTTAGAAAGGTAAAAAATTTGATTTAAAAAAAGAGAGACAACTCCTCTTTGTGTGTGCGGAGAAGCCAGAAAAGGGGGAAGCAAAGTCTTAACCGCTACAAAAAGGAGGGCCCGTTTAGGACGATGAAATGTTATTATTTAAATATAAATTTTAATGAAATTTTTAGTTAATAAAAAAGAAATTCTGCGTAATACTAAAGTCAATCGCGACATTTAGGCATTTTATAAAGAAATTTCTCTTTTAAAATGGTAAAAATATATGCTTTGCATGAAAGCAAAATCACATTTGAAATTTCATTTTTATTACTATTAAACGTGGTTTATTCAAAAGTTATTTTATTTATTTTTTCAAAAGTTCTAACAAATTTTAAAATTTATGAGCGAGCATATCACGCTTCTAAATTTAGTGGCGAATAGTTATGAGCCCTAAATTTAGTAAGTTGCTAAGGCGAGTGAGTAAAGTTTTAAAATTTGCAAATTTGCTTCGTCAATTCATATAAGTGTCAAGTAAATTTTAAAATTGCATGAACGAGTAATTTCGGCTCTAAAATTTGAGCTAAGCTATAAGCGAAGCCAAATTTTAGTAGTCAATTCTTGCGAGTGAGTGAAAATTTAAAATTTGTAAATTAAAGTTTTTTTAAAATTTAAAGTTTTGTTTTTCAAAAGGGAGACAAGGGGACTCGAGTTACGAGGCCGTCCCATTATCCCCCTTAACGATCCCCTAACCCCGACGACGTTAGAAGTGCATGCGATAGCACTGTCGTGCCGCATGAGTTTTATGTGAGAGAATTTATAGTAAATTTTAAAATTTCATGAACGAGTAATTTCGGCTCGACAATTTGAGCTTAGCTGCAAGCGAAGCCAAATTTTAGTAGTCAATTCTTGCGAGTGAATGAAAGTTTAAAAATTTTCAAAGATAGCTTTGTCAAGTCTGATAAGCGCGAGACAAATTTTAAAATTTGTAAAGACAGCTTGACTGAATTTATAAATTTTAATTCTTAGGCACAAGCTCTAGGGCGTTGCAAGCTCGCTTGCTACCCATCTTGCAAGCTTTATCAAGGGCATTTGCAGATAGATCAAAACTCTGCTCTACGCCGTTTCCTTGTAGATATTTTGTAGCTAGCTCGTAGCAAGCTTCACTGCTGCCGTTCTCACAAAGCGACTTAAAGACTTCGTAAGATTTAACCAGATCTTTTTCAACGCCAAGACCTCGCCCTAGCATGTCAGCATATAAAAAGCAAGAAGTTTTATCTTTGTTCTCGCACTCGCTTGAAAGCTTTTTAGTAAAGCTCTCGCAAGCTTTTGCGTCACTTTTGTTGATGCAGTTTTGCATATTTTCATCCCAGTTTGCACTTAGAGATAAAACGGCAAAGGCTAAAAATAAAATGGATTTTTTCATAAATTTCCTTAAGAGATAAACCCCCTTTGGGGGAAAGGGGGTCATTACAAAAAGGAGGTTTCTTGTTGGACAAGTGGAATAATACAAGCCTCGTCTAAATTTAAAGCCAACTCTTATTTAACAAAAAACAATCAAACAAGATCTCTCTTGCTAAAGCCCAAATAGCCGCAAACTAGCAAGATCGCGCCAAGTACTAAAGGGTAGATGATAGCGTAAGCTACGAAGGTCGCTTTTGAAAATGTGCCTAAGATAAAGTAAGACGCAGTGCCGATAACTGCTAAATTTGGATCAAAAAGGCTAAGCGCTGCTATCCTAAAAAGCTCGATCGGATTTAGCATCGCGATAGAGTAGATGACGTACTCATCAACAGAGCTTCGCATAAGCAGCCCAATGAGCGCTAGGTCGATAAAAGCTAGCATGATAAGCCAGAGCAAAAACGCCACGCCCTGCCCTGTTTCTTGATTTTTGATAAGGCTTGAGATGAAAAAGCCAAGCGACAAAAAGACGATACTTAGGCTAAAAAGCAGCCCAAAGTAAAGCACCAGCACGCCCCAAGGTATCGACACGCCCTTTATAAAGCCAACCACCACGCAAAGCAAAAGCGAGAACAAAAGTGGCACAAAAACGACAAATGTCCGTCCAAGTGCCTTGCCAAAGTAGTACTCTTTAAGGCTTAGCGGAAAGCTTAGCACGTACTCAAGCAGGTTTGTGTCCCTGTCTTGATTTATGCTTCTAACGGTTGAAATGAGGATAAATATCGGCACGATGATGACGCAAATTTGTATAAACAAAAGTAGCGCCCTTGTTAGCCCAGAAAAGCCAAGCACTCGTGAGTCGGTTACTCCGCTAAATAAAAATCCTATCATCAAAGCAGAAAAAAGAAGCGCATAGATCGCAAACCACCTTGAGCGAAACGACTCTTTTACGTCAAGTTTTGCTATTAAAAAAAGGTTATTCACTCTTGCTCCTTAAATTTTCTTCTTTGATGATCTTGCCAAGGTCCATATAGACGCATCTATCAAGCAAATGAGCGATCTCATCTATGCGGTGCGAGATAAAAACTAGCGTCTTTTTTTGCGTGAAATTATCGAGCAAATTTTTAAAAGACTCCCTTGCTTTTACATCTAAATTTGCCGTTGGTTCGTCAAACATCAAAATTTCACTATCTTTGGCAAATGCGATGGCTATTAGCATCTTTTGCTTCATACCGCCAGAGAGCTTGTAAAAGGACTTGTTTAAATTTGCATGCAGATCAAGCTCTAAAAGCTTGCTAAATTTCTCGATCTCTTCAAATTTGACATTTGAGCTTTTGCAGACAAACTCGCAAAGCTCACGCAGGCTAAATTTAAGTGGTGGCGGGGTTTGCGGCACAAACGAGATAAACTTTAGCGCCTCTTTTCTATCTTTTAGGGTATTTACACCATTTATCGCGACGCTTCCGCTATTTGGCACAAACTCGCCCAAGATGATACGCATGAGCGAGCTTTTGCCAGCTCCATTTTGCCCAAGTATCGCTATCTTTTCGCCAGCTTTTACATTTAGACTGACGTTATCAAGTATCTTTTGCGAGCCAAAAATTTTCGTTACTTCTTTTATATCTATCAAAAAATTTCCTTATATGAGTTTCTTAAAGCCGTTGTCAAATTTAAGCGCATCTTGGTGGCAAACGTCGATACACCTGCCACAAAGCGTGCAGTCAGCCCCTGCTATCCTAAAGAGGTTTTTACTATCATCAGTTTTTGCCCCCTTTTTTGTCATAAAAAGCACGTGTGGCACTAGGCAAACATCGGTGCAAACTAAGCAGTGATCGCACTTTTCTTTATCCCAGCTGACCTTTATCGCATTTGGCTTTGCTAGTAGCGAATAGGTCGCTCCAACAGGGCAGACATACCTGCACCATGCCCTGCGTGAAAAGAAAATTTCAACCGCGAGCATAGCCACAACTAGCCAGATAGCGTGAAAGTAGCCATAGATGATAAATCTTGAAAATATCCCAACGACGTTAAAAATTTCAAAGACAAGACTTGAGCTAGCAAAGCTAAGAGCCAAAAACAAAATGGTAAATATATAGCGCCATTTTGTGTCAAAAACTCGCGGTTTTACTATCTTTTTGGCGCGCAAATTTTCATGTATTTTCTCAGCTATCTCACTTATAAGCGAATATGGGCAAACCCACGAGCAAAAGCCCCTGCCACCAAAAATGATGTAAAAGGCTAAGATGCTAAGCGAGCCGATGAGCAAATTTACATGAATTTCATGCGTTGCCAAAAAGACTTGCAAGCTCATAAATGCATCTGCTAGGTGAAAGCCAAGTATCCTAGAAGCGCTGATGTCGCCCTCTAAAATTTGCACATCGACCCTGTATGAGAGCAAAAACAAAAGATGAACTAGCACGATGGTGAAAATGCGCCAAAAACGTATGCTTGGGCGCTTTTTGCCATCTTTTGTAGTCGTTATTAGCGTGCTTAGAAAGCTTACGTTTCTAACGGTCGCACGAACGTTATATTTATCCATTTTTACTTTTTAAATTTAGAAATTTCATCAGCAAGGCTGTTTAGATCGCTGTCGCTAACGTTTGTTAGCAGTCCCTTCATAAGCGTGTTTTGCACCTTGCCAGCCTTATAATCAGCTAGTTTTTTTAGCAGATCTTCTTTGCTTAGATGAGTAATGTCAGGCGCTACTATGCCTTTGCCATTTGCGCCGTGGCACGGAGCGCAAGAGGTAAGATACTGCCTACTAACGCCTTCATTTTGTGTCTTAGCCACGCTTAGGCTTAGCTCTTTTACCTTTTTTAGCTCATCTTCACTGGCAAATTCCTCGCTAGACTTTGACTGCTCTTTTGAGATATTTTGCTCCACTTTTGGCTGAATGCTAGCTTCTACTTTCTCCTTTTTAGGCGGAGTTTGGCTTAGCATAAACACCATGATGCCGCATATCAGCACCGCTAAAATGATCGTTATGATTTTTCCGATTTTCATTGTTTGCTCCTAAATTGTGCATTAAAATCGCTTATCTCTTTGGCTAGTTTTCTAATCTCACTCTCATCCATGCCTTTAACAAGATCACGCATTAGCACATTTACCTTCTCTTTGTTTTTATAAGCGTTTATCATCTTGAAAATTTCATCCTCGCTCTTTGTTAGAAGAGATGGTCCGATGATGCCATTTGCATAGTCATCGTGGCAGGCTGAGCACTTAGTGATGAAGTCCTTGCTAAGTCTGCCCTTTATAAGCCTTAAATTTATAGTTTGAAGCGGGCTTTTTACCATGGCAAGCGCTCCGATCTGGCGGCTTACGTTGTTGTCTTCAAGACCAAATTTGACGCTTTTTTCGCCGTGCATATCGTATTTTATAAATTCATTTTGCTTATTTGCGCTCTCGTTGTTTTCACTTTTTTCGACCTTTATGCTAGCACTTGTCGCTACCTTTGCGCCTTGCTCACTAGCAGCCTCTTGCGCTTTGTCCTCGCTCTTTTCACAGCCGACAAATATCAACGCAGCAGCTATTAAAGGTATTATTACTCTCATTTTTTCTCCTTGTAAATTTCATCAAAACTCATCTTTGGGGCGATATTTATGATCTTTGCTGGGCAGACCTCAGCACAAACACCACAACCCACACAGCCATTTTTTATGAGCGGAAAATTTGTCTGGCTCATCACTATCGCGCTATCGCCAACTGGGCAAAGCGTGACGCAAAGATCGCAAATTTGACCGATCTTGCCTTTTATCTTATCTTTTAGCGCCTCTTCTCTGTCGTTATAAGCTTTGCGATCAAGCAGATGCTTAACGCCAGCTTCGCTTAAATTTTCTCTTTTCACGCTCAAACAGGCTGCCGTGTCACTTAAAACTGCAACGCCCATTTTGACGTCACCCACGACCTTTGTCGCGTGATCGAGCGCACCGCTAGGACAGGCTAGCACGCATGGGAAAAGGTCACACAAGTAGCAACCTCGCTCTTTGGCGTCGATGTGAGCTGAGCCACTTGAGTAGCCATCTTCTATATCAAGCAAATTTATACTGTGATAAGGGCAGACTTGCACGCACTGACCGCATTTTACGCAAAGATCATCAAAGTCATCAACAGCACCTGGTGGTCTAAGATAGAGCTTATCGCCACTACTTTTTGGCAAAAACTTGCCTATGGCGTATCCAGCCACTGCTGCGGCTGAGCCAATTATCATAAAATTTCTTCTATCCACGTTTCGCCTTTAAAGCGTTGAAATTTGAAGCATCAAGCGGTTTTATCCTAGGCGAACTATCTTCAAGTAGCTTTATCGGCTCAGAAAATGGAGCTAGTTTGGCTAAGAAATTTAAGACACTAAAGACGCTTGAGCCATAGAAAAACTGCAAATTTGGATAGTACTGCCAAAGCTGATCGATATATGAGAGATGCAAAAATGGCGTGTCGCCGTAGCCATCTTTATCTCTATCAAAGCTCTCATACTCATCATAATAATTCTTGCTCCACCTATTTAAAAGCATCTTTTCGCCCGGAGTGTCATTTACGACGATGTCCATGTTGCCGATGAAGTCGTTGTTTTCAAAGATGCTTGTGCCTTGCGTAGCGTGAAAATATACGCCAACCACGTTGTGTAAAATTTTATTGCCTATAAAATTTATAGTTGATCCCGGCTGAAACGGCGAGTTATCAAGCAAGATGCCACGCGCATTATAGACAAGGGTGTTGTTTTCTATCGTAAAGTCAGATACGTCCTTTAGTCCGATGCCGATACCAAAGGCGCCGTCGCTATCCATAACTAGGTTATTTTTTATATTTGAGCTAGCTGAATACATAAAAAACATGCCAACAGCGTTGCCGATAAATTCGTTATTTTCTACTAAATTTTGATTCGCATACATAAAGTGAAGCGAATATCTGCTGCCAACTGCTTTGTTGCTTAGAAATTTATTGTGACTTGCGTACCATGCGACCATGTCACGGCTGTCACGGATATTGTTGTGCTCGATCAAATTTTCATGGCTATACCAAAGTCTCACCGCATCACCTCTAAAGCCAAGGCTAGCGCCCTTTTTTGAGGTGATGTTGTTTTCAGTGATCTTTGAGCTACTGCACTCTTTAAAGTCAATCCCAAAAAGCACATCGCTTATGTCGTTTTTAGAAATTTCTACGTTATTTGCCTTGTCACAGCCTATGCCAGCGTCAAGCTCGCCAAGGTCGTTGCCGCTGCCACTTATCTTTAAATTTTTAAGTGTCACGTTTGAAGCGATGATCTTTATAACGCTGCCCTTGCCGTCCCCTTTTATGTGGGCGTTTTTACCCTCGCCGATGATCGTAAGAGGCTTATTTATCGTTATGCCCCCTTCATAAACAGCATCCCCCAGCTTTATCACATCGCCAGGGCTAGCGTTATTTATCGCATCTTGAAGGACGTTTGCAAAGCCAAAAAGTGGCAAAAAAACAAGGGCAAATTTAGAAAATTTACGCATTTAGCTCTTTTTTCTTTGAAAATACTGCAAGTATGCAAAGCACGCTCATCACCATCATCACCCAAAAGCCGATAGTTGGGTATGAGTGAGTTGTAAAGTGCGCCACACTACCATCGCCTAAAACGGTTGGCATAAATGGTTTTATCTTAAATGCGCCCCACTCTTGCATGTTGTGTCCGTACCAGTATAGCCAGCCCACAAATGCGCTCATAAATAGCACAGGTGCGATGATGGTTGGCACCATGAGAAGTGAGTTAAATTTACCGTCATAGTATAAAAACGCAAGCATACAAAGTGTGGCGATGAGTAGATAATAAGGTGCGATAGCTCGCTCTAAATTTCCGCCATGCTCCATAGGATACATGCCGATGTAGTGGTTTATCGTATTCATCTCGTGCACGTCGCCACTATATCCATCTACGTGAAAATATACTGGGATGCCATCTGGAAAGGCTGCCTTTGGGTAGTTTGGCGCTTCAAGAGATACGTACCAGATAGGGAAAGATGGCGTGCCGATCTCTGCTTTTTGCTCGATCATCTTATGAAGATCGCTCGCCACCTCTTTTGGCAAAAGGTGGTTTTTATACTGAAATGAGCTATAAAGATCGTAGATAGTGTAAGCATAAGATGGTAGCTCGTCGCCATTAGCTATGCGCTCCTTTGCTCCGTGCCAGCCAAGAACTGGCAGAGTAAAACAAACGCTCATAATGATAAGTGCAACAATGGTATAAATTTTATATTTACTCATAATCTCTCCTTTAAATTTTAAAATTTAGCCTAACAAAAGTTAAATTTTAAAATTTAAAAGGGGCAAAAATGCCCCTTAAAACTACATACCTGCGTTTTCATCTATCCATTTTAGATACTGGATGATATTTTTGATCTCTTCGTCACTCATGTGCTGATTTGGCATTCTAAGTTTAAAGAAATCAATCATCGCTTTAACGTAGTCGTCGTTATAGAATTTAGCAGGGTCTTTGATGAAGTCTGCTACCCATTTTTCGCCGTTTTCATGTCTTAGCAAGACGCCAGTTAAGTCTGGGCCTGAGCTTACTTGACCGATGACGTGGCAGCCATTACATCCGCCTTTTAGATAAGCTTCTTCGCCTTTTGCAGCAGCTGGGCTCATCGGAGTTGCGATCTCTTTAGCTAGGTTGTTTTTAGCTCTTAGACCAACGTCGGCAGTTTTTACCATGTATTGCCATACTTGGTACTCCCAAAGGATAGCGCCATTTACGTCGCCTTTTTTGTAAGCTTCGTCAGCTTTAGCTTTTACCTCTTTGATGTGGCCGTATTGATCAAGTGCGTCATCAACCAAAGCTTTTACTTTTGGATATTTCTCATAATGTTTCTCTTTTAGGTATTTAACAACCTCTTGGATAACATCATCAGTTGCTTTGTTAGTTGCGATTACTTTGTCGTACTCAGCTTTTAGAGCCTCTGGACTTAGAGTTTTTAACTTGCTATTTTTTGCAGATTCGTATTTTTTATTTGGATCTTTAACAAGTAAGTAACCCATCATCTCTAGGTGAAGTGCTGAACAAAACTCGGTGCAGTAGTATGGGAAGACGCCTTCCATATCAGCTACGAAATTTACTGAAGCAGTTTTGCCAGGCTCTAGTGAAGCGTGGATGTTGTAAAGGTCGATGCCAAAGCCGTGAGTCTCATCTTGAGCGCGCTCTAGGTTTGTTAGGTGGATAGTTACGTTATCGCCTTTATTTACCTCGATGTGCTCTGGGTTGATGTGGCTTCTGATCATTGTCGCATAGACAGTTACGTTTTTGCCGTTTCTCTCAACTCTTTCTTGACCAGCTAGGGTTGCGTATGGGCTAGCCTCGCCTGTTCTTGAGTTTGTACCCATGTTGTAAGTAAGTGCTGGAGTTAGCTTGCTAGCAGCGATTGAGACAACGTCGTGTGGCTCACCAAGTGGGATAGGCATATCATAGATTAGCTCCATTTTTGGACCATTGATGTCTATTAACTGGTGGTTTTGTGGGTGAAGCGGGCCAACTGGGTTGAAGCGATCGATTGAAAGTTTATCAAGAGCGATTGCATATTTGCCAACTGGTTTTGCTGATTTGCCTTCCATTGTGTCAAGGTGACCGATGTTGTAATGAACATTTACTTTATCAAGCACTTTTAAATTTTTGTAGTCCCATTTTACGATTTGACTATCAACGTAAAGTGAAGTATAGACTACGCCATCTTGTGAGTCAAATGATGTGTGCAGTGGTCCAAGGCCAAGTTCTACTTGTCCGTGCATTGTCTTTTCTCTATCTAAGATAGGTATACCGTATGGGTCAGTGCCAGCGAACTCTTTTTTGTCGATTAGCTCTTTGATCTTTTTAAAGTCATAAACTGATGCGTGAGTATCAAGCTTACCGCCAACGATGATGTATCTACCATCTGGTGTTACGTCACAACCATGTGGGCTCTTTGACTCTGGGATCAAAAATAGTGCTCCAGCTTTTACAGCAGCTTCTATCGTAACTACCCTGTGACCATTTATAACTTTGTAGTTTTTCTTGTCTTGTGCAAGTTTTTCTAAAATTTGCCAGTTATAAACGTGCAAGAAGTCGGTGTCATTTCTACTAGCACCTGCCTCAAATGGAGGAAGACCTTTTTCGATACCACCTGTATACATCTCGCTATTTATCGAGTTTGTAAAGCCCCAGCCGTAGCTTTCGCCCTTACCAGCGTCGCTTAGGTCTTGCCAGTATGGAGGAAGCTCAAGAGAGAAAGATGCTTTCTCGTCGATCTTGCCTTTTGGATAGTCAAATTTCCAAAATGTCACAGCACCTCTATAAACGGCTTCGTAGTCGTCCATTGAGTGATAGTTATCATCAAGTGGAGCTGCGTACTGGCTAGCTTCGATGACATACTCGCTGTTTGGAGTGATAAAGCTACCGCCGTGTTCGCTCTTCATGATAGGGTTTACGACCATTTGAGTTGTCTCAAAGTCTTTTAAATTTATAACAGCGATCCTTGGGTTTGCCTTGTCGTTGATAAATAGATAATCACCAACATACTCACCATTTTTCTCAGTGAAATTTGGGTGGTGTGTATCGCCCCAAGTTATCTCTTTGCCCCTGATGTTGCCTTGTTTTAAAACAGCTTTTGACTCATCGTCATAGCCATATCCTTGCCAAGGCTCTGGGGTGAAAACGCCGATGTATTTGTAAATTCTCATCGACGGAACGCCATAAACTAGCACTTGACCACTCTGCCCGCCAGATGAAAAGACGATGAAATCATCTTTTTTACCGCTTGGCTGGTAAGTCTTAGCAGCTGCAAGGACATCTTTTTCGCTTAGCCCGCGCTCTTTCATGACTTTTTCAAGGTCACTACTAGCAGCACAAGCAGCAGTTAAAGATAGCCCAAGCAGTGCAGCACTTGCGACACAAAATAACTTTTGCATTTACTCTCCTTTTTAAAATGAATTTATCTCTAAACTCTTTATCTTATTACCTAGATCCACGCCAACAAGCACGTTTTTATCTATAAAAATTTCTTTTATCTCGCCACTAAAAAGCTCTTTTTTGCCCTTTAGCTTAAAGCTTTTGTCAAATTTATAGATCACTCCGTCCTCGCCAGCTACCAAAACTTCATCTCCCACGCACGCAAGAGCTGAAATTTTAGATCTTAAAACTTGCTTTTTAGCTCCACTTTTAAGATCTAAAATTTCTCCGTTTCTAAAGCCTATGAAAATTTCATCATCGCTAAACTTACAGGCATCCATCGGCGCAAAGCCAACGCTTTTTTGCTCTTTTGTGTTAAGCTTGCTATCAAGCAAAAACGCCTTGCCATTAAAGCTTGTAAAAAACACTCCCTCGCCAAGCGGTAAAAAGCTAGAAATTTTATAAACATTGTTAAAATTTTTTGATATAAATTTTTTAGAACTCTTGTCAAAAATGGCGATCGTTACGACATTTGCCATATCGCAAGCGACGTAAATTTTCTCTTTATCTAGCAAGATATTTGAAACCTTACAGCCAACATTTGGCAGAGCAAATAAAAATTCCTTCTCGCTAGCTACCTTTACGATCTCGTTGTTTAAATTTGCAACGTAAAAAGAGCTCTCATCAAAAGCACATCTTTGATCTTTGTAAATTTTCTCCTTTAGTCCTAGGCTTTTTGTCTCGCCATCTTTTACAAAGATGATGTTTTGACTATTTTCATCGACAAAACAGCCTTTATCCTCAGCAAAAAGCGCCATCAAAGATAAGCTAAGACATAGCAGAAATTTCATTATCTAGGTTGCTTTCATCGTAAATTTAAAATTAATAAAAATATACAAGCTTAAATCTTAAAATTATATTAGTAGTTA
>NZ_CABPVL010000004.1:479368-509032 GCF_902460895.1 Campylobacter concisus | reverse complement strand
TTTATTTTAAGAAATGGCAAATTTCAAAACAAAAATGCAAAAGCTCAAATTTTGGGATTAAAAAATATTTTTGCTTAAATTTGCTGATAACTTAAATTTGCTTAAATAGGCTATAATCCACCAAAAAAGGAGAGATAATGCTAACACATTTAGATGAAAAAGACCGTCCAAAGATGGTCGATGTAAGCCCAAAAGATCCCACGAAAAGAGTAGCAACTGCTAGCGGGATCATCAAAATGAGCAAAGATGCTTTTAAGGCGATCAAAGAAAATACCGGCAAAAAAGGCCCAGTCATCCAAACAGCCGTTGTCGCTGCGATAATGGGCGCTAAAAAGACAAGCGAGCTAATACCTATGTGCCATCCACTAGCCATTTTGGGTGTGGATTGTGACATCGAGGAGCTGCCTGAAATTTGCGCTTTTAAGCTTTACGTGAGCGTAAAGATAGAGGGCAAAACAGGCGTTGAGATGGAGGCGCTAACAGGCGTAAGTGTGGGACTTCTTACCATTTATGACATGGTAAAAGCCATAGATAAGGGCATGGAGATCAGTAGCATCGTACTAGAGAGCAAAACAGGAGGCAAAAGTGGCGAATATATGCGATCTAAATAACAAAAAGGCAAAAATCGACTACCCAACACACTGGGAGTATAAAGTGATATTTGACGCTGGCGTAAATGCCGAAGAGAAGGTAAAAGAGATAGTAAAAGATAGAGAATTTAAGTTAGTTTTTTCAAAATTTAGCAAGGATAAAAAATACGCTAGCTACGATCTAGCCGTACTAGTTTTGAGCGAAGAAGAGAGGCTGGAGATATTTTCAGCCCTAAAACACGAAGCAAAATACGTTTTATAAGGCAAAAATATGGATAAACTTGAGCAAAATTTACGTGACTATAAAGATAGCGAGGGGCTACTAACTAGCATAAAGGCTCTTTGCAACGACTTTTTTAAGGATGTCTCAGACAAAGACGAAAACACACTGCCTGATCTTTTGAAGCAAAAGATGAACGAGCTTTACGACAAGATGGATAAAGAGAGCCTCATAAATGCTAAAAACCTAAAAAGCGCTATGGAGGGGATAAATCAGGCCCTAGTTAGCGGCGAAGAGAAGGAGCTTTATGAGCTATTTGATAAAAGAGATGAGATAAATAGAGCCATCGAAGCAAAGCGTGAAGATATAAAAAATAGGCTAAAAATTTCATTTGAAGCGGCTGAAGAGGTCGTAAAAGATAGAAATTTTAGTGAAAAAGAGGAAATTTTAGAGCTTTTAAACAACGCCATTATCAGAGAAACAAGGATGCTTGGTATCTTAAAAGAGAGTGCTCAAATCGCCTTTCTAACGACGCTTGAGGGCGCAAAGGATGTCGAAGAGACCGCTGGTGCGATAGCTAAAAATATGACCTACGCTGCGATAAGAGGCGGAGAGTTTAGCAAAGAGCGAATGTTTGAAATTTCAAAAAATATCATCAGTGCAGCGGGGAATTTAGCAAATGAGGGGCACATATTTGCAAAAGAGCTCATAAAAGGCGCGATAAATGGCACAAGAGATGGCATTTTAAGAGCTATTGAGAAGCTAAAAGATGAGGCGAAATTTGCTCCAGATGAGCTAAGGCTAAACTCACAGCTTTTAAATTTAAAAAACGTGGATGAGGAGTTTATAGCGCTTCTTAAAGAGCTTGAAAATGAATTTGACGGCGTGGCTAAAAGCGAGATTGAAAGCGTGATAAATAGCGAGCTTGATACAAATCTAGCAAAATTTAAACGCATAAGCGATCAAGCGATGGAGCAGATCAGCTCAAGGCTTGAGGAGCTAAAGTCAAACGGCGTTGCAAAGCTTGTGAGCGAGGCGAACAATAAATTTGAAGCTCTAAAGCAAGAGCTAAACGACAAGAGCAAAAAGCTAAAGCTAAATTTTGACGCAAACGATAAGCTTGAAGGCCTCAAACAAGATATCGCAGAGTTTGAGAAAAAGGCGAACGATAAGCTTGAAGACATCAAACAAATGGATATAAAATCAGAAGCTAAGAAATTTGGCGACAGAGCATATCAAGCTGCAAAAGACTTCATAAACGTCATAAAAAAAGATAAAAAAGAGGAGTAAATTTGCCAAGCTTTTGGCAAATTTATCATTTTGGCTAGGTCTTAGCCTAGCCTTTTCATCACTTAAATTTATAAAAACAGATATAGCAAAAACGCACCCAAGATCAAGCGGTAGATGACAAAAGGTAGCATCCTGATCCTTGAGATAATCCCCATAAATAGCTTCACGCAGATATAAGCACTAACTGCACTTATGATGACGCCAAGGGCGATGTCGCTCCAAGGCAGAGCGTTTGGATCTTTTATAAGCTTGATGCTCTCAAGTCCGCCAGCTAGGATGATGACAGGTATCGAAAGTAAAAATGAGAAATTTGCACTGCCTTTATGACTAAATCCTAAAAAAAGTGCCGCTGTCATCGTTATGCCTGATCTTGAGACGCCAGGGATGAGCGCCACAGCCTGCGCTAAGCCTATGATAAGAGCAAATTTTATGGTCATTTCGTATTCGCTTTTGTTTGTTGAGCGAAGATCAGCAAAGTAAAGTGCGATGCCAAAGATGATCGTTGTAACTGCGATCACAACGCCGCTTCTTGCGTACTCTTCGATCACGTTATTAAACAAAAGCCCAAAGATGCCAACTGGGATAGTGGCAAATCCCACGCACCAGACAAGCAAGCTATCGCCCACCATCTTTCTTTGCGCTATCGAGGCAAAAAAGTCGCGAAGTAGCTTAAAAATCGTATCTTTAAAATAAAAAAGTATCGCGCTTAGCGTACCAACATGCACTGCCACGTCAAAAGCAAGCCCTTGATCTGGCCAGCCAAGTAACTTTGGCACCAAGATGAGATGAGCCGAGCTAGATATCGGCAAAAACTCGCTTATGCCTTGCACCAAGGCCAAAACGATAACGTGAGAAATTTCCATAAAATGCCTTTTTGATTTTAGATTGCAGCTGGGGATTTTACTCCCCAAAGTTAAATTTTATATAAGTTCGCTAGCAAAATTTGCAAGCTTTTGCGGAGTAAATCCGAAGTGGTCAAATAGCTCATTTGCCTTGCCGCTGGCGCCAAAGCTGTTCATACCATAAACTGCGTCGGCAAATTTATACCACTCATAGCCAGTTGCAGCCTCAACTGCGATGATCGTTGTGTTTTTATCTAAAATTCTAGCCACATACTCAGCTGGCTGCTCGCAAAGCAGGTCAAAACAAGGTGCTGATACGATATTTGCGCCGATACCTTGCTCAGCTAGAATTGCAGCTGCTTTTACACAGAGTGAGACTTCGCTGCCGCTTGCTATAAATGTTATCTTCGCATCTTTTGCCGAGCTTAGCAGATATGCACCGTTGCTAACCTCGCCAAATTCGCCTTTTGCAAGTGGGTCAAGCCCTTGGCGACTAAGCACAAAGGCACTTGGAGCGTTTAAATTTAGCGCCGCATGCCAGCTAGCTGCGTTTTCGTTGCCATCAGCTGGGCGGAAAGTGTAGAAATTTGGCATAGCTCTAAATGTGCTAAGCTGTTCTATTGGCTGGTGCGTCGGACCATCTTCGCCAACGCCGATGCTATCGTGTGTGAAGACAAAAAAGTGCTTGATGCCCATTAGCGCTGCTATCCTAGCACTTGGCTTTAGATAGTCGCTGAAGATAAAAAATGTCGCTGAAAATGGCAAGAAAAGACCGTATCTGGCGATGCCGTTGTTGATAGCTGCCATGGCGTGCTCTCTGATGCCGTAGTGGATGTTTTTGCCATTTGGGAAGTCGCCCATGCCCTTTAGCTCGGTCTTGTTTGAAGGAGCAAGATCAGCGCTACCACCGATAAAGCCAGGGAGTTTTTTAGCTATCTCATTTAAGATAACGTGGTTTGTATCTCTTGTGGCTAGCTTTTTATCGCTAAAGTCTGGAAATTCGAACCTGCTAAAGTCTGGATTTAGAAGTGAGTTTAGTAAATTTTTGCCTTCAATGCTTAGTGCCTCAACCTTTTTGTTCCACATAGCCTCTTCTAGATCGCCCTTTTCAACTGCGCCTCTAAATCTTAAAAGCACGTCCTCGTCAATGGCAAATTTATTCTCAGGGTCAAAGCCAGCTGCGGCCTTTGCCTTTTTGATGATCTCCTCGCCAAGCGGTGCGCCGTGGCTGTGGTGGCTGCCCTCAAGCTCCATTGCACCGCGTGCTATGTGTGTGTTTGCGATGATGAGATATGGCGACTCTTTCTCGCTTGCTTGCTCAAGTGCAAATTCGATCTGGTTGTAGTCGTGTCCGTCGATGCGTGCGACCTCCCAGCCCTGCGCTTCAAACCTCGCCTTGACGTCCTCGCTAAATGCGATCGCTGTGTCGCCCTCGATCGTGATATTGTTTGAGTCGTAGATGAGCACAAGGTTGTCTAGTCTTAAATTTCCTGCGATCGAACATGCCTCGTAGCTTATGCCCTCTTCAAGATCGCCGTCGCCGCAAAGGCAGTAAATTTTGTGATCGATTATTTTATTATCTGGCTCATTTAGCACGTTTGCAGCGTATTTTTCTGCCATGGCTAAGCCAACTGCATTTGCCACGCCTTGACCAAGTGGGCCAGTAGCCATCTCAACGCCTGGAGTGTGAATTTCTGGGTGTCCTGGGGTGTTTGAGCCAAGTTGTCGGAAATTTTTGAGCTCATCTAGGCTTAGATCGTAGCCGCTTAGGTGTAAGAAGCTATAAACCAAGCTTGATGCGTGACCACCGCTAAAAACGAGCCTATCTCTATTTAGCCATTTTGGATTTTTAGGGTTGTGTTTTAAAAAGTTGCTTAAAACCACCATGATATCGGCTAGGCCCATAGGAGCACCTGGGTGTCCGCTGTTAGCGTTTTGCACCATATCAGCGCACAAAAATCTTATAGTATCGGCTTGTTTTTTTAGCATATGATCTCCTT
Source organism: Campylobacter concisus (assembly GCF_902460895.1). GTDB lineage: Bacteria > Campylobacterota > Campylobacteria > Campylobacterales > Campylobacteraceae > Campylobacter_A > Campylobacter_A concisus_BC. The sequence goes on along the minus strand of NZ_CABPVL010000004.1, from coordinate 504,090 downwards.
TTTATTGCGTCAGATTATACAAAAAAGTGATTAAAACTTGCCTTGCATTTTTGCCCAAAATGTCTAAAAAGTGATATAAATTTACGAAATTTACGCGCTTATCTTAGGTGCTTGTCTGTAAGCTCTAAGATCATCTTTGCAATGCTTGCATCTACCTGTTTTAGCGCCTCTTCTATTTCGCAAATAAGCTCATCTTTTTTCTTTTTTGCGCCAGATAGACCAAGTAAATTTGTAAATGAGTTTTTAGCTAGATCGTTATGCACGGGCTTTCCGGTGGCCGCTTCGTCGCTTGTAAGATCGATAATGTCGTCTTGTATCTGAAAAGTAAGCCCAAGCTTTAAGCCGATATCATAAATTTTCTCGCACTCTGTTTTGCTTAAATTTACTATCACAGCGCCCATTTTTAGGCTAGCAGCGATGAGCTTTGCGGTTTTGTGGATGTGTAAAAAGACTAGCTCATCAAGGCTTAGCATCTTGCCAGAGAGACCAAATTTAGCCTTTGCTCTTTTGATATCCTCTTTATTTGTATTTTCAAAAAAGCAATCCAGCGCCTGACCTAGCACCATGCCGCTAACGCCAGCATTCTCGCTTAAAATTTCCACACATTTTATGCGTGTTTGCGCTGGCAGATCAGCACGTGAAATTTCATAAAAAGCATGCGTATTTAGCGCATCTCCTGCAAGTATTGCAGTCGTTTCGTCGTATGTTACGTGAAGCGTTGGCGTGCCGCGTCTTAGGCTTGCGTTATCCATCGAAGGCAGATCATCATGGATGAGCGAGTATGTATGCATCATCTCAAGCCCCAAAGCCACTCTCATCGCCTTTTGCGTGAGGCTTTTATCGACATTTTCGACCACACCAAGAAGCAAAAGCGCCCTAAAGTGCTTGCCTCCAGCCTTTAGCATCACCCCAAGCGCCTCCTCGTAGTAAGGATGAAAGCTAGGCGCCTTTGGCAAATTTGCATTTAGAAATTTTACGAAGTCCTCAAGTAGGCTCATTTTGGCACTCTTGCAAAGAACTGAAAGTCATTTCTAGTAAATAAAAGCACGAAATTTTGCAGGTCGCTGATCTTTTCTAAAAGCTCCTCGCGACTACTCACGCTCTCTTTGTTGTAGCCTAAAATTTTATCGCCTATTTTAATGCCAAAGATGTCGGCATTTGACTTTGGCTCGACCTTAGTAACTACTAAATTTTTATCAACCGTGATACCATAATCCACCAAAACTTTATCATCTAGCAAGCTCTCAGGCGACTTTGGCATGACATTTAAATTTGGCAGATCAAGGCTTGAAGGGGCGTTTATCTCAAGGCTTTGGTTAAATTTCACATCCCCGCTTACTGGCACTTGAAAGAGTAGCTGCTCTCTATCGCGTTTTACGATGATGTCTAGTCTTGCGCCCTTTGGAGCAAAAAGCACCATCTCATTTAGCTCTCTTAGGCTCTTTGGTTTTATGCCATTTATCGTAACAAGCTCATCATCAACCATCATCATCTTGCCGCGGCCCAGTGGATCAACAAGGCCAACAAAAAATTTATCCTCTTTTTGTAAGAATTTCACGCCAATATCGCCGTAATAGACGTCATCATAAGATACAAAGTGCTTTAGATAGCGGTTTGGTATAAATTTATCAGCTCCAACAGCTATGCCTATCATCTTGCAACAAGGCGTGTTTATCTCGCCAGTTGCGTTATACTCGAAGCTTAGCGTGTCAAAGTCTCCTAAATTTTGCCCCAAAGACTTGATGTGACCCATGACGGTGTTGTTTGCGTCATTTAAGATGCCAACCCAAGTGCTCTTTTTGATGCGCTCTTCATTAGTCTCATCAGCCATCACGACAGGGCTTAGCTCCTTGCTAGAGCGCACTAAGAAAAGCTGCAAATATGGGTCAAATTTGACATATTCGCCAAGCGGAGCTCCCTCGCTTTTTGGCACTGCGATCAAATTTTTAGTGATAGCCACGCCAAAGTGTTTATTTACCGAGACGATTGAGTTTTTGTTCTTTTCAAAGCAGGCGTTAAAGTCCTCTTGTGTAGGCCTAGGATCGGCATTTAGGCAAAGCGCTGATAGTAAAAAAGCAAGGGCAAATTTATAATTTAGTCTCATTTTATCCCCATCGAAGCAAGGCCGCCAAGCATCCTTGAAGCGGTGTTTTTCTTATCGGCCTCAACCGACTTTAGCACGTCATTTACGGCGCTTATTAGCAAAATTTGCATGCTCTCTTTATCTTCAAGCAAGCTATCATCTATGCTGATATCAAGTATCTCGCCGCTGCCGTTTGCTCTCACGCTAACTAGCCCACCGCCGCTTTTTGCTCCAAATTCTTTATTTTTGCTCTCTTCTTCCATCTGCTTGGCTTGCTTTTGCACATCCTCAAGCATCTGCCCCATCTTTGAAAAGTCAAATCCCTCAAACATCGCCTACTCCTTTATGATCTCGTTTTTGTTATTTACATGCACGATGGTTGGCTTAAATTTCTTAGCCTTTTTAAATTTCATACTAGCATAAGCCACTATGATGACCACGTCTCCTACGCAGACCTTTCTAGCAGCCGCGCCGTTTAGGCAAATTTCGCCTTTTTTGCCCTTTATCACGTATGTGGCAAATCTCTCGCCATTATTTACATCTAAAATTTCAACCTTTTGATTTTCTATCAAATTTGCAGCCTTTATAAGCTCCTCGCCGATGCTGATCGAGCCAACGTAGTTTAAATTTGCGTCTGTTACGACGGCCCTGTGGATCTTGCTAGCTAAAATTTCTATTGTCATTTTCTGCCTTGTTTAGTTTATTTGCACTCTATCACTGGTCTGTTTGCTAAAAATTTCTCGTTAAATTTCTCAGCCTTTAGCGTCTTTTCTAGCTCGTCAAGAGTTTTGAAATTTCTAGCAAAAGATACGCCGACTAGCCCGCACTCGCTCGTTTTTGTAACATCTAGCGTTATCTCGTAGCTGTTAAATTTTGGATTATTTGGCTCTGGATAGTAAATTTCTTCACGGTAAGAGCTGTCGCTACCTATCTTTTCTATCTTAAATTTGCCCTTTTTTGGATCTGTGGTTTTTTTTATCGCTGTTATAAAATCATCTATGTTTTTGATGCTTGGCGCATAGGTAACGCTGATTAGCTTACTCCATCCATAGCCGCCCTCATCTTCTAAATAATACTCCACCGTAAATTCATTTTGGTATTTTTGGTGATAAATTTGGCCGTCATACTCTATATTTTGAGGTAGGTTGCTCACCAGATAGCTCTTTTGGTTTGCGCTAGATTGTAGCTTTTGCGGCTCTTTTTGAGCAGTGGCACATCCTAGCAATAGTGCAACGCAAGTAGCCGTAAAGGCTAAATTTAAAATTTTCATCGTTTTTCCTTTCAAAAGTTATCTAGATAAAATTTCAAGCACCACTTCTTTGTCGCTAAATGGGTGCTTGACGCCCTTTATCTCCTGATATGGCTCGTCGCCTTTGCCAAGTATGACAAGCGCCCAGCCAGGTTCTAGTTTGCTAATGGCTAGCGCGATCGCCTCTTTGCGGTTGGCGTTTCGTATCAAATTTTCATTTTGACTCATGCCAGCGCAAATTTCATCGATTATGCTCTCTGGCTCTTCGCTTCTTGGATTGTCACTAGTGACTATGCAAATTCTTGCGTATTTTTGGGCTATCGCTCCCATTTTTGGGCGCTTTGTCCTATCTCTGTCGCCGCCTGCACCAAAGACTGCGATCAAATTTAGATGTCTAAGCGAGTTTAGCACCTTTTCGATGCCATCTGGCGTATGGGCAAAATCCACGATGACTAGCGGATCGGTGCTAACGACCTCCATCCTGCCGCTCACACCTTTAAATTTACTTATCGCCTTTGAAAGTGCGGCTGCGTCTGGGTGCTCTAGCAGGCAAACGGCGCCAAGGGCTGCGATTAGGTTGTAGAGATTAAACTCGCCTTGAAGGCTTGAGTCTATCTCCACATTGCCATTTGGCGTCTTGATAACTGCGTCTATGCCGTCCTTTAGCCCATAAACTATCGGTGCAAAGCTGGCTGGCTTTTTGAGCGCGTATGTGTAGGCGTTTTTTGGGTTAAATTTAACTCCGCCATCGTCAATATTTATGAGCTTTACGCTCTCATCGTCAAAAAAGCTTGATTTTACCCTAGCATACTCCTCCATGCTCTTGTGGTAGTCGAGATGGTCTTGAGTTAAATTTGTAAAAATTTTTAGCGCAAATTTCAAGCTCTCTATGCGTTTTTGAGCGATCGCGTGCGAGCTAACCTCCATCACGAAGTACTCACAGCCCCGCTCGCTGGCTGCTTTGAGATATGAGAGCGTCTTTAAAATAGCACTTGTCGTAAGCGCCTTGTCATCTATCTGCTCGCCTTCTATAAACGCCCCTCTGGTGCCACTTAGACCGCATTTTTTGCCTAAATTTCGCAGGGTCTCGTAGATGGCCGCAGCCGTTGTGGTCTTGCCGTTGGTGCCTGTGATGCCAACTATCTTTAGATTTTCGTCTATTTTTAAAAGCTTTTTGCACTCTTCAAGAGTGATTATCTTAGCGCCGTTTTTTGCCGCGTGTTCTACAAATTTCGCATTTGCGGTAGTTTGCACAAAGTATGCACCCTGCTCGCACTCGTTTGAATCATCTGTTATGAAGCTATTTTCTACTGATATTTTCATCGTTTTGTCTTTTTTGTATCTCTTTAAAAAGCTGATCTATACGCTCGTCGCCGCCAAACATCACCGCCGCACTCTCAAGGTAGTTCATGCTCATATCAATGAAGTCATTTTTTATCAAATTTCCTAAAAATTCCAAAAAATCGTCTTTGTTTGAGATCATGACCTTGGTTGAGAACATGATGTTTTCAAAGACCTTTTTAAAGCTGCCGTCCTTATAAACAGCCCTTTTAAAGTCCTCGTAGCTGATCGCGTCTTGCTCTTCAAAGTACTCGCTCTCCTCGTCTCTGGACTCTAAAATTTTTAAAATTTCCTCCACGCCCTCGTCGTCTTCGCCGGCTCTTACTTTCGCCATGTAGTAGTCAAACAAGAGCTTTGCCTCTTCGGCATTTTCCTCGCCAAGAGAGCAAATTTGTATCAAAAATAGTAAATTTTTCTCCTGCGTCTTTTCGTAGGCTAGTGAAAAGTAAAAGATCGCGTCTTTAAATTTAGAGCGTTTGAAATATTTTATGCCTACTTTTTTATAATCCATCAATGTTAAATTCCTCGCCTATTGGAACATTTATGACCTCAAGCTCTGGATGAATGTCGATGCGAAGTTGCCTTTCGATGCCGTATTTTAGCGTGGTCGTGCTGGCTGCACATCCGTGACAATGTCCTGTGAGTCTTACGTAAATTTTGCCGTTTTTTATGCCAAGTAGCTCCATGCCGCCGCCGTCATTTTCAAGCATAGGCAGCACCTTTTGCAAACTCGCAGTCACTGGTTTTAAAAGCTCTTCATCACTAAATGGGATCATATTTTTTCCTTAAATTTTTTAGCTATTATAGCAGATAAAGTGCAAACAAACGTTTTCTAGGCTTTTGCTGGAGGCATTTTGGCTTTAAATTTTGGTGGTTTTTTGTGGAGAAAAAGGGCAAATTTGCCCTTTAAATTTAGTTTGGTAGAAGTGATTTTATATCGATTTTATGTTCAATCATCTTGCTCTCAAGCATAAATTCTTGCGTAGCTTCGAGCGCTTTTATATCATCAGCCGTGATATTTGGGCTAAAGTCATACTGAGGATACATGCTCTTTACCGCCTCTATGCTAAGCCCAGTCTCTTCGGCTGTAAATTTAAGCGCCTCGTCCTCGTTTGCTTTGATGTAGGCCAAAATTTCATCCTGAGCCTTTTTAAATTTCTCAACTACATCTTTGTGCTTTTTATAAAACTCTCCGCTTGTTGCCGTGACGATGACTGGAGTGATGACGCCTTTGCCAGTTGTCACTACATTTAGGCCTGATTTTTGAGCGTTGTAAGCCGCTGGTCCTGCAAGAAGTGCTGCATCGACGCTGCCGTTTTCAAGTGCAGCTTGCGCAGCAGGGATGCCCATAGAGATGAACTCTACGTCATTTATGCCTAGACCGCCAAGAGCTAGGTATCTCACCAAAAGCTCATTTAAGATAGTGCCTTTTGGACCTGCTACTTTTTTGCCTTTTAGATCTTTTGGCGACTTGATGTTTTTATCTTTAGAAAATATAACAAAGGCCTCTGGTGCCCTTGAATAGGCGCTTATGATCTTTATATCAGCCTTATTTGCAGCTGCAAGTATGACAGAAGTGCCGCCCACGCAGTTTAAAAACTGGAGCGAATTTGAAGCGAGCGCTTGCGTTTGCTTCGCACCTGAGGTGATCTCAGAGTACTCAACCGGCACGCCAAAAGACTTCGCGTAAAATCCTTTAAATTTATCGACGATCGAAGGGACGTTTAGCGGCGATTTGACGTAGGTCATGCCGATCTTATCTAAGCCTTCACTTGCGTTTGCAACTAAGCAAAACAAAGAGGCCACGCACAAAACCTTGAAAAACTTTCTCATACTTACTCCTTTTAAAAATTTTCAAGATTATATAATTTTTTGCTTCATTTTGGTTTTAATTATCATTTTATTTGCCTAAATTTCACTCAAAATTTTGCGTTTTATCGCTATTAGCTCCTCACTTAGCAGATATCTTGGCCTTACTAAATTTGATAGCTCGTAGTTTGACTTTATCCCGCCCTTTTCAAGCAAGATGATCTCATCAGCCAAAAATAGCGCCTCGTCGATGTTGTGAGTGACAAAAAGGATGGTTTTGCCAGCTTGTATTTTTAAAATTTCAGCCTGCATGCTAGCTCTAGTAAAGGCATCAAGTGCGGCAAATGGCTCGTCCATTAGGATCAAATTTGCCTCGTACGCAAGCACTCTAGCAAGCGAAACGCGCGAGCTCATACCACCAGAGAGCTGCGAAACGGTGGCAAATTTAAAGTCGCTAAGTCCTATCATCGATATCAAGCTACCTATCTTTTCAGCCTCTATATCATGCTTTTTAAGCGCAAATACGATGTTTTCATAGACATTTAAAAACGGCATAAGGCGGGGCTCTTGAAATACGAAGCCGATCTTTGCTTGCTCTTTAAATTTTATCTCGCCCTGACTTACGCTCTCAAGGCCTGCTATAAGGCGTAAAAGCGTCGTTTTGCCACAACCGCTTCTACCAAGTATGACGGTGATCTTATCTTTTTTGATGCTCAAATTTAGCTCTCTTAAAACATCGATACGCTTTTCGCCTATAAAAAAATGCTTGGATAAATTTGAAATTTCTATCATTTTTCACCTCGCAAAAGGCTAAATTTCGCTATCAAAAGCAAAAATATCCTATCTATGAGCACGCCGCAAATGCCGATCGTAAAAATGCCTACAAATATCCTATCCGCGCGTGAGAGCTCCTCGGCGTCAAGGATTAAGTAGCCCAGCCCGCTTGAAGCCGCTATCATTTCAGCTCCGATGATCGCGCGCATAGCGTAGCCAAAGCCTATTCGCATGCCGACAAAGATATCTTTTAGCGCGCTTTTTAAGATGATCTTGTAAAAAATTTCAAATTTGCTAAAGCCAAAAATTTTGCCAACCTCGATGAGCTTTATATCGCAGCTCGTTAGCCCCTTTTGGATGCTTAGAAACATCGGGAAAAACGAGGCTAGGATGATAATGATGATCTTTGGCGTCTCGTTTATACCAAACCAAAGCACCAAAATGGCGATCAAACTAAGCGGCGGGATATTTCTAAAAAACTCCAGTATCCACTCGTAATAAACGCTGATCTTTGGCAAAAGTGCCGCTATACCGCCAAGCACGAGTGCTAGGGCAAACGAGAGAGCATATCCTGCAAATATGCGCTTAAAGCTGATAATGGTGTGTGTGGCAAGCTCGCCGCTTAGGCTCATGCCATACATCGTCTTTAGCGTAGCTAGCGGACTTGGCAAGATATACGGCGTGAAAATTTCTAGCTTGCAAACGACCTGCCAGATGGCAAAGATCGCTAGGATCAAAATGCTCTTTTTAAAAATTTCCCTCACAGCCCATCTCCGTTGTGACAGCCGTTTTCGCAGTATAAAAGCTCGATAATCTGGTAGTTTTTAAGCTCGCTAAATTTATATGAAAGGGCATTTTCTATCTTCTCTTTGCTACCAAGGCTTAGAGTTTTTACGCCCAAATTTGTGAAAAATCCTGGCGGTACCGGACTTTGCTCGATACTACGCATCTTTAAATTTATAGCGTTTTGCTCCCTAAAGCTTCTCCATGTCAAAAATGTAGTTCGCTCCAAATTTAGCCCCCTGCCATGCTCTGCCAAGTCCTCACAAGGCGTCGTCACATAAAGCCACTCATCCTCTTTTAGCTTTGAGCTAAGCTCAAGCGCGCTTTCTATCAAAATAGGGTTTAAATTTGAGATGAATACGGCCTGCTCTTTGAAATTTGCCCTGATGAAATTTACAGCCCTCGGACAGCGACTATCGTAAATAAGCTCACTTTGCGCAAGAGCGTTTTTGTATGCGTTTTTTACGCTTTTAACGTGGTCTTTTTCGCACTCTACTACGCTAAAGCCTTTATCTTGCAAAATTTCTTTAAGTGCGGCAAAGTCGTAGATATTTTTTACAACAGGATTTAACCAAACCACTTTTTTCATAAGAGCTCCCGTCAAATTTAAAAGCAAAATGTAATAATTAAAATCAAAATTGTATCACTTGAAAGTAAAAAGATGGCTTTGGAGGTTAAATTTATAAAAATGGCTAGACTTTTATGTCCAAATTTCGCTTTTTTTGGCTTTTCTCCATTAGCTTTAGTATATCTATGCCGTTTTTTTCAAGGCGCATTAGCTCCTTAAGGTAGGCAAATTTCTCATCTTTATTGATGTCGTAGGTCGCTAGTTTCTCGCTTCGGCCGATCACCGAAGCATAGACCTTGTTGCCGTCAAGTTTGTCGGTATTTTGCACATTGTAAAGCGACAGCACGCCCTCTATCACCTCTTTAAATTTCGCGCCGCTCTTCATGCCAGCCTTCATCAGCGTTAAAAATCTCTGCCTGCTCTCATCGTCAGTGAAATTTATGCTTTGCATTGTCTCATATTCGATCGGTGGCTTGTTCGTGCTAGTTAGCATTGAGATGGCCTTCTTACCTATCGTAATACTCTCCACGCCGACCCTCTCGCCAAGATATTGCCTCAGCGCATAGTCCAGCCACCTATCCTTGAACTCCTCGACGCTCATGTCCTTATCCAGTATCTCAAAGCCCTCCACGTGGCTCTTGTGTCTAAGTCCAAGCAAGGTGCCGTTATCATCTTTTGACGTGTACTCTTTCGCAAAGAGATCGACGTTTGTTGGATAGTATCCGATGATCGATTCGTAAAGTCTTCCAAAGCCAAGCGCCTCGGTCTGACTAACAAAGCTTTTAAGCTCGTTTATCTCATCTTGGCTCATTTGCTTGTCATATCCCATGAGTTTGCCCCAGATGCTTATCTTGCCATTAGCGGCCATGCCTGTGAGCGAGTTATCTCTAGCAAATTTTAGCGGCTCATCATCTTTGTTAAATTTACTCTCATTTGTCTGGTTTAAATTTATCTGCTCGCTATTTTGGTTTGCGTTTTGAACTAATTTTTGTAATGATAAATTTAAGGAATTTTCGTCTGTGCTAGGCCTGATATTGCTAGCGCTTTGCTCTCTAATGTTTTGAAAGCCACTATATAAATTTACATTAGCTCCATTTACGCCACCTATCATCTCAAATCCTTTGTAAGATAGTTTAAACAAATATCGTCTCTTTCAGAGTAAAATTTAGAAATATGTAGAGTTTGGCTTGCAAATTTATGGCTAATTTTTAGATATTTTATTATTTTGCTATTTTTTGAAATTTACCTGCGCCATTTTTATTGCATTTGACCAATATATTTGGTTTTGGCCGTAAGTCATATATTTAGAGCAAACTTACACCATCTCTGCCCTCGCAGCCACATTACCAAGCCTTTCTGCAACCTATCAAAGTGAGAGTTTTGCAGCTTTTTGGATTGTAAATTTGAAATTTGTTTTTTGAATAATTTAAATTTGAGATAGTTTGTCTGGATGATTTGCCCTGCTTTTGGTTTTGCATTTTAAATATATAGCCTTAATCATAAAACTTCGCAAAATAGCTTATAAATTTAACCCAGAACCACTCAAAATGCAAATAACCCACCTAAAGCAAATATCACGAAAAATCAACGAAGCAAAATTTAAAAACCAACTAGCTCTAAATTTAGAAATTTATGGCATTAGCTTTGAAATTTAATGGATAAATTTGAGTTAGAAATTTATGACTTCTTTTTGGGGATTTTTGGCATAAATTAAAGAACGTCTGCTTTGTCTTTTGTGCTTTAAAGCCGCTATAAATTTACTTACACAACTATTTTAACCCATCGTAGCAGCTCATCTAAAAGTCACGAAATCAAATTTATAATGCTCCGACTTGTAAATTTGCCACAGACTAAAATGGATAAATTTAAAACAAAATTTTTAAAAAATAAACGTAAAAGATAAATTTAGAAAGAAAAGAGAGCCAGATAGGCTCTCTGGGGATTATTCAGCTACTAGCTCTATATAAGCCATCTCAGCTGCGTCGCCTCTGCGAACGCGAGTTTTGATGATTCTTGTATAGCCACCGTTGCGCTCTTTAAATTTTGGAGCCACTTCAGTAACTAGCTTATTTGTAGTCTCTTTGTCTTGCAATGAAGCAAATACTGCTCTGTGAGCGTTAGAGTCGCCCTTTCTAGCTCTTGTGATAAGCTTTTCAACATAGCTTCTAAGCTCTTTTGCTTTTGGTAAAGTTGTCTCTATCTTTTCGCTTTTGATGATAGCTATCGCTAAATTCTTAAGCAATGCAGATCTATGAGATGACGTTCTACCAAGTTTGCGATATCCGTGTTTATGTCTCATCTATTGTCCTTTTATTCTTTTGCACTCATTTGTGATTTTAGCTCGGTTATTTTCTTTCTGAGTTGCTCTTTGCTATCTTTTAACACATCGACACCAACTGGATAGCCTATCTCTTCCATAACCGCTTTTATCTCTTCAAGAGATTTTTTACCTAAATTTTTAAGCTCTTTAAGCTCATTTTCGTCCATCAACGCAAGCTCACCGATAAATCTAATATCGGCTTTATCAAGGCAGTTAAAACTTCTAGCGCTTAAATTTAGATCTTCTACACTAGAAAGTAGCTTTGAGAACTCGCCGCTTGCGCTTGAACTAGCAACTGGGGCGCTGACATCAATATCTAAAATTCCTTTAAATACTGACATTTGTTGATACATAGCTTCTAAACAATTTTTAAAAGCTTCTACTGGACCAACTTGACCATCTGTTGTTATCGTAAATACGATTTTCTCGTAGTCTGGGTCATCTTCAACCAAGACGTTTTGTATCTCATAAACTGCTTTTTTAACAGGTGTAAAGAAAGCGTCTAGTGCGATATACTCGTCTTCGATCTCTTCTCTGATCTCTTCACTAGGAACATATCCGATACCTTTTTGGATGATAACTGAGAAATTTAACTCAGCATCTTCGTTGATGGTTGCAAGATATGCATCTGGGTTAACGATCTCAACTAGGTCGTTATTTAGATCAGCTCCAGTTATCTCTTTTGGTCCTTTAAAGCTATACTCTATAACTTCACGCTCGCTGCCGCTTTTTAATTTAAATCTGATCTTCTTCAAATTTATAATAAAAAATGCCACGTCTTCAAGCATGCCACGCATACTATCAAATTCGTGACTAACGCCTTTTATCTTTACACCGATAGGAGCAAAGCCTACTGTGCTTGTGTAAAGAAGACGGCGTAGTGGGTGAGCCAAAGTAACAGCATAACCTGCTTCAAAAGGATATGCTGTAATGTTAGCGACATTTTCGCTAACACTTTTAACTTCTATTTCAGTTGGCATATAAGCTGATGTAGTAATCTTTCTCATCTTTATACCCTCTATTATTTTGAGTAAAGCTCTACTATAAATCTTTCCTCAACAGGAATGATAACCTCTTCTCTTTCTGGATTTCTAGTGAAAATTCCAAATTTTTTCTCTTTTTCCACATCTACCCAAGCAACGATGCCAGTTTGAGCTGTAAGATCGATCGCGCGAACGATTTGTGGATTGTTTTTAGATTTCTCAGCAACTTCTACTTTAGAGCCTGGCTCCACTCTGTAAGATGGGATATCCACTCTCTTGCCATTTACCAAAATATGTCCGTGAGTTACAAGCTGGCGAGCAAAACGACGAGTCGTTGCAAAGCCCATTCTATAAACAACATTGTCTAATCTCTGCTCTAGTAGTTGAACCAAAAGAGCACCAGTGTTGCCCTCGCGGCGTGCTGCTTCTTGGAACAATCTTCTAAATTGTTTCTCTGAAACACCATACATAAATTTAGCTTTTTGCTTCTCGCGAAGTTGTAAGCCATATTCGCTTATCTTTGCTCTTCTTTGTCCGTGTTGTCCTGGTGCATAAGGTCTTTTTTCTAAAGCACTTTTACCAGCAAGTCTTCTTTCGCCTTTTAACGCAAGAGACACACCAAGACGTCTTTCTAATTTTTCAACAGGTCCTGTATATCTAGCCATAATAATTTCTCCTAATTTTCTCTAATTATACGCGGCGGCGTTTTGGCGGTCTGCAACCATTGTGTGGTAAAGGTGTGATATCTTTAAAGAAAGTTACTTTTATACCCTCTACACCACCTACACTCTTAACAGCCGTTTCACGTCCGCTACCTGGACCTTGAACCTTAATGCCAACTTCTTTAATGCCGTGCTCTTTTGCTTTTGTTAAAGCATCTTCAACTGCTTGTTGAGCTGCGTAAGGAGTTGATTTTTTACTACCTTTAAAGCCTAAGCCACCTGCACTACTCCATGCAATAGCATTTCCCATTTCATCAGTTACGGTTACCATAGTGTTGTTAAATGTTGCACTGATATAAACGATACCTTTGGCTATGCTTTTTCTAACTACTTTTTTCTTAACAATTTTTCTTTTCGCCATTTATTATCCTTTAACCCTTGCCTTACTTAGTAGCCGCACCGACAGTTTTACGTCTGCCTTTTCTGGTTCTAGCATTAGTTTTAGTCTTTTGACCACGAACAGGAAGACCTTTTCTGTGGCGAAGACCTCTATAACTTCCAAGATCCATAAGAGCTTTGATATCCATAGCAACTTGTTTTCTCAAATCACCCTCAACGACGTGGTGCTCTTGAATTTCTTTACGGATAGCTGCTGCTTCGTCTTCGCTAAGCTCATAAACTCTCTTATCATAAGAAATTCCAGCTGCGTCAAGAATTTGACGAGATTTGTAAAGACCTATACCATAGATATAAGTCAAACCATACTCGATTCTCTTTTTGTTTGGTAAATCTACACCTGCAATACGTGCCATGCCTTATCCTTGTCTTTGTTTATGTTTTGGATTTTCGCAGATAACACGAATTATGCCACTACGTTTGACAATTTTACATTTGTCACACATCTTCTTTACAGAAGGACGAACTTTCATTTTAGTCTCCTAAAAATTTATTCCACTTTTTTAGGGGCTGCATCAGGTCTAAAGAAATAATTTAAACCAACTATTTTCAAAATAAGTGGGGAACTTTGAAAATAATTCTTCATACAGCTTTTCGCAAAGCTTGGATTTTATCCAAAACCAGCTTTAAATTTACTTAGCATATTTGCCAAGAGCCTAAATTTACTTATATCTATAAGTGATCCTGCCCTTGTCTAGGCTATATGGCGTAAGTTCTACTTTTACGCGGTCGCCAGGCATTATCTTTATATAATGCATTCTCATCTTTCCGGCGATATGACATAAAATTATATGTTTGTTGTCAAGCTCAACTTTAAAAGTTGCATTTGGCAGTGCTTCAACAACATTTCCATCAATCTCAATGACATCGTCTTTTGCCACAAACTCTCCTTTCTTTAAATTTTTGCTATAAATTTTACGCTTGACTTAAAATTTCGGCTTTGCCATTAACTATCGCCATGCAATGTTCATAATGGCTGGTTCTCAAACCATCTTTTGAGGTTACTTTCCAGTTATCGCTTCCTAAAACTGGCGTGCCATCTTTTTGGCAGATCATCGGCTCTATACAAAAAACCATCCCCTCTTTTATCTTTGGTCCAGCTTTTGGATTGTTCCCTTCAAGATAATTTGGAATTTCTGGCTCTTCATGTGGCCTTTTGCCTATGCCATGACCGCAATATCCGCGCAAAGGTACATATCCTCTACCAAGAATAAATTTCTCAAGCTCGTAGCTAATCTCTTTAAAATGCATACCAGCTCTTATAAAATTAATCGCAAAATATAGCGTGTCTTTTGAGCAAGCGATCAAAGCTTCGTCTTCTTTTGAAATTTTACCAACTCCAAATGTCCTAGCTGAATCACCAAAATAACCATCTAAATTTGAGCCAATATCTACACTAACGATATCGCCCTCTTTTAGCTTGTACTCATTTGGAATTCCGTGGATCACCACTTCATTGACGCTTATGCAAGCTGCATTTGGAAAGCCATAAAGCCCTTTAAAAGCAGGTTTTGCTCCAGCGGCTCTTATCATATCTTCACAAATTTTATCTATCTCAAGAAGTGAAATTCCAGGTTTTATGATCGTAGAAATGTGATCAAGTGTTCGAGCGACGATCTTGTTCGCCGCTCTCATTTTCTCTATCTCAGCTGGTCTTTTTAGCGTGATAGCCATTTTATAGACCTACTGCACTTAGAGTTTGGTATTTGTTTGTATAAGACTGAGCTTCTATACGTCTCATCGTATCAAGTGCTACTGAAACCACGATAAGAACTGATGTACCGCCAAAATAAAATGGTACGCCCATAGTCTTTACAAGTACCCAAGGCAATGTTGAAATGATACCCAAGTACAAAGCTCCACCTAAAGTTAGCCTGCCAGCTACTTCATTTAGATAGCTAGCTGTACTTTCGCCCGGTCTAACACCTGGGATAAATCCGCCTTGTTTCTTTAAATTTTCACTTATATCTTTTGTGTTAAACACGATTGATGCATAGAAAAACGCAAAGAAGATGATAAATAAAAATGTTAAAACATTAAACATATAGCCATTTGGACTTAAAAAGTCGTTGATGGCTTGGATTACTGGATTTGTGCTAGCCTGCAAAATAGTGCTTGGAAACATCAAAATCGCACTAGCAAATATCGGTGGGATAACGCCACTTAAATTTACTTTGATCGGTATATAGTTCATTATACGTTTGTTTTGATTTTCCATTATCACTTTTCTTGAGTAAGAGATAGGTATACGTCTTTCGCCCATCTCGACAAATATAATAGCACCAATAGTCGCTAAAATGATCACCAAAATAGCGATGACTGTTAAGAAATTCATCTCAGAAGTATTTACCAAATTTACAGTTCCGCCGATCGCACTAGGTATGCCAGAGACGATGCCCGCAAAGATGATAAGACTTATACCATTGCCTATACCGCGCTGCGTGATCTGCTCACCTATCCACATAAGTAGCATAGTGCCAGTTAGCATAGATACAGCAGAGATCGCGATAAATAAATTCATATCTATCATGATAGCTTGCTCGCCACCACGACCGCTTAAGCTTTGAAGTCCGATAGAGACGCCGATTGATTGTACAAGAGTGATAACGATAGTCGCATAACGTATGATTTGCATATATTTTTGCATACCGTCGCGCTCTTTTTTCATCTGACCTAACTTTGGAAATGTCGCTGCTAGAAGCTCCATGATGATCGAAGCTGTGATGTAAGGCATAATGCCTAGAGATATGATGCTTAAACGCTCAGCGGCTTTACCACTAAACATATTAAATAGACCCAAGGCGTTGCTATTGTTTGAATTGAAAAATTCTTTAATTACGTCGACATTAACACCAGGAACTGGCACATAAGCCAGTATCCTGTATGCGAACAAAAATGCCAACGTGATTAAAATCTTGTTGGTCAGTGTTTTATCCATTATTTTGTTCCGCTAACGCTAACGTTCTCGTCTTTGATCTTTGAAGCAAGAGCTTTTGCGCTTGCACCGATTAGTTTTATCTTAGTAACGCTCTTTGAAATTTTATGAACGCTAGCTATTGTTGCGATTGAAATTTCCGCAAGCTCTTTTATAGCTGCGATCTTTTCAACATTGATAACATAAGGTTTTTCAAATTTAGAAGCAAAGCCCACCTTTGGAAGACGTCTTTGAAGTGGTTGTTGTCCGCCCTCAAAACCTCTTTTTTCATTGTAGCCTTTTCTTGCTCTTTGACCTTTGTTGCCTTTGCCAGCAGTTTTGCCATTGCCACTGCCTTGACCACGACCTATTCTTTTAGTTGCATGAGTTGAACCTGCAGCAGGTGTTAATTTTTCTAATGCCATCTTAACTCCTTTCTCTTAGCTTTTTAGCAAACTAAGTGCTTTTATAGTAGCACGAACGACGTTTGCTGAGTTGTTTGAGCCAAGTGATTTAGTAAGGATATCCTTAATACCTGCAAGCTCGATAATAGGACGTGCACTACCGCCAGCGATAACACCGGTACCTTCGCTAGCTGGGCGAAGTAGCATTCTACTTGCGTTGTATTTTACCTCTACATCGTGAGGGATAGTTGTGCCCTTGATCTTAACGTGGATAATATTTTTAAATGCGTCGTCAATCGCTTTTCTCATCGCATCTGGTACCTCTTTAGCTTTGCCATATCCAAAGCCAACTAGACCATTTCTATTACCAACAACAACTAAAGCTGTAAATCTAAATCTACGACCACCTTTAACAACCTTTGTAACCCGACCGATATCGACGATTACTTCTTCAAATTCTTCTCTATTATATTTTTCCATCGATTTTCCTTTGGGTTATAGCTTGATGCCATTTTCTCTTAAAGCTTCAGCAAATGCTGCGATAACTCCATGGTATAAATAACCATTTCTATCAAAAATCGCAACATCTATCTTCTTAGCTTTTAAAGCCTTAGCAAATTCTTTAGCTAAAGTGACCGCACCTTCTTTATTTGCTTTTATGCCTATTTTTCTACCATCAACTGCAGATAGTGTAGTAGCTGTAACGTCGTCAATCGCTTGAACATAAAGGGTTCTGTTTGATTTGAAAATAGAAACTCTTGGGCAAGTTGCAACACCAGAAATTTTACCTCTGATTCTTCTTTTTCTCTTAATTCTAAGAGCGATTTTTCTTTTTAGTACTTTTGCTGTCATTTACCGCTCCTTACTTCTTAGATG
Organism: Campylobacter concisus; assembly: GCF_902460895.1. Taxonomy (GTDB): domain Bacteria; phylum Campylobacterota; class Campylobacteria; order Campylobacterales; family Campylobacteraceae; genus Campylobacter_A; species Campylobacter_A concisus_BC. The sequence goes on along the minus strand of NZ_CABPVL010000004.1, from coordinate 486,868 downwards.
TCTTGCCCGCTTTGCGGATGATACGTTCTTCTAGATATTTAACGCCCTTGCCTTTATATGGCTCAGGTGGTCTAAATCCTCTAACTTGAGCAGCCACTTGACCTACCACTTGTTTGTCGTCACCTTTGATAGTAATAACGTTTTTATCAACGCTAGCTTCAACTCCTGCTGGTAGCTCATAGTTGATAAGGTGTGAAAAACCAAGAGAAAGCTCTAAAATTTTACCTTTTGCAGCTGCTTTGTAACCAACGCCGTTGATCTCAAGCTGGCGAGTAAAGCCATGAGTGATACCAGTTACGATGTTGTTAGCAAGTGCTCTATATGTTCCCCAGTAAGCTCTGCTTTGGCGATCTTCGCCCTTTGGAGCAAAAACTATATGACCATTTTCTATCTTGACATCAACGTGACCTTTTGTGTCAAGCTCTTTTAAGTGATTGCCCTTTTTAAATTTTAGGACATTATTTTCAACACTAACGTCTACACCACTTGGGATAGCGATAGGCTGTTTTCCAATACGTGACATTTTTTTCCTTTACTTGTCTAGGGTGTTCCTACATTTACGAATAAACACCACAATGCCGTAAATTTGATCGTCAAATTTGACGAAACCTTCATTTTGATTTCTAAATTTAGCCTTGGCGAAATATAAAATTTCACCTAGCTAAAAAGAAATTTTAACCTTAAGTTATAAGGTCAAAATAGCGTTTTTAACGCAGTTTATTACCAAACGGTGCAAAGAACCTCGCCGCCAACGCCAGCTTTACTTGCTTCAATACCGCTCATAACGCCTTTGCTTGTGCTAACGATAACTGTTCCGTAACCATTTTTAAAACGCTTAATGTCGTCTTTGCCTTGATAAACGCGGCGACCAGGTTTTGAAACCCTTTTAAGCTCGTTTATAACGCTTCTGCCGTACTCATCATACTTTAAAACTACGTTTATAAATTTCTTGTTACCTTCTTCAATAACGTTGTAGCTCTCTACATAGCCTTTTGCTGCAAGGATAGAAAGAGTAGCCTCAACAACCTTAGAATGAAGCAATTTCGCAGTCTCAAGTCTTCTCATACTTGCATTTCTAATGCGTGTTAATCCATCTGATATTAAATCGTTCAACATTTCTCTTCCTTACCAACTTGCTTTTTTAAGACCAGGTATTAGGCCTTCGTTAGCCATTTTTCTTAGGCAAACACGGCAAATTCCAAAATCTTTATAAACAGAGTGCGGACGACCGCAAATTTGGCATCTAGTATAGCCGCGAACCGCAAATTTTGGCTTGCGTGCAGCTTTTGCTATCATTGATTTCTTTGCCATTTTACTTTCCTTTTGCAAACGGCACACCAAATAGCTCTAGCAATTTGAATGCCTCTTTATCGTTTTTAGCCGTAGTAGCAATCGTAATATTCATACCATGAGTTCGTAAAATTTTATCATACTCAACCTCTGGAAACATTAGCTGCTCGCTAAGACCGAAGTTATAGTTTCCACGTCCGTCAAAGCCATTTTTTGGAAGACCACGGAAGTCTTTAACTCTTGGAAGAGCAACGCTGATTAGTTTATCTAAGAAAGCATACATTTGCTCTTTTCTCAAAGTTACTTTGATACCAACAGGGAAACCTTCGCGAACTTTAAAGCCAGCAACTGATTTTTTAGCATCAGTGATAACTGCTTTTTGTCCAGCGATAAGTGAAATGGTATCAGCCATATTTTGAAGCACTTTCTGATCTTTCGCAGAATCTCCAGCACCTACACTGATCACGATTTTCTCGAGCGCAGGGATAAGCATTGGATTTTTGATGTCAAATTCTTTTACGAGAGCTGGCTTGATAGTTTCGTTAAATTTATCTTTTAATCTACTCATATCTCTTATCCTTCAACTTTCGCGACGTTTGATATATCAATTGGCATCTCTTTATTTACGTGACCACCATTTGGAGTTTTTTCGCTTGGTTTGATAGCTTTTTTAGCTACTTTGCATCCCTCAACTATAACCTGACCTTTTTTTGCAAGAACTGCTAAAATTTTACCAGTTTTGCCTTTATCGTCACCAGCGATAATCTTTACAGTATCGCCTTTTTTGACTTTAAATTTTACATTAGCCATTATAAAACCTCCGGAGCTAGCGAAACAATCTTCATAAAGTTAGCATATCTAACTTCACGTCCAACTGGTCCAAAAATACGAGTGCCGACTGGCTCTTTTTTGCTATCAAGTATAACAGCTGCGTTCTCGTCGAAGCGAATTAGCGAACCATTATCTCTTTGAACCTCTCTTTTAGTTCTTACAACAACAGCTTTTACAACCTGTCCTTTTTTGATCTTACCATTTGGAAGAGCTTTTTTAACAGAGCAAACTATGATATCGCCAAGTGTAGCGTATCTTCTTTTGCTGCCGCCAAGAACTTTTATACACATTAACTCTTTTGCACCGCTGTTATCAGCAACTGCAAGTCTTGTAAAACTTTGAATCATTACTCAACTCCCTTTGCCAATACAGCTTTTAAGCGAAAATTCTTGCGAGCTGAAAGTGGTCTGCACTCAACTGCAACAACTGTATCGCCTGCTCTTGTCTCATTTTTCTCATCATGAACTAAATACTTCTTAAAACGTTTTACAAATTTATGGTATCTTGGGTGCATAACGCGTCTTTCTACCAAAATAGTAGCTGTTTTATCTCCAGCTTTTTGTAAAACAACACCTTGAATTTCTCTTTTTAATGCCATTTTACGCCCCTTGTCTTGTTGCACTAATTGCAGTGTTGATCTGAGCTATCTCTTTGCGAACAGCACTAATCTCATTAGGGTTGCTTAACTGCATAGTTTTTAGCTTTTGTCTTAAAGTAAATAAAAGCACCTTTTTCTCTTTTAGCAACGCGTTTAATTCTGCAACGCTCTTATCTTTTAACTCAGTATATTTCATTTTCACTCTCTCGCGTTACAAATTTTGATTTGAATGGAAGTTTGTGTAGAGCCAAAGTTAAAGCCTCACGAGCCAACTCTTCGTCAACACCAGCCATTTCAAATATTATACGACCAGGTTTAATGTTCATAACCCACTCTTCAACTCCTGCCTTACCTTTACCCATACGAGTTTGTAGAGGTTTTTTAGTAAGTGGCTTGTCAGGGAAAACCCTAATCCAAATTTTAGCCTGTCTCTTTACGTGACGAGTTAGAGCTTGACGAGCAGCTTCTATTTGGCGTGAATTTACTCTACCAGCCTCAACAGCTTTAAGTGCAAATTCGCCAGTTGCTAAAGATGCTCCGCGAGTCGCATAACCACGGTTGCGACCTTTCATTTGCTTACGAAATTTCGTTCTTTTAGGCATCAACATAATTATTTACCTCTTCTTGCTCTACGTGTTTTCTTAGGTGCCTCTTCTTCAGTTTTCTCAGGTTGAACACCTTTTTGAAGAACCTCACCTTTAAAAATCCATACTTTAATACCTATGTTTCCATAAGTTGTATGAGCCTCAGCTACACCGTAATCTATCTTTGCTCTAAGAGTATGAAGCGGAACGCGACCTTCTAGATACCACTCGGTTCTTGCCATCTCAGCGCCACCTAAACGACCAGCAACTGAAATTTTGATACCTTTAGCGCCTGATTTTTGAGCACCTTGGATAACTTTTTTCATAGCACGTCTAAATGCGACACGCTTTTCAAGTTGCATAGCTACGTTTTCAGCAGCAAGTTGAGCTGAAGCTTGAGCTTTTCTTTCTTCTTTGATATTTACATTTACTTCTTTGCCGATAAGTTTGCTAACTTCGTTCTTTAGGTTTTCAACATCTTGACCTTTTTTGCCAATGATGATACCAGGACGAGCTGCAACTACGGTTACACGAAGTTTTTTAGCCGTTCTTTCGATTAGAATTTGGCTAATTCCTGCATAGTAAAGTTTTTTCTTTAAAAATGCACGAATTTTGTAATCTTCACCGATATTTTCAGGAAGACTTTGTTTGGTTGGAAACCATCTAGATTCCCAGTTGCGGTTAATTCCTAGTCTAAGACCTATTGGATTTACTTTTTGTCCCATATTATGCTTCCTTCTTTTCAGGTTTAGATACTTCTACCATTACATGAGAAGTAGGTTTGCGAATTTTGCTCGCTGTTCCTCTTGCTCTTGGTCTAAATCTCTTTAATACAGGACCAGCGTCAACGCGGCAACTAGTTACTACAACTTCTTCTGGCTCAAATCCGCCATTTGCTACTGCTGAGCTAATAGCGTTTGCTATAAATTTAGCACCACGATTTGGCATAAATTGCAAGCTTGCAAGTGCTAGCTCGGCATTCATACCTTGAACTTCTCTTGCTATAAGTCTTGCTTTTGTAGGAGAAAGTCTTACGAATTTTATAATTGCTCTACTCATATCATCTCCCCTTACTTGCCGATTTTCTTTTGCACTGAGCCTTTGTGACCCTTAAATGTGCGTGTTGGAGCAAATTCGCCAAGTTTATAGCCTATATGATTTTCTGTAACATATACAGGAATAAAGCTCTTGCCATTATGAACGTTAAATGTTAGTCCAATCATTTCAGGTACAATCGTGCTACGTCTTGACCAAGTCTTGATTGGTTTGTTATCGTTTGCATTTTTTGCGGCAATAACTTTTTTCATTACATGATCATCTACGAAAGGACCTTTTTTGAGTGATCTTGCCATCTCTATTTTCCTTTCCTTCTTGAAATTATAAGCTTATCGCTAGCTTTTTTACGGCGAGTCTTAGCACCTTTAGTTGGTTTACCCCATGGAGTAACTGGGTGACGGCCTGAATTTTTCTTACCTTCACCACCACCGTGTGGGTGATCAACTGGGTTCATAGCAGAACCACGTGTTTGTGGGCGGATACCGCGGTAGCGATTACGTCCAGCTTTACCTATAGTGATGTTAGCCCAGTCTTCGTTGCCTACTACACCGATACTTGCCATACACTCAGCTAGCACTTGTCTCATCTCGCCACTTGGCATTCTTAAGATAACATATTTCTCTTCTTTACCCATTAACTGAGCATAACCGCCAGCTGAACGAGCTATCTGAGCGCCTTTGCCAGGTTTTAGCTCTACGTTATGAACGATAGTACCAACTGGGATAAATCTTAATTTCATAGCGTTGCCTGGTTTAATATCTAGTGAGCCCTCATCGATAGATGCGATAACGTCGCCAACATTTAGGCCATTTGGTCTAATGATATAGCGTTTTTCGCCATCTTTGTAAGCTATAAGAGCGATACGGCAGTTTCTGTTTGGATCGTACTCGATCGCTTCAACTTTACCCTCTATACCAAATTTGCGACGTTTAAAGTCGATGATACGATAAAGTTTTTTTGCACCTGCTTCTTTGTGTCTTGAAGTTATACGACCATTGTTGTTTCTACCGCCAGTTGCAGGTAGTTTAACAAGCAAGCTTCTAACGCTTGGTTTAGCTGTTATATCTTCAGAGCTTAGTCCAGTCATATATCTACGACTAGGTGTATATGGTTTATATGATTTTATAGCCATCTTACGCCTCCGTATTTTCTAGGCTTACGCCTTCAGGTAACTTAACGTAGAATTTCTTTATCTCGTCACGTTGGCCTGCTCTTCCTCTAAAACGCTTAACCTTGCCGCTAATTCTAAGTGAATTTACGCGAACAGGCGTTACTCCAAAATACTCTTGTAAAACCGCTTTTAAGCTGTTTTTTGTAACTCTTGGTGAAGTTTGGATAACAACAACGCCTTGTTCTTGAAGGCCTAGAGTTTTTTCTGTATAAATAATTGTTTTGATATCAGTTATATCCGCCATTTTAGCCCTCTTTTGTTATAGTTTTTAGTGCAGCTTTTTCAATGATAACCGAACTAAATGTAGAGACAAGATAAGCATTTACCTCATTTGCATCTACTACATAGCAGTTTGCTAAATTTCTAAAAGCAAGTAGTGTTTTATCGTCTAGTAAATCTTTAACGATAAGTGCGTCTTTTACTTTTAAATTTTTGATGATATTAGCTGCATCTTTTGTCTTTCCAGACTCGATTGAGATGCTATCTACTGCGAAAATTTTACCATCTTGTGCTTTTACTGCCAAAGCGTACTCAAGAGCTAGTCTTTTTTGTTTTTTATTGACTTTTTGAAAATAGTTTTTCTCGTTTGTTGGACCAAATGCAACTGCACCGCCTACCCAAACGTTAGTTCTAGTTGAACCCGCTCTTGCACCACCACGTCCTTTTTGTCTCCATGGTTTTTTACCACCACCGCTTACAAAAGCACGGCTTTTAGTATGAGCCGAATTTGCTCTTATACCAGCAAGGTAAGATTTTACATAAAGATATAGGTTGTGTGGATTTACTTCAGCGTAGCTTGCAGGAAGCTCTAACTCGCCTGAATTTTCAAATTTATCGTTTAATACGTGAATTTTACTCATTTTACAATCCTTATTTTACCCATTGCACCATTGTGACCAGGAACGCAACCTTTTACAACTACGATGCCATTTTGAGCGTCAAAGCTTATTAGCTCGTTTTTAACAGTAACTTTCTCATTGCCCATGTGTCCTGCCATTTTCATACCTGGTTGAACACGACCTGGCCATTCGCAGTTACCAATTGAACCGTGGCGTCTGTGGAAACGTGAGCCGTGGCTTTTTGGACCACCACCGAAACCATGTCTTTTTACCACACCTTGGTAGCCTCTACCTTTTGAGTTAAAGCTAACTTTTAAAATTTTAGCCTCATTTAATGGTGTAAAGTCTAGGTTTCCAACTTCGCTATTAGCTACTTCAAGCGTAGCAAATTTGTTAAATTCTGCTGTCAGATTGTATTTCTTTTGCTGGCCAGCGATAGCTTTGTTGTTTGCTTTAGTGTGGGCATACGCTACGATAGCACGTTTGTTTTCGTCGATCTCACATACTTTAGCCTCAACTAGCTTAAGTAGTGTAACTGGCGTACTCTTCGTGGCAATCGTTCTACTCATGCCTATTTTTTCTACAATATATTCCATACTCTTATCCTTTTGTCCGCTTATTTCATCGCACGAACTTCGACATTAACTTCTGGAGCTAGGTCGAGTTTTGTTAGGCTATCTACAGTTTCTGGAGTAGCAGCTACGATGTCAAGCATACGAGCGTGTATTCTCATCTCAAACTGCTCACGTGAGTCTTTGTTAATGTGTGGAGATTTTAAGACTGTATAGCGTTTGATCTTTGTAGGCATTGGTACCGGGCCACGAACGTCGGCACCTGTTCGTTTGACAGCTTCTACGATTGCTGCAACAGTGCGGTCTAGAACTCTATGGTCGTAAGCTTTTAGCTTTAACCTGATTCTTTCCATGTGTTTTCCTTTAAAAAGAACTTGTCGCAAACTCGCGACCTCTTTACATCAAAATAACTCGCATAGGATCAAGCGATCGTACGAGCAAGACATAGGTCTTTCGTAAAGAGATAGGGATTTTACAAAAAAGCTATTATAGTTGTCAAGAAAAACGCTATTTTTTGTTGAATTTTAATTAATTATTTCCTTTTGATAAGGAAGGTATC
>NZ_CABPVL010000004.1:463173-478423 GCF_902460895.1 Campylobacter concisus | reverse complement strand
TTTATTTCTAAATTTTGTTCATTTTTTAAAATTTAACACAATATTTTCCTTTTTAAAAGGAAGTGGCTATAATTTCAAAAAGCCAAAAAGGTCAAATTTGAAAAGTTTAGAAACGCTCTATCAAGCACCCATTAAAAATGCAAAATTTATCCCTAGAAAATATGAGATCATCTCGCCAAAAACGCTTATCATTGGTGCTATTTCAAGTGGCAAAACAGCCCTTGTTTATGAGTTTTTGAGCCATTATAAAAGCGAGGAGAGGCTTTATATAAATTTAGACGATATGAGGATAGATAGAGCCTTGCTTTTAGCGAATTTAAAAGAGTTTTTAGAAAAAAATGCCCAGATAAAGGTGCTCGCAGTTGAAAATTTGCAAGGCGCTGATCTTGCAAATTTAGACTTTTTAAAGGACGCTGCACTTGAAAACATCATCCTTACAAGCAAGGAATTTTCACTCTCGCTTGATGGCTTTGCACGCATAAATTTAAACTATCTCGACTACGAGGAATTTATACTATTTTTTAAGAAAAATTTAGACCAAGACCTGCTTTTTAGCTACTTTTTGGCCCATGGCAACGAGATAGCAAGCGCCTTTTTGGACTCCAGTGAGGTCACAGCTCACTTGCAGCAGCTCTTAAGAGCAAATTTAAACGAGCAAAACATCGCTATCTTAAAAGAGTGCGCGACAAAGTGCCACGACACCATAAGCGCCTTTGGGATTTATAAAAACCTAAAAGAGCAGATGAAAATTTCAAAAGATAGCGTTTATAGCGCGATAAGCTGGCTAAATGAGAGCGGATACGTGGAGTTTGTGCCAAATTTAGATGAGAGCAGCACGAGTAAGAAAATTTACTTTACAAATTTCGCACTTCGCAATGCCTTGTGCCTAAAAAAGGACTTTTTGGCAGTCTTTGCAAATGTCGTTTTTTGCGAACTGCTTAAATTTAAAGATGAAATTTACTACACAAAAGAGATCGATTTTTTCCTTGCCAAAAAGAAGCTTGCGATTATCTGCGTGCCATTTTCTGCGCCTGAGATCGTCTTTTTAAAATTTAAAAAACTCCACGCGAGCCTAAAAGAGCTAGGCGTTAGCAAACTTCAAATCATCAGCGTCGCAAACCAAGCCGAGCAAAGCATCGAGGGGATAAAGTGCGAGATCTTGCCATTTTCTAGGTGGAGCCTAGGTTTATAAATTTAAACTCTTTGTTTGATTATCATTTTAAAAGTCTAGGGATAAAATAGTTATAATCAAAAAAACTATAAAGGACAGACATGAGAGCATTTTTTGGGATCTTATTCATCGCTGCAAGCCTTTTTGGCTATGAGATAAACCACGAAAACTGGGCTAAATTTTATAAATTTAGTGGCGATGCAAATGGTGTGAAATTTGAAGTTTATATGAACTATTTTAAAGATGAATTTGAAAATTTCAAACAAAGTAAGAGCTTTAAAGTCCCAGCCAAGATAAGTGGTCACATCTTTTTTGACGGCACAAAATACGACTATGAAAAGGGCTCTTTTGAGCAAAATGGCAGTGAAATTTCTTTATTAAATGCAGTCTCAGATAAGATAAATTTAGAGGTTAAAAACGAAAATGGCGAGCTAAAAGGCAAGATAATCGTCAAAAACAAAGCCTACAACGCCACCGTAAAAGAAGAAAAAGAGTATGAGATCCTAAATATCGGCATCCAAATGACCGAAGCAAACGGCACAAGATACGAAGCGATCACTAACGATATCTTCGCCAAAGACTCAGCTAAAAAGTATAAAAACAAGCTTCTTGCAGAGTTTTACGACCTAAAAAGCGAGCGAAAAAAATGGCCAAACAACCAGTATGAGAGCCTAAAAGATATCTACTACATCAACGACAAGATCAAGAGCGTTTGCACCTATAAAAATGAAAAGACAAACTGCGAAGTGATCTCGCTTGCGACAAACAAAAAGTTAAAGCTAAAGCAAATTTTTAAAGATATAAACGACAGCCACCTAAAAGCGATCCTTGCAAACGCAGGCGTGAGCGATAACTTCGTGCTTTCGCCACTTGGACTTACATTTTTAAACGAGGAGCAAATCAGCGTGCCACTTGAGGAGCTAAAACCTTACTTTAGCGATGAAGTCGGGCTGTAATGGCTAAAATTTGCGGTATCGACGAGGCTGGACGTGGGGCGCTGGCTGGACCACTAAGCGTGGCTGCTTGCGTGCTAAATAGCGAAATTTCAGGCCTAAACGACTCCAAAAAACTAACCGCAAAAAGGCGCGAAGAGCTCTTTAAAGAGATCACAAAGAGTTCAAATTTCCTCATCGCCTACTTCTCAAACGCCCAGATAGACGAGCTTGGGCTAAGTGAGTGCCTAAGGCGCGCGCTCAAACTTTTCAAGGCGCATTTTGAGGGCTTTGAGATCATTTATGATGGAAATTTAGACTACGGCGTTGGCATCACGACGATGATAAAGGCCGACGGCAAGGTCGCTAGCGTAAGTGCTGCTAGCATATTAGCAAAGGTGAGCCGCGACCGCTTGATGAGTGGTTGGGATAAAATTTACCCAGCATACGGCTTTGCAGGGCACAAAGGATATGGCACAAAGTCGCACCTAGATGCGATAGCTAAATTTGGCTACTCAGACTTTCACCGCAAAAGCTTTGTCATAAAGCCAAAACCAGCTCAAAACTCGCTATTTTAGCTGCGCATCCTCCATATAAAAAAGCACGCTTGCGCCATAAAATTTATAAACTCCGTTTTCTTGCACGATTTCCATAGAGCGCAGAACAAAGGCGCGCTTGCCAACTTCAAAGAGCAAAAGCTTCTCTTTTAGCCGCTCAAATACCTCTGAGCCAAAGTCGCCATCTGGCTTTAATTTTAGACTTGCAAGCGCCTTTTCTAGGTGCTTTTGCATATTTATACTAACTCTTTCATTATCTAGCTGCATAACGAGCTCATCGCCATTTGTGCTGCTTGAGACTACGCTTTTTATGGTCGCCTCTTTGACATTTATGCCGATATTGCCTGAGTTAATGCTAAATACCTGCCACTTTTTCTCTGAGATACTCTCTAAATTTGATATAAATTTTTTATTTTCTAGTGCAAATTTATCGCCGTTTTCTACTAAAAAGTCAAATTTATCTTGCAAAAAGTAGAGCTTCTCTTTGTCTATCTTGCTCACGTCGCCGCTTAGCGAGCCGCTACTATCAAGTAAATTTAGTGCCCTTAGCTCTCTTAGCAAAAGCTCTTTTTGAGAATTTAGCACAAGCAGCTTCGTATCAAGGACAAAATGGGTGAAAAATATGCCAAATACCATCAAAAATGCTAGAAATTTATAAGGGAAATCCCTAAAAAATATCATCACAAAATAGCTCAAATTTGCAAATATCACGCAGGTGATGAGATATATCCTAGGCTCGCTTAGGCCGTACTCACCGACCCTGTGCATGACGCCCCACCAAAGCAAAACGCTAGGCAAGATGACAAAAAGTGACAAGAGCTTAAAAATTTGATCATAAATTTGGCTTTTGATAAGTAAATTTAGCCCTCTTAAAATAAAACCAGCGATCAAGCAGGCAAGCACGATATAGGCCACTCCACCGCGTGGCAGCTCAAGTAAAATAAGCCTATAAATGCAGTATAAATTTAAAAGCGCCACATAGATGATGAGCACGGGATTTAGGATGAAATTTATGGCGATCTTGATGAAATTTAAGAGTCTGTACTCGCTAAATTTGCTCTCAAAAAAGAGAAATAGACATGGCAGACCAAAAGAGACCAGCGTCAAGTAGAGCCTCTGCGTCCTGTGGCTGGTTGAGAGCTCCAGCCCAAATAGGTAGTTAAGCCCCGCACAAACAGCAAAAATGCCAAGAAAAAAAAGGTGAAAAAGGGCAAATGAGATGAGTAAATTTAATAGTCTTGCTAGGCTCCCTCTTATAAATTTTTCATTATCTTTGGCGAAATTTAAAGAGAATAAAAGCACAAAAGCCATGAGATAAAGTGCCACAAGATCGCTGGCATGACCGCTTAGCTTAAGGCCAAAAAAGTAAAGGCTAGCTCCAAATATCAAAAAGTATAAAGGGAGTAAAATTTGCCTTTTATTTAGGTAGATAGCGACCAAAAGCAGTGGCTCAAGTAGCCAAAAACCTCTGTAGTCCTCAATGATCTGACTTGAACTAAGAAAGATGGTAGGCAAACTAAACGCCAAAATGGTAAGTAGCAAAATTTTTTTATCAGCAAATGCAGCTTTTAGCTCGGTGATGATATGCAAGGTCGTCCTTTAAAGGATGAAATTTAGCCACATTACGTGGCTAAAACTGGGGTTTAGAAATTTGCAAAGGGGCAAATTTCTAAATGAAATTTATACTTTTAAAAGCTCAGCTTCTTTCTCTTTTACGAGAGTGTCGATCTTTGCGGTGTAGGTATCAGTTATCTTTTGAACCTCGTCTTGACCTTTTTTGCTCTCGTCTTCGGTTATAGCCTTGTCTTTTTCAAGCTTTTTGACCTCGTCGTTTGCGTCTTTTCTCACGTTTCTTATGCTAACTTTTGCCTTTTCACCCATAGCTTTTGCGTGTTTTGCATTTTCTTGGCGTTGCTCGACGGTCATTGGTGGGAAAAATAGCTTAACGCTCTCGCCGTCGCTGTTTGGATTGACGCCGATATTTGCAGCTTGGATGGCTGATGAGATCGCTTTTATCATGCTCTTTTCCCAAGGCGTAATAGCGATAGTCGAAGCGTCGCTTGTAAGCACGGTGGCTACTTGATTAAGCGGAGTTGGCGAGCCGTAGTAATCAACCATAACGTTATCTAGGATGTTGATATTTACCTTCCCAGTTCTAAGTGTTGTAAAATCGCGTTTTAAAGAAGCGATCGCCTTTTCGCAACCCTCTTTTTGGGTATCGTAAATTTTATTTAGCATTGGTGTCCTTTATTAGAAGTTTTGTGCTTCTGTGATGATCTACTTTTAGCGACATTAACACTTTGCGTTTATCGAGTGGTGGGTTAAATTTGCACTCAAAAACGCCATTTGTCATAGGTACTTTTCTAAAGCCGTCAAAGCCAGTCATGAAAAAACTGCCCTCACTTGCGTTAGTGTCGGTCTTGATGATGAGCTTGTCGATCGCATTGTTTTGCGGATAGCCCTCTGGAAATATCCACTCGGCGTTTAAAAATTTGCTATTAAAAGTTAGCGCTATCTTGGTGCCGTTCATCACAGGCGTTCTGTAAAGATCGTAAACGTCGCTCTTGCTTGAAACAGCGCCTGAGTTTTGATTTAAAAGTGCTAAAAATCCAAATTCTTTTGAGAGCTCAACCACTCTATGATCTATCTCGCCGTAAGGCACAGCGAAAAATTTTGGCTTATAACCCATATGTTTTTCAAAGGTCTCAACGCCCTTTACAAAGTCCTCTCTTAAGGCCTCGTCACTAAGTCTCGTCATCCTTGGATGCGCGTATGAGTGGTAGCCGATCTCGCCGTAAGCTTCTAGCTCTTTTAGCTGATCAAAGGTGAGATAGTCGCCGTATTTCCCAGCGACAGCCTCTACATATATCATCATCGCAAATGGGTAGTTGTACTCTTTAAAAACCTCAAGTGCCTTGTCATAAAAGCTCTTGTATCCGTCATCTATCGTTATAACTATCCAGTTATCTGGTATCTCTTGGCCTGAATTTAGCGCTTCAACGAGCTTAGAGAGCTTTACGACCTCGTAGCCGTTGTTTTTAAAATATTCAAACTGCTCTTTTAAATTTTTTATCGAGATATCAGTACTTGCGTGTCTTGGGTCATCAAAGCGGTGATAGACTAAGATATGGGCGTCTGCCAAAGCAAACGTTAGCGTCAAAAGTGACGCTAAAAACGTTTTTATCATTGTTATTTTACTGGATTTTGTGGTGCGCTAGGAGCTGCTGGCACGTCGTTTGATTTTGGTATGACTAGAGATTTGCTATCGACACTATCAACGATAGAGCGTTTTAGATCTTTGTTGTAAAAATATCCGAGTGCAAGTGTGTTTAGGATAAACAAAACGCCTACCACAAAGGTAAATTTAGCTAAAAACCCAGCTGGTCCTTTTGCTCCAAAAAGGCTCTCGTTGCTTCCACTGTATGCTCCAAGACCGATAGATGAGCTCTTTTGGAGTAAAACTGCGATCGTGATAACGACAGCTAGAACAAATTGTAAGATTAAAAATATTAAACTCACGAAATTTCCTTTAAATTTTTTAAATAGTTTGCGATTATACAAGAAAAGATTTAAATTTTTAGTTAAAGTTCTTTTTCAAGCTCATAAAGCTCGTATCTTATGCTTTTAAAAAGCTCGGCTCGCTCTAAATTTATAAGCTTAAAGCACTCTTCAAGCACGCGAGCGCTCTCTTGTGCACGCTTGAAATTTGCAGTGATGATCTCATCTAAATTTGATCTTGTCTGCTCGCTTTTTGTGCTGGTCTTTAAAACATCGTTTTGTGAATTTCTAAATTTTAAAAATTCTTTTTGTGGGATCTTTGCCTTGTGGCGGAGGGACTTTATCTTATAGGCGAGCTTAGCATCATCAAAGACATATCTTTTTATATCTTCAACGACGCGAAGCCCTTCTTTTAGCCTATTTAAATTCGCATCTATCACTCGGTAGATGCGCTCGTCATTAGTCATTTCTATTAAAAATGCCTAAAATTTGTAGTAATGATGTAAATAAATTTACAAAATCAAGATACAAAGCAACTGCACCCTCAACTGGTGTCTCATAGTTGCCACGGATGATATTTTGTGTATCAAAAAGTATGTAAGCACTAAATAAAATCGAAGTGATACTTGAGATAACTAGTTGAAACATCGTGCTTTTAACGAAAATGTTGATGATCGCTGCCACAACGATAACTATCAAAGTTATAAATAGCATCTTGCCCATCGTTGTGAAGTCGCGTTTTGTATTCATCGCAAAGACGCTTAGAGCACCAAATGCAACTGTTGTCAAGCCAAATGCTTGAGCCACGATGCTAGCACCACTTGGCATAGCAAGGATCGCTGAAAGTAGCGGAGTTAGTGTAAGACCGCTTACAAATGTAAATGCAAAAAGGAGTATTAAATTTAATCCCTCTTTGCGTTTAGCCGCCATTAGTCCAAAAAGTAGAACAAACTCTAGTATCACAAGTCCCCAAAACAAAAATCTATTTGCCGCAAAAACGCCAGCGATGCTAATGCCTACATAAGCGCCAGCTGTAGCTGAAAGTAGTGATGCTGCAAAAAGTTGATAAGTTTGTTTTATAAAAGTGCTTAGTGAGCTTTGAGAATACGCAAGCTCTTCTTGATTTTGCTTAGCGTAGTTTCTATCATACAAACTCATTTTTTCTCCTTATGAATTTTTGCGATGAGTTTAGCCTAAAATAATTAAACAATATATAAAAAGAAGTTTAATAAAAAATATTAGTTTAAAGTCCGTTTTAGAGGGCATTTTTTTGATTAAATAAAAGTTGCTATAATCGCGATAAAAATATAAAAAATGGAGATAAATTTTATGGATGATTCAATACTTGAAGGTGCAGTAAAATTTATGGAAGATGACTTTTTAGAGCACGAAGAGCTCTTTAAAAGTCTGCAACACAAGCAAGATCCACACACGCTTTTCATATCATGCGTGGATTCAAGGGTCGTGCCAAATTTGATAACAAACTGCCTACCAGGCGAGCTTTTTATGGTGCGTAATATCGCAAACATCGTGCCACCATATAGAGTGAGCGAAGAGTTTTTGGCGACTACTTCGGCGATTGAGTATGCGCTTGAGGTTTTAAACATCAAAAACATCATTATCTGCGGGCACTCTGACTGCGGCGGATGCGCGGCACTTTATGTGGATGAAAAGAAGCTTAAAAACACTCCAAACGTTAGAAACTGGATCAGGCTAATCGAGCCGATCAAGCGAGAAGTGCTTAAATTTACAAGTGACGATCCAGCCAAAATGGCATGGCTAACCGAGAGGCTAAACGTTATAAACTCGATCGAAAATATAATGACCTATCCAAACGTGAAAAAAGAGCACGAAAGTGGCAAGCTTCAAATTTATGGCTGGCACTACATCATAGAAACTGGCGAAATTTTCAGTTACGATTTAAAAGAGGGTACGTTTAAGCTTTTAGCGGACAGAAGGGGCGAAAATGCGTAAATTTCTAGCCATCATCCTGCTTTCTTTCATAACTCTTTTTGGCGCTGATAACAACGTAACACAAGAAGACGATATCATCAGCATAACAAATCAAATTCAAACCATAAACAGCCAGATAAATATCATAAAATCTCAGCAAAAAGACTTAAACGCTTCAAAGGTTGATAACTCAAATTTGATCACTCTTCAAAAGAAAAAGAGCGCTCTTTTAGAGAAAATTCCGACCTATGTTATGCAGATCGAAGTTACACAAAGCGATATCAATAAGTACAACCTGCAAAAAGAGGCGCTAGAGAAAAAGGTAGCCAGACTTGAAAAGCAGTCAAACAAGGACGCTTATATACAAAGCGCCATCGAGCTTGAGAAGATGAAGGTAGACTACGCCTACTACTCAGCGCTCATTAGCCTTGAGGAGATATTTAAAAAGGGTGCTAAGGCAAATTCTATCAAAGAGGTAATAGACGGCGGACTCTTAAATTTACAAACAAATTCCTACGTCAGCATAAAGGAGCTAAAAGACTCGCTAAATGAGACTTCAGGCTCGTACGACGCGGCATTTATGGACCTTGAGCTAAAAAAAGAGACGCAGGAGGAAATTTTAACCTACCTTAAAAATAACGCCGATCTTCTAAGCTCAAGCATGCTCTTATCTGAGCTAAATTTAGTCGATACGGTGGACTATATAAACAAATCAACAGCTGTAAATCCAAACAAATTTAACCTTGGCAAGATAGTTGTTATCGTTGCGATATTTTTATTTTTCGTCTCGCTAACTAGAATTTTAGCCAAGCTCACCTACTGGGTGATGTCGCTCATCGCTTCAGGCGAAGGGGTCAAAGAGGCTAAAGATCAGATCGTAGATATCGTGAAAAAGCCGATCTCTGCGCTTCTTATCATCTACGCGCTAAATATCTGTATCGGCATTGGATTTTATCCAGTGCCAGTGCCGCTTGTCGTAGCAAATATCTTTTCTATCATATATATAGTCGCATTTTCATGGCTTGTCCTCACCATACTAAATGGCTACGGCATCGCTATACTCGACAAGATCGCGCAAAAAAGCAAGCGTAAAGAGGTGATAAACCTAGCACTAAAAGTGATCTACGTGATCGTGCTAATCATCACACTTTTACTGATCCTTCAAAAGCTTGGCTTTGATATCTCAGCACTCATCGCCTCACTTGGTATCGGTGGTCTTGCTGTTGCCTTCGCTGCTAAAGACATCATCGCAAACTTCTTTGCATCTGTTATGATGCTCTTTGACAACTCATTTTCACAAGGCGACTGGATAGTTTGTGGCGACATCGAGGGCACGGTCGTTGAGATAGGATTTAGAAAAACAACAGTTAGAAGCTTTGATAACGCCCTTATCTTCGTGCCAAACTCAAAGCTAGCGAGCGATCCTGTTAGAAACTGGACCAGAAGAAAGGTCGGCAGACGCATAAGAATGGTTATTGGCATCGAGTATGGACCAACTACAGAAGAGATCAAAAAATGTGTAAATGACATCAAAAATATGCTGATAAATCACCCAGATATCGCTAAAAGCGAAGATATCGCGGCTAATAAAAGAGGACTAAGATATAGACAAAACATAGTTTCAGTTGATGACTACGCTGGATATAAGTCAAATTTATTTGTCGTGGTTGATGACTTTGCTGATAGCTCGATAAATATCCTAGTTTATTGCTTTGCCAAAACTATCGTTTGGGGAGAGTTTTTAGATGTAAAACAAGATGTAATGCTAAAAATTATGGATATTTTAAAGCAAAATGGTCTAAATTTTGCATTCCCAAGCCAAAGCTTGTATATCGAAAATATCAAAGATAAAATTTAAGGAGAGAAAAATGAGTGATGATTTTGACTACGAAGAGGTAGAAGAAGACTACTCTGAATTTAACGACGAGGATGAGGATAGTGGCGATAGCTATGACTATAACTACGACGAAAATGACTACAACTATGAAGATAGCGATGAGGATGAGGATAGTTACGACTCGTATTAAAATGATCTAAATTAAATTTAATGGATGAAATTAACGGAGAGAATGCTTGGTACAGGAATTTATAGAGCAAGATAGCTATAAGGCTATCGATGACATTTACAAAACGATATTAAACGTAGCGATAGTAAGTAACGCCTTTGTCTTGATCGCGCTTTGCAGTTTTTACTTTGACTTAACGATCATTTTTATCTGTTTTTTATTTCTTTCTATTAGCACTGCTTTAAGGATTAGATTTAATATCAAATACAGATTTTTAATCTCGGCCATCTTTCAACTAAATGTCATCACCGCAGTTATCGCTGGCGTTGTTGGCATGGGCTGGAGCTCTAATATATGGATAACACTCCTTGGCGTTATCTTTATAAACTACTTTTTGGCTTTTAACCAAAGACTTCTTACATACTCTGTCTGCCTTCTTGAGCTATTTGTCCTTTTGTGGTTATATCTTACATATAAAGATAAAGTAGTTGAGATAGACATCATGATACAAATAGGCTCAACCTGTATAAGTGTTGCTTTTACTTTCTATCTAGTCTTTAGGCTTTCGTTTTTCTCTGATGCGATCACATCTAGTGGCTACAAACAGATCAGCGAAGAGAAAGAGGAGATAGAGAGAATTTCTAAGTATGACTTTTTAACCGGTCTTTTAAATAGACGCTCTATCGAAAGAACGCTAAGATATGAGTTAAAAGAGCTTAGAGAAAAAAGCAGTGATGCAAATTTAGTCGTTATGCTAGGAGATATAGATAACTTTAAAAAGATAAATGACACCTACGGACACGACTGGGGCGACAAGGTCTTAAAAGAGATCGCAAGGGCTTTGCAAGATACTTTTAGAGAAAATGACCACATTTGTAGATGGGGTGGAGAGGAATTTCTAGTTATCTTGCCTGAAGTTAAAACTGAAGACGTAAAAAAGGTAGAAACCAGACTTGGCACAAGGATAGCGCAGGTAAAGTTGCCTGATAAGAGCTCAGTAACCATGACCTTTGGTCTGGTTCTTTGTGCAAATGGCGTTATAACCGATATCGACACAGTCATAAACAAAGCTGATAAAAAGCTATATGAGGGTAAGAAAAATGGCAAAGACCGCATCGAGTATGAGATCATGAAGGCAAATAAGGACAAAGACAATGCCTAAAATTTCACTTTATATCTCACAAAAGATCATCGTCTTCTCACTCCTGGCTGTACATACTTTTTACCTAGTTATGTTCTGCCTCATGGGCGAAGAAATTTTGGCTGTGGCAAACATCCTTTCTGTTAGCATATATCTTTTTGCACTAAAGATACTCTTTGATAGCGAAGAGAACAACAAAATCGTGATGCTCATCTTGCAAGTAGAAATTTTACTCCACGCCTCACTTTGCGTCTTTATCCTTGGACTGGGCTGGGGCTTTGAAATTTTATTTTTAACATCAACGATTAGCCTCTTTTTCTTATCAGTTAGCTTTAAAATGTTAAGCAGACTTATCTCTTTGCTAGATATCGCGGCATTTTTGCTTTTTTATCTAGTGATAGATCTACCAGCAAAGGACGATCCTTTATACAAAGAGATATTTTTTGTATTTAACCTAACTGCATCTTGCGTATTTGCTGTCTTGACCTCATTTTTGCTAGAGAGCTCAAATTTATTTATATTCTTAGGCATCTTAGAAGAGAAAGAGTCTGCTAAAGCTGTCTTTAACCACGACCCACTAACTGGGCTTTTAAACCGCGCTTCGATGCAACAAATTTTTAGACAAAAGAATTTATTTGATGGCAACGACTTTGCTATCGTGATGTGTGATATCGACAACTTTAAAAAGATAAATGATACCTACGGACACGGCGCAGGCGATGAAGTGCTAAAGAGCCTTTCTAAAATTTTCAAAAACGCTTTTAGAAATGAAGACAGGGTTGCAAGATTTGGCGGCGAGGAGTTTTTGGCTGTTATCTTTGACGTTAAAAAAGCAAAAGCAGTTAGCATCTTAGAGCGTATCAGAGAGACGCTTAATCAAAATGTCGTTGAATTTGAAAACCATAGGATCATAGCTACTATGACCTTTGGTGTCGTGGCTCACAGCGGCCATACTGATGTAAATATCGAGCGTATGATCAAGCAAGCTGACGAGCTGCTTTATGTCGGTAAGCGAAATGGTAAAAATATCGTTATGAGTGCGGATTACGATCCAAAAGGATAAATTTAGAGGCAAGAGCCTCTAAATTTTAATGTCCATACATTATGTTTGGTAGCCAAAGAGAAATTTGAGGTATATAAGTAACCAAGATAAGGCCAAAGAACAAGGTTAGCGTCCATGGCAAGCACGCCATGATGACCTCTTTTAAGTTCATATTTGTAAGACCGCTTGCGACAAATAAATTTAGTCCAACAGGCGGAGTCACCATACCTATCTCCATATTTACAACCAAGATGATACCAAAGTGAATAGGATCAACGCCTAGTTGCGTAGCTATCGGAAGTAAGAGTGGCACCATGATCATGATAACGCTTGAAGGCTCCATAAACTGACCCATGATAAAGAGCAAGATATTTACAAATATCAAAAATCCTATCATGCCGATATTTGCGTCAAGTATCATCGAAGCGATCGCTTGTGGGATCTGCTCGCTAGTTAGCAAATATGCAAAAACAACGGCGTTTGCGATGATGAAAAATATCATAGCTGTTGTAAGGGCTGAGTCTAGGCAGATATCCCAAAGATCTCTTATCTTTATATCTCTATAGATAAAAAGTGAGATAAATAGCGCATAGACCGCACTTGCCGCAGCAGCTTCAGTCGGAGTGAATATGCCTCCATAAATTCCGCCAATGACCACAACGACGATTAGTAAAGCCCAAAATGCTTTTGCAAATTTTTGCACTCTTGCTTTAAATGGCTCAGCCTTAGTCGCTTTAAATCCAAGCTTTTTTGCTCCGACATAGGTCTGCACTAGCATAAAAGCACCAAGCATAAGACCAGGCACGACGCCCGCCATAAAGAGCTTGCCGATACTAACCTCAGCAGTTACGCCATAAACTATCATAACAACTGAAGGCGGGATCAAAATTCCAAGCGAGCCAGCCGTTGTTATGCCACCCACTGCGTACTCTTTTGGATAGCCAGCCTCTTTTATCGCTGCAAACATAATTGAGCCAATAGCCACAACCGTCGCAGGCGAACTTCCAGAAACTGCTGCAAAGATGATGCAGGCAAATATCGCACTCATAGGAAGACCGCCTGGTAAGTGCCCGACCATAGACTTTGCAAAGTCGATGATACGTCTTGCTGAGCCGCCTTTACTTAGTAAATTTCCAGCCAAGATAAACATCGGGATCGCCATTAGCGAAAATTTATTGATACCATCAAAAATTAGCTGCGGGATCGTAGCGATGTCGATATCTGTAAAAAATATCATCGTTAAAACAGTACTTGTTCCCAGCGAAACTGCGACTGGCACGCCTATTAGCATCAGTGCAAAAAGCAGGATAAATAAAAATGCTATTGTCATCTTTTTTCTCCTTAGTCTTTGACTACGCTACCGTGAGCTAGCTCGTGCGCTTCGTTATTTACGACTTGTGCAGCAGGTGTAAGAGCCACTTTGATAGCCTTTTCAGCCGAGCGGTAGCTAGCTGTGACGAAGGCTATTGGAAGCACTAGCATAGGAACCCATTGAGGTATGCCAAGGTCTATTATCATCTGCTCGATCTCGTGTAAAATTTTAAGATAATCAACCGAATAAACCGCGATAAATATCAAAAAGGCAGTTGTTAAGATGTGCGAAAAGAGTAAGCACGCCTTTGCAAGCGCTGGTGGAAATTTCTCCACCAAGATAGTTACGCTCACGTGGATGCCCTTGTTAAAGCCATACGCTGCGGCAAAAAACGCCGACCAAATGAATAAGTAGTTTGATAGCTCGCTCGCCCATGACCAGCTTTTGTCAAAAAAGTATCTAGCCACGACGTTGGCAAAGGCTAGTAGCGTTCCACTAGCTAGCCCTAAAACGGCGATAGTTTTATTAAGCGAGACTATCAATATATCAAGAGCATTAATGAAATTTTTCATTATTTTGTCTCGATTGTTTTTTCTATAAGCTCTTTGCCGATGACATCGTAAAATTTAGGATAGATAGCCTGCATAGTCTTCTCCCACTCAGCTTTTTGTGCGTCGTCGATCTTGAAAATTTCTAGCTTTTTAGTCTCTGCTATATATTTTTCAAGCTGAGCTATGACGTGAGCGTCCTCTTTAGCTGTCTCTTCCCTCTCGTAAGCTGTAGCTTCGCTTAGAGCTTGTTTTACATTTGCTTTTAGATCATCTGGTAGTTTGTTCCAAAATTTATCACTCATAACAACTAGATAGCCTAGATATCCGTGGTGAGAAAGTGTAAGAGAGCTTTGAACCTCGTGAAATTTAGAGTTATAGAAATTTGAAAGTGGGTTTTCAGTAGCATCAACTACGCCTTGTTGAAGCGCAGAATAAACCTCTGAAAATGGTAGAACTTGTGGGTTGCCACCGATCGCTTTGATCTGCTCTTCAAGCACTTTTGAGCTTTGGATTCTAAATTTTTGTCCTTTTGCATCTTCTGGAGTGAGGATAGGTTTTTTGCTTGAGCTAAAGTGCTTAAATCCAGCATCCCAGTAATCAAGCGCTACAAAGCCCTTCTTAGTCACAAGGCCTTTTAGCTCCTCGCCAACTGCACCGTCTTGAACCTTGTGAAGGTGGTCTGCATCCTTAAAGATGAAAGGTAGGTCAAATAGCTGAAACTGCGGCACGATAGGTGTAAATTTAGAAAAACTTGGAGCTGCCATTTGAACGTTGCCAAGCTTTAGCGCGCCAAAAACTCTATCATCATCAAGTAGCTGCGCTGATGGGAAGACTTGAACTTTTATCTTGCCGCCACTTAGCTCCTCAGCACGCTTTGCAAAAAAGTCTGCCGCCTTGCCCTTTGGCGTAGAAGCTGCGACAACGTGAGCAAATTTGATCGTATAGACCTTATCCGCACCAAATGCTAAGCCACTGATGGCACATGTAAAAAGTAAAGCTTGTAAGAATTTCATCTTTCATCCTTTGTAATAGTTTTGATAGGTGCATTATAAATTTCAAAAATAAAAATTTAGAAATTTTGTTTCAT
>NZ_CABPVL010000004.1:455323-462927 GCF_902460895.1 Campylobacter concisus | reverse complement strand
AAGCCAAATTTGCTCTTTTAGGATATAAATTTCACTCTTTTAACCACAAATTTATAAAGAAAATTTGCTCATCTTTTATAAATGAAAAAATTAGCTTTTATAAAACGCCCTATTTTTAGGATAAATTTTGAAAGATTTTGTTTGTTAATCTTTTATGGCTATAATGCGAAATAACAAATTTTATTATTAAGGAATTATTATGTTTGAATTAAGAAAACTTCCGTTTGACGCAAATGCCAATGCAGTAGTAAGTGCTAAGACCTGTGAATACCACTATGGCAAGCACCACGCGACCTATGTTGCAAATTTAAACAATCTCATAAAAGATACAAAATTTGCTGACGCATCATTTTATGAAATCCTAAAAAATAGCGAAGGCGGTCTTTACAACAACGTCGCTCAAGTCTATAACCACGACTTTTACTGGGACTGCATCGCTAAAAAAAGCGAGATGTCAAGCGAGCTAAAAGCTGCGATCGAAGCAAATTTCGCAAATTTCAAAGAGGAGTTTTTAAAAGCAGCTACAACGCTTTTTGGCTCAGGCTGGGCGTGGCTTGTATTTGATCCAAGCAGCAAAAAGCTAGAGATCGTGCAAACTAGCAACGCAAAAACTCCAGTGAGCGATGGCAAAGTGCCACTTTTAGTCGTTGATGTTTGGGAGCACGCTTACTACATCGACAACTTCAACGCACGCCCAAAATACCTAGAGACTTTTTATGAGAACATAAACTGGGAATTTGTTAGCAAAGCTTACGAGTGGGCGCTAAAAGAGGGTCTTGGCTCAGTTGAGTTTTACACAAAAGAGCTACATAAATAATATCTGGCGGGGCTATCCCCGCCTTTAAATTTCTACTTTTATTCAAATTTAACTATCAAATTTATCATTTAAAAAGAGCGTAAATGCTTCTTTTGACAAATGATCTTTTTATAAATTTAAAATCAGCACGAGCTAGCTTATCTTTAAATTTCTACTTTCTAAATTTAATAAGTAACTTGCACGATATTTACTACTTTAAAAGGCGCAAAATACTCGTTTTGGCAAGTGATCTTTTTAGAAATTTAAAGCAGGTGTGAGTTAGCTAACCTTTAAATTTCTGCTTTTCTAAAATTTAAAATCATCAAATTTCTAAGCAAAATCACTTTTGAAAAATAATACTATTTTCAATGGCCCAAATTCTCACTTTGACAAAATGACTTCTTTTAAATTTAACACTAGGGCGAGATATCTCACTTTCAAATTTCTATTGCTAAATTTAACGATAAAGAGGCGCGATATTTGCTACCGCAAAAGGCGTAAAATGCTTGTTTCTGTCGCCTGCTCTATTTTCTTTGGGTCACTTTCACTTTAAATTTATCACTACAAAACCAAAATGGCTATACGTCTTTAAATTTAAAAAGTCGCTTTGAACTCGAGATGACCGCACTCTTTGGTGCTTGAAAAATAAACTCAAGTATTCGCATTAACAGCTTTGCTTAATTTTAATGTAAATAAAGATCGGTATGACTATCTCGCTCTTAAATTTTATCTCTTTCAAATTTAAACTACTAAATTTATGAGCGAAAGCTACTTAATTCCCAAACGTGCCAAGACACTCTTTTAACGCACTAGCGCATGCTGGAGAGATATCAAAAATAGCAAAAACTGGCTTTACCACCTGCCCTATTGCGACCAAGCAACTCCACGCTTAAATTTAATGTAACAAAAAAACAGCATAGGCACGCTAGACTTTAAATTTATGAGCAATACTTACTTTGATCCTTAAGAAATGTGTGAGGTCAAAAATGCCCTAGGTAACTATTTTATATCAGACAAAGGCGGCTTAAATTCCAAAGCCACCCAGCCAAAATTTATCTCTTTGAAATGTATAAATTTATCCCATTTTGCAAGCGTTTTAGCCCTTCAAGCACCCTTTGGCGCTGCGTTGCGATATTCATACGAAGGAAAAATCTATCTCCTCTGTAAGCGTTGCCGTCATTTAGCCACAGCCCTGCTCTGTCGCGCAAGAAATTCATAAACTCACTCGAATCCTCGCAAAACGCACTGCAGTCAAGCCACAAAAGATAGGTCGCACTTGATGGCAAGAGCTTCACAGGCAGATTTTGCTCTTTTATGAAGTTTGCGACGACCTTTTTGTTTTCAAAAAGATACTCTCTAAGCTCATCAAGCCACGCCTCGCCCTCGTTAAAAGCGGCTATTGTTGCGATGATCGCAAAAGCATTTGCCTCGCCTACCTCATCGTAGTTTATCGCCGCGTTCATCTTCGCTCTGATGTGTTCGTTTGGCGTGACGACGGCTGAGCTTTGAAGGCCAGCTATGTTAAAGGCCTTTGTAGGCGAGATGCACGTGATGGAGTTATTCTTACACTCGTCGCTAACGCTGATAAATGGCACGTAGCTAGTCGCAGGGTCGGTTATGTCGCAGTGAATTTCATCGCTAATAACCAAAACGCCGTGCTTGTAGCAAAGCTCGCCTATCTTTTTTAGCGTCTCTTTGTCCCAAATTTTGCCTATTGGATTGTGTGGGTTGCAAAGTAGCATCATAGTAGTTAGCGGCTGGGCCAGCTTTGCCTCGAGGTCGTCAAAGTCTATCTCATAAGAGCCATTTTTATATATTAGGTCGTTTGATAAAATTTCACGGCCGTTGTTTTTTATGCAGTTAAAAAAGACGTGATATACAGGCGCTTGCACTAAAATTTGATCTCCTGGGCTGCTAAATCTCCTAATAGCCGTCGAAAGTGCTGGTATGACGCCCGTGCAAAAGCACATCCACTCATTCTCTAAGCTCACGTTATGACGCCTTTGCCACCAGCTCTTTATCGCCTCGTTCCACTCTTTTGGGATGAAAGAGTAGCCAAAGACGCCGTTATCAAGGCGCTTTTGCAAGACGCTTAAGATCTCAGGTGCGGCCTTAAAGTCCATATCTGCAACCCACATCGGCAAAACATCGCTCTTCATACGCCATTTTGATGAGTTGGTGCCTTCTCTGCTTACTAATGTGTCAAAATCGTACTTCATAGCTTTTCCTTAAATAAAATTTTAAATCAATTATAACCCAAAAGATACTAAGATGATTTAAAAATTTAATACCCAAAAAGGAAAAATGATGAAACTAGCTCAGGCTCTCATCCTAAGATCTGACACGCAAAAGCGCATCGAACAGCTAAAAGTTAGGCTACTTAGCAATGCAAAAACGCAGGAAAATGAAAGTCCAAGCGAAGATCCAAAGATTCTTTTAAAAGAGCTTGACAAGCTAACAAGTGAGCTTTTTACGCTCATTTGCTCTATAAATTTAACAAACTCGAGCGCTAAATTTGATAGCATTAGCCTCACTGAGATGATCGCTAAAAAGGACGCTTTGGTGCTAAAAGCAAACGTGCTTAGAGAGTTTGCCACGAGCGCTAGTCAAAAGGTCGATCTTTACTCAAACAGCGAGATCAAAATTTTAAGCACAGTCGATGTGAGCGCACTTCAAAAGCAAGTAGATGCGCTTTCAAAAGAGATCAGAGAGCTTGAGATGAAGCTTCAGGAGGCAAACTGGTCGGTTGATCTAGTAGAGTAAAATTTATGGTAAAAATTTAGCCAAAAGCGAGTAAAAAACCATACATTGGCGGCTTGCGAAGACCAGGCAAAAGCTTAAATTTAGTCTTAGCAATCTTACAAATGCAAATTTAAAAAGCACTTTTACTACCACTTACTGGTTTGGCTATATTTTGGGTGGGTTTGGGGAAAATTAATCTTTATCATGTAAAATTTCGTAAATTTTTAAAAAGGAAATTTATGAAACTAGACACTCTTATCGTAAAAGGCATCGAAGCTAAAAACAACCCAAACAAAGCGGTCGTTCCGCCAGTATTTTTAGCTAGCACATTCGTGCAAGATGACCTTGAAAATTTTCAAGAATTTGCCTACTCACGTGGCAACAATCCTACAAAAAAAGCCTTTGATGATATCTTTGCTAAAGTCGAAGGCAGCAAATATGCATTTAGCTTTGGCTCAGGCATGGCAGCAACAGCAGCCGCACTTAGCCTTATAAAAACGGGGCAAAAAGTCCTGCTAAATAGCAACGTCTATGGCGGCACTTATAGATATGTCACGAGCGTTTTTGAAAGCCACGGCATAAAGAGCGAATTTATAGATGATCTAAATTTTTTAAGCGAAGATGACATAAGTGAGGATGTGGCAGCGATCTTCATCGAAACTCCCTCAAATCCTCTTTTAAGAGTGACTGATATCGCTAGAATTTCAAAGATCGCTCACAAAAAGGGCGCTCTAGTCATCGTGGATAACACATTTTTGACGCCTTACTATCAAAAAGTACTTGAGCACGGAGCTGACATCGTGGTCTATAGCGCTACAAAATATATCGGCGGACACGCTGACGTGATCGCTGGTATCGTCACGCTAAACGACGATGCTTTGGCTGAAAAGATCAAATTTGCTAAAAACACGCTTGGTGGCATCATCAGCCCGATGGATGCATACTACCTAATACGTGGGCTTAAAACGCTTAGCGTTAGGTTTGATAGACAAACGCAAAATACCCATAAAATCATCAAATTTTTAGAGAATAATGACGCCGTTAGCGTAGTGCATTTCCCTGGCTCATACAGCGAGCAAGAGGCAAAGATGCAAGCGGCTCAAGCAAGCGATATCGGCGCTCTTATCTCATTTGAGCTTGATGAAAAATATGATGTAAATAAATTTGTAAAATCGCTAGAAATTTTTGATCTAGCAGTGAGCCTTGGTGGCGTAGAGAGCCTTATCTGCAGGCCTGCTACGATGACGCATGAGGCATATCCAAAAGAGGTGCTAGACAAGATCGGCATAAAGCAAAATTTGCTTCGCCTAGCCATCGGCATCGAAAACGTCGATGATCTAATAGCCGACCTTGATCAAGCATTTAAAAAAGCTAAAAGATAAGGAGAAATCATGGCAACTACAAAATTTAAAGGTAGTGAGGTAAATTTAAGCGGAAACGAGCTATTTGTCGGCTCTTATGCGCCTGAAGCCAGAGTCGTAGCGCAAGATCTTAGCGAATTTAGCGTGGGCGGAAATAATGGCATAGAGGTGCTTGTCTGCTTACCATCACTTGATACTGGTGTTTGCGCGGCAGAAGCACGTAAATTTAACGAAAAAGTAGCTGGAAAACACGGCGTAAAACTTAGCATCATCTCAAACGACCTGCCATTTGCGATGGGGAGATTTTGCACGACTGAGGGCATAGCAAACCTGCGTGTGGGAAGCGACTTTAGATACGGCGAATTTGCCCAAAACTACGGCATGCTGATGAGTGACGGGGCGCTAAAAGGCTTGCTTGCAAGAGCGGTCTTTGTCATCAAAGATGGCGTCATCATCCACAAGCAAATCGTCCCCGAAGTGACCCAGGAGCCAAACTACGACGCAGTTTTTGACGCGATAAAACAAAGCGGCGGATGTGGTTGCGGTTGCGGCTGCCATTAAAATTTACTATGCAAAGAGCCCAGCTATGATGGCAAAGAGCTGACTGCCAGTCACCACTAGCTCGCCAACCTCTTTTACATCTCTTAAAACTGGCCTTATAGAGGCTAGTTTTAGGCTTGATTTTTCTTTTATTTCTTCATTTTTCGGTGGCAGATCTTGCGTGATGCTTGCATATTTTTTAATAACATCGATCACCTGTTTTATCTCATCTGGCAAATTTTCATCCAAATTTTTAGGCAGCGAGATGTATAAATTTTCACGGCTTCTAGTCAGTAAGACGTAAATTTTTCTATAAAAAAACTCCCTTTCATTTTTATATATGGTTTGCAAAAACGGCAAAAAGTTGTGGATGATGACATTTTGCGCTTCAAGGCCTTTGATGGACTGCATCGTCAAAACCTCTACATTTTTACCCTCTGGCAAGACGCTCTCTTTTATGGCACTTACGGCGACCTTGCTATTACTTAAAACGACACTTGTTTCGCCATTTGGTAAGGCTTTTAGGCACTTTTTAAGCCCCGCAAATTCATCAAGCTCGACCACTTTTATGCTGCCATCTTGCAAGATACACTGGATGTCTGAGATGAAGTCTTGATTTAGATAAAAGCTCTTTTTGTAGTAGTCATTTATCGCAGAGTCCTTTTGTAAGATCTCAAATGCGCACCTAGCGATGTTTGAAGGTGTTCGGTAGACGTTTTTTAGGTTTTTCACGCGCCCTCTCATGTCGATACGCTCAAATTTTGGATGGTGAAAGATGTCGGCTATGTTGTTCATCGTGTATGTGTAAAATTTCTGCGCCTCGTCGATGAAAAATATGCAGTCCTTTATCTCCTCGTAGATGACGCTCATAAAGCCAGCTGGCATATCCTGGGTCTCGTCGCAAAGGATGTAGTCGATCGGGTGCTTTGCAAGGTGGGCTTTAAATTTCGCTCTAAACTCAGCAATCGCTTCGTCGGTTTCGTAAATTTGATACTTTTGGCTGATGTTTGTATTTTCATCCATGCCAAGCTTTGCTTCATCAAATCCTATACGTTTTAGCAGTGATATTATCGGATAAACAGCGATGTTTTTATTTATAAATTTATCGCCAAAGCTTGATTTGATATTTTGGGCTAAATTTTTATTAAAGCAAAGCACGAGAAATTTCTCATTTTCGTCACGCTCAAGCCTGTTTGCGACAAAATTTGCAAGTATCATCGTCTTACCAGTGCCTGCAACGCCCCTGATCACGCGAAACCCACCAGTGTAGCCGTTCATGATACTAAGCTGCTTGTGATCAAAAAACATCACTTCATCTTTCGTGATTATCGGGATTATCTTTTGTTTTAGCTTGCTTTGATTGACAAGCATTTCTGAAATTTTAAGAAACTCTTTTTTGTTTGGCAGCGTGCTAATAGAGGAGTTGAAAAATTTAGCAAAGATGTCCTCGTCTGTTAGATCGTCTTTGAAAAAGGTGTGATTTTTTAAATTTAGATAGCTTGGATTTTTCGCGTAAAATTTATTAGCCTCGGCCTTGCTGATAGAAGGGAAAATAACCCTGTACTCGACATTTATAGGCACTTTTTTAAGCTCTGACTCTATCTTTGCAAGAAGCATTCTTTGATAAATTTTTACCTGCTCGTAAGGGTTATTTTCATCCATTTGCTCAAGATCGATCCAGTTTTTAACCTCGATGACGTAAATTCCAAGCGCTGGATGGAGCAAAAGCAGGTCTATCTCCCTAGATGAGCCCGCAGGATCGTCGATGCTCGCCTTTGGGATGAGATAGTAGTTTTCATCACCCTTTTGGTTTAAAATTTTACCGATAGCCTCGAGCACATCGGCCTCACCCTGCTCACCTTTAAAGATCTTACTAAAAATGCTTTTTATGTTCATAAACCACTCCTTTAAATTTTTAACAACTTTGATATTTTATAAATTTTAATCTTAGAGTTTGAAGCGGTGGAGCTATCAAGCTAGCTTTTTTATGACAATATGGGTCCTAGCCAACTAGCAGAGTGGTTTTAATCATTTAAATATAAGCTCTTTTTTCTTTTAAACATACCAAATATCAGGGTTTTACCCTATACCATGCCATCTCTCTTGCTTTTTAAACTAAAAGTGACCTTTGTATTTTATCTCGCCTAATTTTTTTACTATTAAGA
>NZ_CABPVL010000004.1:438142-453757 GCF_902460895.1 Campylobacter concisus | reverse complement strand
TAGTTTTTAATTGTTTATTGATTATTTTTCTAAAAACTTAGTAAATCTTGCTATTTTAAAGCTCTCGTGCCAGTTAAAATACCATGAAATTTCTTTAAATTTAGAGAAGAAATGTATTATTTTAATTTCACTACCTTTGTATTTTTTATTTGCATTAAGTCTAAATTTTTATAGCAAAAATACAAAATTTAAAATAAGTAAAATGAGTGAAAAATAAAAGCGATTTAAAATTTGAAGTGGCCGGGAGATAGGGACACCTAGAGTGTAAAAACATTTTTCATTACTACAAGTACCTAAAAATGGGATTTCTATGGCATTTTTAAGAGTATAAATATTGACTCTTTCTGGGTAAAAAGATGTAACAAGTCTATGTAACAAGTCTAGCACCATTAATTCCTTTCCTCTGCGATATTTTATATAAAATTTCGTCCAAAATTTTAGACGATTTTTATTTAAATATATTAATCGGCAACCGCCAGGTTACCTAGATACTTAGTCTTTTGCCTGACGCTATCGCACCTTCAAGCGTGCTTAGCGTTAGCGAATCGTTGTCTGGGTTTAGTAGTCTATCGAGAGCGGCACAACTGGTTTTCATGAGCTTAGTCATCTTTGTTTTGGTTGCACATTCCAGCTTTAAGCTAACCTCCGATATAACCAACAAAAGGCTTTGTATTTACCGTATATTATATCAAATGCTCCAATTTCCCATCCTAAGCTCGCTTATATCTTTAAAATCTTTTTCGTTATTCGTAACCAAAATAAGATTATTGCCAAGCGCTACGGCAGCAATCAGCATATCCATATCGCCTATCCTTCTGTTTTTATTTCTCATCTCAAGCCTTATTTTACCATAGCTTGCTGCGCATTTACTCGTAAAATCCAAAACGCCGAAATTTGAGATAAAATCGCCCATCTGTAACAAGTATTCTATGATTTTAAGGAGCTTTTAGAACATTTTTAATAAAAAACTTGTCCGATTATCAGGACAACTTTTTCTAGAATTTTTAGCTATAGAAATTTTTGTTTTAATAAAATCAAAGACTCTAAAGTGCTATAATCTACCCAAATTTAAAAGGACTTTTATGACTACCATGATAAACATTCAAACAACTGCAGATAATACCACTCTCGAAGCGATAAAGGCTCTACTTTTTAAAATAGATCCAGCTGCTATTTTTGAAACCTATGGTGAGCAGCAAAACTATCTTAGTAAAGAGGACGAAGAGCACCTGAAGAGAATTTCTGATATGGATGATAAAGGAGAGCTAGAGTATGTCTCAATGGACGAAATGAGTGCTCATGTAAATTCTCTTTTTAAAAAATACGGTGCTTAAATGCAGCAAATTCCTTATTTAAGCAAGGAATTTCTAAGCCAACTTGATGCAATTTTGGATTTTTACTCTAAGGATAGCGTTGAGACTGCTTGGATTTTTTATTGTGAGCTATTAGAAAGGCTAAAAAGCATCTCTTATATGCCTTATAGATTTAGAAAAAATAAAACAATCAATAGAGAAGACACGAGAGATCTTATCTTTAAAGGATATGTGGTGGTTTTTCGTATAGAACAAGATCACATAAAAATACTTGCAATATATAAGCACAATCTCACTCCTTACTCATAGAAATACACTATTAGCTTAAATTTATAAAGACTGTAGCTCTAAATTACTATTTAGCTCTTGCATCTTAATCTCCACAGGAAAGGCTATACCAAAGTGTTCAAGCTCTCTTTTTAGCTTGATATTTGTATTTGCATGAGTTATGACTAGATTATAAATTTCTTCTTTTACTTGCCTTATCTCTTCTCTTGCAAGCTCTATTTCACTATTCTTTTTGATAAGCTCTTGATTAGCCTTGCAAAGCTCATTTTTAGTAGTTTGTAGCTCCGTCTCTTGAGCTTTATATAAGCTTTCTTGACTACCAAGCCTTGTTCTTAGTGTTTGATTTTCATGCTCTAGCTCTTCTACCTTTACTTTTTGCTCTTCACTATATCCAGTAATGATCTCTATATATGTCTCATCTTTTTCGATGATAGCCTCTAGCTCTTCTAGTTTTTTCATAAGCTTATCATTTTCGCTAGCTACTCTAAAAGCTTTTAGTTTCTTATGCTTACTGCCACCATCTCCTTTTATCATCCCCAGAATTTCAGCGTTTGTGTTATATACAGTTTTAAAAACGGTTTTATAGTCCAAATTTGGATCAGTTGTATTCTTTTTGAATCTTTGCATTTGGTTTCTGTCATTTACTAAGCTATTCCATTCTACATGAGCATGCTTTTGAAATATTGGTTCAAATTTTTCATATTCCAGTTCAGCCCCTTTTTCATAGTACTGCTTACCATTTACACTCTCTTTTATATGTATGTAATAAGCCTTGCCATCCTTATCTGTAATGTATGTGCCACCTAGTTTGCCATTTTCATCATGAAATAGTGGAAATATCTCCTTATTATCGCTCTTTCTTAAAAGATGTCCCTCATCACTATGAATGTATAAATTTATGGGTTCAATATTTAAAATTTTGCTTACAGCTTTTATAGATTTTAGTAAGCTTGATAATTGCGTATGCTCGTTTAGTCCTATGACGCATTCATAGTGGCAGTTTTGCTTTAGCGGCTTTTTGCCTTTATATTTATCTACTAGCTTGATCTTGCCAAGATGTGATACTTCATACTTCATCTCGTCTCTTCTTTTTTGCCATAAGTCATCGAAGCTAAGCTTATTTAATCTTATGTGCCTCACAGGCTTTTTCAAGATGCCATATTTTTCGTTTAGATAGTATCCTGGCATTAGGTAGCCAGGTTTTTCTTCTCTACTATTGTGAGCATTTGTGCGGTCACTAGCTAGCTCAAATGTTATATTTGCTTGTTGGTTTTTAAACATATTGCCTCTTTAAATTTAATATCTATTTATAGTAATTATATGTGTTTTGGCAAAAATCGTTCGCCTAAACCGTTTTATTGCCCAAATTGGTTTAGAGAGCTCTAAACCTTTGGGCTCTGCGAGGCTTTACAATGTAAAAGAGAGATTTGACCTACATTCTTTTAA
The DNA here is from genome assembly GCF_902460895.1 of Campylobacter concisus. GTDB lineage: Bacteria > Campylobacterota > Campylobacteria > Campylobacterales > Campylobacteraceae > Campylobacter_A > Campylobacter_A concisus_BC. The sequence goes on along the minus strand of NZ_CABPVL010000004.1, from coordinate 450,710 downwards.
AATATAAGTCATATTCTAGAGCTAGACTAAATGAGTCCTTTATGCCTACCCCTGCTAGCTTGTTTGTGCATCATCTGCTACATAGGCATTTTTCTAATCGCATATTTTACGTATTTTATTTTTTATCTTTAAAGCATATCTTTACAGTATGTTTCTCCGCTTAGCACTTCTACTACTAGCGGATCACTTGATGATATAGTGCCTTTTATCTTATATCCACATAGACAGCGATACTATCTTTTTTCTTTTAAAAGAACATCTTTACCATATATCCTTCTATGGATAAAACAGCTTTTGTATCCAACAATCTTATGGCCATAAACGCTGCAACCTTTATAATGTTTTCACATTATCTTTTTTCTTTTATAGTTTCTAAAATCTTCTTAAGGTACTTTTTAAATTCGTCAGCAGATGTTTTATTATCATTTGTTAATACACTGAGTATAAAAATTTTGTTTTCAGAACTATGTCTTATGTTTTTTGGCTCATTAAAGACGTTACTTTTGGCATAGATTAGAATTCCAGTGTTTGAACCGGCTTTCTCCACGTATTGTTTTATTTGTAGCAAATTCTTGCAATCAGTTTCACCTATATAGGCATTATAAAAATGCCTATATTTAGCATCCAAAACAGCTAAAATTTTCCCTTCTTCATCTTTTATCGCAAAATCAGGTCTCAAATCCAAGCCTGGAATTTTATACTGAGTCTCTAGGCTAAATTTACCGCCAAATTCGCCTAATACACTTCTTATGAGCCTCTCGACATAAAGTTCAAAAAGGTTGGGCGCATACAGTAAATAACCAAAATTTAGATTTTTGACGGCGCTTTCGTTCGTATATCTAGAATCTTGCAAAATGATAATCCTAGCGATTTGAAGGGCAATTTTGTAGTCTTTGTAAAGCTCGTTCATCACGGATTTTGAGTTCAAAGCCGCATCTATATCTCTGATGCTTTTCATCTCGCCGTTAGCATTGGCTAGCAAAAAATTCCTTATTTCTTTGTCGTAAAGTGCGAATTTAGGGTTTTTTCTAACCAAGATATCGTAAGCTTTTAAAAGCACCCTTGCGACTACTTCGTCAGGCACTCGCGAGCTTTTTCGGCTTGAAATTTTACCCGTAAAGGGCTGATCTTTTTTGATGAAATTTTTAACGTCAAGGCTTCCGTGCAGGGCGTAGTCTCTAAAAAGAATCTTTTTATAAACGCTTGGAAAGCCGCTTAGCTTGGCTAGCTTTAAGCGACTGATAAACGAGGCGTAAAGGACGTAGTCCATAGGGATGTCGCCGCTTGCGCCCGCGACGCTACCGCCAGAGTTAAAAAACGACGAGTCGATAGTTTTAAAAAGCTCGGCTTCTAGTTCTTTGCCAAAACGAGAGTTTATGACATACTCTTGCCCCTCAAAGGTAAAACGACCTATATAGTTGCCGAATTTAAAACCGCCATTCTTGTACTCTCTTAAAATATAGTGCGCATCTTTGTCGTCTTTTATCTTGGATTTAAATTTATCATGCCGTCCGTTTAAAAAAATGACGTCCGTCTTACCTTTTGCCAGCTTGTCAAAGGTGATTTCTTTTTTATAATCTTCTTGGCTGCAGAGGCTATTATCTTTAAACATCGCATTAGCCTACAAAAATTTCCCTAGCTATATTTAGCTTATCTTCCGCGTCACGGTCACCAAACTGCGTTCTGATATATTCACGCAAAATCGGTTCGATATGCCTATTCCAAATTTGTTGCTCACTCATTGCTTCCTTTTTGAGAAAATACGAATGCCCTATCTCGTAAGCTCTACCTAAATTTAAGCCATCTGTTTTTTTGCTACCCTTTAGCCGGTACTCTTCTTTAGTGATGTAGTTATTTAAATTTTCACATTTTGTCTTGTAGGCTTTATCCGTCGCATTCTCTACAACCTCATAATTACACTCCATCAAAACCCACGCAAAGCGCCTTCTAAGAGCCAAATCAAAGCAGTCTATGCTCTTATCCACGTCGTTCATCATACCGATGAAATAGATATTTGCAGGTATAAAAAACTCTTGATTGTTTAACGAAAAGTTTTTGGTCTTTATGTTTTCTCCTCGGTAATTTTCCTCTAAAAGCGATAACGTCTCGCCAAATACCGCCGCTATATCGGCTCTATTTATCTCATCGACTATAAAAAAGAAATTTTCATCAGTATTTTGTGCTACTTTTAAGCAAAATTCTTTAAATATGCCGTTTGTCAAGTCCAATTTTAAATTTCCGTTTTGTATGTCGATCGGTTTTATGCCGTCTATAAAATCCTCGTATTCAAAACCGCTATGAAACTGTACCCACTCGGTTCTAGCGCGGTTCGGATCTAAAATATCAAGGCAGTCTTTTACGAATTTCGTTTTGCCGGTTCCAGGTGCACCGTAGTAGATGATGTTTTTTAAGTCATTTTTAGTTAAGCCATAAAAAGCTCCTGCTATTTTGCCAACCTGCCTCCAAATACCAGAGTTCCTATCAAATAACTCTTTATTGATATCGTCTAGGTTATTTTTAAATTTATCCCAGTCTATTTCAAGACTTTTTAGCGGTGTATAATTTTCTTTTATAAAAAGTTTAATCTTACAAACGAATTTATTTATTTCATAACATTCTTTTAGTTTTTCGGCTAAGACATCATCTATATCTATACATTTTTGATCATGATTGTACGATAATTCCCAGGATTTATTGGTTAAAAAATTACCGCAGAAATAGTCAAGTAATTTTTTAAATATATTCATATATATGATAGTTTTATTGTCGGCATCTTTTAATTTAAAACTGCAAATTTCCAAAATTTCGCAAAACGCTTCATATAAAATTTCAAAATCCTCTTTTTTAAGCTCTTGAAATTTGTATAGTAAAATAGAGACAATTGTATTGAACTGGTCTTTTAACCCAAAATCACTATCTATTTTAAGTTTCTCAATATTTGGTATATAGTTACTAAAATTTTCAATTTCACCGCTTTTGCATAGATGAAACATTTTATTTGTTTCCTTGTAGCATTTTTCTAGTGTAGTTTCAAATTTGTCAGAAAAATTATTACCAGAAAAAGATCTTTTATTGGTTGCTTTTTGGTTTTCTTTTTTTGTATATAATATAATGTCCCCCTTGCAAGCATCCCAATCAAAATCCTTAAACACTTTCAAATTTCCCTTGCAGTCGACAACTCTGCTAAAAATTTCGCTTATTTTTATTATCTGTTCTGCCGTAAAATTTGTCATTTTGTTCTCCAAAATTTAAAAAGCTCCCGTAAAGGGAGCAAAAAGCTTTTCAAAGCGCCTCCATTAAGTCTAAAATTCTTAAAAAAGAAATTTTAAAAATCAATCCTGTCGGACGCACCGCACGTAGAAGCGACGAGAAACGTTTTCCCAGCCAGAGATGCCGTCCCAGAAACGCATAATTATCGCACTAGACGAGTGGGCGTTATAGTTAGAGCTCCAGTACCATGGGGAGTCTGCTATGTATTTAAAAATGGTATTTAGAGTGGGGTTGGATCTTTCCGTTATACTTAGCAGCTCTGTCTCGGTCGGTAGCCTCCAGTCTCTGTATCCGGCTAGGTTTACTATCTTGCAGTATTCTTGCGCCTGCTCCCACGTTCCTTGAAAGCTTTGTTTTTCATCCTGCCACATTAGTCTTCCCAGTTTCTTTTCGCTACATATCACTACGTTTTTATCGTTATCTCGGTAGCACGCAGTGCTTAGCGCCTCTGCGTGAAGCAGTCCGCAAAGCAGCAAAGATATAGTTATGTATTTTTTCATTCATCTTCCTTTACTTTTTAAAGTTATATATCGCTTGGATATTTTCCAGACTTTCATTTATCAAAGCCACCTTTTACTTAACCCATTTTATATGAGTTAGAAACGAAGCTTTTTTAAATTTATAAGTTTTTCACCACACTGTTTTCTAAATAGACGCAAAATCTCATAGAAGCTCTAAATATAGAAAAATTTTTATATCATAACTCTTTCAAATTCTTTCAAAAATCAATACTGTCGGACACACCGCACGAAGAGGCGACAATAAACGCAGTTCCAGCCAGCGTAGCCAAGACTGAAACCCACGAACCACGGATAAGACGAGTTGATGGCGTATTTAGTTTGGCTCCAGTAATCTGAATATTTAGGGTCTGCTATGTATTTAAAAGCGGTATTTAGAGCGGGGTTATACCTACTATGATCCGCTATACTTAGTAGCTCCACTTTTGTTGGTAGCCTCCAGTCTTTGTATCCGGCTAGGCTTAATGTTTTGCAGTACTTTTGCGCCTCATCCCATGTTACTTTAAAGCCTTGCTTTTCATCCTGCCACATTAGTCTTCCTAGCTTTTTGTCGTTACATATCACTACGTTTTTATCGTTATCTCGGTAGCACGTAGGGCTTAGAGCTTCTGCGTGAAGTAAACCGAAAAGCAGCAAAGAAGCGGCTATATATCTTTTCATACTTTTTCCTTTATCTAAATTTTCAAAAATCAATAGTCCCGGACGCACCGCACGAAGCGGCGAGAGGAAACGTCGCGCCAGCCAACGAAGCCATCATTGGAATTCACGACCCACACACTAGACGAGGCGCCGGCACTTTTAGTTTGGCTCCAGTACCATCTCTCGCCTCTATGGTCCGTCGTCTCGTATGCGACGTTTTTAAAAGCTTTGTTTATAGCAGGCTCAAACCTAGTATCATCCGTGATGCTTAAAAGCTCTTTTATCGTAGGCAAACGCCAGTCATTAAAGCCAGCAGAATTTAAATTTTCGCAGTAGTGAACGGCTTCGTCGTGAGTCATCTCATGTGGCGACAAATCACCATCTTGCCACATCAGTTTATATATATCGTCTTTGACAACTCCCAAACGGTCATCTCTGCTAAATCCAGTAGTTATATCGCCCACGACTGGGTTAAACGCAAACGCAGAGCCACAACACAGCAAAATAGCAAACATAAAAGCTATCTTTTTCATCTTTATCCCTTCTTGTTTTGCTTGAAATTAGACCTATTAACCTGATGATGTATGTTAGTTCATAAAAACTATCACTATTAAGAATAAATTTACTATACGGATAATTTTATTAGAATTATTCTTATTGAATACTTAATTCATATAGTATTTTTTTATCAATTATACTTCTTAAATTTAGAGCAATTTCAAAGAGTGTAAAAATGCAAATTTATGAAAGAATAAATGCGATCCTAAGAAGTAAAAAGTTAAAGAAAAAGGACTTTGTCCAAAAATTTATAGATCTTGAACCTAGGCTAAAAAGCACAGGTGAAGTGCCGTCTCTGCCATCTATATATAACTATCTCAATGGAAATAGAGAGATCAAAGCTGAGCTTATACCTTATATAGCAAAAGCCCTTGAAGTAAGCGAGCAAGAACTTTTCATAGACGACCTTAATATCTCAAGCTTTTTAAAAGATATGGTCAATAAATGTAATTACAATGATAAAGAATATGAAAATTTACAAAATATAAGTCGTATCATAGATCTTTGTCAATATGCTTCAGAGCCACTCTTGTCAAGGCTAATAGAAATTCTAGAGAAAAACAAAGAGCAAACGCTAAGACATATGAGAGATATTTCTCTTTTATAACCACCTTCTACTCACTATAAAGATGCCCTACCTAGAAAATATGTAGTTAGAATAAATTTTATATTAAATAAAGTTCGTAATGAATAATATACTTGCAAATTTTTACTTATAGAAAAAGGCATTATTTATTATATGCTTTTTTGCTAGTATGGTATATGGATTAGAAAGAGGTGCTACTAGCAATTTCAAATACATTATAGATACAGGTGTTCAATCAACCTATGTGCTTCAAAATAGAACAGACGGCTATGACTTATCATTTCAGCAATATTATTGCTTTTTTTGGAAAACTAATAAAAATATAGATAGAATTTTGGTGGATGTAGCTTATTGAAATACTACGGGTCTATAAAAAACTACAAGGATAAAATATGTCATTCGAGGTCGAATATGATCTTTTTAATGATGGAAGTAAAAGGCAACCAAATAATAACCTAAAAATAGATCAAACACCTATTTTAAACTCTATTGTAAATACATATGCGCTCTCTCTTTTTGTTGGTAAATTTTATGATTTTAGTAAAGAAAATGATCTGCCTATACTTAAAAAGTTGGTTGATAAAGAAAGAGATAAACAGACTAAAAAATTTATGGATGAAGTTTGCAAAGTTTGTGGTAAAGACGAAGATCTAATAGTAAATGTTCCAAGACTTCGTGGCTACATTAAAAATTTTGATGAAAAAATAAATAGTAAAAGAAGGCAAATAAATATAAAGCTAAAAAAAGTATGTGAAGAGTTTTATGCACTTATAAAGATAGATCAAAATTTATTATCTAGCCAAAAACAGCATATAAATGATAAAAATAGTTACATCCTAGCTCCAAATGAATACCTAGAAAAGCATATAAAATCTCTAAAAAGTAGATCAATAGACGATGATGAAAAATTTATATATATGCAAGACGCTGCTTTTATAATGATGTGTTTAAACTCAGGGGAGTACTTTTGGAAGGGCGAATACAAAGACTTTTCAAGTAGTCAGCCAGATGGTATGCCGCTTTATCTTTTAAGCTATGTTTATGACGAGGCAAAAGTTCAGAGATTTTTAAAATCCATGAATGTTTTGATCATAAAAAGAGGCTTTGTGATGGGGCTAGATAGAGACAATCAAACGCTAGTTTTTAGCAATATGGGATCAGAAATTTTTGAGCTTGAAATTTTTAAAGATAGATATATAAGTTTTAGAGAAGATGATGCTTTGGTTATATTTTCACCTGCATTTTTTGGTAACTTTGATCAAATTTATGATGAAATTTGGAAGATAAAACAAAATGTGATAAAAATAAAAACCACCCCTACTAAAAAGTGCTTAAGATCTTTAGATGATAGCTTGCTTTTAGATCCTGAGCTTATATATAAATCCCTTAAAGATGAAAATATCTTTGTATTAAGCAAATTTAAAAAAGAGTTAGACAATCTAAAAAATGATCTTTCTTACAAAAATTTTGAAATAAACAAAGATAGATACGCAAGGCAGTGGCTTATAGATGATATCTACGGACTATATCTTGCCACGCATGCTCCTTTTAGATACAAAAACTCTAAAGAGCTAGCTAAAATTTACTTCGAGGATATTCTTGGAAAAAGCTTAAATTTATTCATCGATGAAAAAAGATCTCCTGCTTTAGGACATCACATAGACGATCTAGAGCTTTTATAAACTACCAAGCCACCGGCTCTAGAAGCAATAGGTGGAATTTAAAGACTCATCTACTATCTTAAACTTCTCTCACAAAAACCAAAAACAAGGAGAGAAGATGGCAGAGTTTGACAAGCTAAATTTCGCCGACATTCACATGAGCTTACTAGCTGATAGAAATATCTTTTTATATGGGCAGATAGATCAAGAAATTTGCCTAACTACACAAAAGACGCTTTTGTATCTTGACAGCGTAGATCAAAGCGACATAAACATATATATAAGTGGTCCTGGAGGCTCGATATATGATGGCTTTGGACTAATCGACTTTATGAAGACCATAAAATCACCAATCAATACATTTTGCGTGGGGCTAGCTGCCTCTATGTCTGCACTCATATTTTTAAACGGAGATAAGCGCTATATGCTGCCAAACTCAAGCCTCATGCTTCATCAGCCTCTTGGCGGTGCATCGGGTCAGGCAAGCGACATAGAGCTGATCGCAAATCAAATTTTAAAAATCAAATCAAAAGTCAATGAGATGATAAAGGCTAATAGCAACCTAAAAATATCAAAGGTAGAACAGATCACCGATAGAGACTGCTATATAGACGCATCATCAGCCATTGCTTATGGCCTAGCTAATGAAATAATATCAACTAATAAAGGAGAATAATATGTCAGTTTTTTCACTAATTAATAATACAAAAGGTGCAGCCCTCTGTGCTGCCTCAAACGCTCTTAGCATACCTATTAGCTTTACACATGCGATGATAACAGGGCAAACAGGTTGTGGCAAGACCACTTCAGCGATCCTGCCAGCGATGGATGAGCGTATAAAAGTAGGGCATGGGATGCTTGTCTTTGACTACAAAGGAGTTGAGCATAAAAAGGTTAAATTTCTAGCCAAGAAGCATGGCAGGCTAAAAGATGTCGTAATGATAAATGTGCCATGGGGAAACAAAATAAACATAATGGATGATGCAAGTGAGAGTTTATTGATGAATTTCTTTCAAAAGACATTTGGCACAAAGCGTGATCCATTTTGGGGAAATTTAGCGGCAAATATTGCCACAAAGTCCCTTTCAACGATGAAGGCGATATGTGACCTTACGGAGCAAGGTTTTTGCACCCCATATATAGAAAATAGAGCAAAAGATATAAAGCCAAGCTTTGCAAATTTATGTAAATCAACCCAGCAGCTAGGTGACTTTAAAAAATTTTATGCCTTAGTTAAACTGGTAGATGATCATGTAAAAAGCGACACGGCATTTGCAAAAGGTATAAGCAAAAGACATTTGGTTAGCTCTTTAAATGAGAGGATTTGGGCATTAGGCGAGTTTAATGACAAATCTGAAAATTTCATACAAGCTTTTAAGGAGTATGAGGGTGTAAGAAATGATGAAGAGTCACAAAAAGCAAGGCTTTTCTCTAACTACACGTTTATGCTCTTTGCCTTGCAAAGCATAGCCGATGATGAGATGCTAAACTATCATGGCAATAGCATAAGCAAGCTACTAAATAAAGGAAAGATAGTCGTTGTAAATTCACAAGGACTAAAAGATAGTGCGGTAGAGCTTATGCTAAATTCCACCCTTTCAAATATGGCGCAACGCATAGCAAACGAAGAGAAGGTGCCAGTTAGTATCTTTATAGATGAAGCGCAGCGTGTGCTAAATCCCTCAACGGACCTGCACGCTGACGTGCTAAGAGAGGCTAGGGTCGAGCTCATACTTGCCTTTCAAAATGAAGATGTGCTAAAAAGTAGCCTTGGTAGCGACTCAAGATATAAAGAGCTGGTGGGAAATTTAACCAATCAATACTTCTTTAAAAACTCGGTCAGACAATACGCCAGCGGAGAGGATAAAGACTTTAGCAAGTTAAAAAAATTTGAGTATTACCACGATGGTAAAATTTATAAAGCTTCACCTATATTTATAGATGAAAATGACCTATTAAAGGCTGAGCTAAGCTACCAAAAAGAGCTTGGCATCGGTAGTAGTTTTACTAATGTAACTCTTGGGGATAATGAAATTTTGGTATATAACGAACAGCTATTTAAAAGGCGCTCTTTGCTCATAAAGCAAGACATAGTGACAAAAAAGAAGTCTGAAGTGCCAGTGCTAAATCAAAAACTCGATGCACTACTTAAAAGACTAAATGCTTTAGTTCAAGAAGCAAAAGAGTCAAAAGACGAAGATGAAGATCTCTGGCAGGGGGTTTTATAAGATGTAAATTTACTCATGGGAGAGCTTCCCATGAGTTTTTAGTAGCTAAAATATTGATTAAGTATATCTAGTGCTTTCTTGTCACCCAGTTTATAATATGCTTTATTTAGCGCGTCTTGTGCCTCTTGTTTTGCATTGGTATAATTGCCATATTTGCATAATATTTCGCCTAAATTTGTGCATCCCCTAGCATAGTTGTAGTCATAACAAGATTTTTTAAAGTAAGAGTATGCTTTTTGCATATTTTTTTCAAAGCCAACACCATCTCTATAATTTACACCAAGATAGTTACAACCTCTACCACTTCCTGCGTCACAAGCTTTTTGATTATATTTATTAGCCAAAGTTAGATCTTTAGTTATCCCATAGCCATATTTATAGTTATAACCAAGACTTGCACATCCATCAGCATCGTTATTTAGATCGCAAGCTTTTTGATAGTATTTATTGGCCTCTTTAAGATCCTTTTTTATACCATCACCTTCTCCGTATCCAGCACCAAGGATAAAGCAGCTCTTGCCATCTTTTAGATCGCACCCTTTTTTAGCAAATTCGATAGCTTTTTTTAGATCCTTAAAGATATTTGCGTCATCCTTAAAAAGTTCGCTTGCATACCCACAAGATTTAGCCATATCAAGATTACAAGCTTTTTCAAAATTTATAGCAGCACTATCTATCTTTTCTTCAACTATATAATATATAAAAGCTAGGTTTTGGCAAGCAAAACCATCTTTAATATCACAAGCTTTTTGGTAAAACTCTTTTGCTTTGTCTATATCCATTGAGACTCCTTTTCCCATTTGGTAATTAACGCCTAAATTAGTGCAAGATTCGCCATTTCCTAAATTACACCCCATTTCATAATATTCATTCGCTTTCTTGTAATCACCCTTGTTGTAATATTCTAATCCCATTTCAAAACAAACAAGACTATTGTTTAGAAGGCATCCATGTTCGCCGTTAAAAACTGTATTTGCTTTAGAGGCATCAACCTTTTTATATATCTCATAAGCTACTTTTATATTTTTTTCAGAGGGATTACCTTTTAGTAGATTGCCAGCTAAAGCCTTGCAAGCTTCCTTGTTGTTATTGTTGCATAGCTTTGTATAGATCTCATTTGCATGCTCTAGGTCGTTTTTTTGTTCATAATCTTTAGCCAGTTTTATGCAGCCATCGCTTATCCCTATCTCGCAAGCAATTTTTGCATCGTCTTCAAGTGCTTTTTGCTTATCGCAAGCTTGCGTATTATCTAATTTGCAAGATGTTTTGTAGTATTCATAAGCCTCTTTATAATCTACATTTTTTATCTTCTCTAAAGTAAAACTACTAGTTTGATAGTCGCCATGTTCATAAAGCAGGCCTAGTTGATAGCAGGCTTTAGAGTCAGATTTGCACTTCTCTTTTAGAAGACTTATCGCTTTGTCTGCATACAGCTTTGCTGCAGTGTCATGCTCCTTGTTATAAAAGTATGCCAACTTCATACAACTATCACCATTTTGATTTTCGCATTCATTTTCTAGGCTATAAATTTCATATCTACTTGGATTTCCTAAGAATATAAATGCAGAAGCTACCGCTACAGCAAGTATAAAAATAGATATGGCATATATAAATTTATAGTTTTTTATATGCTTTTTTAGTTGCTCTTTGTTTTCTCTTTTTTTGGCTTCTTCGGCAAGTCTAGCTTCCTCTAATTCACGCTGTCTTTGCTCTCTCAAGCGAATTGCCTCTTCTTCTTTTTCTTTTCTTAGCTGCTCCTCTCTTGCTTCTTCTTCTAACTTTCGCAGCCTTTTTCTTTCACTCTCTTCTTGCTCTTTAATGATCTCTTTCTTGGTTTTTGGCATAAAGTGTAAGGTTTCACCACAAAATCTGCACTTGGTAGCATTTGTCTTTACTTCTTCTTTGCAAAAAGGGCACTGCGTTTTTAGCTGTGTATCGCAGATAGGACAAAACTCCAAGTCCTTTTCTATTTCTTCAGCACAAAAGGGACATTTGACTAGATTGTTATTCATGCCCAAATCCTACTAAAAAAATAGTCTTAGAGATATCAATTGTGCAATAAGCAATACTAAAAATGCACCAATTGCCCAGCCATAATTAAATTTAACTGTTTTTACTGGAAGAACCTTATTTGCTATTGCACCCGCTATGATTTGTGCCACGGTCAAACCGATTGAATAAACCACATAAACAATATTAATCATTTCTATACTATCATTTTTTATGCCTATACTAATCAAGAAGTATAATAAAACTGTTGATATAGTTGCTAGAGATATATATAGCAGGTTATCATATCCAGTATAGTATAGAGGCCCAAATATAAATGCCCAAAAGTTAAAACCTTGTGGCTTTAGGATTACTTCTCCATCCCATGTTCTTATAAAACCAAGCGGGATTTCATTACTATTTGCTTGGTTTTGATGCGAGAAATTATTCGCCATATTTTTTTGGCTATTCATTTGTTCTCTTGCTTGGTTTTTGGCTTCCTCATTTAAGAAGCTACCACAAAATCTGCATTTAATAGCATCTTTGTTAATTGTCTCGCCACAAAATGGACAAAATTTAGTCTCCATACTACATTCCTTTTTTATTTTTAAAGAATAGAACTATTCAAAGTGAATAATTCTATTTAACTTTTACTAAGCTCATTCTTAAAAATAAGCATAGCTTTAATAAATATAAGAAGGCATGGACTGCTTGAAGCCATATTGCATATCTAAGCCTTGTGGTATTTTAAACTTGTCTAGAATTTTTTTAAACTCATCAAGTTTTTTATTGAATTTTTGATAAATTTCGTCAAATTCCTCTTTGTCTGTGCAGCCTATGGACTGACAAAAGAGCCCAACTAGCTTGCCCCTGATCTTAAAGACTTCATCGTATAGCTCTTTACAAAAATCAAATACATTTTGGTAAGTCAATGCCTCGCCTTGTTCGCCACCTATTGTGAAATCACTCGTTTCTGTAGTAAATTCACCAAGAGATGAACCGCTTAAAACAAAAGGGCATTCTTGTTTTAAGCCCATGATCATCGCATCAAGCCAATCATTAATAGTCTCAAACGGATCATCAAATATATAAAGTTCGTCTGAGTAAGCAGGTCTGAAC
>NZ_CABPVL010000004.1:432534-438019 GCF_902460895.1 Campylobacter concisus | reverse complement strand
CAGCTAGCCCCACGCAAAATGTATTGATTGGTGATTTTATGGTCTTCATAAAGTCGATTAGTCCAAAGCCATCATATATCGAGCCTCCAGGACCACTTATATATATGTTTATGTCGCTTTGATCTACGCTGTCAAGATACAAAAGCGTCGGAGAGATTGTAACCCATCATTCCCCTAACTAGGTCATTATATTCTTCAAGATTCTTTCTATTGTTTTTATTTGTATTGTGGCCTAATTCATCTGCAACATTTACAATGGAATCACTTATGTTGTTTATATGATCGTATTCTACTAATTTCTTAGCAAAGTTGCCTCTCAAGCGATGATCACTAACTTTTTTATCACTTATAACTTTTCTTATGCAGCCATTGGCTTTTTTATTAAAAGACTTTATTGTAGGGTATTTTTCTTTTATGGTTTTAACCCATTTATAATTATGCAAGTCTTTGATATTTTCATGTAGGACAATTACTCTTTTGGATTCGCTACTGTATTTGCCTTTTGCTGTATCTATAATGACACAATTATATGCTTGCTTATTCACTCTTTTTTCGCCACGTTTCTGTATTCCATCTTTAGAATTTAAAAGACTACCTTGAAATTTTTCAGCTACAATTAAATTTATATCATTTATCCCAATGCTTTTACTATCAAGAAATTCTTGAAGTAGTTTTGATACAAATCCGTATTCTTTTTTTGTGCTTTCGCTAAACTTTTGTCTTGATCCAACACTTTCTAAATAGTTTTCAACTAAATCTTCTATAGTTGTTATATTTAGTGAATCTTTGTTAGGTTTGATTGGCTTTATTTTGGTTTTCTTTTTCTTTTCTTTATAGTTTAATATCTCTGACACGATATAATGTGGTATAAAAGCAATAAGCCCATCTTTTACCTCTACTGTATTGCCACTAGGAATTTCTTTAGCATTCTTTTTCTTATGGGCTGGTTTTTTCTCTGGTACAGCTGGACAAAAACTATTTATTAACTCCTCTACAGGTAGATCATCATCTATTGGGACGGCAGGTCTTTGGGTAGTATCGGCCTTGAATTTTAAGGCACTAAGTCGCTCATCTATTATATTATCAAGCTTTTTAGCTCCAGGCAAATGGACAGAGTATGGAAATAGGCCAAAAAGATTAAAGCATATCTTTAGCCAGCAATCTTTACTCTTATCAGTTGTGGCTCTCTCATATCCCTTTGTGAGACAATATTTTATATCATCAGATAGTTCTTTTATCTTGTCTTGATAATAAAACTTTATTCCTAGATGATTTAATTCATTAAAATCATCGACTTCAAGTTCCTGTTTAATGTCTTTTGTCATGAAAAATCCTTTAATGGAATGTTTATATATAATTATACCTATCAAGTTAAATATTTTAGGGTATTTTTAAATAATTAGTAAATAAAAAATATCAAGCCCCTTTAATGCCTCTTTTTTAGCCTTCAAGGACACTCCTTTTGCATATGTATCAGTTGCTAGGTCTATGCTATGTCCCAAAAGAAAAGAAGTAAGATCTGCTAGAGAATTTTCCAAACAATAGTCTTTAACGGCTTTTGCGAAATTGCCACGCAGTCTGTGAAAACTAACGTTTGCACTTGGGATAGATTTGTGGATATGTCTATTTAGGCACTTTCCAAAATAATCACTACTCTCTTTTTCCTTTCTTGATTTGCTCTAGCCACTTTAAATCAGCCAAATGCTCAATATTCTTATGTAGAGGAATTTGCCTATATTTGCTAACGCCTCCTTTTTGCTTGGCTGTCTTAACATTTATAAATTTTATGCCATCTTCTTCGCCTACACTTTTGCTATCAAGTTGCCAAATTTCATTAAGCCTTAGCCCAGTATGAAGGGCAAACATCATATAGTTTCGTAGGTCAAGCCTTTTTGTATCAAAAACTATTTTTAGTTCATCTAGGCTAAAGTTATCTTTCGGTGACTTCTCATCGGCTGGAATTTTAAAAGATGTTTATGTATATTTTCACAAAAAAAGAGTGCTAGGATTAGTGGATATTTATTTTAGATAGATATTATTGAAGTTGTATGTCTAAAAAGCGCTTGGTGTATATCTAATAGTAATGATTATAACAGCCTTATCTTTTTCATCTACCCTATAAATCACTGTGTAGTTTTTAACAAATAGCTGTCTATAGCCCATATTGGCATATCTGCCAACTTTTCTAATAGCACCACGATTTGGCATCTCATCTAGACTAAGGATAGCGTTTTTGATAGCCTCTAGTGTAGAGTTTGCAGCACCTGACGAGAGCAAAGATAGTGCGATATATTTATAAATCGCTTCAAGCTCTTCATAAGCTTGTGGTGAGATTAGGACTTTATATTTATTCAAGATACTTACTTTTTAAACTAGCAAAAACGTCTTTTGCTTCTAGCATCTTTGTATCTGCTGTTATCTTAGCTTCAGATGATGCGATGGCGCTATCTATATCGGCTGTGGCTACTAGCTTATCGTATGTCTTTATACTCATCACAACCAAGTCGCCATAGCCATTTTTAGTTACAAATATTGGTTCATCCTTGCTATTGCATAGCTGTGAAATTTCATTTGTGTTTCTAAGCTCTTTTATAGGTATTATTTGAGGCATATGCTATTTCCTTTTAATAATATGACATGATTATAGCATAATTGTGTTAGAAATTTAGATGGCTTGTCTAACTAACTTGGCAAACTAAAAAATATAAGCCAAAGCATCAAACATTTCCCACCTTCCTTTAGCCCATAATAAATTAATAATATTATAAATACAATCACAATAAAATATCTAAAACAGTAGTGGTGGCTTAATATGCAAAACAACGAAATAAAAATAACCTACTCTTGCGAAGAGACATTAAAAAAGATAAAAGAGTATATGGCTGATGCAAAATGTGTAACTCTTTATACGTCTAGCTTGAATTCACTCACATCGTACTCTAACGGCATAGCTAATGAGATCATATCTAATCTAATATTTTCTAAGAAGAGAGATAAAAAAGATGTATCGATCGTATCTGACTTTTATATAGATAAAGAGAGCTTTACTGATAGCAAGCTAAATAGAATAAGAGAATTTGAATATAGAGATATACCAGTAAAGATCGTCCATAAAAAGAGTGCGGTTGATAAGTTTTTTGCAAATTTAAAAGAGAAGATAAGCCCCATAAAAAGTAAAGCAAGATATGAAGCTGAACTTGAAGCTGCTCAAGATGAGCACGAGAGAAATTTGCTAAAAAGCATGGGTGAAACAAAGACAGAAGCTATAAGCTTTTATGATATGTTTGAGGTCATAGTATCCAACTATGATGACGCCAAAGATATCGTAAAAGAGTGCCTAAATACATTAAAAAATGATCTACTAAGCGATGCTAGCTCTTTGATATCTAGCGAAGGACTAGATGGAGCTAAATTTGAAAAAAGCATTGAAGAGTGCTTTAGAGAGTTAGATAAGAATTTAAGTGAGTTAAATAAAGAAAGCGGAGAGTTTTTACTAAAGCAAATATTTCTTTTTATACTAAGCATAGTTGATCTAAGTGACCCAAAGGCTGCACTCAAAAAGGCAAACGGATGCTTTTTGTTCTATGAGCTTAGTAAATTAACCTACAAGATGGTTGAGCATCAAAGCAATAGATCTCTTTATGGCGTAACCTTACCTATCCTTAGCTTTTTCACATCTAGATTTGCTTCTATTATAAATACCCTAAATATAAACTCAAGCTGCAATGTATTAGTATTTAAACAAGATAAATCCTCTAACTCTGGCTTTTTTATAGACTTTACCCACCTAAATTTAGACTATATCTACTTTAGAGACGACAATAACCTAAATGAGGTTAATTGCAACGCAGATGAGGGATATAGTGTATTTGGTCATTTAGATGATCTATCGGTATTTGATCATACTAAGGATGTCTGCTCTTATGATATAGTAAATAAAAACTTAGGCTTTGGCTCTAGTGATGATACGCTCTTTAAAAGACTAAAGGATCAAATAAAAGGACTAAATGCAAATTTAAATTTTATCTGCGCTTCAAATTTCAACTCTATAAAACTAGCCAATCTAATAGCGAACAAGTCCGATAAAAATGGCACATCTGCAAACGATGAGATGAACAGCAAAGATTTTTCAAATTTAAATAAAAACTATGTTGTGCTTTCAAACTCACCTTTTAGATCAAGTGCAGGTCTTAGAGAAGAAGTAATAAGTAAATGCCTAGATCAAGTGATAGAAGACGGGCTAAATAGACCCAACAACCCCAACCTAGTAAAACAAAAATTTACTGACATAAAAACCCTAAGTCCTATTAAGGATTACAGCCAGTACAGCATAAACATCAATAAAGAAAACAATAGATCAACTCTTGTTTTAAATTTATCCCCTTTTGCAAGAATAGATAAAAAATATATAGACAACATAGAGCAAAAAAGGGAAGAATTTAAAGAGATCGCCTATCAAGATGATACCAACTATCTTGATAACTACACCAAATACGAAGAGTTATTTAAGACAAATTTCTCTCACGTAAATGCTTATGCTAAGCAACCAAATGATATGGAGAAGATCAAAAAAAGTGAAGAAGAGTATATGAAAAAGGTAACTCTCTCTTTTAAAGCAGTGTTTGATAAGGTAAATGAAAACACCTTAAACAGAAGAGAGGCTGAAGCATATAACAATAGCAATATCTCAAGCCAACTTATAGATGATATAAAAAACGGCTCATCAACCGCAGATGAATACCAATCACAAATGCAACGTATAATACAAACCCTCCCAAAGCGCTACTCTTTCATAGAGGCACTATCTCTTAGTGTGGCTTACTTTATAATGACTAAAAGCTATTCAAAAAAAATGATAAAGAAAAGCATTCAAGATGGTGATGAATATATAGTAATAGAAGATGATGAGATAAAAGCCTTGCACTCAAACTCTATAATAAGAATTTTTGATAGAGATTTAAAGCTATTTTTTTACAAAGACTCAGTAAAAAGTAGTGGTCTAAAAAGTGGTGAGTATCTATGTATAGAAGAAATTTCTAAATATATGGATGGAGTAAATAACAAAGATGTAGTTAGTGTTGAAGAGCTTTTAGCTGAAAATGAAGTTGGTAAAAATGCAGATATCAAAGACCCTTTGCAAAAAGATCTAATGAAGCTTCTTATAGAGCAAGCTGACAAGATAGATGAGAACTATAAAAAAGATGAAGCTGCTATAAAAGAGGCTATCGCCACTAAGAATAAAAACACTCTAAAAGAGGCTATAAATTTAAAAGATATAGCATATAGCAATGATAGAGATATAAATAAAGAGGTAACCTCGTTATTAGTAAAAACTACTATAGAAGAGGTATTTCCACTAGCGAAATTTGTTGGCGAAGATGGCATATCTAAGATATATGAATCACTTGGCTCTTATATATTTAATAAAGACGCAAAGGCACTAAGAGAAACATTTCTTGATGAGCTTGGGGTATTAAATTTAGTA
>NZ_CABPVL010000004.1:429959-431850 GCF_902460895.1 Campylobacter concisus | reverse complement strand
AAGTAGTGGAGGACTAGACTATAACTCATTTATATACTACGACATAGACCACAAGAAAAACAAACTATCTTTTAACCTAGCCTCTAAACTAGCACTAAATAACCTTAGTGCTTATCTATGCTTAGATGAGCTAAGAGGATCTGGTAATGAGATAGATGCAAGGTATTTTAACTATGCTAGAAGTAGATATACTGAATCTGATGTAGAGATAAGGGAGTTAAATTTAGATGTTAAAGAGGAGAAAGAAATTTATAGTGTCTATAATAAAGATGATAACCAAGATGGACATAGTTTCTCTTCTGCTATAAAAGCCTATCAAAAAGCAGTAGAGATAATAAACAAATTTAAAAAAGGTATATTTAACACAGAAGATAGCGATAACTCTCACTCTAACCTATCAAGATATCTAGTAGAGGCTCTTGATATCATAGGTAACAATAACATAAAGGGAGTGTATGTGGGGTGTAAGGAATTTGGATCATCAGATAGAAAAGACAAGAATACTCAAACCACATCGTCTATCCCCCCTCGCCTAGTAGGTCGTTTAGCCACTACCATAGTAATGGAAGATGGTCTATATATAGGATAAGATATGAAAAAGATCATATTTATCATCATAGCTCTTTTAGTAGCCACAGCAGTAGTGGTAATAAGCAAAGGAAAATTACAAGATAAAGGAAATTTAATGGATAACACTAATACATATACAGTTATAGCTCCAAATGGAATGGAAATACCATTTGATAAAAAGACAAATTTAATGATACCAAACAATGACAATTATAAAAAACCTAGGACAAATAAGGAATACTTAGAAATTCAGTCTAAATATTTACTTGAAGCTCGCTCCATCCTAGACTCATCTTTATATAAAAACTATAAACCCCTATACTATAACCCTAAACCAAATTCTCTAGGTCAAACAGACTATCTATCATTTAAACCATGGCTAGACATTAGCTATAAACCAAGCTCAAATAAACTATCACCTTGGACTAAATCAGAAAAAGCCTACTATGAAAGTTTAAAAGATAAGAGAGATAGATATATCTATCTAGTAAAAAGAAGCAATCTAAAATGCACTATGATAGATATACCAGAAGATGCCATAGGTAGAGTAGATAGCAATGGCAAACTAACAAAGCCAGAGTATGCTGAAATTTATGATGAAGTAAATTCTCACAAAGGTACATTAAAATCAGAACTATTTGCAGCAGAGTGGAATATATGTGCAGGAGTATTAGGAGATATGGGAGGATTTGTAGGAGGTGTTGGATTAGGTTATGCAGGATTTAAAGCAAGGGCATATCAATCAATGTTTCTATCAGCCCAGCTTGGTCAAGACGGAGCCCTAGAAGCATTAGCTGATTTATTTGAATACTCTACCTATTTAGTAGGTCTAAACAAAAATTTACAAATGGCTGAAGAGTTTAGAAGACTAGCTAAAAATCCTCCACTAGATGAATATGGAATGATGCCTTATCTAGATGAGATAGTAGGAAGCTACTTCGTGATGGATTTTAATAGAGGACTTGCACTTGATACTGATGGTAGGGTTATGCGGTATTTTAGAAAACTTGTAGAAGATGAAGGCAAGCTACTAGACCCTAGAGACCTTGACGCAAACGAGACTACAAGAGAAGAATTTATGAAAAAAATGAAAGACGTCCTAAAAGATGAAATGCTTCCTTTTGATGTAGCTGAACCAGATGATCAAGAATATAGGCAAGTGATTTTAAACAGAGATATTAATATTTTAGAAGCTAAAATAATGTCCCTAACCCCACCAGAGGGATATCCAAATGCACCATACTACAACACACCAGAAGAGCTAACAAGACTATATGAGGCTGGTAAATTAGATAAAAAGCTAAACCCTCTAACACCAGTG
>NZ_CABPVL010000004.1:401115-429842 GCF_902460895.1 Campylobacter concisus | reverse complement strand
TTAACACTTTAATATCAAGTAATAGATTATGGTTTATAGAAAAAAGCATGTATCCATTATAAACCATACATCTAATATCTAATAGCACACCATTTCAACTTTTGCTTTTAAAACACTGGCATTTATATTTGTAGCATATGTTCCGAGTAAAATTTTATACTGCTTCTCATGTCCTACTATTTGAGCTATGATATTTGGCTCTACTTCTTGTTGGACAAGCGTATCTATAAAATAGTGCCAAAATATCGTTATACACAACTTTTTGCTGTTTCTGCAAACGACGCTAAAAAACGACCGCAAGCTATTTTATAGAAAAATTTATGTTTTATTAACTAGAAGCAAGGAAAATTTATACATTCTGACTTCTGAAAAGTTTGACGAAAATTTGCCTGCCGAGATCAAAAACGTAATAGAAACGATAAAAAAATACGCAAGCATAGCAAAAGCTGCCGAAGGGCCGAGCAAAGACAAAAAACCGCAAGCTCAAAAATAAAACTAGCCTCCATAAAACCCGTGCTAAGAGATATAAAATACGGAGCCGAGCTAGTGGTAGCCGGAAGCGAACTCTTTGTCATAATAGCGGGGCTATTTGAGTATAGCTTTAAATTTGGGCTTGCGACTACCAGTCAAACCGAAAAACCGATTTTATACCCATGTCTACATACTAAGTTTTATCAAAATTCGGCAGATTACGGTGTCTTATTTCATTTTGCAGTCATGGCGATGGGTTTATTTTTTGTTTTTCTAGATTTTCTAGGCTTTACGTGTCCGATTTGATTTTTTGGGATATTCAAATATTCAAAAATATATTCAAAGGCGTCAAGTCCTTGTATCGCTAAAATTTTCGCGTCCATGTATTCGGACTTCGCATATGTACCCTGTGTCATATCTGGTGCATAACCCAGTATAGTTTTGGTTATTTTATATTTTACTTGATCTTCGATATCATCTTTTTTTAAATTTTCCGAATGCCCGAGCAATTTCTTATCCGTACCTACATAGTCCTTAAAGCCAGCAAGAACCAGCCACTCATCGATCGCGTTAGCAAAATTTCCCCTAAGTCTATGGACGCTTACCGTATTATCTTTTATTACCTTATCTATTTCGGCATTGAGAGCTTTTGACAAAGTTCCTTTATTTGAATATATTTTTTTAATTTTTGCAATCCAGTCGTATTTGTAGAGATCTTTTAATAATTTATGCAATGGTATGTTTCTATAAAATATCTTATCGGCACCTTGCTTCGCGGTTTTTACCTTCAAAAACGGATGATTGCAATCCGTATAAAAACTATCTTTATTTAAGTTATAAAATTCCTCCGTTCTTATGCCAGTTGTTAGTAGAAATCTTAAACAGTCTAAAATTTCTTTGCGTGCATTATCATATTTGCCGCTAAATATCTTTTTGAGCTCTTCAAGGGTAAAATTTCTTTTATCCGTTACGTTTTTATTTACCCCGTAGTTACTAAGTTTTTCAAACGGATTAAAGCTCATATACCTTTTTGATACCACATAATCAAAAAATGTTCTTACTCTACCTATTATATTATTTACGGTTTTTTCACTTATTGGGTTGCCTTGTTTACCCTTTTTTGCACTTATGTATTCTTGAAACTCCTCTACATCTAGTTTTTCGATCTCATATATGTTGTTATCTTCCATATATTTGATGAATTGATTTATATCGTTTATATATCTTTTTTTGGTTTCCTCCTCATACTTTTGCTTCTTGCCTTCTCTTTTTATAAATTTATCACGCATATCCAGCAAATTTATATTTATTTTTAGTTCTTGATTTTTCGGTAAAAGCTCTTTTTGCTTTTTCGGTAATTTTTTAAGCGTTTCACTCTCTAAGTACCCTGCAATATTGTCGGGTACAAATTGTTTATTGATAAATCTGCCGCCTTTTACTTTTTCATCCGTGAAAATGCCGTACTTTATTACTTCTTCTGGTATATTGTAAGTTTCAAGATCTATTACGCCTGTTTTTGGCTCATTTTGCATATCAAGTTCGTTAACCGAATTTATGATGCTTTTTTGAATTATCATTGCAGTATCTTTGAAAATGACTTGCATGTAATATTTGGTAGGCGTTGAGTCGTTTAATTTTTTTAAAATATCCGCTCTTTTTCGCCATTTATATTTGTCTTTTTTATTTCTGGCATAATTCTTTACGCAATGGTCCATATCTCTCTCAAGCTGCTCCTTATCTAGGGTGTTTCCGATAAAGCCCATCTTGATATTGTCTGTTTTGTTTATAAAATCCTTTTTTATGCCAGAGTAAAACTCAAAAAGCCTACCGAAGTCTACGTTTTCTTCGTCAAGTAAATTTAAAATCTCTTTATTCATATTTTACCTCTTTTTGCCAAATTATACATAACTAGCCAAAGATATTCAATAGAATTTCATCGCTAGAGATTGGAAAATATATTTAGACCATTCATAGCTTTTAGCTTTGCTTTTAGCGAGATATCCTTGGCGTATACGTCTGTTGCTAGATCGGTAGCGTGCCCGAGTAGTACCGAGGTAACATCCGTAAAACCATTTTCTAAGGAGTAATTTTTAATAGCGGACGCAAAATTTGCCCTTAGCCTATGAAAGCTTACGTTGGAGTCCGGTAAAACGGCATGAATATGTTTGTTAAGCCTTTTTCCAAGATAATTACAATCGCTTTTGCCTTTTTTTATTTTCGTTAACCACTTCATATCGCTTAGACGATATATATTTTTATGTATCGGCAGCTCTCTAAATTTAACATCTCCGCCTTTTTGCTTGGCAGTTTGAACTTTGATAAATTTAATACCGTCTCGCTCGCTTACGCTACTTTCATCTAAGCTCCAAATTTCGCTAAGCCTAAGTCCAGTGTGCAAGGCAAACGCCATATAATCTTTAAGCTCCTTTTTATCGGTCTTAAAAATCTTAACCAGTTCGTCCATGCTAAAATTATCCTTCGGCGATTTTTGATCTTTGGAAATTTTAAACGAGCTTAAAAGCTTAAACGGGTTTTGAGATATAAGGCCTATTTTGATAGCATAGTCAAACATTCTACTTGCGTAGCACGTGTAGTTATTGATGGTCTTTTTGTTAAGCCTTTTATTATTTAAGAGATGTAATTGAAAATCCTCGCAGTCCTGGTAAGAAATTTGGGTTATCTGCTTGTGCTTAAAATAAATGTCAAGTGCTTTGGCTACCCTTTGATAGTATCCGGTATTTTTACTATTTGACTTCTTACTTTCGTTTTGAGCGTATCTGGATGCTATATCCGTAAATTTTATCGATTTTCGTGTTTTATTTGGCCTATCGTTTTCTTGACATTCTTTTCTATTGACAAACATATCGTTGTCGGCTTTGGTAATCCCATAAATACCCGATATAACTTTTTCAAATATTTCTTTATATTCGGTCGTCGATAGTCGATGCGATTTGTTTTTAATATTTTTTTGAATGTTGCGTATCTTGTATCTTAACGGTAAATCAATAAATTTTTTGGTTTGAACAGAATTACGTCTATTATCGGCTTCGTTTTTTATTTTTAAAGCGATGGCTTTGGCCTCAAACTCATTGTCCGTAAATAGACAATATTTGACGGTGATAATTTTATCATTTTTCAAGGCCTTATCGAAATAGTAGTAGCTTGGTCTATTTTTGATTCGAGTTATTAATTTAGAAGTCATTGCAAACTCCTAATCTAATAAGCAAACGATGTAACAGAAATCCAAATTCAGTGTAACAAAATAAAATCGTCCGAAATTTGAGACGAAAATATAGTGATATAGGCTGCTTAAAAATGCTGAAATACAGATATCTGAAGATATATTTTAAGAGTGGTTGTGGCCGGGAGATAGGGATTCGAACCCCAGGAGGCTTTCACACCTCAACGGTTTTCAAGACCGCCGCTTTCGACCGCTCAGCCATCTCCCGATTAAAGATTTGTGATTATAGCCAACTTTGCTTAAAATTTGCTATAACCACTAAGAATTATTCTGTTTTTTCTTTGACGTAACTAGCGCCGCTATTAACCTTTTCTTTAGTCCATTCTTTAGCATTATGCGTATCTTCTTTTACGCCGTGCCAAGTGTTTGAACAACCTACCGCAAAAAATGCCATGCATACTATTAAAAGCAATTTTTTCATTGTTATCCCTTTATGTAGTTATTTTTGAAGTTGGAGGCGACACCCGGATTCGAACCGGGGATCAAAGCTTTGCAGGCTCATGCCTTACCACTTGGCCATGTCGCCGTTTTGGTGGTGCCCGAGACCGGACTTGAACCGGTACAGTAAAAACTACCGAGGGATTTTAAGTCCCTTGCGTCTACCATTCCGCCACTCGGGCAAAATTTAATGGAGCGGGAAACGAGATTCGAACTCGCGACCCCAACCTTGGCAAGGTTGTGCTCTACCCCTGAGCTATTCCCGCATTAAAGATTGCAATGTTACCCAAAAGTTGCTTAAAAATTTATTTTATAAAAACGACTTTCAAAAAAATGTAAGCCATAAAAAGATAAAATACCAAATCTTTTGGGGTTATAGCTCAGCTGGGAGAGCGCTTGAATGGCATTCAAGAGGTCGGCGGTTCGATCCCGCTTAACTCCACCATGAATTTAATCTCTTTTTTGCTAACAAATATTTTCACGTTTTTCATGAAATTTTACGTCAAATATATGTAAAAATTTAGAATTCTTTCGCTACATTAACAAAATGTATAATTTAAAACAATATGTAAATGAAATTTTAAAAAATCACCATGATGAGCGTGTATTTAGCTTTGAATTTGATGGGCAAAAATTTTGGTTAAAACGCATTGAAAAGAGCATCGAAGGCAGCTTTTTAACTAAAATTTTCAAACCAAACCCTTATAAGTCATTTGCTGCCGAGATAAAAAAGCTTGAAATTTTAAACGAGGTAAATGCTCCTGCACCAAAACTCGTGTTAAAAGGCGATGAATTTTTCGTTATAGAAGATGTTGGTGAGCCAGTTGCTAGACTATTTAAATATAGTAACGATGAAAAATTTAAACACGAAATTTTACTAAAAGCAGCCCGCGCACTAGCTGGACTTCACGCGCTAAATTTCGCACACGGACGCCCAGCACTTAGGGATATCGCCATAAAAAATGGCGAGATAAAATTTCTAGATTTTGAGTCAAAATTTTTTACTCACGACATAGAACTTCAAAAATACCGCGACCTACTAGTTTTCATCCACGAGCTCTACCGACAAAAAATTTCAAACGAGCTTGTAAAAGAGGCGATTGATGAGTACATTAAGGCTAATGGCAGCGAAATTTATGAGCACTCTTTGCGCTTAATAGTGAAATTTAAGCCACTTTACTACCTGCTAAGGCCGTTTAAATTTTTAGATAAAAAAGATCTAAATGCTGCTATTTCAACATTTGAGCTACTTTTGCCAGCCGCAAAATCCAAAATCACATCCAGATAACTAAAAAATAATCTTCTAAATTTTATCTCCGCTTAACAAAAAATAAATTAATATTCGTTATTAAAATCCAAAAGGAGATATATGCTTTTCAAGCGTAACAAAATCATTTTCAACATCCACCTAATAATCGGCCTAATCGCGACTATACCGCTACTTATCATGACACTTGCAGCGCCATTTGCCTCTTATAGAGAGGAGATAAAATCTGCAATAAATGAAAAATATATAAATTTAGCACCTAGCGAAAAGCCAAATTTAAGCTTAAGCGAGATCCTCGCCAAGGCAAAAAGTGAGATCAAATTTGACACGCTTGAAAACGTACAAATCGGCGGTGAAAACAAAGCTTATAGCATCAGCGTCACTAAAGATAAAAAGCTCTTAAATTTCTTTATCGATCCAAGAAGTGGCGAGGTGATCAGCGAAGATTTGGGCGAGAAAACTCGCATGATAATACTAAGCCTACATAGAAATTTAGGCCTTGCCCTGCTTGATAGCAAAGTCCCAGCCAACATCGGCAAGCAAATAGTCGCCATTAGCTCGATCATCATGGCACTTCTTGCCATAAGCGGCCTCATCCTCTACGCCCCAGCAATCAAGCGAAATTTCTTAAATTCGCTCAAAATCAAGCCAAGCGCAAAGGGCTATGCCTGCTTTTATAACCTACACACGAGCCTTGGCACCTACGTGGCAATCCTACTTGTCGTGATGTCGCTAACTGGCCTTTACTGGTCTTATGGCTGGGTCAGAAACAGCGTAAATAGCGTATTTTTCGACCTAAAACCAAGCCAAGCGCAAAGGGCAATGCCTCAAAGAAATTTAATCCCAATAAGCGACGAGAAATTTAAAGAGATCGAGACTGCGGAGCAAATTTTTAAAGACAATGTCACACTAGAGCTAAAATCACTCACGATAAACGTGCCTGAAAACAACCAAAGCACCTACACCATAAACTACGAAACTAGCGAGAGCCAAGTGGGCAAACTAAAGCTTGACGCGAGCGCTGGCAAGATCAAAGAAAACAAGCTTGTTAGCAAGGCTGATAGCATCCCAGAGGCAAAAAAAGCGGGCCGCAAGGTGCTTAGCTTGCACACTGGAGAGATGTTTGGCGAGGTTGGCCAGATCATCTTTGCCATCTCTTGCGTGATCGCCGTTTTACTAATAATAACTGGCTTTTTGATGACCATAAAAAGGAGCAAAAAAGCCATCTAAATAAAAGTAAATTTTTACCTTGCTTTGGGTAAGATTTTAAGAAATTTTTACCACAAACAAGAGAGAAATTTATGAACAGAAAACGCATCTACAACCCAAGTTCAAATGAAAATTTGACCGACAGAAGAGTCTTTAACGGCAACCCACACGGCATTTTAAATTTCACCAAGGCAAAATACGAGTGGGCGTTAAAGCTTTGGGACCTCATGGAAGCAAACACCTGGTTTCCAAAAGAGGTCGATACAACAGACGACGTGCGCGACTACACCTACAACCTCACAGAGGCTGAAAAACGTATGTACGACCTAGTTTGGAGCCAGCTCATCTCGATGGATAGCTTTCAGACAAATAACCTAGCTGACAACATCAACCCTTACATCACCGCACCAGAGATCAACGCCGTGCTAAGCCGCCAAGCCTACGAAGAGGCGAACCACAGCAAGTCTTATGCTGTCATGGTCGAGGCGATCTGTGACAACACCGACCTCATCTACGAGATGGAGAAGCACGACGACGTCTTGCGCGAGAAAAACGACTACATCTCAAGCGTCTATGAGGAGCTTGCAGGCGAAGTGACTGACGAGAAGCTGCTTCTTGCGATGGTTGCGAACCAAATTTTAGAGGGCATCTACTTTTACAGCGGCTTTACAGCGATCTACGCTCTAGCTCGCGCTGGCAAGATGCTAGGCTCAGCACAGATGATACGCTTCATCCAACGCGACGAGATCACACACCTGCTTTTGTTTCAAAACATGATAAATTCAGTCCGCAAAGAGAGGCCTGACCTTTTCACGCCTGAGACTGAGGCAAAAATTTATGATATGTTTGAAAAAGCTGGAAATTTAGAGATCAAATGGGGCAAATACATCACCCAAAACCAGATAATGGGCTTTACAGACGATATCATCGAGCAGTACATCCACTATCTCATCGACCAGCGCCTAGTTGCGATCGGTCTAAAACGCAAATACAACGTCGCTCACCCGATCAAATGGGTCGATGACTTTGCTAAATTTAACGACCAAAAGTCAAATTTCTTTGAAGCAAAGGTGACAAACTACAGCAAAGGAAGTATCAGCTTTGACGACTTTTAAAAATAGTATCTTATCCCTTGCCTGCGTGCTTTTAGCTGGGTGTGCGAGCAGTAGCCAAAGGATCGTTGACATGGCAAACCGAGATAATCTCGTAAATTTCCCCGCCCACAAACTTGTTAAAGTAAAAGAGACAAGCCAAGCGGAAGTCTATCAAGAGATGCCAAATGGGGAAATTGCACCAAGTTTCGCACCGCTAGGATCTGTTCTAGGAAATGACGTGATGCTTGGCATAAAC
This sequence comes from Campylobacter concisus, assembly GCF_902460895.1. Lineage (GTDB taxonomy): Bacteria > Campylobacterota > Campylobacteria > Campylobacterales > Campylobacteraceae > Campylobacter_A > Campylobacter_A concisus_BC. The sequence goes on along the minus strand of NZ_CABPVL010000004.1, from coordinate 421,866 downwards.
AAGCAGTGTGGCTTTGAGGTAAAAGACCTAAAAGAGGTAAGAGTAGTTTCACATGATGAGGCTAGAGGTCTAGGCTTTGAGGTCTGGGTCTTTAACGACCCACTCTCGCAGAGGGAAGACAAAACCACAGCTATAAGCGTTATTTTAAAAGCTACACCAAAAATCGGTGGCACGGATATAAACTGCAAAATTCCGAAAGACTGCCACGATGAAAAACCTGTGACATTTGTATTTGGAAAATAAATGAGTGAAAATTTAAGCCTAATAAGCCTAACATTAAAGGCGAAAAATGCTACCGAGCGACTAGAAGAGCTTGCAAATTTGGTTGAGACTGCACCTGAAAACTCTCTCATGCTTGCAAGTGAGCTTTGCATCAGTGGCTATGATTTCGACGGCTTTTTTACTGGGGCGAACAAGGCGATGCTTGGTGGCATGATAGGCAGCTTTGATGCGATGCTGCTTGAGCGCTTGCAAGAGGCGCTTAGCCCAGATAAATTTCTTGGTTTTACGCACCTTAGCAGCCTAAACAAAAGCGCAGGGCTCGCTCAAATTTCAAATCTAAATCCGCACCAACCAAAAATTTATAACGAATTTTTACTTCTTAACTCAAACAACGTCTTTCATTCGCAGTTTAAGGCCGAACTTTTTCGGCCAAATTTAGAACACGAGATCTTTGCCGCCGGCGAGGTGAGCGATATAAATGCTTTTACATTTAAAGGGCTAAAGCTTGGCGTGCTAATATGCTTTGAGCTGCGTGATAGCAGGCTTTGGGCAAAACTAAGAGGGTGTGACATCATCATGGTGCCAGCCATGTGGGGCAAGGCCAGAGAGGAAGCCTACCTTAGCCTTTGCAAGGCGTTAGCCATCGCAAATAACTGCTACGTCATGATATCAAGCTCGCTAGATCTTGAGACCGCTGGGGTCTTTTTGCCAGATGGTACGCTAGAAGCAAGCGCAGTTTTTGACGCAAATTTGATCACACAGATAAAGAAAAATTTAGGGCTTTTATAAATTTTAAGATAAGCTTTAAATCGTATAATAGCGATTTAAAATTTGTTTAGGATAGAAATTTTGACCCAATTAGAAGCGATAAAATGCCAAAATTTAGCTAGCGACATAGCCGACGAGATCGTGCTAAGTCCGCTTTTGTTTGACGCGATATCAACAACTGAGCGTGAAATTTTCGTGCCTATCGCTGCACATGCTTACAAGCTTGACGCGCAGCCAATCCTTGGCAACCAGTGGATCAGCTCGCCGCTAACGGTGGCAAAGATGACGATGGCGCTAGAGTGCGAAAATATGGATAACATCCTAGAAATAGGCTGTGGCAGCGGCTATCAAGCGGCTATTTTAAGCAAACTCGCGCATAGAATTTTTAGTGTCGAGCGCATAGAAAAGCTGGCCATGGAGGCAAAAAAACGCTTCGAGGCGCTAAAGATCAAAAATGTGCACGTAAGATATGATGATGGCAACAACGGCTGGCGAAGCTACGCGCCGTTTGATAGAATTTTACTCTCGGCTGCTGCTGATGAGATCTCGCCAAATTTATTTAGCCAGCTAAAAAGTGGTGGTATCTTGGTCGCTCCGATGAAAAAAGATGGCAAGCAGTTTATCGCTAAATTTAGAAAAGATGAGAGTGGAAATTTAGAAAAAGAGTTTTTAGACGAGTGCCTTTTTGTACCACTTCTTGAGGGCAGAGAGTAGAGGCTTTTACCTCTACAACTACCACCTAACCAGCCACTCACCGCTAGGGTGCTGCGTAAATACAATATCATCAAATTTTGCTACCTCTTCGCTATCTGGAGTAATAAATGTCACATCAAAACTAAATGCGTTTTTGGCGATAAATTTAATATTTTCTATACGTAAAATATTGACACAATCAGCATATGTATATTTAAATGTTCTTAAAAGACTTTCATCTTTTCTTAGCGCAGGTGCCCTTGTGCCACCTTCCATGAATTTATCATTTTTATTAGCCTTATAGCATGCCATATTTGCTAAAAATTCCTGCATCCTAGGCTTTGCGCTGTCAAATTTCGCTTGATACTCCCTTGCAACTTTAGCCTTAGATACATTATCTTGAACGGACGGAGTGATTATTGTTGCACCTTGACTGCCATTTGTTGGTGTTTGTAGGCTAGGCAGATCCGGGAGAGTGCAACCACTAAAAATAGCAGATACCATAATAAGATAGAGTGATTTTGTTTTCATTTTTTTCCTTTTTTTTAAAGTAGAAATCATTCTACCCCCCCCCGCTTAAAGGTTGCTTGGATAGGTTAAAATTTTAACAAATCATCTACGTGAGTAAAAGATGGCAAAGCCTAAGCCTTGCCTTGAATTAGAATTGATTAGAATTTATAAGTGTATCCTGTGTAAATTCCCACGCTTGTATCTCTTAGCTGAGCGCCGCTATTTTTCTTATAAAATGTCTTATCAGCTTTTAGACCAAACTCAAGCGCGTTGTGAGCGTCAAATGAGTAGATACCGCCAGCTTTTGCGCCAACTAGCAAGCCTTTGAAATTTTTCTTACTAGTTTCGTTTTCAAAGCTTTGTCTAACACTTAGATAACTAAGACCAGCGTAACCGCCAAGTACGGCTTTAAAGTTTTCAGTGATGTTTGGTGTGTAGTCAGCGCCTGCTAAAAGCTTGTGCTTGCTCCATTTTGCGTCTGCTTCGCCAGCATTTTTTCTAGCTTTAAAGTCATAGTAGTAGCCACCATACGCTCTATAGCTGTCAAAATCATAACCGCCATAAAAGCCAAGTCCGTAGTGACCTTTGTTGAAGTTATTTTTTTCGCTTTTTGCGATATTTTTAGTTTTGATCTTTGAGTTGAACGAATAATCGCCCTCGCCACCGACAAATGCACCTTGCGCAAGTGCAGCTGAACTAACTAAAGCTAAAACCAAGCTTGATTTTACAAGTAAATTTTTCATACTTCTCCTTTAAAAATTTTCGTGATTTTACTATTACGCGTTTAATCTATATGAAATTTAAATTTAACAAAGCCCTATTTTTCGCTCTTTTCAGCCTTTAAAATTTAAATTTTTTATATTTACTATTAAATTTTAAAATTAGAAGAAATTTTCATCAAAGGAGAGAAAATGGCACTAGATAAAGAGCTAGTAAATTTCGGTGAAGAGCATGAGCTAAATGCGATCCTTTCAAAATTTGGCAAATCACAAAGCCAAAAAAATAGAGCAACACTTGGCGAGCTTGGCAAAAAATGTAAGGAGAAACTTGCTAAAAGAGTGCTAACTCAAGACGAATTTGGCGAGTTTGTAAAAGCGCACCTAAAAGAGCTTGAAGACAAAAAAGCCTAAATTTCTGGGGGAAACCCCAGAAATATCTTAGAAATGTACCTTAAATTTCGCCCAGAAACTTCTACCAGGCTCATATAGTCTAGTACCATTTGGTATCGTCTCATATCCCGCGATACCGCCGCCGTAACCACCTTTTGAATTATGATATGAATATTTGGCGTCGTTTAAATTTTCTGCAGCTATTAAGAATTGATAATTTTTAAATTTATAGCCAGCACTAAGTCCTAGCGTCCAGAAACTATCGCTCTTACCCAAGTCCATGCCGCCAACGTCTCCATATCCCTTTTGCGCGCGGTGTTGCGATGCGTTAGCGTATAGGTCAGCTTTGACAAACCACTCAGGCTTTTCTAGTCCAGCACTTAGTTTAAACGTTAGAGGTGAAACTTTAGGTAGTGCATCGCCCTTTTGTAGGCCACCAGCGTCTTTAGTCACCTTGCCGTAGACATATGATGCGCCAGCCCCTAGTCTAAATATATCAGCTAGCAATATATCGCCCTCGATCTCACCACCATATAGTAAAGCGTCGGTATTAAAAGCGCTTGATGACATGCCCATGGTGTTGTATTTTAACATGATGTAGTCATCCATCTTTGATACAAATAAATTTGCACTTAACTCATAGTTTTTATCTTTTAGCACTGCGCCAAAATCAACCTGAGTGTTTCTCTCCTTGTTTAGCTCTAGGTTTGCGTCTTTGTTTGTCTCCCAGTGGTCTGGCATCCTTTGTGTGTGTCCCAACCCCGCATAGAGCGTTAAATTTTGTAGATATTTTTCATATCTAAAAAAGCCTGAGAGTAAATTTTCACTCCTTTTTTTATGCGTTTTTATTAGCTTTCTCTCGCCAACATCTAGCCTAAGTCCACCAAAAAGGCCATAGTTACTATCAAGAACGTACTCGTTTTGAGTATATATTGTTTTGTATGTTACTTTGCGCTCTTTTTCGTGTGGCTTTGATAAGGCGGCGTCCATAACGGCTTTAGGCACGCCAGCTCCGCCAGTACCAGCGCCTTGCCATTTAAATGTGTCCTGCGAATATCCAGCACCAAGATAGCTCGTTAGATTATCGAAATTTAACTCGCCCTCAAGCTTAACGCCATACATATCGCGTATTGGGTGGCTGATACTATATCCCTTGCCCATTCCCCTTCCTGGCACCACTGGACGCATGGTAAAGTTATCCATTATGTGATCGATTTGATGATAGTATGAGCTTAGCCTGACTTTATGCTGGCCGACATCTTGTTCGAGCTTGAGACCAAAAGACTTGCGGTCAAACTGCGTGCCGTCTCTCATCCTATCAGCATAGGCTGCTTCGCCCTCACCCAGGTCTGCACTTAGCTGCAAGGCAGTGGTATCAGTTGGCGTTAGTGTACCCACAAGTGAGACGCTGTTTCGCTTGTAGTGCGTATGCATTTTTTGTCCATCGCCACTTTTATAATCGCCGCTCTCGTAGTGTCCTCCAGAGACCTCCAAGCTACCTAGCTCGTTGCCTGCTACCACGTCTGCGCTCGTCTCAAATCGCCTAAAACTTCCGCCAAGCACGCTCACATTTCCTCCAAAGCTTGGTTTTGAGAGCCTTGCTATATCTCTATCAAAAAATATACCACCACTAATAAGCGCGCCATATCTTACGTCTTGTGGCCCTTTTACGATGCGAACTGAGCTGTAGTTTTGCGCAGATATATAGGTGATAGGAGTATCCATACGCATGCCACATCCGCCATTTAACGTACTACCGTCGATAAGCACTGGCAGTCTAGCCGCACTCTGCGAGCGGTAATAAACCTCACTACCGCCTCCGCCCTTGCGCTCCATAGAAAATCCACTCAAATTTGTAATAGACTTGGCGATATCACTATTTTCTAGTATTGCACCTTTGCCGACTAGTTGGGCATTAGTTGGTTCATCGAGGGCTGATCTTTCTATTTTTGACGAGACGACAATCGGCGTTAAGCTTACTCTTTCCTCAGCGCTGAGCGTTAAATTTGACGCTAAAGCTAACGACAAAACATAAGAAATTTTCATTTTTGCTCCTATGAAAATAATATTTAATATTAAAATTGAAGCAAAAATAAACTTAAATAAGGAATAAATATAAATGTAATGAAAATTACATGGTATTAAATTTAATCAAAACCGTCTTATTTTGGGCATTTATATCATGTGTGCAAAAAGTAACTTTAAAAGTTTGGAGTTATAAATTTAGCCTGATTTTTTCATAAAATTTGAGTTTTTACCAAAAGCTGTGTGGTTATATTTTTATCAAAAACCTAAATTTCTGGGGGGGGGGGACCCCAGAAAATTTATTTGCAATCCTCTTTTGTCAAATTTATCACAGTAAAATTTTTGCCGTTCTCGTAGTTATATATCCACGAGGCTTTATCGATAAGAGGGTTTTTACTGCTACAAAAGTCCTCTTTTAACATTTCAGTTTGCATCCTTTTAAACTCATCTACCTGCTCTTTGGTAAATTTACTAAATTTAATATCCTCGCTATCATTTATAACAAACGTTGTTTTTATGGTCTCATTTTCACATGTAGCACCCATTATTACGCTATTTTCATCGACTCTTGTGGGAGCTGGCTCATCGATCATGCTTACAACAGCTTTAATAAATGCGTTATTACAATCAACCGCAAACGTAGAGGTCAAGAGCATAGATAGAGACAATATTATTTTCTTCATTTTGTATCCTTTTTGGAAAGTATATTAAATTTAGTTGTAAAAATACTAAGGAGATAAATTTGCGCCCAAACTAGGACGCAAATTTCTTAAGGAGGGAATGTTTAATATTAAAATTTATAAGTGTAGCCTACGTAAAGACCGATGTTGCTCTCTCTAACTCTGCTAACATCATCTGCTTTGTAGAAAGTGTAGTCAGTTTTCATACCAGCTTCTAGGATATTGTTTTGATCAAGTAGGTACTCAGCACCAAATTTAGCGCCTAAAACAAATCCTGTGTCATAGAATTTTTTATTCTCATCATCTCTGCTTATCAAAAGTCTAGATACGCCAGTATAGCCACCTAAAACAAGCTTAATATCTTCAGTGATGCTTGGAGTGTAATCAACTCCAGCTAGCAAACTGTGCTTTTTCCATTTAACAGTAAATCTGTCATCATCGTCTTCTATTTGTTTTTTTGTTTGAAAGCTATAAAAATAAGCACCGTAAGCTCTAAAGCTGTCAAAATCATAACCAGCTTTTACGCCACTGTTAAATTGACCTTTTCTAACGCTTCCGCTCTCGCCGTCTGTTGTTTTCTCTTTCCAATTTGACGCAAAAGAGTATCCGCCCTCGTAACCAATAAATGCCCCCTCTGCCATAGCAAATGAGCAAACCGCACATGCAATCATGCTAGCTTTCAAAAATGAACTTTTCATTTTCAATCCTTTAAAAATATAATGTAAATGTAATTTTACGGATTTTTATTTAAAATATTATTAATTTATAATATTAAATAAGCATTGATAAATTTACTTTGTTTATAAAGTTCGTATTTTAGGGATTTATAAAGATAAATTTATAAAATTTTTAATTATTAAAAAGTAACACCTAGTCGTTAAATTTCAAACGACTAGGCAAAATGCTATAAAATTTCTCGTATAAGAAGCTGCGATATAAGAGGTCAGCTAAATGATTTTTAGAGATAAACTATTTCTAAAAAGGCTTAAATTTCTAGCTTTTCTGTATTTTTATCAAATAACCCATTAAATTTAATAGATAAAATTTATAACTTTCAAAAAATATCTAAAAATTTGGTATCCTAAGAAGCATTTGCAAGTGTAATGCAAGAGGATAAAGAGCTAGTCGAAGTATTAAATTTACCATCCTCTTCTATGATGTATATAGTGATGCTCGTAGCTGCTTTCAGCACCACATCCAGCCTTTAAAAGGCCAAGCACTATACCGCCGCCGCCAAGCGCTTCTGGTCCTAATGATCTATCCCAGCGATCCTCGCATTCATGTTTTTTAGCCTCTTTATAAGCTATCTCGCAAAGGGCCAAGAAGATGCCAAGCGCAATAGATATTATAAATTTATGAGTAGTGCTTAGTTTGGCATTAGAAGGATCTTCCTCTTTTTTATTTTTAACTTTACTTGTTCTTTTTCTTCTTAGTTTGTCCATCTTTTTACTTTAATAAAAGAGCAAAATCTAAAGCCATTTTCATATCAAATTTACAAAATTTCTCTTATGAGAAGCTGTGGCGTAACAAGCCCGCGGAACGAATTTTTAGATACGCAAAAGATGATATCTATCATTTCGCCTACTCTAACGTGCCTTGTGAAGTTAAAAAACAGTGCCTCAAGCGTTTTGTTGTCTTTTTGTAAGATAAGTTTTAAGTGGTTTTGATCCCTGCCTATGAGCCTCTCGTTCTTCACGACAGCGTTTTCTATCTTAAAGACTGGACGTGGATTTTTCTGTCCGTACGGCTCATAAAATTCCAAAATTTCAAGTAGTTCAAAGTCGATCTCACTTGGCATTATGTCGCCAAGTAGCTCGTCTGAACTTTTGCACTCTTGCATATTTAGGCATGAGCAGCTTTTATTTATCGCCTCTTTAAATTTCTCCAAATTTTCAGGCGCAAGAGTTAGCCCTGCTGCACCTTTGTGACCGCCATAGCTTGTTAGCAGATCTTCGTGGCTTGCGATGAGCGATAAGATATCAAGCTTGCCAACGCTTCTAGCACTGCCCTTTGCGCGACCTTTATCGATGCTAAAGACAATAGCTGGCTTTGCAAAGTGCTTTGCCAGGCGGCTAGCTACTATGCCGATCACGCCCTCATGCCACTGCTCTCCCCAAGTGATGATGACCTCATCGTCCTCTTTTACGTCCTTTAGCGAGCACTCAAAGAGTTGGCGCTCCTCCTCTTTTCTGGAGTTGTTAAACTCGATAATCGTATCAAGGTAGTTGTAAGCCTCTTCGATGCTCTTTGCACGCAAGAAGTTAAATGAATTCATCGCATCATCCATGCGTCCGGCTGAATTTATAAGAGGCGCTATAAGAAAGCTGATATCATCGCACTCAAATTTATCCTTGCCGTAAAACTCTTTTATGACGCAAAATGCCGAGCGCTTCGAGGCATTTAGCTTGCAAATACCCATGCGAACGAGCATCCTGTTCATATCTCTTAGCTCCATCATATCAGCGATTATCGCGATGGCTAAAAGCTCTAAAAACTTGCTCATATCGTAGTTTAGCTTGCAAACATCCTTTAGCGCGCCGACTAGATACCAAGCCACTTCAGCACCGCAAATTTCGATATTTGGGAAGTTGCAATCCTCTTGTTTTGGATTGATGATAGCGTAGGCTTCTGGTAAAACGGCTGGTGGCATGTGGTGATCTGTGATGATGAGATCTATGCCTTTTTCTTTGCAGATGCTAGCTGCCTCATTAGCTGAGATGCCGTTATCGACGGTGATTATTAGACTCACATCGCTTGCAAGCTCGTCGATGATCTCAGGGTTTAAGCCGTATCCGTCCTTAAAGCGGTTTGGGATCTTTACTAGGTAGTTTTTTACGCCAAGATCATCAAAAAACTCGGCTAAAATCACACTTGAAACCACGCCATCAACATCATAATCGCCAACAATAGCAATATGCTCGTTTCTCTCGATCGCCTCTTTGATGCGATTAGCGCCTTTGTAGATATCTTTTAGGGCGCTTGGCGTTGGAATTTCACTAAGTTTTTTGTGTATGTCGTTACAAAATCTACGTGCTAGTAAATTCCTAATATCCTCTTTAGTTAACATAGCTTTGGCAAGGACTTTTTGACGCCCTGCCAACTTTTACTAATGCTATTTGCTCACTTAAATTTACGCCCAAACTGCCAAAAATTTGGCAACAAAAATGCTTTTTTTTCATCGTAATCTTTCGTCTTTATTTTGAATGCTTTGATTATATCTTTTTGAAATTTAATTTCTTATAATTTTCAATGAAAGTAAGATTTTTAGGGCAAAAAACTTTTGTTAAATTGATACTCTTTATAAATTAGCCATTGTAAATTTGAAGTAAAAAATGAGAGAAATTTTAAGTAAAAATAAGGGGTCATAAGACCCCAAAAATTAAAATTTATATGTGTAGCCTAGATAAGCGCCGATATCTGTTGATTTAAGGTTATCAAGATCTTCATCAGTGCTATACCAAGATCTATCTGCTTTTATACCAAATTCAAGTGCATTATTTTTATCAAAGCTATACTCTGCACCAAGTCTTGTGCCAACTAGCCAACCAGCCTTTGTTGTATCATAAGTCGCTTTAAGTGTATTTGTATAAAGTCTTGCTTTAAAATTTACAACTGAAACACCAGTGTATAAGCCTGCTATTAACTTAAAGTTATCTGTTATAGCTGGAGTATAATCGCCACCTACTACAAATTTATGTGTTGTCCATTTTATACTAACATCGTGTTTTACACCATCATCAGTATAGTTAAAGTTATCTTTTGCCTCTGTATGATAGAAGTATCCACCATAAACTCTAGCTACGTCAAAGTCATAACCGCCTTTGATGCCAACATTTGGTCTATTATCCTTAAAACTAAGACCATCATTGTCTTTTAGCTTTGAGCTAAAATCATAGCCGCCCTCAACTCCGACAAATCCACCTTGTGCTAAAGCAAATGAGCTAGCAAGTGAAAGTGCCAAAACACTTTTTAAAACGCAATTTTTCATTTTTTCTCCTTTATAAATGATTGCGTAAGCATTGTATGTTTAGCAAGATTAAAAAATACTTAAATGATTTAAATTTTATCAATAATACATTTACTTTTATTTTTAATATAAATTTGAGAGAAATTTAAAGAAAATTTGGCAAGAGAGCTTGCCAAATTTATCATTTTACGTGATTAGCCAAGCTTGCTTTTATAAAGCCTAAGATCACAGGGTTTGGTCTAGTTAGGCGACTAGTAAATTCAGGGTGACACTGCACGCCTACAAACCACGGATGGCCTTTTAGCTCGATCGCCTCTACCAGTCCGTCGCTTTCGCCACTTACTATAAGGCCAGCCTTTTCAAAGACCTCTTTATATTTTGGATTTGCCTCGTAGCGGTGGCGGTGGCGCTCTTTTACGCTCTTTGCGTTGCCATAAATTTCAGCTAAAAGCGTCTTTGGCTTGATGTCGCAGTTGTAAGCGCCAAGTCTCATAGTGCCGCCAAGTGGGCTTGTGTGCGTTCTTATCTGCTTTTTGCCGTGGGCATCGATGAAGCTATCTATTAGATATATGATAGGATTTTTGCACTCTTTGTTAAACTCCATAGAATTTGCATCTTCTAAGCCCAAAACATCCCTTGCAAACTCGATTAGTGCCAGCTGCATACCAAGGCAAATTCCAAGATATGGGATCTTGTTTTCACGAGCAAATTTGATCGCTTGCATCTTGCCTAACACGCCTCTTTCGCCAAAGCCGCCAGCTACCAAGATGCCATCCACGTCTTTTAAAAGCTCATTTACATTACTCTCTTCTATCTTTTCGCTATCTATCCAGCGTAAATTTACCCTAGCGTCCAAATTTGCTCCAGCGTGGATGATGCCCTCAGTTAGGCTCTTATAGCTCTCTTTTAGATCGATATATTTGCCTACAAAGGCGATTGTTGTTTCGTTTGTTGGAGCGATGATCCTTTTTACTAGGCTATCCCAGTTTGCCATGTCTGGTTTTAGCTCGCAAAAGCCTAAATTTTCAGCGATCGGCGTTAATATATCTTGCTTTAAAAATGAAAGTGGAATTTGATAGATGCTTGCGCTATCTAAGCTCTCTATAACGCAGTTTTTCTCCACGCCACAGCTTGCTGCGATCTTATCTTTTAGCTCGCGGTTTAGCGGCATTTCAGATCTGCAGATGATGATATCTGGGCTTATGCCTATGCGTCTTAGCTCGCCTACGCTGTGCTGGGTTGGCTTTGTTTTTAGCTCGCCAGCTACTTTGATAAATGGCACGAGCGTTAGATGGATATTTAGCGCTCTTTTTTTGCCAACTTCTACTCTTAGCGCTCTTATTGCCTCTAAAAATGGCAGTCCCTCGATGTCACCAACGGTTCCGCCGATCTCAACGATGAGTACATCTTTGCCCTCGCCTGCTTTTTTTATACGATCAACTATCTCGCCAACGATGTGAGGGATCACTTGTATAGTCTTTCCAAGATAGTCGCCACGTCGCTCTTTTTCGATAACTGAGCTATAAACTCTGCCAGTTGTGAAGTTATTATCCTGACTTAGGCTCTCATCTAAAAATCTCTCGTAGTGACCAAGGTCAAGATCAGTCTCGGCGCCATCATCTGTGACGAAGACTTCGCCGTGTTCTAGCGGACTCATCGTGCCTGGATCTACGTTGATATATGGGTCAGCTTTTAAAACGCTCACCTTTAAGCCAGAATTTTTAAGTAATGTCGCGATAGACGCAGCTGCGATGCCTTTTCCAAGTGAGCTTAAAACGCCACCTGTGATAAAAATATACTTCGTCTCTTTTGCCATCAAAATTTCCTTAACTTTAGTTATTTTTTAATCTGCCGATTATACCCCTTAAATATTTAGTAAGGCATTAATCTTGCAATTTTTAAAAATTATTCTTTAAGTTTTTTTGTTATAGACTTCGACATCATGATTAAAAACTGCTTAAAAAATATCGCCTCTTTATATATAGACGGCTTTAAAAATATGAAAATAGGCAAGAAACTATGGCTTCTCATAGCGATAAAGCTTATCATTATGTTTGGGATATTAAAGGTCTTCATCTTTGATGAAACTCTTAATACCAAATTTCAAACCGACGAAGAAAAAAGCGAATTTGTAATTCGTAATTTAATAAAGGAATAAAATGTCTGAGATGGATTTTGTTGATTGGTCTAGGGCTCAGTTTGCGCTGACTGCCATTTACCACTTTTTGTTTGTCCCGCTTACGTTGGGGCTAAGTTTTATCATCGCCATTATGGAGACGATATATGTCAAAACTGGCGATAAGGCATGGCTTGAGATAACGAAATTTTGGCTAAAGCTCTTTGGTATAAATTTTGCTATCGGTGTGGCTACTGGCATCATCATGGAGTTTGAGTTTGGTACAAACTGGGCGAATTACAGCTGGTTTGTCGGCGACATCTTTGGCGCTCCACTTGCGATTGAAGGCTTGCTAGCATTTTTCATGGAGAGTACATTTTTTGCCATTATGTTTTTTGGCTGGGAGAAGGTTAGTAAGAAATTTCACCTGCTTTCAACTTGGCTTGTTGCGATCGGTTCAAATTTAAGCGCACTTTGGATCTTTATCGCAAATGGCTGGATGCAGTATCCAATAGGCATGAAATTTAACCCAGATACCGCTAGAATGGAGATGCAAAATTTCTTCGAAGTCGCGCTAAATCCACTTGGTATCACTAAATTTTTACACACAGTAACTAGTGGCTACACTATCTCAGCTCTTTTTGTGATAGGAATTTCAGCTTGGTTTTTGATCCAAAAACGCCACATCTTGCTTGCTAAAAAAAGCATCGTCGTTGCTAGCGCATTTGGTCTTATCACTTCGGCATTTTTGCTACTTAGTGGCGATGAGAGCGCATATCTTGCGGCTCAAAAGCAGCCTATGAAGCTAGCAGCCATGGAGGGACTTTATAAGGGCGAGAAAAACGCTGGCCTAGTTGTAGCTGGTATTTTAAACCCAGCTAAAAAGCTTGGCGATGAGAGTGATGCCTTTTTACTTGAGATAAAAGTACCTTACGCACTTGGCATCATGGCAAACAGAGAGCTTGACTCATTTACACCAGGCATAAACGACCTACTTTATGGCAACAGCGAGCACAATCTAATAAGCGTAGAAGAGAAGATGGCAAAGGGCAAAGTAGCTATCGAAGCTCTTAAAAACTACAAAGAGGCTAAAAAAGCAAATGACGAGAGTTTGATGAAAAGCTCGCTTTCAAATTTAGAGAGCAACCTAAATTTCTTAGGATATGGCTATCTTAAGGACGCAAAAGATGCTGTGCCACCAGTTGCACTTACATTTTATAGCTTCCACATCATGGTCGCTCTTGGCACATATTTCATAGCTCTTTTTGCTATCACTCTTTATCTAAATCTCTCAAGAAAATATAAATTTGAAAACATAAGAGCATTTTTGTGGATATGCCTATTTACCATACCGCTTGGCTACATCGCAGCTGAGGCTGGCTGGATAGTAGCAGAGGTCGGCCGTCAGCCATGGGCGATACAAGATCTCATGACCGTTGGCGTAGGAGCTACAAATTTATCTGACTCAAATGTCAAAATTTCATTTATATTATTTGCTGTTTTATTTACGATCTTGCTGATAGCCGAGATCAAGATCATGCTTAAGCAAATAAAGATAGGATTTAACGATCATGCATAGTTTAAGCTTAGAAAATTTACAAATTTATTGGTGGTTTATAGTTAGCCTTCTTGGCGGACTTTTGGTCTTTATGATGTTTGTTCAAGGCGGCCAGTCGCTCATCTTTAGCCTTGGCAAGGACGAGCTTAAAAAAGATATGCTCATAAATTCTATCGGTAGAAAATGGGAGCTTACATTTACGACGCTTGTTATGTTTGGTGGCGCGTGCTTTGCGGCGTTCCCGCTATTTTATGCTACTAGTTTTGGTGGCGCTTACTGGGTTTGGCTGGCTATCTTATTTTGCTTTATCATCCAAGCTGTAAGCTACGAGTACCGCAAAAAGCCTGATAACTTCTTAGGAGCTAGGACTTATGAAATTTTCCTTTTCATAAATGGCTCACTTGGCGTTATTCTTATCGGTATGGCGGTTAGTACATTTTTTAGCGGCAGTGACTTTGTGCTAAATGAGCACAACTTTGTCGAGTGGAAGACTCCATTTCGCGGCCTTGAAGCATTGGCAAATCCTTACTTGTATTTGCTTGGTATAGCGATGTTTTTCTTATCTCGCGTAGGTGGCTGCTTATATCTCATAAACAACATCGCTGATGGAGAATTTATACAAAACGCTAGAAAACAGCTACTTATCAATACCGTGCTATTCTTGCCATTTTTCTTAGGATTTCTTGCTTGGATACTTACAAAAGATGGCTTTGCATACGACGCAAACGGCGTAGTTAGCCTTGTTGCTTACAAATATGCTATAAATTTGATCGAGATGCCTATCGCTGGCGTGCTACTACTTGTTGGCGTGCTTTTGGTGCTTATTGGAATTTTCCAAGGAGCATTTACAAAAAGCATCCGTGGAATTTTTGCTTATGGCGTTGGCGTAACGCTTGCTGTGACTGCGCTATTTTTGATAACAGGGCTAAATGGCACTGCATTTTATCCGTCATTTAGCGACCTCTCTAGCTCGCTAACTATCAAAAATGCAAGCTCTAGCCACTACACACTTGGCGTTATGGCCTATGTTAGCTTGCTAGTGCCAGTAGTACTTGCTTATATCTTCATCGTCTGGAGAGCGATAGATAGCAAGAAGATCACGCAAGATGAGATCAAAAACGATCATCACGCATACTAAGGATAAAAGATGTTAGAAGCAGGAATTTTTTTGATACTTTGGCCAGTAACGCTATTTATTAGCTACAAATTTGTTCTCTTTTCTCTCAAGAAATTTGACGCAAATAACTAAAATTTAGGGGCATTTGCTCCTAAATTCTTCTTTTGTTTTTACCTCTTAAAACGACTTCTTTTATAAATTTACTTAAGCCTCTTTTTATATAAGCGTTAGTTTTGCGTGAAATTTGGGTAGTAAGATATCATTAAATTTCATAAAGGAGCGAAAATGAGCAAGAATTTCTTAGGTTCTGTTGCCCTTGCGGCTGTTTTGGTGAGTGGTTTTGGCTTTAGTGTTCCACTAAACGCTGGAGTCTTGGCTCATCAAGTAAAGGTTCAAGGAGAGCTTGGCTCAGTCTTTATAAACCCATACGACGTATCGCCGCTAACTGCGGTTATAGATAGGGCTGGCAAAGATATCAAAGATATCCACGTCAAAGTAAAGGGCAAACCAGATGGCGGCATAGATATCGACTACAACGTCTCAGAGCATGCCTTGCTCACGCATGATGGCGTGCCTATTTGGGGGCTTTATCCTGACTATCTAAACGAAGTAGTCGTAAGCTACACATTTAACGGAGCTAAAAAGGTTGAGACATATAAAATTTACGCCCAACCTATCGTCACATATAGCCGTGATTTTAGATTCTCACACATGCAAAAAACTCACGTCAAAAAGGTCGATCCTGCCTTTAAAAACAGGCTCTATCTCATAAACAACACAATTACAAGCGTCTATAAACCGCTTGACTGGAAAAATGGTGGAGCTGCTAGCTGGAACGACTTTACAGAAAACTACATCGTAGATACCAAGGGCGAGGTCAGATGGTATCTTGACTATCAGAAATTTTATGACCGCAGCGAGAGAAGAGTGATGGATGGGGGCATGATGATGGGCTTTCATCAGCTAAAAAACGGCGACATCAGCTTTGGCATGGCACAAAGATATCTTAGATATGACCTCATGGGAAAAGAAATTTACAACCGCCCGCTACCTAGAGGCTACATCGATCTAAGCCACGAGGTGATGCCGCTAAAAGATGATCATGCACTTCTTAGAGTAGCAAAATACAACTACCACCACAAAAACGGCAAAATTTCTCACACCATAAGAGACCACATCATCGAGGTCGATAACACCGGCAAGGTGGTAGAAGAGTGGGATCTAAATGAAATTTTTGGCAACAACGTTTATCGTAGCAACCTCATAAAGGCGCTTGATGCTAGGGCTGTTTGCCTAAATATCGATATGGACGCAAAAGAGATCAAGATAAGCGACGATCAACCATTTGGCGATGTCACCTCCACTGGCACAGGCAGAAACTGGGCGCATGTAAATTCTATCTCGTATGATGAGAGCGATGATAGCATCATCCTTTCGCTTCGTCACCAAGGCATCGTAAAGATAGGACGTGACAAGAAAGTAAAATGGATATTAGCCTCGCCCGAGGGTTGGAGCGAGGACTTTAAAGCAAAGGTACTAACTCCGGTCGATAGTAAAGGCAATAAGATAAAATGTGAAAACTCAAAATGCGAGGGTGAATTTGACTGGTCATGGACCCAGCACACCGCATGGCTAACGCCAAGATACGAAAACAAGGGCGACATAAAACACCTAAGCGTCTTTGACAATGGCGATGCTAGAGGCATGGAGCAGCCAGCCTTTAAAGAGGACAAATACTCCCGTGCGGTTGAGTACAAGATAGATGAGAAAAAGGGCACGGTTGAGCAGACTTGGCAGTTTGGCAAGGAGCGTGGATTTGACTTTTATAGTGCAGTCACTAGCAACGTCGAGTGGCAAAAGGATAAAAGCACCTACTTTATCTCAAGCTCAAATGTAAATTTACTACGCCCTGACAAGACTATCAAAATGGTCTTAGTCGAGATCGATCCAAAGACAAATGATATAAAATTTGAAATGGATGTGGATTCTGCTTCAAGAGATGATGTCGCTTATAGAGCAATGGTTATCGATCCAGAAGTGTTTAGTTATTAAATTTTGGTGTGAGACCCCCTCTCACACCATTTTTATCGGATATTGTTTTGAAATTTATAAATTTCTTCTTTGACGCTAGTTAGGTCAAAATTTATCGCTCGCTCTAGCTCTAGCAAGCTTACATCTTTGTCTATCTCAAGAGCCATCGCTATCTCATTTAGCTCTTTTGCTTCCTCATTTGCGAGGATCGCACTCTTAAAACTAGCCTCATCTATCTGGCCAAATTTTAAAAAGATCGATTTAAATTTATCTTTTAAAATTTCTCTACTTAGCTTTTTATCTTCTAAAGCCTTCTTTGTGCCACCATTTCTGTTACATGTTCTAAATATAAAATCTATTGTTTCATTTACTTCATCGAGTAAATTTTTTGTCTTCTCGCTTTGCATACAAACTCCCTTCACCGCAAACAAATTCAAAGCAAGGCAGACTTTATCCGCCCTGCTTTTAAGAAATTAGAAGTGGTTTTCTACTTTCTCTTCGATTTGGATAGGATGAGTTGTAGCTATATTTTCTTCGCCAGCATGTGAGCTTGCAGTAGCATAAGAAGGTTTAGCTTCTGACTTACCTTCACTCATGATATGATCTTTTGGTGTTTCTAAAAGATCATTTGCGCTAACGCCTATTTTATTGTTATTTAGAACATTTAGCTCAGCTTTTGGCTCATTTATATGAGCAGCATTGCTTAGATCAACACTATCATTGTCTAAGATATCATCTGGCAAGCTTCTAGTGCTTCTTACTTTACCACCATAAGTGTTCTTTAGATCAAACCTTACCATTGTATCATTAGAAAGTGCATTACCGGCTAGGTCTTTAAAGTATCCATTCATAGATACTATCATACCGTCATGGCTCATATTAAAGTCCTTGCCATCATCACAAAGAGTTACCACACGGCTTATGCTACCGCTCTTGATATCTGCTTCAGTTATAGTAATATCTTCGGTATAACCGTTTATATTGCCCCATTTTGGATTATTAGTATTGATCATATAGTGGAAAACATCCCCAGCTTTTATAGTTACTCGGTCTTGTGGTATATCTACAACAAATGTTATATCACCGTTGCCATTTGCTGGATTTTCATAATCTGCTTTATCATAGATTTTATCTTGATTTGCATCTTCTTTAATCCAAATGTTCGGTTGAGCAATAGTTGTATCTATCTCAAGATTTGATACTGTATAAGGATTTGAAACCGCACCAGCCTTATTTGTAGCTACTGCTGTTACAGAGTAATTACCGTCGGCAATATCGTCAGTTGTTACCTTCCAGCTACCATCACTTTCAGCTGTTATAGTTTTCTCCCAAACGCTATGTAAATTACCATCAACTACAGATACTTCTACGCTTGCATTAGCCTCAGCTGTTCCACTTATAGTTGGTGTCTTATCATTTGTTAAGCCTGCAACTTGTGCAGCCTCATTTGTGATAAGGTTGCCTACATGACCGCCCCTAACATCATCATAGATGCTTGTGATCTTAACGTTAGTTGTCGCAATATGTTTATTATCTGTATTATCACTAAAGTCAAATACTACTTTATCGCTACCCTTAGCACCTTTGTTGCCAGCTGCATCGCTAAAGTATGCTTCAGCTTCATATACACGTCCATTAGCATTTGCGCCAAACGCTAAAGGTTTGCCTGCATTTGGTTGTCCTTGCTCGTATTGATTTTGTACTTTCTCTCCGATATAGCCTCTATCGATATCTGCTTGAGTTATAGTACGATTGTGCCAACTATCGCTTGCGCCCCATCTATAGTTGAATGTATCACCAGCTTTTATGCTTCCATCATCTGGTATAAGAGCTTTCCAAGCCATGCGTCCGATATTAGGATTTTCTATATTTTCTTTCCAGCTAAATTTACCGTCATTGTTTGTATCTTCGATAAACTCAACTTTCGCATCTGCTATCTTAGTATCAACTGTCACATTAGCTACGATTGTAGATCCGATATTTCCAGCTTTGTCGTGTGCTTGAGCTGAGAAGATATGTAGTCCATCACTAAGTGGAGTTGTTATCTTATATTCCCAAGAACCATTTTTACCAGCATGAACTTCAGCGTATACTTCGTTGCCAGATTTTATAACTATCAATGACTCAGGCTCTGCTGTACCTTTTAGAGTTGGTGTAGCATCGTTTGTAACTTTACCTTTAACGTTACCTGTAAAATCAATATCGCTAGTTTTTACATCATCATTGATCTCTTCAATAGTCAAATAAGGCGCTGTAGTATCAACTGTTACAGTGATTGGGCTTGAATGCTCACTCTCTTTACCAAACACATTTTTAGCAATTGCTGTAATCTCATAACTACCATCAGCCCATGGAGAATTCTCTTCTAGTCCATAATACCATTTGCCATTAGATCCCACTGGGATTTTTTCAGCGATTACAGTATTGCCTTTTTTAAGAGTGATGGTCGTACCAACTTCAGCTTCGCCCATAAATGCAGGGGTGCTATCATTTGTTAAGGCTTTATCAGCAACTAAAACATTGCCCGTAGTTCCGTAAATTGGGTCGATTAGATCTGAGCCATACTCATTATCTAAAACTGCTATGATAGTTGGAGCTTTTGGAGCAAAACCTACTATTTTTACTGCATCCATAGAACCTTCACTTACATTACCTGCATCATCGACTAGTCTATAAGATGGAGTTTGGAAGCCTCTTGATTTTGGCATATCGATGCTAAATTCATCTCTTTCTATAAAGCCTTTAGCTATATCTTGCGCAGTTACTTTAAAGATATCTGTCCAAGTTTTAGCGTCGCTTCCAAGAATTTGAACCCTATCGCCTGCTTTTACAGTATTTTCTGGGATGTCGATAACCCATTTAAGCTTGCCATCTTTTAGAGCTGAAGCATCAGCTATGTCTATCTTCTTGTCGCTATTTATATCAGTTGTTATCTTAACTGTTGGAGCGCCAATAGTTGTATCAACATCTACACTTGACCACTCTGATACAGCACTTCTATTGCCTGCTCTATCGGTTGTTTGAACTTTAAGAGTATGTACTCCATCTTCTAGTGCAGCATGTACTTCGCCACCCCAGTTCAAATTTGCCTCAAATGTATATTCCCAGTTGCCGTCTTTATCAGCTGTAACTGTTACTTCTTTGCCATCTTTAAATACTAGTCTATCATCTACCATTATCTTAACAGTTGAGAATGCCTCAGCTGTACCTTTTAGAGTTGGCAAGTTGTCATTTGTAAGAGCATTTTTAACATTACCTACAACACCACCAGCAACATCATCGATGATCTCAGTTATAACTGGCTGTGTAGTGCTTGTATCAACATTTACAGTTGCAACATTTGATGGATTACTAACATTACCAGCTTTATCAGTTGCAATAGCTACTACATTATACTCACCCTCAGCAAGTGGAGATTTTGGAGTAAATTCCCAGTTACCATTTGCATCAGCTTTTACAATGATGTCTTTGTTAATAATGTCATTGCCATTTTTAAGAACGATAGTTGAGCCAGCCTCAGCTGTACCTTTAAATGTCGGTGTAGTGTCATTTGTAAAGCCGTCATTTACACCAAGTATATTTCCGCCATTTTCAACACCGCCCCACCAGTTATCTGTTACTGCAGTGATGACTGGAGCATCGATATGAATATCGACATCTAAATTATTAGAAACTTCTTTACTAGCATTACCTGCTTGATCAACGATCTTAGCTGTTACGCTTGAAGCTTTGCCATCAACTACTGGTACTTTGATCTCTACATATCCAGTTACTCTGTCATTGTAAGTAATAGTATGTGTTTTTTCCTCACCATTTACAGTGTAGTGGATCACATCATTTTCTTCAGCATCACCTGGGACAGAAATTTGAGCTTTTGTGCTAGTGCTATCGCCATCTTTGCTATTTTCAGCTTTATTTAGCTTGCTATCTTTTGGATTTACATCTTCAACAAATG
>NZ_CABPVL010000004.1:398273-399554 GCF_902460895.1 Campylobacter concisus | reverse complement strand
ATCAACGATCTTAGCTGTTACGCTTGAAGCTTTGCCATCAACTACTGGTACTTTGATCTCTACATATCCAGTTACTCTGTCATTGTAAGTAATAGTATGTGTTTTTTCCTCACCATTTACAGTGTAGTGGATCACATCATTTTCTTCAGCATCACCTGGGACAGAAATTTGAGCTTTTGTGCTAGTGCTATCGCCATCTTTGCTATTTTCAGCTTTATTTAGCTTGCTATCTTTTGGATTTACATCTTCAACAAATGTGATGGTTGGTTCTGATGGAGCTATTAAATCAGCATTAACTACTACAACCTCTGAGAAGTCTGAGATATTTCCTGCTTTATCTTGTGCCCTTGTAGTATATTTATACTCACCATCTCCTAGTTCAGGTAGTTCAAATTTCCAACCACCATGATTATCAGCTGTGACTGTTCCTACAACTGTTTTCTCACCATTTAGCTCGCTAATCTCATAGATAGTGATAACTGAATCAGGCTCAGCATATCCCTCAAGAGTTGGTGTGCTGTCATTTGTTAGAGCAACTTTTGTTTTAGCGTCTAAAACGTTGCCAGTTTGGCTATCTACATTGTCATTTACAGCGTCTATTACAGGAGCATCTGCAAATGTATCAACATCAAGTGAAACTCTATCAGATGTTGATTTATTGCCTACTTTATCTGTAGCAACTGCTTCAAAGTAGTGCTCTCCATCACTCATAGCTTCAGTTGGAGTAAAGCTCCATTTGCCATTGGCGTCAGCTGTTACTTTACCAACTAGAGTTTTTTCTGTAGTTGTATAGAAGCTCTCGTAAATTTCTACTGTTGCGCCTGGTGCTGCACTACCTTTGAATGTTGGTAGGTTGTCATTTGTTAGACCATTTTTAACATCGCCATTTACTACGCCACCAGTTACGTCATCTATGATCTCATCAATTATTACTTTAACAGTGCTTGAAGCCTCACCTATCACCTTGCTATCCTTGCCTGGGTTGTTAGGGTTATTTGGATTGATGATCTCTGCTGTTACATTGTTATCTTTGCCTGGGTTTAGATCAACTGGGATATCAATCTTACCTTTATCGATATCATCTTGGTTGATTGGTTTTTCAGTCTTTTTACCATTGTCATCAGTAACAACTACTTTATCACCTGGTTTTACTGAACCATCTTTTGGTATAGTAACTTCTACTGTTGTTTTACTAGCATCTTTGTCATTAGCTTTGTTTTCATCATCAGAAATTTTGCCATCTTTGTTTGTATCTTCTGGGAATTTAATTTCTGGGTTGCT
>NZ_CABPVL010000004.1:393643-395122 GCF_902460895.1 Campylobacter concisus | reverse complement strand
TTGTTTAGTAAGTTCTGGAGCTGTAAATTCCCATGAACCATTAGATTTAGCTGTTGTCTCACCTATCTTGTCGCCATTATCATAAATTTCTACTTTTGAGCCAGCTTTTGCAGTGCCTTTGATAGTTGGAGTTTTATCATTTGTTAGATGACCTTTAACATCAAGAACGTTACCAACTTTAGTATCTTCTCCATAGCCTTTAGCATCATCAATTACTTCATTGATAACTGGAGCTTCTGGAAGATCTTTATGTAAAATTTCTGTATCCCCTGCAGTCTCTGTATCACTACCTTTATGGCCAGCTTTATCAGTTACTTCAACTTTTACTTTATCACCTGGTTTGATTGGATCAGTAGTGATTTCGAAATTTCCTTTATCATCAGTTGTGCCAGTGCCTATTGTTTTACCACTTTCATCAGTAACAACTACTGGAGCATTTGGCTCATCTGATTTACCTTTTACGATACCTTTATCTGGAGTACCATCTGATGGGTTGTTTGTATCAACTGGAGTTACAGTATCGATATCTACTTTTGGAACTGTATGATCATTTGGATGCTCTATATTGCCAGCCGTAGCCATTTCTGTACCTGCGTTACCAGCTTTGTCTATTGCTTGAACAAATACTGGAGTACCTGGTTGAACAGCTTTATCTAGTTGAATTAAGAAGTCACCTGCACTGTTAGCGTGACCTTTTCCTATAATGTTGTTATCTACATCTCTAAATAATATCTCAGCATTTGGAGTATCTGTATGACCTGTTCCCATAGTTAGCTCTGCTGTATCATCAGCTTTGCTATTAGTATCGATTGGAGTGATTTTAACGTTATCAAGTTTTGGAGCGATTGAATCTAGATCGATTGTAGCTTCATTGCTTGGTGTGCTCTTACCAAATTTATTCTCAGCAGTTGCTGTAAATTTATGCTCGCCTTGTTTAGTAAGTTCTGGAGCTGTAAATTCCCATGAACCATTAGATTTAGCTGTTGTCTCACCTATCTTGTCGCCATTATCATAAATTTCTACTTTTGAGCCAGCTTTTGCAGTGCCTTTGATAGTTGGAGTTTTATCATTTGTTAGATGACCTTTAACATCAAGAACGTTACCAACTTTAGTATCTTCTCCATAGCCTTTAGCATCATCAATTACTTCATTGATAACTGGAGCTTCTGGAGCTTTAGTATTCTCACTATCTTCACCTATCACCTTGCTATCCTTGCCTGGGTTGTTAGGGTTATTTGGATTGATGATCTCTGCTGTTACATTGTTATCTTTGCCTGGGTTTAGATCAACTGGGATATCAATCTTACCTTTATCGATATCATCTTGGTTGATTGGTTTTTCAGTCTTTTTACCATTGTCATCAGTAACAACTACTTTATCACCTGGTTTTACTGAACCATCTTTTGGTATAGTAACTTCTACTGTTGTTTTACTAGCATCTTTGTCATTAGCTTTGTTTTCATCATCAGAAATTTTGCC
>NZ_CABPVL010000004.1:367116-393035 GCF_902460895.1 Campylobacter concisus | reverse complement strand
CCTTGCTATCCTTGCCTGGGTTGTTAGGGTTATTTGGATTGATGATCTCTGCTGTTACATTGTTATCTTTGCCTGGGTTTAGATCAACTGGGATATCAATCTTACCTTTATCGATATCATCTTGGTTGATTGGTTTTTCAGTCTTTTTACCATTGTCATCAGTAACAACTACTTTATCACCTGGTTTTACTGAACCATCTTTTGGTATAGTAACTTCTACTGTTGTTTTACTAGCATCTTTGTCATTAGCTTTGTTTTCATCATCAGAAATTTTGCCATCTTTGTTTGTATCTTCTGGGAATTTAATTTCTGGGTTGCTTGGTTTTCTGGTGGTTTCTGGATTGATAGTATTACCAGCGCCTGCTGTATCGTCATCACTGCCGCCACGACCGCTATCTAAACCGCCGCTTTTGCCCTCAGCTGGACCTGCAAAAGATGCAGCGCCTAAAGGATTGATCGCACTAGTGCTAGCACTTATGTTTGAGTAGTGTCCGCCATGCTCAAATCTTGTCTCGCCAAGGCTCATGCCATCACCACGACCACCGCTATTGCCGCCAGCTGCTGTCTCTTCTAGATCTTCTAAATTTGCGCCATTTAACAATGCTTTTTGAAGTGCTGCTACTTGTGAATCACCAGCAGTTGCCCTTGGATCGAGGCTTAGCGTATCTTCGCCGATCATTGATAGCTCTTTTCCATTATTTGTTGCTATCACAACCTTAGAATCAGCTGAAGTTGTTTTTACCGTCTCACCTTCATAAAGGCTATCACCAACTTTTAGTACTATTTGGTTACCACTTTTATCTACTGCGATAACCTCAGCAGAACCCGATATAGACTTGATTGTGCCTAATTTCTTTGCCATGTTAATTCCTTTTGGGCTAAATTAATTTTGGCATTATTTTATAACTATTAGGAGAAATTGTAAATTGTACCTAGGTACAATATAGTTACATTATTTTAATATGTGTTACATTTAGAAAATTTTTTGTAAATTTTGAGTGATATTGAAGTGATTTTTAGACTTAGCAAAAACTAAGTCCAAAAATCTATAAAATGATATTTTAAGCTATAACTGTATCGATTTGATCTTTGATCTCGATAGAAACTGTGCTTTGATTTGACGTATAAAGAGTGTAACCATCGTTTGACTCACCTTTTGTAAAGTCATGAAGCGTGATGCTATCGCCTTTACCAAATTCGTCTTTATCGCCGTTAATCCTAAGAACAGTATCGATGTTGTTGCCTGTGATATGAAGCACGTCAGCTAAATTTAGATCTAGACTTATATGATTTAGTGCCACGCCGTTGCCCTCTGATTTAGAGGTTGTTAGATCAAGTACTTCAAAGCCACTTACCTTGCTAAAATCAATAGCCTCAGAGATAAATAACTTATCCACGCCGTCTCCGCCGTTTATGTGACTGCCTTCTAGTATCACACCTTTACCTATACTTACACTATCATTATCATCGCCCGTTGAGATGTATGTATCTTTTAAATTTACACCATCAGCCAAGCTTAGCGCATCACTATCTTTGCCTGTATTTATCACACTGTTAGTTAAATTTGAGCCAACGACGACGCTGTCACTACCATCTTGAGTGAAAATTTTGCTACCACTTATCTCGCCTCTATCTAGCACGATAGTATCATCATCTTTGCCAGTTACGATAGTTGAGTTCTCTACGTTTGAGCCGCTAAAGCCTATGGTAGTAAAGCCATCTCCACTCTCTATCAAAGTATCACTTACACTTGAGTTTGTAGCGTTAAATGTATCATATCCGCTACCTAGATAGATATTTGAATTTAAGATGTGGCTACTACTTAAATTTACACCATCATTGCCATCGCCCATATAGAAATTTATCCCCTCTAGGATACTGCCGCTACTTATCGTGACGCTATCGTTACCATTTTCTGCTGCGATATACGAGTTAGCGGTGTCATTTGAGCTGTATTTTACATTTTCTAAAACTACCTTGTCATCTCCGTTAGCTAGCTCAAATGCACTATTTGTCAAGCTTGAGTCTTTTACACTTACGCTATCGTTTGCTTCGCCTGATCTTACTAGTACGCCATCTATATCTGAGTTTTCTACCACACTCATTTTTTTCTCACCGCCCCAGCCAAGATCGAGCTTTGAGTTTGCAAAGTGACTTGCCACCACCTCTACTTTATCAGCTCCATTAGCAAGGTCTATATTTACCTCATCTACACCTGAACCACCGATATAAACTCTATCGTCGCCCTCGCCTGCATAAATTTTTGATTTGATATAAGTCGAGCCATAAATTTTGATAAGATCATCGCCATCACCGCTTGCTATATATGAGCTAGAGTTATCATTTGAGCTAACATTTGAGTGATCTATCAGCACTACATCATCGCCACTCCCGCTCTCTACTACTGAGTTTTGAAATTTAGAGTTTTCGAAATTTACGAAGTCCTTGCCATCGCCTGTCTTTACTAAAAGTCCATTTGCAACTGTCCCGCTACTTATATTTACAGTGTCGTTGCTGCCTTTTGTGTCAAAGACCACGCCATTTATATTGCTTCCCTCGCTCACGTTAAATTTATCATCACCACTTCCGCTTGTAAAGCTTGAGTTTATCACACCCACAACTGAGTTTAGCTCTAGCTTGTCTTCGTTTTTGCCATTTGCATCTGCATCGCCTAGATCAACGCCAGCGTGAAAGATAGCGCTGCCTACATTCATCTTAAATGTATCGTCGCCATCACCCATTTTTACATTTACAGCCTCTTTGTCGTCTTCTCTAAGACCTTGCATATAAGCTCCAGCACCAAAGACGATCATATCATTGCCAGCTTTAGTATCGATCACGCTCTTTTGGGCTCCTGCTGCTATAGTTAACGTATCATCGCCATCGTCTAAATTTATCTCATAGCCCTTTTCTTTTATAGTACCGTCAAGATATACATTGTGATCATTATCCACCACATTTGCATTAGCCAAAGCGCTTATAAAGCCATCAGCTTTCACTTCTAAACTTAGTTCGTTTTCATAAGTGCCATAAAATTTAATAGCTCCAAGAGTGCTTAAATTTTGTGTCATTTCGCCTTCGTTTTGATTATTTTCAAGCTCTCCGTTATCATCAATCACTCTAACACGAGCCTTTAGAGTTGAAATTTGATCAAATTTCACATCTTTTAATACATTGCTTTCATCTAAAGCCTCCCAGCTTTTACCGCCGTCTCTTGAAATTTCGATAGTTTTATCGTAGTTATTTGTCTCGTGCTTTGCATTTAGTTTAAAACTAAGATCACCACTTGTTATATCGGCAGGTAGATTTAAAGCTGATATGTCATAGACGATGTATGGCTCACTAGCTCCCTCTTTTACTTTGTTGTTTCTTGCTATCACAGATAACGTGGGGTCGTTAAATTCTGTTATAAACTCATTTTCTTGCATAAATTCTCCTTGAATAGTATTGATGTAAGTCAAGATTATAATAATTTTTTTTAAATAAGAGTTGACAATAAAATTACATTAAGCAATGTTTTGTAAATATTTTTAAATTTAAAGTTAAAAATTTAGATTAGTTAAGAGAGAATTTAGACCCAAAAAGGGTCTAAATTTTAAAGATCGACGTGGATGTTTTCTTTTACATCGATATAAGCTGTAGTTGTGCCGTAATTCGCCTCATATCTTTCAAAGCCCTCTACTGCATTAGCAGCAGATTTACTAAAGCCTTCAAGTTTTACTCCGCCACTTGCCTCGGTTATTTGAAGCAAATTATTACTATGTTCGTGTCCGACATCAAGCATATCAGCTATATCAAGAGCTTTTAGAGTGACCTTTTCATTGCTAGTAACCTTTAACTCTTCAAAGCTCTTAACCTTTGTAAAGTCTATCTGACCATCAACCAAAAGCGTATCGTGATCATAGCGACTTCTATTGTCTGAGTATCCACCAAGAATGCTAGTGCCACCCTCAAGCTTCATATCTTTAGATATAAAGACACTATCACTGCCATCCGATAGATCTATTTTAATATTAGTTAAGCTTCCAGATCTTAGCTCCAAATAATCTTTTGCATTTTCATGTCCACTCAAAATCCAGTTCGCATGGTGTTCAGCTGGCAAACCACTAGCTGATGCGTGAGTATCTTCAACTACCACATGCATTTCATTTATATAAGCCATGATATCTACATCTTTTAGGGTAGATGACTTTAAATTTATATCTGTATGATAAGTTTCTCCAAATGAAGGGACTCTACTGCCTCCATTTAGTTCTACGTTATCAAGGTTTGAGCTATCTATATTTATAGTACCTTTTGATGATCCTGCATAGATCGCACTTTTTTCTGCTGATGTTGTTGAGTTAATGTCGGTGTATTTGATATTTATAACGTCTTCATCGCCTTTAATTAATTCATTACCAACCAATTGGAAGGCACCATTAAGCTTATTAGCATTAGTGCTTATGTCAATATCTGTCATTTTTACATGATCAGCTTTTGTACCTGTTATATTTAAGATATCGCTGTTAATGCCAAGATATATGGTCTCTTTGTTAAAAACGCCACCATTTATATTTATGACATCATTGCCAAAGCCCGCATTGATCTCATTTTTTTCGTGCGTTCCACCATTTATATTTATAGTATCGTTCCCGTTACGGGTGTCGATAGTGACATTATTTAAATTTGAGTTGTTGATATCAATCTTATCTTTTCCAGTATTAGTTCTAATATCAAGCCAATTTAAATTTGAACTATTGATATTGACCTCAGTGTCTCCAGAGTTACTATATACTTCACTAAAATGGATCTTACTAGGTTCTTCTCCTTCTTTATGACTTACGGTTGCATTGTTGAAATTTAAGACATTATCTCCATTTTGAAGATACTCTACATCAAAGCGTTTGTCGTTGTGAAATTCGCTATTTACAGTTGTTATATGGTCATTATCTATGATGCCACCCTCATATGTATATTTAGCGTTATCTATACTAAATTCTAAGATCACACTCTCGCTGTAGTAGTGATTGTTTTCAACGCCCTTATCTGCATCTTTAAATAACTTTTCTTTATCCCAGCTCTCATAAAATTTTTCACTATTTTCAGACAAAAGCTTGCCTTCATTTGGCTCTTTATCGTCTATTACATTTGCACGAACAACTACTTTGTTGATATCGCCCGCTCTTAGACCTTTTATGACGCCACTACTATCTAGGTCTATCCAGTTTTCATTATCAAGTGAGTACTGAATTTTATCGTAGTCTTTACCGTAAGTAGCCTCTCCACTAAATTTAAGCTTCACATCGATTTTTTGATCCACATCGGCTTCTGCCACTTCACCCCTTAGCTCAAATATTAAATTGTTATGTTCCCACATATTCGATTTTTCATGGTTTTCGATCTGAAAGCCTCGTTTGCCATATATACCTATGTCTTTTACATATTTTGAGTCATATTCATTTATATACTCTGGCTCTGGATCAGGCGTTGGCTGTGGCTCAGGTGTCGGCTGTGGAGTTGGCTCTGGTTGCGGAGCTGGCTCAGGTTTAGGTTCTGGTTTTGGTTCTGGCTTAGGTTCTGGTTTTGGCTCAGGTTGTGGAGCTGGAGCTGGATTTACAGGCTCGACTGGCTCAACAGGCGTAGGCTCTGGCTTAGCACCAAGATCGACATTGATACCATTTTTTACATCTATATAGCCTTTGACAGTATAAGATCTGCCGTTATCTTGAAAACCAAAGTCGGCCTCATATCTTGTAAAGCCATCTTTTAGACCTCTTCCGAACTCTGAAAGCTTAAAGCCTGCTAGCTCTACTCCGCCAGCTGCCTCTGTAACTGTCAAGATATGTTTGCTATCATTATTTTTAATGTCAAGCATATCATATAGATCTTCTAGTTTTAGGCTGACCTTCTCGTTGCCAGTCACTTGTAGCTCTTCAAAGCTCTTAAATTTATTAAAATCAACATTGCCATCGATCACAAGTGTATCGGTCTCGTAGCTAGTGCCACCATTTATCGTAGTGTATCCATTAAGCTTCATAGCTTTTGAGACGACGACTTTGTCTTCGCCGTTGCCAAGATTAACCGTCATATCGTTTAATGTGCCTGATCTTAGCTCTAAAGTATCATCTGTATCTGCGAAATTCCACTTTGTGGCATTTTCTGGGTAGCTGCCATTTATCTTTGTATCTTCAACTACTACGTGAGTTTTGTAGATAGTGTTGAGATTGACATCATCTAGGGTAGATGATTTTAAATTTAGATCGAAATTTAGTGGATTTCTATTTACGTCGGTACCTGTGTTTGTCTCTGTACCTATGTTGATACCTTTTAAATTTGAGTTTTCAACATTTATGGTGTTGTTTTTCGCCTCTGCCTCGATGTGGTTGGCTGAATTTTTATATGTTGAGTCGATATCAGCGTATTTGATATTTATCTCATCTTTCTCGCCTGAGCCAGTTCTTAGGTACATATCTGTCATTTTCACATGATCATCTTTTGTGCCATTTAAATTTAATACATCGTTTCCGCTATCAAGCGTGAAGCCACTTTGATAAGGATCGGTGCCTATGTAAGTTCCGCCGTTTAAATTTACAGTGTCGTTGTCTGCACCAGTTTCGACGTGAAGTCTCTCGTGTCTTCCACCATTTATATTTATAGTGTCATCTCCGCCTTGAGTGTTGATATTTAGCCAGTTTAAATTTGAGTTATCGGCATTGATAGTATCTTTACCTTCATTAAGATAGCTGCCATCGCCAAAGACTATAGTGCTAGCCACGTCACCAGCTTTGTGGTTTATCGTCGCATCTTTGAAATTTAGCGTATTGTCGCCATTGTCTTTAAATGTAACGTCAAAAGATTTATCGTTATTAAACTGGTTATTTACAGTGATATCATGATCATTATCTACTATTTTTTCGCTATTTGATGCTTTTAAGCCACCTATGCTAACTTCTAGCGAAACGCTCTCTTTAAAGTAGCCATTATTTTCTACGCCCTTATCTGCATCTGTGAAAATTTTCTCCGATGGATCAAGCGTGCCTTCATTTTGGTCGTGATCGTTTGCCACTTCAACACGCACGCTTACATTATTTATATCGCCAGCTCTTACATCTTTTATGACGCCGCTATCATCTAGCTTTTGCCAAGTTTTACCGCCATCTAGCGAGTACTCTGCATTTTCATAGTCTTTGCCAGCAGTTGCCTCTCCGCCAAATTTAAGCGTCACATCTACCTTTTTATCAGCATCAGCCTCCGCTACTTCGCCTTTTAGGTTGTACTCTAGGTATGATTTGTCATTTGAGCTTCTTGGGTCTGAGCTCTTTTCATAGCCAAATTCTGACTTGTTTTCAACTGAGATATTTTTAACTATATCTTTGCTCTCGTCAGGTTTTGGTTCTGGCTTTGGTTCAGGTTTAGGTTGTGGCTCTGGAGTTGGTTCAGGTTTTGGCTCAGGCTGCGGAGTTGGTTCTGGCTTTGGTTCTGGGGTAGGCTCTGGTTTAGGTTCTGGAGTTGGTTCTGGTTTTGGCTCAGGTTGTGGGGTTGGATTTTCTGGTTGTGATGGCTCAACTGGGGCTACAGGTGCAATGGCAGAATTTATATCACTATCTGAACCATCAAAAACATCACTACCGCCACCTTTTACCTCTTGGTTAGTTAGTTTTACAGCGCCAAAAGTATCTGAAAGTGATCTAAAGCTAGCTGATACATCAGAGCTCTCATGACCACCATGCTCAAACCTTGTCTCGCCAAGGCTCACGCCATCTCCGCCTCTGCCACCGCTATTACCACCAGCGGCACTCTCCTCGAGATTTGCTAAATTTTCACCTTTTAAAAGGGCTTTTTGTATAGCCGCTACCTCTTTGTCTGAACTAAGGTCGTTATTTAAATTTAGAGTTTCGCCATCTTTTAGCTCGAACTCTTTGCCGTCGTTTGATGCGATAGTTACCTTTGCGCCGTTTGCTTTAACAACGTCGCCCTCGTATAAACTATCTCCCGCGACAACAACTCTTTCGTTGCCATTTTTGTCTATAACTACTACTTCCTTGGAGCCAAGAATGTTTTTAATAACACCTACTTTAACAGCCATCGCTGCCTCCTTTAAAATCAATTTGACACATTATAAATATTTCTTTTAAATATAAAGTAATGTAAATATGATATTAATTCATAAGATTACGCTGTTGCAGTGGGTTTTAAAATTAAATTTTTTGATAAATGTAAGCAAGACCCCAAAAAGGGATCTAAATTTAAAGATCGACGTGAATGTCTTCTTTTATATCTATATAGACTGTACCTTGACGATCACTACCGTCTGCTAAGTGCGTATTATAGACACTTTCATATCTATGATAGCCATTTTCTGCTCCGCTAGTTTCGCTAAAACCATTAAGTTTTACAGTACCATGCGCCTCGCTAAATTTAACTACATTAGAGCCATTGTCTAAAATGTCACTCAAATGAGCCACATCATTGCCATTTAATGTCACATAAGCACCGCTCGTTACTTTTAATTCTTCAAAACCAGAGACCTTTGAGAAGTCGATATTATTATCAAGTACAAGCGTATCATAGCCCTTGCCACCAAATATTTGAGTATTATTATCTATATCTGTTCTTGTCATAGTTAAACTAACTGTATCATCTCCGCCACCTAGATAAAATTTAGAATTTTTTATGATAGCTGATGTCACATTTAAAGTATCATTTTGATTATCTGAGAAGTAAAATTCGTTATTTTTACCATGAAATTCTGAGTCATCTATATGCATATTGACCTTGTTATTTCTGCCGTCAAATTTAACGTCACCCATAAATTTTGGCCCAAGAAAATTCATATCAAAAAGCGGCGTATGGTCTAAATTTGCGTGTGAGCCTTTTATATCTATCTCGCCGTCTCCACCGCACACTTTTATATTCATAGTGGTCTTTTCGCCGTCGTTTGCTTCGATAGTAGTATGTCCGTTAAAGATAGTGTTGTCCATATTTAGCGTATCTACTTCGTTTGGACTAGTAAAGCTAGAAAGAGAAATTTTCGTATCACCAAAAAAGCCCACCCAGTCGGTGTTTATAGTGTCATTTCCTCCGCCAAGCCTTATGTCTGCGCCATTTTTGATCTCAGATCTTTGGATATCAATGACATCGTTATCTAAACCTGTATGAATGACAGCATTTTCCATCGTCGCACCATAAATTTTTACGCTATCATCGCCGTCATTTGTATATAAAAGCGTATGATCTTTTATGCCGACGTTGTTTCTTATCTCTATCTCGTCATTGCCAGCCCCAGCGTCAAATCTAAGCCCTCTAACCTCGATATTATCGTGAATTCTTAGCTTATTGTCGCCATCTCCTGCGTCTATCTTGGCGTCATTTACGATAGATCTTGTCATATCGACTATATCGTTGCCATTGTCAAAACGCACATCGTTTGCGCTCGTGGTTGCATCTGCGATGTTTAAAATTTGATCCTGCGCTTTTGGTCTCGCCTCTGCCACCTTTCGTCCGTATAACTCAGCAAAAAGCTTATCAGAGTCAAGTATCTCAAGCGACTTTATCTCCTCTATTATCCTAACATGCGGATCATTTTGGCTCACGCCACCACTTAAATTCAACCCCTCTTTGTCGGCTACTTCTACGCTCATATTAATCCTTTCTTAAAAAAATTGACTTTTGGATTTTAATAAGCGTTTTTAAATCACATTGAAATATAAATTATATTGATTATCAAAAGAAATGCCTAAATTTAGGCTTTTTGTATAAAAAATTTTATTAAATGAAGCAAGGGGAGTTTAGACCCAAAAAATGGGTCTAAAATTTTATGCCAACAACTCATTTACATTGACATCTTGTATAGTAAGCGTAAATGTCTGACCG
Source organism: Campylobacter concisus (assembly GCF_902460895.1). Classification (GTDB taxonomy): domain Bacteria; phylum Campylobacterota; class Campylobacteria; order Campylobacterales; family Campylobacteraceae; genus Campylobacter_A; species Campylobacter_A concisus_BC. Next base: position 383,180 of record NZ_CABPVL010000004.1, on the reverse strand, counting down.
CCTTCATTTACGCTATATACATATCCGTTGCTAATTTCAGTAGAAGCATCTGCTACTTCAGATGAACCCTCTGTAAATGTGCCAACACCTTTTACACCTTTTACGATTAACGATGTTGCACCTTCACCACCGACATTTTTTATGAAATTTGCGATATCTGAAGCATTGAAAAATGTAAAATGCTCATTAGCGTCTGACATATCAAGCACCTCAAAGCCACTTATCTTGCCAGCATTTGTTGTGTTAAATGATGCGTCATGAACTTTTAGCGTATCTATGCCGTCACCTCCATTTATAGCAGTGCCATTTAGGCTTACATCCTTGCCAAGATCGACTAAGTCATTGCCGTCGCCACCTGAAAGGTAGGTGTTGGTTAGTGTCACGTTATCAGCTATATTGATAGTGTCGTTGCCTTTGCCTGAGTTGATGTTTGATGCATCGTGGTCATGCGCAGCTTCGCCTGCAGCTGGACTTAAATTTACACTTGATGTTCCAGTTAGATCAGAGTTGATATTTATCGTATCGTCTCCGCCTTGAGTGAAAATTTTAACATCAGTGTTATCATGAGTGCCAGCTCCGATAGTTACACTATCGCCGTCATCTGCGGTATTTATAGTAACTCTACTAAGCTCGGCGTTATCGATAGTCACGGTTTTTACGCCAGCATTTCCAACACCTGCACCCTCTATGTTTGTATCAACTAGACCAGTAGCCTTTGCGACATTTAGAGTTACGTTGCCATTTTCAAGCATAATATTTGAATCCACCATAGAAACATCACCATCGACATTTACATGGTCATCTCCGCCGTTTGTGTAAATGATAGCCTTGTCAAATGAGCTATTTCCAGAGACGTTAATAGTGTCATTTCCGCCGCCTGCGCCGATATATGTGCTATATCCATCATTTGAGATCATGGTGACATCTTTTAAATTTATCACATCATCAACATATCCAGTCTCAATGGCAGCGTTGTTAAATTTAGCGCCAGTAACATCTACGCTGTCTCTATCGTCACTTACTCCAGCATCAGCTGAGCTAGTGTTTATCTTAGTATTTGAAATTTCAGCGCCTCTTTCGATAGTTAACGTATCTCTACCTTTACCCATCTCTATGTAGTTTGAGTAAATTCCAGCTTGGTTAGCTCCTGGATTTGCCACGTGAGCTGATGAGCTTATAGGGTCATTGTGTGCGGCGCTATTATTTTTTATTTCAGTGCTACCTTTGATAGTTAGGCTATCATTGCCCTCGCCTGTGTAGATATCCATGACATCTGCTTTGGCATCTTGAAGCAAGATCTTATCATTGCCATTGCCACTTTTGATTTCAGAGTTATATATGCCTGCACTGATGAAATTTAGCATATCGCCTGTATCTGAATCGCCTGTATCGATATCAACTCTGCTGATACTTGCATCAGTAACATTTATAGTGTCATCGCCCTCGCCTGTTTTTATAAAGCTATCAGTTCTGCTTCCTGCATACTCAGTCTCGTCAGTTGTTCCGTTATTAGTAACATAAGCATACATATCACTTTTAATATTTACAGTGTCATTATCAGCACCGGTGTCTATTTTAGTATTTTTTATAAGCTGATGATTATCGCTTTTTTCGATATTTACAGTGTCGTTGCCACTTCCTGTTTTAAACAAGACATTGTCTAAAATCGTACTGCTAAGGCTTGGACCAGAATCATCTTTTATAGTAAATACATCATTGCCATCGTGGCTTGTAAATCTTGTATCTGTTATAACAGTTCCATTTATATTAAGTGTATCTTGATTTTTCTCTCCGCCAGCGTTTCCAAGGTCTATCCTAGTACTTTCTACAACAGCATCTTTTCCAGTATTAAACACATCGTCGCCATCACCCATTTTTATAACATCATTGGCATTTTCTTTTAGATCGTATAACCCACTTGAAAAATAGACTTCCTCTTTTATAGTTATCGTATCATCGCCATCTTTTGTATCTATGATAGTTTTCATAGTATTGCCATTGTCTGGGTCAGAATTTACAAGAGCAGGGTTTAAACCCTCTGTAGATGCATCTATATTTTCTGTGATATTTATATTGTCATCATTATCGATGATCTTACCCTCAGCCTCGCCAGATGTGATAGCAGCGTTGTTTGTAGTCACGCTAAGAGTTACGCCCTCTTTATAAACGCCGTAGTCTTTTATGCCAGGAGCGATATTTGCGCCTAGATCCTCGCTGCTTGCGCCCTCGTTTTGGTTGCCAGCTGTTTGACCGTAGTCATCTATCACTTGCACCCTAACCTTTACATTTGCGATATCACTTGGCGCAACGCCACTTATCGTGCCGCCATTTTGTATCGCTGTCCAGCTATGTCCGCCATCAAGTGAATACTCCATAACGTTTGAGTAGTCTCTGCCTGCACTTGCACCACTTAAATTTAGCGTTAGATCAGTAGGTGTAGTCGAGCTTGTAGCAGCTGATAGGCCAAGATTATAGACTAGATATTCGTTTGGAGTTGCCTCTCTTGCCTCGCCATTACCATCAAGTGATACGCTTAGTGCAACAGGCGTTGCTGGGGTTGGTGGCGTGACAGGTGTCACTGGAGTTACAGGGCTTGTTGGGTTTGTTGGACTTGCTGGGTTTTGCGGTGCAACATTATCGCCCTCGCCATTGTCGTTATTATCAGCATAGCCGCCGATTGGGTTATTAAAAGAGTCAAAAGCTCTATTTGCGTCAGTTAAATTTCTGTAGTTTTCATTGATATTTGCGTAGTGGCCACCCTCAGCAAAACTAGCTGCACCTAGACTTACGCCATCTCCACCAGCACCGCCAGCTGCTGCGTTACCACCAGCTGCTGTCTCTTCAAGATCTGTTATGTTTGCACCATTTAAAAGAGCGTTTTGAAGCGCTGCGACCTCTGGGTTAGCACTTTGTGCGTTTGCTGCCTCTTTTGGATCAAGTGAGATAGTATCTTCGCCTACTATAGAGACTTCCTTGCCGTCATTTGCAACGATGACTACCTTCGCATCAGCTGAAGTTGTCTTTATGCTCTCGCCCTCATACAAGCTATCGCCAACTTTTAAAATTCTCTCGTTTCCACTTTTATCGACTGCGATCACTTCAGTTTGACCTGAAATTGATTTTATACTTCCTAGTTTTGCTGCCATATTCATCCTTGTTAAATTTTTTCTCGCATTTTAATGAATTTTATAATTCATGTATATTGTACCCAGGTACAATAAGGCCCTTAAATTCGGCATTTGTGACACATATATGACAATTTTACGTTATCAATTTCTATATCATTTTGATCAAAATAAGGCAAATTTCATTTTATCTGTCTTATCTTTTAAGTGAGAGTTAAATTTAACGTGTGCTTTTTGTGATAAAATGAGCGAAAATAATATTTTTTAAATTTATAAAAATATTTTAAAAATTTATTTGAACTACTTTATTTTTTGCCTATTTGCTTGGTTTGGTATTACGAAAATTTAAAAATGCGTAAAATTTCTTACTAGGAGGATAGCTATGAAAAAGCTAGTTTTATTGATCTGCATTCTAGTTGCTTCGCTCTATGCAAAGCCAAACGTCGTCATCTTAGCCACAGGCGGTACGATCGCAGGAAGTGCTAGTGGCGCGACAAATGCCCAGTACGACGCTGCCCAACTTGGCGTCGATATCCTCATCAAAGCCGTGCCTGAGATAGCAAATTTAGCAAATGTAAAAGGCGAGCAAGTCGCAAACATCAGCTCAAACAACATGACTGATGAAATTTGGCTAAAGCTTGCAAAACGCGTAAATGAGCTACTTGCCAGCAAAGACGTGGATGGCATCGTCATAACTCACGGCACCGACACCCTCGAAGAGACTGCTTACTTCTTAAATTTAGTTGTCAAATCAGACAAGCCTGTAGTTTTGGTAGGTGCTATGAGAAGTGCCACATCTATGAGCGCTGATGGCCCGCTAAATTTATATAACGCAGTAAGCGTAGCAGCTAGCAAAGAGAGCATTGGTAATGGCGTTTTAGTCGTGCTAAATGACGAGATCAACGCTGCTAGAGAGGTTACAAAAACAAACACCTCATCAGTCGATACATTTAAGTCAAGAAACACTGGCGCCATCGGCAGGGTCTATTATGGTAAGGTCGTTTACAGCACAAAAAGCCTCAAAAAACACACCACAAACAGCGTCTTTGACGTAAGCAAGCTAGAGGCCTTACCAAGGGTCGATATCATCTACTCACACGCAAATGACTACGGCGATATCGCAAAACACCTGATAGATGTTGGCTCAAAGGGCATCATCCACGCAGGCACAGGTAACGGTAGCATCCACAACAACGTATTTACAGTGCTTCAAGAGGCAAACGCCAAAGGCATAAAGATAGTAAGAAGCGCGATCGTTGGCAGCGGCTACGTGGATAGCAACAAAAAGATGGATGACAATGGAAATTTCATCACCGCAAGCGATCTAAACCCACAAAAGGCTAGAATTTTACTCATGCTAGCCCTCACAAAGACGAGCGACACCAAAGAAATTCAAAAATTCTTTGACGAATATTAAAATTTACTTGGCTGCCATGCGCGGCCAAGCTTTAAAATTTTTGATACTTTAGATGTGATAAAATCCTCTCAAATTTTAAAAAAAGGATCAAATTTGAGAAGCGACATAATCAAAAAAGGCTACACAAGAGCCCCACACCGCTCACTTTTACGTGCGACTGGGCTAAAAGACGAGGACTTTGCTAAGCCATTTATCGGCGTTGCAAACAGCTTTATAGAGATCATACCTGGGCACTTTTTCTTAAACAAATACGCACAAATTTTAAAAGATGAAATTCGCAAAAATGGCTGTGTGCCGTTTGAGTTTAACTGCATAGGCGTAGATGATGGCATAGCGATGGGGCATGGAGGCATGCTATATAGCTTGCCTAGCCGAGAGATCATCGCAAACTCTATTGAGACAGTGATGAACGCTCACGCCCTTGACGCGCTTGTTTGTATGCCAAACTGCGACAAGATCGTCCCTGGCATGGTTATGGGCGCTTTAAGGGTCAATGTCCCAACCATTTTCGTAAGTGGCGGCCCTATGAGAAAAGGCCACACAAAAGATGGCAGACCGATCGATCTTGCGACTGCGTTTGAGGCGGTTGGTAAATTTGAGACCAAAGAGATAGACGAGGCCGAGCTAAGAGATATCGAGTGCAACGCATGTCCGAGTGGTGGCAGCTGCAGCGGTATGTTTACGGCAAATTCTATGAACACGCTTTGCGAAGCGATGGGTATAGCTCTCCCTGGCAACGGCACTATCTTGGCACTTACTCCAGAGCGTGAGGAGCTCATCAGGCAGGCTGCTCGCAGAATTTGCCAGATCGCCCTTGATGAGAAATTTAAGATAAGAAACATACTAAATGAAAAGGCGATCCGCAATGCGCTTGTCGTTGATATGGCGATGGGTGGCAGCAGCAACACCGTCCTTCACATGCTAGCCATCTCAAGAGAAGCTGGCGTAAATTTAGAGATAAAAGAGCTAAATAAGATCAGCCAAAGCATCGCTCACATCGCTAAGATCAGCCCAAGCTTGCCAAACGTGCACATGGAGGATGTCGGCAGAGCTGGCGGTATGAATGCGGTGATAAAAGAAATTTCACGCAGAGATAACGGCATGCTAAATTTAGACAACCTAACAGTTAGCGGCGAAACTTTGGGCGAGCGCGTAAAAGCAAGTGACATCAAAGATGAGAGCGTCATCCACAAGGTGGAAAATGCCTACTCGCAAGTTGGCGGACTTGCCATTTTGTTTGGAAATTTAGCCGAACAAGGCTGTGTCATCAAGACGGCCGGCATCGTTGGCGAGCGTAAATTTAGCGGTAAAGCGGTCTGCTTTAACTCGCAAGATGAAGCGATAGCTGGTATCTCAAGTGGCAAAGTCGATAAAGGCGACGTCGTCATCATCCGCTACGAAGGCCCACGCGGAGGCCCTGGCATGCAAGAGATGCTAAGCCCTACTTCGCTCATCATGGGACGAGGCCTTGGTGCAGACGTAGCGCTCATCACAGATGGTCGCTTTAGCGGAGCGACAAGGGGTCTAAGCATCGGCCACGTGAGCCCAGAAGCAGCTGAAGGTGGCATGATAGGCTTGCTACGAGACGGCGACATCATCGATATAGACGTCGATAAATACGAGATAAACGTTCGCCTAAGCGAAGCCGAGATCGCCGAGCGCAGGGCTAAATTTAAGCCAGTCGATAAAGCGCTAACCTCTCGCTGGCTAAGGCAGTATCAAAAACTAGTCACAAACGCAAGCAACGGCGCGATATTAGAGGCGTAAATATGGTTTTAAATTTAGATAATTTTACTAGATCTGATATTATATCTTGTGTTTCCGTAATTGCATCTCTAATGTCAGCTTTATATACTATCCGTGTTAATAAAAAACTGCATATTGAAAATATAAATTTAAAAAAACAGTCAGAAGATGAGCAAAAACTCAAGCCGTATCAGGATTTAATAATACAAACTTATTTTAAATTTGATAATGTATTTAGAGACATCTCGTCTACTGCTTGTAGCGTGACAGATCAAATATGCAAATACACAGATATTTTTTGCAATAACAATCACACAAATAAAATGGCACTTAGTAATCACCTTAATATAATTCCAGAAATTTTTGTAAATAACAACGAAGAAGATATCTTGTGGCAGCCAATCGAATATATTATGCATAGTAAATTAGGAATAATCCAAAGTACTAGCTCTTTGGATTTAAAAAACAATAATTATAATGAACAAGAAATTAAATTTCATCTAAAATGTCTTTATGAAAATTTTGATTTATCAAAAAAAGATGAATATTGTAAAGTAGTCAAACGTAAAATATCTACTTTTCATGATATTTATCATAATAACAAAGAAGAAATAGATAAAAGTATTGAAGAATTACAAAAAGCGATTGCTAAATTTAAAAGATACGACTTTGTAGAAAAAACAACTACATATGTAGATTTAAAAGAGCTGTTAAATTTATTACTTTACATAAAAAAATGTAGTGAAAGTTTTTATACTTCAGACAATAAGTATATTTTTCTAAGCAACCTGGCTGCTAATTTATCTGAATTAGCAATAATTAATAAGGGAATTTTAGAGATGTTAAAATTTAAATAACAGCTACCCTTATAAGCTAGTCACAAATGCAAGCAACGGAGCGATATTAGAGGCGTAAGCTAAAACTATCAAATTTAAGCCTAAAATTTAGGCTTAAATTTACTTTGCTCCGTGCCAAAGTAGGCGGTTTTTGCCTAGTTTTGTGTCGATACTCTCTTTTATAATGGAGCAGATGTACTCTTTTGAAAGCCCTATGGCCTCCTCCAAGCTCTTACCCTTTGCAAGGTAACAAGCAAGCGCCGTTGAGAAAGTGCAACCAGTCCCACTCATCACAAGCGGACTAGCAAGCGGAGTTTTGAAATTTTGCAGTGAGCCATCTTTTCTATAAAGCGTATCTATGCTGCTATCCTCACTTACATGCTTTTTCACGATGATATCGCAAGGCAGATCTTTGAAATTCCCTCCAAAAAGGACGTTTGCCTCGTCTAAATTTGGCGTGGCGACAGTGGCTAGTTTCATTAGCTCTTTTAGCTTCTCTACTGCGCTATCTTTTATGAGCTTGTGGCCGCTCTTTGAGACACAGACTGGATCAAGCACGATCTTGCACTTTTGAGTGAGTAAAAACTCATGCACCACGTCCATTATCTCCTCACTAAAGAGCATGCCGATCTTTATGGCATCAAAGCTAAATTCCTCCGCAAGCGTGCAAAGTTCATCTTTAACAAAGCTAGACTCTAAACAAACTACACTTTTTATCGCGTCTGTGGTCTCAGCAACTAGCGAAGTGACCGCCGTTGCGCTGTAACAATTTAGCCTAGCGCATGTCTTTATATCAGCTTGAAGCCCTGCTGTGCCGCTATTGCAAGAGCCTGCGATGATTAAAATTTTCTTCATCGTTTTCCTTTTGTAAATTTTGGCTTATTATAAGGGATATTAGTTAATTTTTGGGATAAGAAATTTGAGCCAAGAGGCTCAAATTTATGAAAGTTTATTTAGATCGTTATCGATCTCGATATATATCGTAGTTGCGTCAAAATTTGCATGCTCATAAGAGTTATCTACTTTTAGCTCGTTTGAGTCAGATAAAATCTCATCATTTGCACTATACTTGTGCGCTAAATTTTCACTGCTCTCAAGGCTATTTGAGCTATTTTCAGCCTCATTTAGCTGCGTTTTTGCAAACATATCTTTTACTTTTTCATTCATCTGATCAAGTATCTCAGCATAGTTTTCTCCAAGAAGCGCTCTAAAAAGTGCATCAGTATCGATGCTATTTTCAGCACTTGTATCAGCACTTACCACGCTACTATCAAGCCATATCGTGTCGTATCCATTTAGAGATATGTCGCTACCATCCACTGCTGTGATAGTCACGCTAGCACTTTGGCTCTCGCCTTTTATGCTCTCACCTATATAAACCTCATCATCTACGTTTAGAACTCTTACACGGTCGTTTTTATCTATCGCTATAACATCAGATGTGACGCTTTTTACCTTGCCGGCTACAGCTGCCATCTTTATCCCTTATTTTTATTTTTGATTTATTCTAGTGTTTTTTATTAAATTTGTATATTGTACTTTGGTACAAAGATGGTTTTTAAAGGAGTTTTTTAGGAGTAAAAATAGAAATTTAAAAGAAGAATTTGGGCTAAAAAGCCCAAATTTTATACAAGTTGTTTATTTATATCATTATCGACATCTATATAGATAGTTGTTGCTGTGCTTGTTTGACCCTCGTATCTTGTATATCCAGCTTCGACACCATTTTGACTTGCAGCCTCAGTAAATCCTTTTAATGAAACGCTATCTTTGTTATCGCCACTTATTTTTAAGATAGTATTTACATCATCAGTGATGCTAAATACATTATCCGCTTTTAAATTTAGTAGCTTAACAGCTTGGTTGTCATTGCCATGCTCATCCATGCCAAGTTGGATCTCTTCAAAACTCTTGATCGCGTTATTCAAGCCTTTGTTGTCTATCTTGTCAAAGTCTATAGTGCCATCCTTTGCCACTGGACGCATTATAAGCGTATCTGTGCCAGTGCCACCATCAAGACTTTGAGATAGAGCTGCTCTTGGATTATCAAAGGTAAATACAACCTTATCATTGCCAGCACCAGCATTTACTAGATCGCCTTTGTTCATGCCAGTATAGCCACTTCTGCCAGCATCGATGTAGTCGTTGCCACTTCCTGTGGTTATGACGTCGTTGTTGTCACCAGTGATGATTACGTTGTTGCCGTTGCCTGTGCGAATTTCATTTTCACCGCGTCCTGCATGTATGACATTATCGCCATTTCCAACATTGATGATGTCATTGCCTTCGCTTGTTGTGATGACATTATCGTTGTTGTTATTTTTTGCATCTACTATTGTATTTTTAGCGATATCAGAAATTTGTAGATAGACGTCACTTGCTTTTACTTCGCCGTTAAATACTGCTTCGAAATTTCCATTGTCATCAAGCGTTACAGAATTTGCAGCTATGATGTGTCCATCAGCATCTCTTAAAGTGATGCTATCTTTTAGAGCTATGCCTTTTACTGCCTCTTCAAAGTGTTGTTTTAATGTATAGCTTGCGCCAACTCCATTTTCACTTAAATTTCCGCTCCATGTGGTTTTATTTGTAGCTGCATCGTAGCTTAAATTTGAGTCTTTTATCGTTGCAGCTGTTGCGTCGATCGTAAATCTGATAGAGTTGTAAAGTAGCTCATCTCCACCTTGATATTTACCATCGATAGAAATTTTATAAACGCCATCAGCCATTTTGCCAGCGGCATCAAGTCTGTTGTTATAGCCTGTAAGTCTATTGTAGTGATCAGGCGTTACATTGCCTATTGGTTTTTCTATCGCTTGAGATAATAGATCTTTTGAAACACCTGTATCAACGTTAGTTGCTACAAATCTAACATCGCCAGTGCCCCATGATATGCCTCTACCACTATTTAAAAACTCACTTACAGTTTGATTATTGCTAGCATTGCCAGCTGTTGCATCTTCTGGGATCACAGCTCTTAGGTATGGGATAGCGTCGTTTGAAACGATCCTTGAGCCATCAGCTCTAAAGCCATCCTCGCTCATATCCATAGTGCCCCACAACTTCTCAGCTGAGCGGTTATTTGCATTTGTAGTTGTATCGTTGCCGTTTTCAAACTGAGTCATAGTTGGAATTAAAATTTCATTTACGTGAGTATATTTTGTACCAGCTTTATCAGTCATCTCAACTTCGATCTTATCGCCTAGTTTTATCTTGTGATCGTACTCAAAGCTTAGTATGCCATTGGTTGGCTTAGTTGTGCCAACAGAGATTACGTTAGTAGTTCCGTCAGCTGTTACTATTTTTATACTCTCGATCTTATCGCCATCCTCATAGTTTTTGAGGTTAAAATTGATCGTATGGTGTTGACCCTCGTTGTCATTTTCGATGATCTTGATGTTTTCTATAGTGACTGGTGTCTTATCAACTACAAATTCGCTAACTATCGTGCTCTTATCGCCATTTGCAAAGACAGCTGTTGCTTTGATATTGTAGTTGCCTTCCTCTAAGTTATCAGATGTGACTTCAAATTTACCATTTGCAAATTCGCTTTGGCTAAGCTCTTTTGTAAAGACTTCATGTCCATTTTTATCAAGAACAGTGATGATCGCTTTAGTTGCGCTACTGTCTATACTACCTGTAAATGTCGGAGTTTTGTCGCTTAGAACTGGTAGTGGCGCATTAGATGAAAATTTATCAGTTTGAGCGATGTCATCAGTTGTAAATTTATAATATTTAGTTGCGTCATTTATACCTGTATTTGTATTTGCACTTACAACGCTTGCGTCATTATCTATAGCGTCTATTAGGTCTGTATTAGCGACATTTAGCTTAGTTGATGATGCCTGCGCCTCGTTGCCTACAAGGTCACTAACTTTTGCTGTATATGTTGCTTTTGGATCGCTTGTTTTAAACTCAACTTCATATTTGCCATCTACCACTTTAGCTGTATGGCTCTCACCTGTGCTTGACGTGACAGTTACGATCTGTCCGTCTTCTACATTATCCACAGTTCCTGTGATCTTTTGAGTGACTTTATAGACATTTCTTGTTACTGTATCTACATAGCTGTCAAAGTCGGTTGAATTTAGTTTTATGCCACTTGCTTCTGAGCCAAGTATGCTCTCAGGTCCGCCATCTTTTGAAACTGTTAGTTTTAACTTGCCCCAAAAGATATAGTTTGCATAGCTCATATCAAAGTCATAGTATCCTGCTTTATCAACGTGTAAAGTTGTAACTGTGGCTCTATTTCCCGAGTGGATAGTGTCATAATCAACCATAGTAACGCCATCAACCTTAAATCTCACGCTATCATCAGTACCTTTTGCGTCAAATTTATAGTCCCCTGGCTCAAGATACATAGTGCCTTTTAAATTTACCATCGCACCAGCTGTTGTGTTTTTACCATTAGGAGCATCTCTTACGATATGTATATCGCTACCTTTTGCGTTGTCGATGAAGTACTCAAGTGCTTTGAAATTTGGAGCTACCCACTCATTATTTGGAGTTACTACATTGCCATCAAGATCGACCTTGCCTATCATATTGTGAGCGCCGTCAAGTCCTGAGACTGTTCCAGCATCGCTATCAACATTATCTCTATCGCCGCCTTTACCTTGTTGGAAATTTAGTTCTTTTGCTTTAAAGCTTGCCCAAGGCTTAGTGTTGTTCATATAGTATTCGACAAAATCATTTTGCTTCATGCCGTTATGAGCGTATGTTGTATTATTAAAGGCATAAGGTCTTAGCTCAGTACCTCTTACGCCTTCTTCATAGATGTGGTTAAACCAGAAATTTCCTTTTAGTCCGCTACTCATCTCAGACTCTTTAACAAGACTCATCTCGGTTTCAACGTTTATAGTTATTTTTGCAACTGTATCAAGCACGAAACTACCAGTATCGGTTGCAGTATTGCCGTCTCTTCCAGTTGCTACTATTTTTACTTCATAATTGCCATCATGATTGCCATCTACGCTTAACTCGTTAGTTGTAAATTTAAATTTACCATCAGCATAGTCGTTTGGATTTAGAGTTTTTGTAAAGACTTCGTGTCCGTTCTTATCAAGTACGCTAACAACAGCTCTTACAGCAGTAGGCTCAACTGTGCCACTTATGGTTGGAGTAGCATCATTTGTGCGAGGTACGCTTGGCGCGTCTAGGCTGTAATCGCCTTTTATAGTTCCAAAATCATCAGTTAAAGTTTTTATATCAACGCTGATTGGAGGTATGACTGGGGCAACAGGGGTTGCATCGCCTGCGTCATTGCCGTCATTGTAGCCGCCGATTGAGTTTTCTGGAGTTTGAAAGGCTCTATTTGAGTCAGGTAAATTTCTATAATCATCAGTGATATTTGAGTAGTGACCACCCTCTTCAAAGCTAGCTGCACCTAAGCTTACGCCGTCTCCGCCAGCGTTGCCACCTTGGTTACCACCAGCTGCAGTCTCTTCAAGATCAGTGATGTTTGCACCATCAAGAAGTGCTTTTTGTATAGCGCTTACATCAGCTACGCTATCGTCGCCAAAGCTATCGTTATGAGCTACGCTCTTGTCTAAATTTAGGGTATCTTTTCCGATGATCGCGATATCTTTACCATCGTTTGCAGTTATGACTACTTTTGAGTCAATATCAGTTGTTTGTATAGTCTCACCAAGAAAAATTTCATCGCCTACTTTTAACACTCTTTGTGTGCCATCCTTTGCAGTTGCGATTACACTTGATCCTTGTGAGATGCTTTTTATAACGCCTATCCTTGTTGCCATATTGTTTCCTTATTTAAAAATTTTGAACGTATTTTAATATCTTAAAAGAGCTTTGTAAATTGTACTATGGTACTAAATTTTGAAATTTTGTAAGAATTTGCCCTAGTTTTGGGAGACTAGGGCATGAAATTTAAGAGTGTAAGACTATTTCGTCTTTTATCTCGATGGTAAATGTCGCGCCATTAGACGTTGCTGAGAATTCTCTGTATCCCTCAGAATTTACCCCACCTTTGCTAAAGGCTGACATATCTACTTGATCACCATCTTCACCATCTATCCTAAGTGTGTTGCTCGCGTTTCCACGAGTGATATTTAGCACGTCATCTAGTGTTAAATTTAGCGTTACCTTGTTTTCACTGCCACCAAGACTAACCTTTTCAAAGCCAGCTACCTTGCTAAAGTCGATATTTCCAGCAAGATCTAGCGTATCAGTGCCTGCACCACCTTGGATGATGATGCCGCCATGCTCCAACTTGCCAGGCCCCCCTTGGAAAGTCATAGCATCGTCATTAACAACTGCATCTTTGCCAATATGTATGGTATCGTTGCCACTACCTAGATCGATAGCACTTACGCCAGGGCTATACATACCGCCCCCTGCTTTTTCTAGACCGCCATTTAAATTTACAACGTCATTACCATCACCCATTTCTATTCCAGCATTTTTAAGCACAGCACCCTTGTCGATATTTAGCGTATCGTCTCCTGCGCCCATTCTTACACCAACATAGTGGCTAACTAGGTTATTATCGCTACTCGTATAAGTACCACCAAGTGTAGTGCCTGCACCAAATGTTATAGTATCGTTGCCATCAGCAGTATCTATGCTTAAGCCACCAGATTTGTTTTCGCCATTAAAATTTATAGTGTCATTGCCCTTTCCGGTATCTATATCGGCATAGCTTGAAGCGTCAGCCTTGCTTAGAATATTACCACCATTTAAATTTATCGTATCGTCGCCGTCTCCGTACCTTAAACCAACCCTATTTGTAGCGGTTAAATTTGATATGTTTGCAACTGATGAGACGCCGCTAAATGAACCAATACTAGCTTGATCTACTGTAATATCATCTATAACGATATCTTTAGATGAAAAGTAGTTAGCGCCCCCAGTATATGATCCGCCTTTTACTTCAAGATGATCTTGTGCATTAGCTGTGACGTGATCTCCTATGATATTAGTAAGTTTGACATTTTGCACGCCAAGATTGACGTCTGCGGCGGTATTTACGCCAAAATTTATCTCTACATTTCTAAATGTAGAGTCTGAAAATTCTACATTACTAGTTTCGCCAGCTTTTGTGTAGCTAGTTGCAGTATCTAAGCGAACATCTTCTAAGGTCACATGGCTTCCCTTGGCGGTATTTTCACCAGCATTCATATTTATAAACACTTTTTCAACTTTTACGCCATCTTTAAAATTTACAGTGTCGTCGCCATCACCCATAGAAACAGTGTTTTTATTTCTCCAGTCAGAGCCTATGCCGGTAATATTTGCATTTATATTTAGCTCATTAGTGCCTGAGGCATCATGTGCGTTATAGTTTGGATCATTTGTTGTTGCACCAAGATTAATTGAAGCTTTGTTCATGGTTAGATTAGCATTGATATTTACCACATCATCGCCACTATAAAGATCTATACTTGTACTATTAGCATTTGAACCACTATTTGCTGTACCGCTAATAGTAACCTCTTTATCAAAATTTACCACGTCATTGCCAGAGCCGGTATTTAAGTGTAAATTCTCTAAATTTGCTTTTATGCTAACTGTATCATCACCATCATTTGTGTTTAAATTTGTATGGTTTGCGATATTGCCTTTGATATCTTTATTTAGCTCGATGTTGTCGTCATTATCTATTATTTTGCCTTCAGCCATATTTGCATTAGTTGTTGGTAGCAGATAACTACTGCTTGGCGTGACACTTAGTTTCACACCCTCTTTAAATACAGCAAAATTATCAACCATATCAGTTTTTTGTACGTTGTCGATGGTCATGCCTTGAGGGCCAGTGTTCTCACCCTCGTTTTGGTTGTGATGCAAAGGGCCTTTTGTGGTGTCTTGACCGTTATCGTCAAGCACCTTTATCCTTACTTGCACTTTTGAGATATCTTCTATATTTACGCCAGTTATCGTGTAGCCTGTTAGTGGCTGAAATGTCGCTCCATTGTCAGTTGAGTACTCAACTACGCTTGAATAGTCCTCTCCTCTAGTGCCGCCGAGGAAATTTAAACCTAGATCTGTGGTCTCGCCACTTGGACTTACTGGAGTGCCTGATAGACCTAGTTTATAAACAAGATAGTGTCCGCCCTCGCCGTTTGCTCCTGCGCCACTCTCTCTTACCTCGCTAGTAGCAGGATCGATGCTAGTAGTTATCTCTACTGCGCCAGGACGAGGCGTGATGACTGGAGGATTAGCAGGTGAAGGAGTGCCTGGAGTTACAGTGACGCCAGGAGTGCTTGGAGTACTCGGAGTTGGTGGCGTTACTGGAGTGCTTGGAGTGACAGGTGTAGCTGGTGAGATAGGAGTTGTCGTATCCGCATCTGTGCCTGCATCGTTATAGCCGCCTATTGAGTTTTCTGGGGTTTGAAAAGCTCTATTTGCGTCGGTTAAATTTCTATAGTTTTCATTGATATTTGAGTAGTGGCCGCCCTCAGCAAAGCTTGCAGCTCCCAAGCTCACGCCATCTCCAGTAGCGTTACCACCTGCTGGGTTACCACCAGCTGCAGTCTCTTCAAGGTCTGTGATGTTTGCGCCGTTTAGTAAGGCTTTTTGGATAGAGGCTATCTCTGGGTTGTCACTAAGTGCATTTGTCTCTTTATCTAGGCTCAGGCTTTCGCCATTTTGCAAGCTAACCTCTTTGCCGTCGTTTGCTGCGATCACTGCTTTTGCAGAGCCATTAGCTTTTATAGTTTCGCCTTCAAAAATGCTATCGCCCACCTTCAAGACTCTTTCGTTGCCACTTTTATCAACAGCTACAATTTCACCGCCTAGGATATTTTTGATAACGCCTAACTTTTGCATCTTAGTGCCTCCCTTTGGATTTTATTGATCTATATCAAGATTTTAGCTAAGAAAAAAATTTAGTTATATTGTACTTTGGTACAATACCCTTAAGAAAAGCCTAAGTTTAGGGGTTAATAATGTGTAAATTTTTTATAAATGTGTGAAAATTTT
>NZ_CABPVL010000004.1:352643-366980 GCF_902460895.1 Campylobacter concisus | reverse complement strand
TGATAAAATAACCCAAAAATGTCACAAAATTTTTTTCATTTTAAACGCATAAATTCTTAATCAAAAAAGCCTTTATCTAGCCTTATTACCACTAAATTTAGCCCTTTTATATCAAAATGTTTTTTATTTATAACTATCATAAATTTATACCCACTTGTGACATAAATTTTCTTAAGTTTATCTATCAAATTTTGCAAATTTTCATCTCTTTTTCTATAAATTTTAGCTAGTAGTGACATAAATTTATCACTACTTTTAAGATACTATTAGATAAAAATATTAATTTTGCTATTTTGAATTTATGCTTTTTCGCTCTTGGCGACTAATATATACCCACTCTCGCTGATGTTTTTAAATTTAACTCCAAGCTCGCGTTTTAGGCGCAGCACGACATTTTGTATCGCAGCCTTGCTTACTTCTGTGCTCTCATAGACAAACTCCTCTATCATCTCGTAAGTCACGAGTTTATTTAGGTTGTAAGCAAATAGCCAAAATATCTTATTTTGCAAAAAGCTAAGGTATAGCTCATTGCCGTTTTTATAAATTTTCTCTCTTTTTAAATTTATACTCACCTCATCACTTAAGCGCACTAGCTTCTCATCTCGCTCGAAGCTTAGGCTTATCAGCATCGATCTAAGATCCTTTATATCGATAGGTTTTTTCAAAAACAAGGTCGCCCCCTGCTCATAGCTCTTGATCAAATTTTCATCGCTGTCGTATGAAGTAAAGACGATAAATTTCTGATGAGGCTTTAGCTTTTTTATCTCATTCATCATCTCAAAGCCATTTAGCACTGGCATGTGAATGTCGCTCATCACGATGTCAAAGCCCTGTTTTTTAAATTTCTCCAGCCCATCTTGTCCATCTTTTGCACCTACGACCTGACCACAGTATGGCTTAAGTCCAGTGATGATGAGCTCCCTTGCCATCTCGTCATCCTCAGCTACTAAGATAGATACTTTTTTTAAAATTTCTAACGCCTCTTGCATCTTTTAACCCTTTAAATTCCTCTCAAAGCTTAGCTCAAAAATAGTTGGCTTTAGGTTGTGCGCAAGCGTGATGTCGCCATTTAGCTTCTCACGCGCGAGCTTTTTAGCAAAGTAAAGTCCTATGCCATTTCCTTGCTTTTTAGTCGTGTTTAGCCAGGTAAAAATTTTCTTACTCATCTCGTAGCTCACGCCGCCACCATTATCATAAACGTCGATGTAGCACTTATCTTCAAAGCTTCTAAATTTAAGCTCTATCACGCGTTTTAGCGGCTCATCTTTGTAGCTTTCAACGAGTGAATCCTTTGCGTTGTGGATTAGGATTAGCAAAATTTGCTGGATGATGTTTTCTATCTGACAGACCTTCATCTCTTCAAAACCGCTAAATTTCACGCTCACATTTGCACGGCTAAGCTCTGTGTGCATAAGTGTTATTAAATTTCTAACGCTTGTTTGGATCTCAAATTCGCTAACATTTTCAGCGCTTTTGTAAAAATTTCTAAAAATTTCGATTGTTTTTGAAAGTAGCTCGATCGAGCTTTGCCCTTTTTCTAGTAAATTTAAAAGCTCCTCATCGCTTAGCTTGCCCTCTTTTTTTAGCATTATCGCCGAGCTTAGCATCAGTTTTAGCGAATTTACTGGCTGGATAAACTGATGACTTATGCCACTTATAAGCTCCCCAGCCTCGCTCATCTTAGCTCTGTGCGCTAGCAAGGTCTCGTACTCGTCTTGCACCTTTTTTATCTTGTTATACATGAAGTTGTGCAGGCTGTTTGCCAAAAATGCAAGTGCCACAAAGGCAAAGAGTAAATTTAGGGCGTTTTTTAGCGCCTCTCTTGTCATGGCTAAAATTTCTTCTTCGTTGTTTGTGCCAGCTCCGATAAACCAGTTCATCGTCGGTATCTCGGCTACTTGGATCAAATTTTGCCCTATCTTTAGGCTAGTGATATCCTCATCTTTTAAAAATAGCTCCTTAAATTTCTCCTCGATCTCTCTTTTTAGCGTTATATCAGCCATCGATGTGAGGATCTCGCCGCTGTGAGTTACTAAAAATGAGTAAGAATTTGGCGCAAGGCTAAAGTTTTTGATGCTATCAAAGATAGTGCCTATGCGCACGACGCCGCAAAGTGCCGCCTCAAATTTATCATCCTTTTCAACTGGCACGCATAAATTTAAAGTTGAGTCTTTTAAAATTTTGTGATTTTGCATGAAATTTACGCTTGGGGCATTTGTGTTTTTTGTCTCGACATACCAGATAAGCCCTGCTCGCTCACGCTTTGACATCACCTCTTCTGATATCTTTTGCCCATCTACAAATATCTCGCCATCCTCTCTTAGAAGCTGCATGAGATCAAATTCTTTTGCATTTTCTTTAAAGAGCTTTATAAAATTTGCCACCCTAGTATCGTCATCAATGATATTAGAGTTTTGGATAAATTTTGACGCACGGATGAGTGAATTTAAGCGCTCATCAAGCCAAATTTGAAAGTTGCTAACGATGTTTTTACTAACTGCGATGTTGTTTTTATCAGATAGCTCGATGATCTTTTCTTTTGCTTTGTTGTAGCTGTTTAGCCCAAGAAGCACGACAAAGAGACTTGCTAGCAAGATGATCGCATAAATTTTAATATTTTGTGATTTTAAATTAATACCCATGCGCGCAGTATATCCTAAGTTAGCCCAAAAATAGGGCTAACTAAAATTTATTTCGTAAAAGATAAGAGCTTTGAAACAAGCATAAGTGCAAGCACAACAAAGCAAACGCCAAAACCAAGCAGCGTGCAATCCGCCATCGACATAAATTTAGAAGACGGCACAAGATACCAGCCATCTGCGTAAAGATCCACTATGCTCTTTTGCAAATCACTTAGCACCGTGCCATCAGGCACCATAGGGCTGTCATAGCCACAATCACCTGTCGGCATAAACCAGTCAGGCGCCCACTTCTCAAGTGGCAAGCCAAATGGATAGTGTGGCTCAGTCGAGCAGCCCTGCACGCCAAATGGATCATCGCCATGCACCGCGTCGTGGATTTTGGCTAGCTTCACGCTATACATTATGCCCTGCACCGCTCCCCAAAATGCAAAGACATAGCCAACTAGGGCAAAGAGCAAATTTTTAGGATTTATGATAGCGATCACGCCACCAAGCGCCATACACAAAAAGGCAAAACGTATATAGACGCACTGCTCGCAAGGCGGCATATAAGCGTAGTTTTGAAAGAGCGAGTGCGCTATAACGACAAGCGCGACGCTTACAAAGACTAAGATCGCCCAAGAGATGCGTGAGTCTTGAAATTTAGCCATTTTTTTAAAAAAGCTCATGTGGCGCCTTATTTTTTAAGTAGCTCTTCGATGAGTGCTGCCATGCCGTCAAGCGAGCTGATTGATTTTGTCATGATGAGATATTTGCCATTTACGACAAATGCTGGCACGCCTTGAATTTTAGCCACATCATAGCTCTCATCCCACTTTTTAAGTAGCTCAGTCACTTTTGGATTAGCTAGCTCTTTTTCGTAGTCTGCTTTGCTAACGCCAGCAGCCTCAAGTCCAGTCTTTAAAAAGCCCTCAACGTCTTTGCCATCGCCCCAGCGCTCTTTTTTGTCGTGATAAGCTTTGTAGTAGGCAAATTTAGCCTTTTTAAATAGCGAATTTTCATCAAACAAGCTCACTCCTTTTGCCTCGTCCATAACGATAAGTACGGCAAAGACCTTGCTCGCAACCTCGCCGTAATCGCCCTTTGTCTTTAGGTGAAATGGCTCGTATTTTAGTCCAGGGATTTTCTCAACTACCTTTGGAGTGACGCTCTTGTCGTATTTATAGCAAAATGGGCAAGCGTAGCTAAAAATTTTAACTAACGTGTTTTGTCCCACACTTAGTGGCTTTTCAAGCTTGACGTAGTCCTCGCCCTCGCTAAATGCGCTCGCACTGATCGCACCAGCAACGGCAACGGCAAAGATAGCCTTACTAAATTTAGATAGAAAACTCATAATATTCTCCTTTGGATGATTTATTTTGAGTTATTCTACAACCAAGCTCAACCGCACTTTTAACGCTAGAATAAATTTTGGCTGAAATTTATCTTTTTTAAATTTATGATGATGGGTTTGGTGATTTTGTTTTTTTGTTAAATTTATAAAAATAATATACGTTATCAATAAAAATTATTATTTACATATTTTAATTATTTGGTTATAATCCGCTCAAATTTTATCAAAATAGGAGTCAAAATGAGACAGTACGAAACATACAAATGCGAGAAATGCGGCAACGAGATCGAAGTTCAAAAAGTTGGCGGTGGCACATTAACCTGTTGCGGCGAAGAGATGAAATGCATCACTGAAAATTTAACAGCAGTAAATTTAATGAAGGCATTTGCTGGCGAGTCACAAGCTAGAAACAAGTATGAGCTTTACGGCGACCTAGCTAAAGAAGCAGGCTATCACGCGATAGCTAGACACTTTTACGAGGCAGCTGAAAACGAGAAATGGCACGCAAGGGCTGAATTTAAGAAATATCACGAGATGATGAACGATCCGATCGATAAGATGGATAAAAATTTACTTGACGCTGCAGCTGGCGAAAACTACGAGCATACGACGATGTATCCAGACTTTGCAAAGATCGCAAAAGAAGAAGAGCTAAGAGATGTTGAAAGGCTATTTAACGCGATCGGTAAGGTTGAAGTTGAGCATGAAAGGGAGTATTTAGAGCTTAAAAAGATGCTTGATGAAGAGGGCTTTTTTGAGAGTGACGAAGAGGATATCTGGGTTTGCGAGGTGTGCGGACACGTTCATAGAGGCAAAAAAGCTCCAGGCGCTTGCCCACTTTGCAAAGCTCCAAAAGAGTATTTTAAACGCGAATTCTTAGGCTAAAAAGCCAAAAATTTAGCCAAGGCGCTTGTCTTGGCTAAATTTAATAAATTTAAATCTATTTAAAATAAAAAAGTTATATAATCTCTTCAAATTTTCACAAGGAGAAAGAGATGAAAAAATCACTTTTAGTTTTAGCTACTCTTGGCTTTGCACTAAGCCTAAACGCTGCAGATCTTACAGATACTTGCAAATCTTACTTCTCAGACATCGACAAAATGGTCGAAGCTTACAAAAAAGCTGGTCAAGAGCAACAAGTAAAAATGTATGAAGATCAAAAGAAACAATCAATGGATCAACTAGCTTCTTTACCAAAAGAGCAACAAGACGCTACTTGCAAACAAGCTAAAGAGATGTTTGCTCAAGTAATGGATCAAATGAAAAAACAAGGTCTTTTAAAATAAACCTTCACGTGGCTAGGCTCTCTAGCCACTCTTTAAATTTACTTCTCACTTTTACATATCAAATTTGCTAGTTTTGCAGCCAGTGGCGCTATGAAAAATATCACAGGATAGGCGACCATAAAGGCTTTTAGATAAGCTGCTAACCAAATTTGCACAAAGCCGTCAATAAAGCCTAGGTTAAAATATGTCAACATAAAGGACATTATAAGCGCCATAAATGCTGACATTATAAACGCAAAAACATATCTATAAAATTTCGCTGGTATCATGAAATTTTACCTATCAGCTCCTCTAGCCTCTTTGCATGATCAAGCGCCTTTTGCCTCATCAAAGCAAGCTTTGCCTCATCGTGCCTACTCTGATACGATAGCCCTCCGCTATAAACATAGCCTGCAAACTCCATGCCACACATATTTGCTAGCGCCTTAAGTGGCGGCAAAAACTCCTCTATCTCATAGCGCTGAAGCGCCTCTTTTTTATAAAGCTCCTCAGGCGCGCCAGAGGTAAATGAAAGCACCAGCTTTTTGCCATGTAGCTTATCTCCCTTGCTACCGTGAGAGAAGCCATGAACTAGCACATCTTCAAGCCACTTTTGTAAAAGTGATGGCACGCCGTACCAGAAAAATGGATAAACAAGCACGATCACATCAGCTTTTACTAGCTTTTCTTGCTCAGCTTTTACATCGATAGCGTAGTTTTTATAAAGCTCACTTAGTATGTCAAATTTAGCCTCTGGCAGGTGCTTTTTTAGCTCGCCCAAGATGATCTTATTTGCAAAGGAATTTTCAAGGTCGGTGTGACCTGATACGACTAAAATTTCACTCATTTTTGCCCCTTAAATTTACTTGCAAACAAAGCTACTTGCCTTGCTGGTATCGCCACTCTCACTCCACAGCGCATCTATCATCTCGTTGTTTAAAATTTTCAAATCTTTTAAACTCTCACATCCTGCCTTATCAAGGGCAAAAGCCGTGCTGCCAATGAGTGCCAGTGCGCAAAAAAGTGAAATTTTCTTCATAAATCTCCTAAAATTTTACCTTGCTAAATGAGGTCTCGTTTTTTAGGCCAAAGCCGTCAAATTCCTCTATCAGCCCAGCTCGCTCTTTGGCGTAGGCTTTGTAGTTTTCGCTGTGGCGGTAGCTTTCAAAGCTAGCTTCGTCTTTGTAAATTTCAACCAGCACCCACTTATTAGGTGCCTCTTTTTGGCTAAAGGCAAACTGCGCGTAAGCACCCTCATCTACGCTTTTTTGCATATATTTTTTGATGATCTTTTCAAATTTCACATCGCTCTTTGCTAAAAGGCTTAAATTTGTGATGTGAAAGTAGGCATCTTTTAGGCGCTCTGGCGTTAAATTTTTTGAAAACGCAGCTCGTTTTTTCACGTTTATAGCCTTTTTACTAGCCAAAATTTCAGCGCTCGCACTTGCAAATTTCTTATAGTGCACCGAGCTTATATGCTTTTTATAAGCCACCTCGTCCTTGTAAAACTCAAACAGGTAAAATAGCTCTGGCTTGCTCTTTGCGCTCGCAAAAAAGATCGCCTGCGTGCCTGATTCGCTCTTTGAGCTTAGTATATTTTCCCTGCCAAGCTGTCTCAGCAAGCTCTTATTATTTGGCGTTGAAAGCAGCTCCTGTAAGCTCACTTTCGCCTCCGCCCCAAAGGCAAAAGCTGCCAAAACCGCTAGTAAAAATAGCTTTTTAAACATCAAATCTCCTTAAATTTATCTCTTCTCAACTCTTTTTATCCAAGCAAAAAGCTCGTCTAGATCGTAGTCGCCACCGTGTCCTTGCCCCCAGACCGCTTCAAAATCAACCTCTTTGCCAGCATTTTTAAGAGAGAGCGCGAGCATAGCAGGTACGGCAAGGGCTAGGTCGGTGTCGTTTGTGCCCTGCCTTATGCGGTAAAATTTCGCTCCATTTTTGTTTGCGGTGTAGTTCATCGCATTCATCATCTTTATGACGCTAGCCTCTGCCATCTGGCCGCCACTTCGCTCTTTTGCAAATTTAGTAAAGTGCTTTGCAGGCGTTTTGCTATCGCCAAAGAGGTCGTTTTCAGGATTTTCAAGAGCTAGGCCGTCAAAGGCAACCACCGCTTTGGCGCGTTTTAGCGAGGCGATGAAGTCTTCAAGCTTAAAGGTATATCCAAGCGAGCAGCCCTGCGTATCAAGGGTGATAAATTTAGGTGTGAGCGTGCTTTTGTCGCTGCTTTTTGTAGCGGTAAAAGCCCTTGAGATGAGAGCGCTTATATACTCTTTGAAGCTGCCCTCGCCATTTTCATCAAGGCTTAGTGCGTGGCCTTTGGCGTCTTTTAAATTTAGCGAGTTTAGATAGGCTGGGAATTTACTCTTTAGCTCGTGTGAGAGCTCTTTTTGCGTGGCGTTTAGCTCGCCTGTGATCATCTTTGGCTTTTTGCTCCTGTCATTAAAGCTAGCCGCATCAAGACTTGCAAAATCAATCCTTTCAAATTTATCCAAATCCCCAAACATCCACTCATACGCCTCGTCTTCATGCTCTAAATTTGTAACAGGGCAGTAGGCTGAGACGGCATAAATTTGATCGTCCGCCTTTGCAGCGCCTAGCTCTTTAAGATATGGCTCATACTCTTTTGCATTTGCGCTTACTCCTAGAAGTGCTGACATCGCGCCGCCTGCGCTCGTGCCGTTTGAGATGATCTTGTTTGCGTCGCCTGGCATAAATTTGTCGTTAAATTTAAGATATCTAACGGCCGCTTTTAGATCGACTATCACAGCTGGTGCTTTGCCGATAAATTTCTCGCCATCTTTTAGCGTCCTGCCCCTAGCGCCAACGCTTGCCACGACGTAGCCTCTAAGAAGCGCTTCAAGAGTGGCATTTGGTTTTTCGTTTTGGATTTCTGGCTTTGAAGGCTTTGCGCTCATGTAGCCACCGATCGCGTTTGGCATAAAGATAGCCGTAGTTTTATCGTCAAATTTACCCTCTGGCACATAGAAATTTAAGACCTCGTAGTCGCTAGCTGGCTTTGCCACATAGACTATGCCCTCGTAAGCTCTAAATTTAAGCGTCCTCTCACCAATTTGCACGCTTTTTAGCTCAAATTTTTTTTCATCAAATTTAAGTTCGCCCCCAAAGCAAGCGCCTACCAAACAAACCCCTAAAATAGCAACTCTAACGCATTTCATGATCTACCTTTTTATTTTGTCCTACTTTTGCTTTAACGCCTAGTTATCTTTTGGCTTATACTTGATCGCATAGTCAAATTTTGGCTTACTTAGGCTAAACTCAAAGCTATCTCTATCGACCGAGCCAACGCAGTAATGGCTATCATAAAGGCGAAGCAAAAACTCCGCCATCTGCTCGCTCGTGTGGTACTTTTTAAACGCCTTGTCGTAGTCGTAGCTCTCTTTGCTAGTTGCCACCATGCCAAATTCTGTCTTTGTGGCAGCTGGGGCCAGCACTTTTGCTTGCATCTTTGCCTGCTTGTCCTGTGCTAGCTCGTGGTAAAGCCCCTCGCTAAAGGCACTTACGAAAAATTTGCTAGCGCAGTATGTGACGGCGTTTGGCACGATCTTGTAGCCGCCTATCGAAGAGATGTTTATAAGCTGTGTATCTTTGTCTTTATATTTTTTCGTAAAGAGTGTTGAGAGCGTCACAAGCGAGATGATGTTTAAATTTATCATCTGCGTGATCTTGTCTAAATTTTGCTCGCCGACCTTGTTATAGTCGCCAAAGCCAGCGTTGTTTATAAGCGCTTTTAGCTCAAATTTTTCTAAATCACGCCAAAGCAAGATGGCATTTTCTTGCTTTGAGAGATCGCAAAGCTCTATCACGACATCGACATTTGCAAATTTAGCTATCTCGCTTTTTAAATTTTCTAAAAGCTCGCCCCGCCTTGCGATAAGGATCAAATTCTCCCCGCGTCTTGCAAATGCCTTTGCCGCGGCCGCTCCTATGCCTGAGCTTGCTCCAGTGATCACTATATATTTTTTCATTTTGTAAATTCCTCCGGATTATAAATTTTCACACCGTCGCTGTGGTCATCTTGTGCTACTTGCACGATCACTTTAGCGATATCAGCCGCCCTCATCGGACGATACTCGTCAAAAAAGCCTTTTGGGATAAATTTAAACGCCTTTATCGCTAGATACTCGCCAAGTCTAAATTCCTTTCTCTCAGCCTCGATAAGTGGCAGCCTAGCGATGTGAAATGAGCTATATCCAAGCTCTTTTATCTTTGCTTCTGCTTGACCTTTTGCCTTTAGGTAAAATGAGCCTGACTTTCTGTTTGCCCCTGCAGCTGAGAGCAAAATAAAGCGTTTTGCGCCACACTCCAAGCCAAATTTGGCGAAATTTATCGGATAGGTCACATCGACTTTGTAAAACTGCTCTTTGTGCTTTGCGGCTTTCATAGTCGTGCCAAGCGCGCAAAAAACGTCATCAGCGATAAATGGCACCTCATCTTTAAAATCATCAAAATTTACTATCTTTACTTCAAGCTTTTCATGGGTAAATTCTAGCTCATGCCTAACGAGGGCGACCACCTTGTTATAGTGCTCACTCCCACATAAATCTTTTAAAATTTCACTTCCTACAGCGCCGCTGGCTCCTGCTATAAGGGCGACCTTTTTCATGTTTATCCTTTATAAATTTTGGATAAATTCTATCTCGCTAAGGCAAAAATTTCGCTTATAGCCTCTTTTGTATAAATTTGCTCCAAGCCCCTGCCCTTAGCGTAGTCATAAACTAACGCCATGATCTCGTCTAAATTTGACTCATCAACGCCGATCTCTATAAGGCTTGTTGGTGTGCCGATCTTACTAAACCACTCTTTTAGCTTTTTAATAGCCTCGTCTGCGTCATCCACGCCAAAAATTTCTTTGCCAAAGCGCTTAAATGCCTTTAAATTTCTACTCTTATACCACTTCATCCAAGCTGGCATAACGACACTTAGCCCAGCCCCATGCGCGCAATCAACCACCGCACCTATGGCGTGCTCGATCATGTGGTTTGGATAAGAGTAGCCAGCCGTGCCAACGTAAGTTAGGCCATTTAGCGCCATCGTCGCAGCCCAGGCAAACTCGCTTCTAGCGCCATAGTTTTCTGGCTCTTTTAGTAAAATTTCAGTCGTTTTCATGACCGTTTTGATGTTTGCTTCGATGTATAAATTTATGATCTCAGGCTGGATACTCGCCGTAAAGTAGCCCTCGATGCTGTGAGCGATGATGTCTGAGGCTGAATAGACCAAGTACTCCTTGCTAACGCTTGCTTGAAGAAGTGGGTTTATCACCGACACTTTTGGGTAAAGACAAGCGCCGTGCATGGCAAATTTCTCTTTTGTGGCTTCGTTTGTGACGACTGCGCCGCCGTTCATCTCTGAGCCAGTTGCAGCAAGCGTTATGATGTCAAAGATCATAAGCGCTTCTTTTGGGCTTTTTCCAGTAAAAAAGTCCCAAACGTCGCCGTTATATTTTACTCCAGCAGCTACGGCTTTGGCACTATCAAGCACCGAGCCACCGCCTATGGCTAGCACGCTATCGACGCCCTCTTTTTTAGCTAAATTTATAGCCTCATTTACCTTGCTTAGCACTGGGTTTGACTTCACGCCACCTATCTTGCAAAACTCGATGCCATTTGCGCTTAGGCTCTTTGTGGCAACGTCAAAAAGTCCGTTTTTCATGATCCTGTCGCTGCCATAGATGATGAGCGTCTTTTTTGCGCCAAATTCTTTCATATATTTGCCGATGTTTTGCTCTTTGTCTTTGCCAAATTCTATTTTAGTAGGGTTTAAAAAGCTGAAATTTTGCATAGTTTTCTCCTTATTTGATTTTGTGATTTGGGGTAAATTTTAGTTAAATTTTCTTATTTTTAGCTATTTTTAGTCTTTGCTAAATTTAGAAATTTCTTAGTCTGATAGGTAGTTTTGATGTGATCTTATCTGGATCGAAGCTGTTTTTTGGATCGCCTAAGCCTCCAAAATTTTCGCCAGTGTTAAAGAATTTTTGTAAAAAGTAGTCGCCTCTATACCCAAGTTCAAAAAGTAGTTCAGACATTTCGCTGATATCTTTTTCGCTTAGCAAGTCCGCATGCACGGTCGTTCTAACTTCAAATTTAAAATTTATCTCTATGAGATATTTTAGCGTGGCGGCAAATTTCTCATATAAATTTGAGCCAGTGATGCCTATAAATTTCTCTTTTGGAGCTTTAAAATCAAGCGCGATGTAGTCAATCAGCCCCTCATCTATCGCCTCTTTCAAGACGTCACGATACGAGCCGTTGGTATCTACTTTTAAGCTAAAGCCGCGCGCCTTTACCTCGCGTGCTAGACGCATAAACAGAGGGTTTGCTGTGCATTCGCCACCGCTAAAGACTATGCCATTTAGCTTGCCGACCCTGCGGTCTAAAAAGTCGCAAACTTCACTAAAGCTTATAGTGCCATTTGACTTTACGACCTCGATATTGTAGCAGTATCCGCAGCGCATATTACACCCAGCAAACCAAATGACAGCTGCCACTTTGTCTGGGTAGTCAAGCGTCGTAAATGGCGTTATACTAAAGACTTTTTGCAAGTTTTTGACCCTTTTTAAACTAAAAGGCACAATGGCGTGCCTTTGGTTTGCATTTTAGTTTATTTTTTTAAATTTATTATTGTTTTTAGGCAAGAAATTTATCTCTTGCAGCAACTTGCGTATTCGTCAAATTTAACACGCTCTTTGTGCTCGCCTTTTTTACCGAGATTAAAGCTCTCAACTGGTCTGTGATAGCCCATAACACGAGTATAAACCACGCATCTTGTGCGTTTGTCTTGCACTTTTTCTAAGATTTCTTTTTCTGTCATTTTCTCTCCTTATTTGGATTTTTTCTTCTCATTTTCTATAAGCTCTGCATCACAAAGTGGGCAAAACTCATGCTCGCCAGCTATGTAGCCATGCTTTGCGCAGACGCTAAAGACTGGCGTTATCGTGATGTATGGGAGTTTGTAGTTTGAGATTATACTCTTTACAAGCTCTTTGCAAGCTTTAGCCGAGCTGATGCGCTCTTTCATATATAGGTGAAAGACGGTGCCGCCAGTGTAGGCGCTTTGTAGCTCATCTTGCAGATCAAGCGCTTCGTAAGCGTCGTCTGTGAAATTTGCAGGTAGCTGGGTTGAGTTTGTGTAGTAGATATTATCGCCCTCGCCTGCTTGGATGATGTCTGGATAGCGCTTCTTATCCTCTTTGGCAAAGCGGTAGGTCGTGCCCTCAGCTGGAGTGGCCTCAAGGTTGTATAAATTTCCGCTCTCTTCTTGAAATGTCCTTATCTTATCACGTAAAAAGCCAACCATCTCAAGGGCAAATTCACGTCCAAATTTAGTTGAGATGTTCTCTTTGTCGCCAGTGAAATTTCTAAGTAGCTCATTCATGCCATTTATGCCGATCGTGCTAAAGTGGTTGTTAAAGTGCTTTAGATACCTCGCCGTGTAAGGATAAAGCCCTCTGTCATACATCTCTTGGATAAATTTACGCTTTTTCTCTAGGGTTGATTTAGCTAGGTCTAAAAGGTAGCTTAGTCTATTATAAAGTGCGACCTTATCGCCTTTGTAGTTGTATCCTAGGCGGGCTAAATTTATAGTTACGACGCCTATTGAGCCAGTCATCTCAGCACTTCCAAAAAGACCGCCACCACGCTTTAAAAGCTCTCTTAGATCAAGCTGCAAACGGCAGCACATAGAGCGCACGTGGCCTGGTTTGTAGGCGTTTTCGTTTTCTATCTTGTTGCCATTTTCGTCATAAGTGTATTGTGAGCCGATGAAATTTTGAAAGTAGCTTGAGCCCATTTTTGCGGTGTTTTCAAAGAGCACGTCCGCCACTTCGCTATCCCAGTTAAAATCCTCTGTGATATTTACCGTCGGTATCGGAAATGTAAAAGGCTGCGAGCACTTATCCCCAGCTGTTAAGACCTCGTAAAACGCCTTATCTATGCGTACCATCTCAGGCTCGAAGTCCTTGTAGGTCATATCGATCAAATTTTTCCTGCCACGCTCGTTTGCTTTTTTCAAAATTTTCTCATCTTTTACATTTGTAAAAAGGTGTATATCATCGCTCGTTGGGATCTGATCTCTTAGGTCGCTTGGGCAGGTGATGTCTATGGTTACGTTTGTAAATGGACTTTGTCCCCAGCGCGCAGGCACGTTTAGGTTGAAAATAAAGCTAGTGATCGCCTTTTTGATCTCGGCGTCACTTAGATCGTCTTTAAAAACATAAGGCGCAAGATAGGTGTCAAAGCTAGAAAACGCCTGAGCGCCCGCCCACTCGCTTTGCAAAATTCCTAAGAAATTTGCCATCTGATAAAGCGCCTCTCTAAAGTGCTTTGGCGCCCTGCTCTCGACCCTGCCACGAACGCCGTTAAAGCCCTCGTTTAGCAAAGCTCGCAGGCTCCAGCCAGCACAGTATCCTGTAAGGCAGTCAAGATCGTGGATGTGATAGTCGCCATTTCTGTGAGCTAAACCCTCTTCTTTGCTATAAACAGCGTCTAGCCAGTAGTTTGCTATGACTTTGCCGGCTGTGTTGTTTATAAGCCCTGCGTTTGAGTAGCTCGTGTTTGAGTTTGCAGAAATTCTCCAGTCGGTGCCGTTTATGTACTCATTTATAGTTTGGGTTGAGTTTATATAGGTCGTATCTTCGTTTAGGCCTAAAATTTGCTCGCGTTGGAGCTTGTGGGTGTGGCGGTAGAGCATGAAGCTCTTTAGTACTTCAAAATGTCCGCCGTCAAATAGCTCTTTTTCTATCGCATCTTGGATGTCTTCGACTGTTATCGCACTTGATTTTTGAAAGATATCTTGGACTACATTTGTAAAAACTTGCTCGTCGTAAGCTTTATTTTCGCTGGCAAATGCCTTTTTTATCGCATCTACTATCTTGTATGCTACAAATTCTTGCCTTGTGCCATCTCGTTTTAAAATTTCACGCATCACTTGCTCTTTTCTGATTATTTTTTTGATATGGAGTTTAAAAGTATAGGACAAGAAAACTTAAAAGATAAATAACTATTTTCTTTTGTTTAATAATATTTATCAAAAAATATAAAATTTTAGAGAGTTTTCTTAAGTATATTTTTACGTATTT
>NZ_CABPVL010000004.1:263009-352540 GCF_902460895.1 Campylobacter concisus | reverse complement strand
TACGTATTTTAGGTATTTTAAACTAAAATTTGATTATATTTACTTAAATAATAATATTATTTATTTTATTTAATAATTTTATTTTAAAAAAGTATATTCTTATTATCAAAAATCTATATCATCTACAGTAGCAAACCCGATATTATTATTGATCGATATAAACCTTCCACAGCCTTCATTAACAAAAATTGCCGCTACAAGTTTATAGTGATTTCCATTAAAATTTTCACCGAGGCTAACACACAAAAATGCGCTTGAAAAATAATTTCCAACCGTATGAGTTAATCTGTCAAATTCTGGATCTGTTACTGCAAAATCATATTTAATATTGTTATAAATAAAATTTGCCCTACGTTTATTAAAACTATTTAAATAAAGTTGTAAATCAAAAGCTTCTATCAAATAAAGTGAACTATTTACTTTATCTTTTAACCCATTATCATGAACAATATAGTCCAAACTACTTTGCCATAATATTTGAGGGTAATCAAGATAATTTTTTATATCTTGAAATTGTATTTTATATTTTTGCTGCGGGATGTAATCGCATTTAATTAGACAATTTTCAGGCTGCCCGTCAATTGGAGCTTCTTTCTCAAATAAAAATGTTGCGATTTTTAGTGGCTTAAGATCATAAATTCCATAAACATTTTGGATTTTACACTGACTTGCTGTTAGGGCATCACCATTCATAGAACTTACCGGTCTTACCCATTTATTGTCAGCTTTATTTTTACCTGCAACGCAAAAGTTATGGTGTTTAATTGATTTTGCAAATACAATCAAATCCATGCTAAACATTTAAATTCCCTTAATAATCATATTCGGATAAATTTTTTTTAAAAATTCACAAGCCAACCTACGATGACAAAATTCATCAGTTTGTTCACTACACAGTAGGACAGAGTTATTAAAATTTATAGCATCAAGTTTTGTTTTATTTAATCTAATATCCAATAGCTTGTTGTATCTAATCTCATATTCTTGCCAACTTATAATTCCTTTTTTATATCCATCTAAAATTTCTTTTGTTGGGGCAAAATCTGCAATGTATTGATACTTTATATTGTGCACCTTTAGCAAATATGGCAAATGTCTAGAATTTGCAAAGCCTGCAAGTTGAGATGTTGTATTAAGCCTTATATCAAATAAAATTTCTATTTTATTTTTTAGCAAGATAGTAAAAAACTCTTCAGCGGTTTTCCCTGTAAAACCAATATTATAAATTTTAGTTTCCAATGTCGTCACCCATCTTTGTAATTGCATTGTATCCTATTTTATGATTATGAAAATTATATGCTTCTTTTAACTCGTCTTGTATATCATATAACTGCAAATTGTGCCCATCATTTTTTAAATATTTTTTGAGCAAATGGTCCTCCAATTCTTTTTGGCTTATAATGTTATATGCATTAAGTTCGCTATTTTCTTTTATTGTCTTTGTAATGTGATTGATTTGTAAATTTTTATCCTTCAAGCTTAAATATTGCGATATCATTCCAAATCTATGGCAATCAAAAGGATTTAGCTCAGAGCACATCAAAGTAAGGTTGAAGCCTTTAACTATACCGTCCTCCAATCTTTCTATACCCTTTAGAAATGTTTTTTCCAAAAAAACTTTATTGAAATCAACTATGCCTTTTTCATCCAAAACCTTGCTACTATCATACCTTGCTCCAAGCAAATCACCCATAAAAATATAATATATGCCGTTTTGCTTTAATTCTTTTGATATATATTCTTGATTAAACTGGCTTGAAAAATTACTATATGGCATACTACGAACATCGACTAACGCATTAATATTAAATTTTTTTAATATTTCTATAAAAAAATTTACATCGTGAGTAGAGTGTCCGATAGTATACATCTGGTTCATCTACTGACATCCCTCGCATTCGATCGAGCGGTCAGCTACGTCGTTTAGTTTTTCGCTATCTGGTGACTCTGAGCGTAGATAATAAGTTGATTTTAGTCCAAGCTCCCATGCAAGCGTGTAAATTTCACTTAGATATCCGCCGCTTGCTTTGTCTAAACTCATGAATATATTTAGACTTTGACCTTGATCGATCCACTTTTGGCGGATCGCGCCTGCTTTTATAAGAATTCTTTGATCAAGCTCGTAAGCTGGCGTGTAAAACTGCCAAGTATCTGGGCTTAAATTTGGCACGACATTTGGGATCATACCGCTTAGGTTGTGCTCAAACCACTTGCGCTTATAGACTGGCTCGATGGTCTGAGTAGTGCCAACAAGGATCGAGATCGAACTAGTTGGAGCGATCGCCATTAGGTAGCCGTTTCTCATGCCGTCACGCTTGACTTTTTCTCTTAGCTTGTCCCAGTCGCAGACATTTTCATCAAATAGCCCGCCTTTGTCGTTTAAAAGCGCTTTTGCGTTCTCGTTTGCGGTGTCTATCGGCATGATACCTTTGCTCCATTTTGAGCCTTCAAATTTTGGATAGATGCCCTTTTCTACGGCTAAATTTGAGCTAGCGTAGATGGCGTTAAAGCTTATATTTTCCATTATGCTATCAATGAGCGCCA
The DNA here is from genome assembly GCF_902460895.1 of Campylobacter concisus. Lineage (GTDB taxonomy): Bacteria > Campylobacterota > Campylobacteria > Campylobacterales > Campylobacteraceae > Campylobacter_A > Campylobacter_A concisus_BC. The sequence goes on along the minus strand of NZ_CABPVL010000004.1, from coordinate 349,996 downwards.
AGTGCTCATAGCTGCCCCATTTTACGTTTTTCTCAGCTAGCATTTGCGCCTCGCCCATGACGCCAAGACCAATCGAGCGAGAGGCTAGGTTTGTGTGTTTTACCTTTTTGTGTGGGTAGAAATTTAGGTCTATAACGTTGTCAAGCATCCTGATAGCTATCGGCACGACACGCTCGATGTCCTCTTTGCTGTTTATCTTGCTTAAATTTATACTTGCAAGGTTGCAAACTGCCGTTTTGCCCTCGATGCTCTCTTTTTCTACGATGAAAATTTGCTTGCCTTTTAGGCTATCAAGCGCGCTAAGCTTTTTGGCTTTTTTAGTTATGCCGCTATCTACGGTAACATCTTCTTCTTCGTCAAATAGCTCCTCGCCGCCATCTTCATAAGTGATCTTGATCTTATAGTAGTTTGGCGCTGTGTTTTGGAAAATTTCGGTGCATAAATTTGAGCTTCTGATGATGCCTTCGTGGTCGTTTGGATTTGCTTTGTTGGCGTTATCTTTAAAGCATAAAAACGGCATGCCCGTTTCAAAATAGCTAGTTAAAATTTTCTTCCAAAGCTCTTTTGCAAGAATGGTGTTTTTCTGGATATTTTCGTCGTTTTCATACTCTAAGTATCTCTTCTCAAACTCCTCGCCATAAAGGTCGCAAAGGTCGCTTACTTGAGCTGGATCAAAAAGGCTCCAGCGGCCATTTTCTTTGACACGCTTCATAAATAGGTCGTTTATCCAAAGCGCAGGGAAAAGCTCGTGTGCGCGGCGTCTCTCTTCGCCTGAGTTTTTACGAAGATCGAGAAAATCGCTCACGTCCATGTGCCAAGGCTCGATATAAACAGCGATCGCGCCCTTTCTAGTGCCTAGCTGATCGACCGCTACTGCGATGTCGTTTGTCACTTTTAAAAATGGGATGATACCGCCAGCTGCGTTTTTGTGCCCGTCGATACTGCCGCCCATCGCACGCACCTTGCTCCAGTCCCAGCCGATACCGCCGCCAAATTTTGAAAGTAGTGCCATCTCTTTGTAGCTATCAAAAATGCCCTCGATATTATCAGGCGTACTGCCTACATAACAGCTGCTTAGCTGGTGACGTGTGGTCCTTGCGTTTGAGAGCGTTGGCGTGGCTAGCATCACTTCAAATTTAGAGATGAGGTCGTAAAATTTCTTTGCCCAGCCTTGGCTGTCTAGCTCGTTTTGCGCAAGAAACATCGCTATCGCCATAAACATGTGCTGTGGCAGCTCAATGGGCATACCACTCTTGTCTTTGATGAGGTAGCGATCATAAAGCGTTTTGATACCAAGGTATGCAAACTGAAGGTCGCGCTCTGGTTTGATGTATGCGTTTAGATCCTCAAGATCGTACTTCTCTTTTAGCCCAGGGATGATGCGACCTACCTTTTCGCCCTTTGCGAGGTAGTCTTTTAGGTGGTTGTAGCCGTTAAAGCCAGTCACTTTGTGATAAAGGTCGAACAAAAATAGCCTCGCAGCAACAAATGTCCAGTTTGGGCGGTCGATGTCGATCTTATCAACTGCTGTTTTTATAAGAGTTTGCTGAATTTCCTCAGTCGTTATCATATCTCTAAACTGAATTTTCGCATCTACCTCAAGCTCGCTAAGACTTACGTTGCTAAGACCTAGGACGGCTTCGTTTGTGTATTTTTTGATCTTGCTGATATCAAGCTCTTCTGTTCTGCCATTACGTTTTATAACTTTCAAAAATATCTCTCCGTGTTAAATTTTAATTTGAGATTTTATCCAAAAAGAGATAAAAACTCTCTTTACCAAAAACTACTCATTAAATATAAAATTTACCGCCAAAATGAGAAAGATAAAGGCTTACTAAAAACTCTTATTTTCTAGTAGGAGAGCGAAAAAAACGTTAAACGTGACGAGCTTTTGGTTAGCTTTACGACTAAAAGTTAAATGCGCCAACATTTCCACTAAATTTTACTGGCGCTTGTAAAAGCTACTTGAAAAGTGCCGCCACCAGCTTATAAATTTTGCGAGCTAAATTTAATGTGGTTTTGTATTAGGGTATTTTACAAGGGGCTAAATTTACCCCTTGCGTTTAAATTTATTTGCCAAAAACTCTGGCGAAAATTCTATCTACATTTTTGGTGTAATAGTTGTAATCAAAGCACTCTTTGATCTCATCTTTGCTAAGGCTCTTAGTTAGGTCCTCGTCGTTTAGTAAATTTTGTAAAAATAGGCTGTGACCTTGCTCGTCGATCGCTTTTTTGCCCTCTTGCAAGTCCGCCCAGACCTTCATGGCGTTGCGTTGAACGATCTTGTAGGCATCCTCTCTAGAAATTCCACGCTGTGGTAGCTGTAAAAGCACGCGCTGTGAAAAGACTAAGCCGCCTGTTAAATTTAAATTTTTCATCATATTTTCTGGATAGACGACTAAATTTGCTATCAAATTTTTGATACGAACCAGCATAAAATCAGCCGTGATAAACATATCTGGCAGGATAAATCTCTCAACCGAGCTGTGGCTGATATCGCGCTCGTGCCAAAGGGCGACGTTTTCAAGAGAAGGCGTGACGTATGAGCGTAGCACCCTGCAAAGGCCGGTGATGTTTTCGCTAAGGACTGGATTGCGTTTATGCGGCATCGCGCTTGAGCCCTTTTGTCCTGGGCTAAAGTACTCCTCTGCCTCATAAACTTCGGTCCTTTGGTAGTGTCTAATGGCAACTGCGATCTTCTCACAAGTAGAGGCTAAGATAGCGATGGCACTCACCACGTGGGCATAGCGGTCGCGCTGGATCACTTGGTTAGAGGCTGGAGCAGCTTTTAGACCTAGCTCTTCGCAAGTTAGCTCTTCAAATTCCATCGGAGCGTGGGCCAAATTTCCCATAGCGCCTGAGAGTTTGCCGTAGCTGATCGTATCTTTTGCATCTTTGATGAGCTTTAGTGCCCTTGCGATCTCGTCGTACCAGATGGCAAGCACAAGGCCAAAAGTTATCGGCTCGCCGTGGATGCCGTGGCTTCTGCCGACCATGAGCGTATGCTTGTGCTCGTTTGCTCTGTTTTTGACCGCCTGCATAAACTCCTCTACGTCGCTGATGATGAGCTCTAGGCTCTCTTTCATCTGAAGCGCGACGGCTGTGTCGATACAGTCGCTTGAGGTCATGCCGTAGTGCACGAACCTGCTCTCATCGCCAAGGCTCTCGCTGACGCTTGTTAAAAATGCGATGACGTCGTGCTTTGTCGTCTTTTCTATCTCGTCGATGCGAGCCACTTCAAATTTAGCGTTTTTGCAAATTTTCTCGCAGTCGCTGTCGCTTATGAAGCCAAGCTTATTCCAAGCTTTAACGGCAGCTTTTTCCACCTTGAGCCAAGCGTCGTATTTTGCTTGTATGCTCCACTTTTCAGCCATCTCTTTGCGTGAGTATCTTTCGACCATTGTTGAACCTTTTGTGTTAGTTTGCTTTTGTCCTGAAAGTATAAATTTGGCTTTTTAAGCCAGAAATCACGTCGTGCAATTTCTCTAAATTTAAGTTTTGATTATATAAAATCCGGGCTGAAATGTCGGTTATACGCTTATAAATTTGGGCTTAAGATAGCTCGCTCGTTTTTTTTAAAGGATCATTTTTGCCCTACGTAAATAAATTTATCATTACTGCAGATCACCAAAAAGCTTATGAAATTTTGTTGCAAAATGGCTTTAATATGAGCCAAACTCAACGCCTCATCGATAAAGGCAGGCTGATATGCGAAGGCAGTGTCGTGAGCGAGAAAAATGCCATTTTGTCTGGTGATGTATTTTTGATCGACTATGAGGCCAAGCCAAAAGGACTAAAGCCGATCTTTGAGTGCGAGAGCTTTGCGGTATTTGACAAGCCAAGTGGGATGCTGAGCCACCCAAATGGCAGACACTGTAAGTACTCGCTAAACGATGAAATTTATACGCTTTTTGGGCGAGAAGCGAGCGTGGCGCATAGGCTGGACTTTGAAACAAGCGGCGTGATAGTTGTGGGAAAAGATAGAAATTCTACGATAAAACTAAAGAAAATCTTTGAAAGTAGAGAGGTTTATAAAAGCTACGTCGCGATGGTACAGGGTAAGATCGAGCGAGAATTTACGATCGATGCTAAGATGGATCTAGCGAACAACTACGACGATGTGAAAATGCGAATGCAAATTTGTGAAAATGGCAAGAGTGCTGTGACTAAAATTTTTCCGATCAGATATTTTGACGATATCGATACAACTTTGGTTCGGGCTATCCCACTCACTGGCAGGCAGCATCAAATTCGGTTGCATTTGTTTCATGTGAAACACAAGATCCTTGGCGAACCACTTTATGGTTTGTCACGTCCGCAGATCGAGAAAATTTTAGACAAAGAGGTGAGCGAGCGTGAGCGGATAAATTTAACCGGAGCAAAAAGGCTCTTACTTCACTCGGACGAAATTTCATTTAAATTTGATGAAATTTTTTACAGAATAAAGAGCAAATTTGATGCAGAGAGTGAGTTTTATAAATTTGCAAAAGAAGCAAATAATCGAACTATCTGAATTTCAAAAACTCTTTCTAGTAAAAATAATCTATAAAAATTTTTCATAATTTTGCTTTTAAATTTGAAATAGAATTTCTATTAAAAGATAGAATTAGATTTTTAGTGTCGCCACATTGTGAATTAAATTTTGGCAATCAACTTTGTGTTTTTGTTTTTCATCCACAAAATTTCACGCCAAATTTTTCAAATTTAATTTTGAAATTTATCTTTCCTCTTTTAAGACTTTCATAATCAAACCAAGTCCAGCGCAAGTAACCAATACTATAAAAACTATCTCAGCGATATCAAGAGCTGTCATTTTTTACTCACGTTAGTTTTATCGTTAGTTGGTTTTTCTTCTGCTTTAGCTGTACTCTTATCGCTAACGTTAGCTCTAAATTTTGGGTTTTCATTTCGCTGTTTTAACTGTCCGCAAGCAGCACTTATATCAAGCCCTTTGCTCTGTCTGATCGTACAAGTGACGCCATGATCCCTTAGATATTCTTGAAATTTTAGCATGCTAGCAAGCTCAGGCCGTCCAAATTCACTACCTTCATGCGGGTTAAAGTAGATCAAATTTACCTTTGCCTTGATACCATGTAGCAGTTTTACCAGCTTTTTTGCGTCACTAACGCTGTCATTTAGGTCTTTGATAACAAGGTATTCAAACATCACACGCTTTCGCATATCGATAGGAAATCCCCTAACAGCATCCATAACAGCCTCGATATTATACGCCTTATTTATCGGCATCAAGCGGCTTCTAAGCTCGTTAGTAACAGCATGTAGCGATATGGCCAGCAAGACACCAAGGTCCATCTCGCCAAGCTTTTTTATCTGACTACCAAGGCCGCTAGTTGAAACGGTTTGACGTCGTGGCGATATGGCTAGACCCTCATTTAGAGCTAAAATTTTGATCGCTTTACTAACGTTAGCAAGGTTATCAAGCGGTTCGCCCATACCCATATAAACGACATTTATGCGCCTCTCGTATGGTATGTTATTCTCTCTTTTTATCCATAAAATTTGCCCTACGATCTCGCCAGCAGTCAAATTTCTAACAAGCCCGCCCTTTGCTGTCAGGCAAAAAGCACAGCCCATTTTGCAGCCAACCTGCGAACTAACACAAACAGTGTAACGAGCATGGCGACTAATCTTACCGTCTTCGTCGCTAATCTCCTCTTTCATCGGTAGCAAAACGCTCTCTATCTTTAGACCATCTTTTAGCTCAAAAAGATACTTGATCGAGCCGTCGCTACTTTGCTCAAATTTCACACATTTTAGAGGATCAAGATAAAATTTCTCAGCCAAATCCTGACGCATATCCTTTGGTAAATTTAGCATTTGACTAAATTCTGTCGCATTTTTTTTGTATACCCACTCATAAATTTGCGTCGCTCTAAAAGAGGGAGAGACCAACTCTTTTAACTCTTCGATGCTAAGATCAAGCAAATTTTTCACATATTTTCCTTTACATATTTTGTTAGTAGCTCTTTGGCCGCAGAGTGATTTTTTATAAAATCAGCATGCGCATTTTCATCACAAAAATTTGTCGCTATAAAAATTCCGTAAGCTGGAATTTTAAAAATTTGAGCCACTTTTAGAACAGAAAAAAACTCCATATTTTCTAAAAAATATCCCTTTTCAAACATCTTATGAGCCAAAATTTTGTCTTTCGTTATGAAATTTGACGAATTTGTTTTGATAGTTCCACGTGAAACAATAGAAGAAATTTCACACTCGATGGGCGAGTAAGATCTATTTTCTATGCTAGAAATTTCAATATTTGCCCCAACCGAGCTTTCATAAATTTGCAAAATTTCACCATCTTTATATAGACCTGCCGAACCAACAAAAACTATCTTTTCTGGCATCTGATATAAATTTGGCTCAGGATTTTTTGATAAATTTTGGCATAAATTTTGCAGCTCTGGGTTTGATGAGTTTGCAAATTTAGCCTCGATCTTTGCAAGATAATGTGGGTCAATATTCTTTAAATTTATACTCTTTTCATCTGCTCCCATGCACGATCTTTTTTGCAAAAACTTTGTCAAATTTATCGCCATATCGACTAGCCCCACCCCCATAGGCAAGGCAAAGTCAAAAATTTCATTTTTTCCAGCCGAGATAACTAACATCAAAGCCTAACCTCAACGCCATTTGCTTTGAGATACTCTTTTAGCTTTTTTATCTCGATCTCGCCAAAGTGAAATATCGAAGCAGCAAGGCACGCATCAGCCCCAGCTTCAAAAGCCTCTTTAAAATGCTCCATCTTGCCAGCGCCACCGCTTGCGATAGTCGGTATAGAGAGCGCACTAAATATCTTTGTTAGCTCCAGACTAAAGCCCTGCTTGACGCCGTCGTTGTCCATAGACGTTAGCAATATCTCCCCTGCTCCACGCGACTCGACCTCTTTTGCCCAAGCAAAGGCATCTTTTTTGGTATCGATCCTGCCGCCATTTATAAAAACGCTATAACCATTTTCGATCTTTTTGGCATCGATCGCCACAACGACACATTGCGAGCCAAATTTCTTAGCCGCTTCGTCGATCAAATTTGGATCTTTTATCACCGATGAGTTTAGGCTCACCTTGTCGCAGCCCGCATTTAAAAGGCGCGAGATATCATCTATCGTGCGTATGCCACCGCCAACGGTTAGCGGTATAAAAAGCTTGCTTGCGACCTTTTTTACTACATCAACTATCGTATCACGACCAAGGTGAGAGGCTGTGATATCCAAAAAACAAAGCTCATCAGCGCCCTCGTCGTTGTATCTTTTAGCTATCTCGACTGGGTCTCCAGCATCGACAAGTCCAACAAAATTTACACCTTTTACAACCCTGCCGTCTTTTACGTCGAGGCATGGGATTATGCGTTTTGCAAAATGATTCAAATTTATCCTTTGTCTATCTTTCTAGCTGCCACCTCAAAGTAAGGCAAACTAGCCCAATTTTCTCGGTTTCCAACTATATAAATAACCTCTTTTGCCCTTGTTAGCGCCACATTTAGCAGATTTGGTTTGCTAGCAGCCCACGCTCTAGCGCCCTTTGTAGCTCCACCTAACACAAATACGATAACATCAGCCTCTTTGCCCTGCATCGTGTGGATAGTGCCAGTACCTTTTAAATTTCTACAAACATCTTTAAATGGCGTTATTATCCTGATGTTATTTTTCTCATCAGCTAGCTCGCCTGCCAAGAGCTCTTTAACCACCTCGCCCTCGGCTTTGTTGTAGTTTCCTATCCACTCCTCGCTTCTAACATCTATCCACTTTGTTTGCACGTTAGTGTTTACAAATTTACTAGCTGCACTTCTGCCAAGTATCATCATATCATCGTATGTAGTCTCGTTTGATATCTCAAACATAGGGTTAGCGCACCTTCTATGCACGATCAGTGGTGAGCCGACCCAGATACTCTCGCCGCTACCTTTTATATATGTGCCGATATTCTGCACCTTGTCGGCTCTTAGTTGCACAGAGGATTTAAGCAAGTTAAACTCCTCTTTTACCTCGCAGTAGCTAAGTATCGCGTTATTTAAACTGACAGGTAGCGTTACGACTGGCTCAAGCTGAAGCGGGTCGCCAACTACCACAGCCATCTTTGAGCGAAGCAAGGCGCCTAACGCGTTAGTTAAATTTGCCTGCCCTGCTTCGTCTATCAAAAGCATGCCTATATCGCCATTTAAAAGCTCTTTAAAGGTGTTATTAAACGAGGCAAAAGTTGAGCTAACAACAGGCGTTAGCAAGAAGAGCCCCTTGATGATCTCGCGTCTATGCTTTGCCTCTAAGCCATTTTTCTCAGCCATCTTTTCATCGTTAAAGATAACGCTAAGGGCACGTAAATTTGTCCTAACAGCCTCTTTACAAGCAAAAATGGCAGCTTTGTGCAAATTTAGCGCCTCTTTGAAAAGCTCTATCCTAGCCTTAAAAAGCTTTGTCTTGTGAAATTTCTGGTCTATGCCAAACTCCATCATAAATGGCATACTCTTTTGCATTTCGTCATTACTCTCGCTGAAGCTGCCGTTTAGAAAGATATCTAGCTCCTCGCTCCTGCCAAGTATCTTTTGACGTCTAGCAAAGTCGCTTTTTAGCCTTTTGTAGAGATTTATCTTAGTGCCAAGCTCTGCTGCCCTGCTCTCAAGCACTGCTATCTCGCTTTTTAGCTCATTTAGCCTTGCTTCGTTTTTCTCTTTGCTCTCGCCATTTTGCTTGCTAGCTTTTAAATTTTGCTCGGCTATCTGGCGGTTTATCTCGCCAACCTTTAACGCTTCGTCATTATACTTTTCAAAGGCCTCTGTCTTAAAAATCTGCTGAAAGAGAAAAAATGGCGGCTTTTCTGGCGTGCTTAAATACTCCTGCAAAGCTTCATTTTGACTAACAAGTCTTGTTAGCTCCTCTGCCTCCGCCTTTTTATCCCCCAGCTTAGCCAAAATTTCATCATGCTCGTCCTCTAAAGGCTCTAAAAGCTCCTCTATCTGCTTGGCCGAGTAGTAGCTCTCAAGCCTCCTATCGACATCAGCTAGCTCACTTTTTAGGCTCTTTAGCTCCTCTTCTTTGATCCTGATCTCACTAAAAAGCAAATTTACCTCATGAAGTGCAAGGTTAAATTTCTCCTTTGCCACGTCAAAGTCATCTACGCCCTCGCCCACTACAAGGTACTTGCCAAGCCCCATCAAAAAGCCATCTTGCTCCAAAAACTCGCCGTATTCGCTTGCGATCTTGTCAAACTGGCTGTGAGTAGCCTCGATCTTTACGCCGTTAATTGCGTTAAAAACAAAATTTGACTTGTTTTGCTTTGATCCAAGCGCCACGCAAAATAGCCCCCAAGCTGGCTTTGAGATAAAGGACTTCTCGCCAAATTCACTCTTTTCATCAGCCGAGAGCAGCCTTGTGGCTATAAATTTAAAATAATCAATCTCGCCCGCATAATCCCCTATGCTCTTTAACTGGCTTAGCTCCTTGCTCAAAATCTCAACCGCGCCGTTGTTACAAGAGCTAACGACCATCTCGTAGCCTTGAAGCTCGTCATTTAGCCTAAAATAAAGCGCCTTTTCGTCGCTGTCATAGACTGGCTTAAAGATATCGTGTCTGCTCATTTGCGCGAGCTTCATCGCCCTAAGCGTGACAACCTCAGCCATCACGTCCTTTAAAAGCGTCGTTTTCCCAGTGCCTGGAGCGCCATTTACACTATAAATTCCACCATTTCCGTCTTTAAATTTCTCTATTATATTGTTTAGAGCCATTTGCTGTGAGAAATTTAAGGCAAAGTCACTTGCAAAGGCCGATCTAGGGTAGTGCTCAGCCTTAAAAAAGTCCCTTACCACCCTTTGATTTAGCTCGTCTCTAACATCAAGCCTCTCAAATTTATTCTCACTGCCCTCGTCTAAAAACTGATCCGTTAGCTCGTGCGTCCTGCCTGACTCGTAAAATTTGATAAGCAAATTTATATCATCTATAAAAAAGCTATTTAAAAGGCCGTCCATATCTTTAAAATTTGGATCAGCGATCCTTACTTCAAGCCTGATCACATCTTTACAAAATGGCGTCTTTAGCGAGCTTTTTAGCTCCTCGTGCATCGCTTTTACATAGTCGCTAAGCCTCATTTTCTCTTTGTGGATAGAAATTTTATCCTTGATGTGCTCGCACTCTTTGTTAAAGTCGTTTTGGCTGATCTCTTTTAGGTGGTTTAGACGCACCATCGCCCAAGGAGCCGTTGGGATAAAGAGCTCATTTGATGAGTTTGGCGTGAAAAATGGGCTTAGCTCATCATCTAAATTTGCATCTTTTAAAGCAAAACTTTGCTCATTTTTGCAAAATACTAGATCGCCAGAGAGCTTAAGCTTATAACAAAATGCCTTTTCAAAGCTAGTTTGCTCAGAGCGTAGCTCCTCTAAAATTTGCTCTTTTTCAAATTTTACCTTTGCTAGCTTTGATATCGCAAGGGCGAGTAAGTCAGTCTCAAAAATGCCGCCGTAAATCGAAATTTCTACACCATTTTTTAAAAGTGACCTATCAAATGCTCTTAAAATTTGCATAAATTTCTCATCGAAACTTGCGATCTCAAGGTCCATTGATTTTTTAAATTTGCTATTTGTCTTTTTTGGCTCGTCTAAGGTTTTTGGCTCTAAATATTGTGATAATAAAAAGTATTTTAAGGTATTTGCCCTACTCAAATTTGCGCCTTATTTTGTTGTTATTTAGTGATTATAGTCCATTTTATATATGATTAAACTAAACTTGTAATCATAGTATAAGTAATTTTTGGCTAATATCGCGGCTATGATAAAGGCAAAAAAGCACTTTGGACAGAATTTTTTACAAGACAAAGCGACACTAGATAAGATCATCCAAGCGATACCCAAGGACGTAGCAAACGTCGTTGAGATTGGGCCTGGCTTAGGTGATTTGACATTTAGACTTTTGCAAATTTACAAGACGACCTCTTTTGAGATAGATTGTGAGCTATTTCAAATTTTAAAGGTCAAATTTGCAAATGAGATCCAAAATGGACAATTAAAACTTTTTTGTAAAGATGCTTTAGAGCAGTGGCAAGAAGAGGGCGGACTAAGTAGCGAGAACTACTTTTTGGTCGCAAATTTGCCCTATTACGTTGCTACGAAGATGATACTAAATGCGATAGATGACGAAAAATGCCTTGGGCTTATTGTGATGATACAAAAAGAGGTTGCTCTTAAATTTAGTGCAAAGAGCAGGGATAAAGAATTTAGCGCTTTATCGATCCTCGCTTCACTGCAAGGCAGGTGTGAGCTTTTGTTTGACGTGGATGCAAAGCTTTTTAATCCACCTCCGAAGGTCACATCTTCAGTCATCAAACTACAAAAAACAAAAAAGATTTTTGGCAAAGACGGGATATTCAAAGATGCAAAACAATACGAGGCTTTTAAAGCATTTTTAAGAGCTGCGTTTGCTTCGCCAAGAAAGACGCTTTTGAAAAATTTATCCACAAATTTTGACAAAAAGGCGTTAGAAGAAATTTTTGAAGACCTAGGCTTAGCTCAAAATTTACGTCCACACGAGCTAGATGTCGATTCTTATCTAAAAGTATTTGAAAGATTAAAGGAAGATAATGAACGACAAAAACGAAGAGAAAGTTGTAACTAACCAAAGTAAAAACAACAAAAGACGAAGATTTAGACCAAAAAATAAGCCAAAACAAGATGGCGAAACTACCGAGCAAACCTCACTAGCAAGCAAAAGCGTGATAGATAACTTCTTTGCAGCAGAGCAGGCTGAAGCCAAAACGCACGCTGAGCCAAAAAGTCAAAATCCTCGTCCAAAAAAGCAAAGAAATAACAAAAATCAAAACAAAACTGGCGAAAACAATAAGCCAAAAGAGCAAAAACAGCAAAAAGAAAAGCCAAAACAAGAGCCAAAAGCTGAAGCCAAAAACGAGGCAAAAGAGCAAAAAGAGAAGCCAAAAAAGACTAAAAAACCAAAAAAAAATTTACCCGCAAAGCTAAATGGCAACGAGCAGTGGCAACAAGATATCGCAAGCGCGATGGAGGCAAACAAAGCCACTCACGAGCTAAGACTTGAGCCACTAAAATACCTAAACTCAAGCGAACATAAAATTCGCATAACTCCACTTGGCGGTCTTGGAGAGATCGGCGGCAATATGACGGTCTTTGAAACTGAAACTAGCGCTATAATCGTTGATATCGGCATGAGCTTTCCAAGCGAGAGCATGCACGGCGTGGATATCCTCATCCCAGACTTCGACTACGTTCGCAAGATAAAAGATAAGATAAAAGGCGTCATCATCACTCACGCACACGAGGATCACATCGGCGCAGTGCCTTACTTTTACAAAGAGTTTAAATTTCCTATCTACGCCACACCTTTACCACTAGGCATGATAAATAATAAATTTGAAGAGCACGGACTAAAACAAGAGCGCTCACTCTTTAGATCGGTCGAAAAAAGAAAGCCATATCTCATAGGTGACTTTGAGGTCGAGTGGATACATATAACCCACTCTATCATCGACGCTTCGGCACTTGCGATCACGACAAAGGCTGGCACGATCATCCATACAGGCGACTTTAAGATCGACCACACGCCGATAGATGGCTACCCAACAGACCTTGGCAGACTAGCGTATTATGGTGAGCGTGGCGTGCTCTGTCTATTAAGCGATAGCACAAACAGCTACAAAGAGGGCTTTACAAAGAGTGAAAGCAGCGTTGGCAAGACCTTTGACGCGATATTTTCAAAAGCAAAAGGCCGCGTCATAATGAGCACATTTAGCTCAAACATCCACCGCGTCTATCAAGCGATCGAGTGGGGCTTAAAATACAACCGCAAAGTCTGTGTCATCGGCAGATCAATGGAGAGAAATTTATACACTGCGATGGAGCTTGGCTACATCAAGCTTGATAAGAAAATTTTTATCGATGCAAACGAGGTTGGTAAATTTAAAGATGATGAGGTACTTATCGTCACTACTGGCAGCCAGGGCGAGACCATGAGCGCGCTTTACCGCATGGCTACAGATGAGCACAAATATATAAAGATAAAGCCAAGCGATCAGATAATCATCAGCTCAAAAGCTATCCCAGGCAACGAAAACAGCGTCTCAACGGTGCTAAATTTCTTACTAAAATCAGGTGCGAGCGTCGCTTACCAAGACTTTAGCGAGATCCACGTCAGCGGCCACGCAGCACAAGAAGAGCAAAAGCTGATGCTTCGCCTCATAAAGCCAAAATTTTTCTTGCCGGTGCATGGAGAGTACAACCACATCGCAAAGCACAAAGAGACGGCCATTAGCTGTGGTGTGGATGAGAGAAATATCTATCTAATGAGTGACGGCGATCAAATGGAGGTTTGTCAAAAATACCTAAAACGTGTAAAAACTGTAAAAACTGGCAAAGTCTTCATAGACAATCAAATAAATAAACAAATCGCAGACGACGTCGTCATCGACAGACAAAACCTCGCTGAAGCAGGCGTCGTCATGATAATCGCTCAAATTTCACGTCACGGCGCAAAACTCATCAACAAGCCTCGCGTCATCAGCTACGGCCTTGTGGGCGACAAACAAGACGCCGAGTTTAGAAAAGAGATGGAGGGCGTGCTAGAGCAGTATCTAAGTAACGTCAAAGAGGAGCTTTTGAAAGATAGCAGACTACTTGAGTCACAAGTGCGTCAAGTGATCAGAAAGCACATCTTTAGAAAGGTCAAAAAGTACCCAACTATCGTGCCGATCATCTATCTAATGTAAGGGAAATTTATGCAGACAATGAACCAAATCGCAGCTAGAGTTTTAGAGATAGAAGCAAACGAACTTTTAAGGCATGCGAAAAATTTAGCCATAGAAGACGCTGTAAATTTGATATATAACGCAAAGGGCAAGGTCATAGTCACAGGTGTAGGTAAGAGCGGTCATGTGGGCGCAAAGATCGCTGCTACGCTTGCAAGCACTGGCACGCCAAGCTTTTTCTTACATCCAACAGAGGCCATGCACGGCGACCTTGGCATGATAGAAAAAGACGATGTTTTGTTAGCCATTAGTTTTAGTGGTGAGAGCGATGAGCTTATCAAAATTTTGCCTCATGTAAAGCGCTTTGGCGTAAAAATAGTCGCCATGGCAAGAATCAAGACAAGCTCGCTTGGTAAATTTAGCGACGCTTTTATAGATATAAATGTAGAGAAAGAGGCGTGCCCACTAAATGCCGCCCCAACAGCATCAACCACGCTAACGTTAGCTCTTGGCGATGCGTTAGCTGTTTGTTTGATGCAAAAGCGAGGATTTAAAAAAGAGGACTTTGCAAATTTTCATCCAGGTGGCAGCCTTGGTAAGAGGCTATTTTTGAAGGTTAAAGACGTGATGAGAAGCGAAAATTTGCCGATAGTCCGCTGGAATGCAAGCCTAAAAAGTGCGATCGATACGATGACACATGGCAAGCTTGGCACGGTTCTCATCGTCGATAAAGATGGTGTGCTAGACGCTCTTTTAAGTGACGGCGATCTTAGGCGCGCGCTTATGAGAGAGGACTTTGACCTAGAAGAACCAGCGATGAAATTTGCAACCATGCATCCAAAAGAGATAAATGACAAAGAGATGTTAGCCGTAGATGCGTTAGCTTTAATAGAAAAGTATAAAATTCAGCTTCTAGCTGTCGTAGAAAATGGTGTGCCTGTGGGCGTTTTACACATCCATGACCTTGCAAATTTAGGACTATAAAATGGAAAAAACAAGACTAAATAAATTTATCTCACACAACACAAACTACTCACGCCGTGAGGCAGATGAGCTGATAAAAGCTGGCAAGGTTAGCATAGCAGGGCGTGTGGTTAGCGACCTTGCCACAAGCGTGGATGAAGATGACAAAGTGCGCATAAATGGCCGTTTAATAAAGCTAAAAAAGGAATTTACCGTTATCGTTTATCACAAACAAAAGGGCGAGCTAGTTAGCAAAAAAGATGACCGCGGACGAAAGACGATATATGACACGTTAGATAAGAAATTTGCAAAATTTGTTAGCGTGGGACGCTTAGACTACGCAAGCGAGGGGCTACTTTTACTAACTGACGCTCCAGCGATCGCCACAGCGCTAATGAATAGCGATCTAGAGCGCGAATACTACCTAAAGGTAAAAGGCGAAGTGACAAAAGAGGTGATAGAGGCGATGACAAATGGCTTTTTCGCCAAGGATGCCACCAAAGGCGCGCACGCAAAAACCACTATAAAATCAATGGAATTTAAGCCATTTCTAGCTTACAAAGTATTTGGCTCAAGCGGTGGCTACACAAAACTAAAGGTCATCATCAATGAGGGTCAAAACAGAGAGCTACGCCGCTTCTTTGGCTACTTTGACCTTGAAGTGATGGATCTAAAACGTGTTAGTTTTGGACGCGTTAGCCTTGATATGCTAAAGCCTGGCAAATGGCGCTACTTCGAAAATAGCGAATACGAAGACCTAAGAGACTTTTTAAAAGTTAATAACGTTAGATACTAACATTAGGTTTGCTTCTCTAACAAAGAGGCAGGCCAGACCACAATAACTACGAATTTGTAAAATGGAGAAAAAATGAAAAAGGCTGTTCTTTTATCTGTGATATTACTAACCACTGGCTTTTGCGAAGATCTTTTTGAGCTTGGGGTTGAAGCTTATAATAAAGGCGAGTTTGATAAAGCTGCCAAGCAATGGCAAAGAGGTTGTAATGGTGGGGATATTGATAGTTGCACTAATTTAGGAACTTTATATGAAAACGGTCAAAGTGTGGCACAGGACTATAATAAAGCAGCCGCCTTGTATAAACACGCTTGTGATAGTAAAGATGCTATTGGTTGCTATAATCTAGGTGGTTTTTATGAAAGAGGACAAGGAGTAGAGCAAGACTATACCAAAGCTGTCAAACTATACAAAAAAGCTTGTGATGGCAATGTTGCCCAAGCCTACCATAATTTGGGAGTTTTATATATAAACGGTCATGGCGTAGAGAAAGACTATTATAAAGCAGCTCAATTATGGCAAAAAGCTTGCAGTGACAAATATAGCACTAGCTGTTACAATTTAGGGATTTTATACAATATTGGTCAAGGTGTAAAACAAGACTATTATAAAGCAGCCGATCTATACAAACAAGCTTGTGATGATGGAGTTAGTGATAGCTGTTCTAGTTTAGGAATTTTATATGAAAACGGTCAAGGTGTAAAACAAGACTACAGTAAATCAGTAGAATTGTATAAAAAAGCTTGCAATGGTGGATACAATCGCGGTTGTTTTAATTTAGGAGCTTTTTATCTAAAAGGCAAAGGCGCAAAACAAGACTATCACATAGCAAAAGAATATTTTGGTAAGGCTTGCAAATTAGGGTTTCAATCAGGATGCGATTTTTATAAAAAATTAAACGAATAGCGCCTTGATACCAAAAACAACCTAGTAAGCTCTAACAAATTTAGAGCTTCTCTAAATTTATATCTTATTTTCTGAAAGTAGGATGTTTATATATGGATTTAGCAGTGTTTCGCCGCGTGCTGCATAGAGCAAGACCTCTTTAAAGTAGTTATCGTTTATGCCGTAAGTGTGAAACTCATACGCCCCTATGCCGTATCCCATCGGCGTAATATCGACCCTCGAGTACCATGCATCTTGCGCTAGGATGTAGCGGTTTGTATCTCTTGAATAGACAAACAGCTTGATCTTATCTTTGCTCTTTTGCGCCATATACCAGATGAAAGAATTTGTGACGTCGTTAAAAAAGTAGATGTCGCCATTTGGCATGATCGCCTGAGCTGTGTCGTTGTTATCAGCGATGAGCGTCCTGCTCTCATAACATATAAATTTATTTGGCGTTAGCTGCTCTATGGGCTCAAATTTGCCGTTATTTAGGACTAAAATTTTATCATCGCTTATGTCAGCATTATAGGCTAGCACGGCTAAGACTAGAGCCAATAAACAAAGAGAAAAAATTTGCTTTATCAAAATAAAAATCCTCTTAACAAATAGTATTTAAGCACGTAAAGCGAGCAGATCAGCACGCAAACACTTAGCCAGATCGATGAAAATTTAAGCTTGTGTGAGTAGTTTGTCTTTGTGATGATCTCCACAAGATATGGCATAAGGCCGTAAAAAATACCCAAAAACAAAGTGCCCCAGATGAGGTAGCCAACGTAAAAATAGTCGCTTCTTAACATGCAGTATGGGCACTTGTGATTTGGCTGCTCATAAACGTAAAGGCCAAAAAAGTAGGTGATAGCGTAGTAGCTAAGCACTAAAAATAGCAAATTTGCCACAAAGCTTGCCATGCTTTGCTTTAAGAAATTTAGCGCCAAAATGACAAAAAATAGCACGAAAAAGGCGCTTACTAAGCCAAAATTTGTATAACCAAACGGCAGCTTTGGAGCCTGAAAAGTGACCGAGCAGCAAAAGACTGGCACTTTTAGCGGGATGTTATAAAAAAACGAAATTTCTATGCCAAGCTCTATTAGTATCATCACAAAAAGGCAGATGAAAATTGCGTATTTTTTCTTTAGATATGGGAAATTTAGAGCCTGTAAGTCGAGTTTGTTTATAACCAGCCAGATACCAAGCCCAAATATCAGCAAAATTTTAGTGAGCATCAAGATGCCGCCAAATTTATTTGAGCCGATTACGCCAGCTGAGCACATAGCCCCTGGCACGATGTCAGAGAGCTCGTTTAGACAAAGTGCGAAAAATATAAACAAAACGATCTTTGTGCAGACGCTAAAGAGCAAGATCGTATTTACAAGGTAGTTTTGCTTTTCAAGTGAGTATTGAAGTGATGTTAGCGCGTTATAGTCCCACGATCTTACTATCCTAATGACGTAAAATAGCGAAATACTCATCAAAACTAACAGCACAAACTCCGCTAACAAAAAGGCGATAACGGCGTTTGATAAAAATACACTCATACTATCTCTCCATTTTGTAGGCTAACAACTCTATCAGTTGCGCCCAGCTCGTCAAAAATGCTATCGTGAGTGGCAACTATGACGCTTTTTTTAAGCGCCTTAAATGACTCAAGTAGGCCTAAAAACGCACATGCGTTATCTCTATCTAAATTTGCCGTTGGTTCATCAGCCAAAATTATATCCGCATCCATTGACAAAGCCCTAGCCACCGCACATCTTTGGCGCTCGCCACCGCTTAAATTTGATACATTTTCATCTCTTTTGTGAGAGATGTTTGCAAACTCAAGAGCCTTTTTTATCATCTCTTCACACACATTTGCCTTGAAATTTGTTAGAGCAAACGGAGCTAACAAATTTTCATAGACGCTTAAGCCCTCTATGAGATTAAAATTTTGAAAGACAAGCCCAAGCCTTTTATGTCTAAGCTCGGAGCAAAATGCGTCAGGCAGCTTTGCTATGTTGGTGCCGTCTATCAAAATTTCTCCGCTAGTTGGCTTTTGAAGTAGGGCGATGAGCGAGAGTAGGGTGCTTTTACCACTTCCGCTAACGCCTTTTAGTATGACTAACTCGCCGTTATTAACATCTAAATTTATATTTTTTAGAGCGCAAAACTCGTTTTGTTTGCCTTGGTTATAGACTAGGCTAACGCCTCTAATGTTTATCATTTTAGCCCCTCATTTATGTCGCCACATGCCACATGCCACGATGGGATAAGCACAAATGCCAAAAATGGTATAACACCAAAGACAAAGATCAAAAAGAGCTTATCAAACTCCAAAATAGGCGTGAAATTTGTAAAATTTAAAAGCTCATCGCCTAAAAATATCCCCTTTAAAAATGGAGCGTTAAAGACAAACACAAAGAGATAAGCTAACATAACGCCAAGCAAAAAGGCGCTAACGCTAACGATGAAATTTTGTATAAATTTTAAAAAGATGATCTCTTTTATACTAAAGCCGATGCTTCGCAAAATGGCTATCTCACGCTTTTTGTTGCCATAAGCCAGCGAAATTTGGTTTTTAAGTAGCACGAAAAAAATGAGCATAACGCTAACATAAATGCTCATAAAAATTCCACCCTTATAGTAGTAAAGATGCCTAATGTTTGCCACCTCGTCTTCTATGCTAATGGCAAATGAGTTTGGATATAAATTCTCTATCTTTAAGGCCACTTGGCTGATCTCTTCGCTATTTGGCACATCGACATAGAGCTTTGTGTATTCTTCGTCTTTTAAATTTAAGATAGCTCGCAAGGTATTTGGGTGCAAAAATATCGCGTTATTTGTGATAAGTCCGCTTTGTTTTGGCATGGTTTTTAGAATTTTTACCGGTATCATGCGCTCTTCTGTTAAGAAGTTAAAGCTCCCCTCATAGTAAAGCTCGTTCATAGCGGCTTTTACGCCCTCACCAACGATCATCTCGTCTTCTTTTAGGCCATCATCCTCATATAGATGAAACCGAACGCGCTTTTGCACGAAGTAGTACTCCCCATCAACCACACCCCTAACGTCAGCCACGCCATCGATCTTTGAGATGTCGTAGATGTAGCCAGGGTGCATGAGATCGTTTTTACCAGCACGAAACGCGCTAACAACGATGCTTGATCTATCTTTTACCAAGCTTATGAGATCATGCTGGATCGAGCCAGAGATGAAAAGCACAGAGCTTAACACGAAGATAATGAGCGCAAATAGACAAAAGCTAAAAAGGTGGTCCTTTTTGTCTTTAAAGAGCAGGACCACAGCGTAGTTTATGAAATTTCTACTTATCATAGACAAAGCCTTTTTGCTCTTTTAGGCTAAAGCTAGAAGCTAAATTTGCCCTTGTTATCTTTGAAATTTCTCTTAGCTCATCTTGCTTTGCTTTGCGGTCAAAGCTAAGGTAGTGCGCCGCTAAAAGCGTGTAAGAGAGTCCAAAAAATAACGCCAAAAATGCTAGAAATTTCACTTTATTTACCAGTAAATGTCTTTATCTCGTCAAATTTTATGACACCTTTGCCAGCGTGATCTTTCATAAAGCTATTTGCCTTTGCTTCGTCTTTAAATGGGATAAACTCCTCGCCCATCGGTCCAAAAACGTTTGAGCCATGAACGTAAAACGCCTCTTTTGCATCAAGCTTTTCAAGCGTGTAATAATCACTCACATAAGCCTCTTTCGCCACCTCATCAGCAAAGTAAAATTGCGCCATATCTTTTACGCCGTCAAAGTAATAGTCCTTGCCACCAGTCTTGATAAGTGTCGCCCACTGCTTGTTTTTTATAGGCATGCCACACACCGCACATCTTGCGTCCTTTGGCAGCTCGATGCGCTCTTTTGCCCCTTTATAGGCGTTTATGTTTGCCTCACTCGTCAAATTTCCAGCCCACAAGGCAAAAACCGCACTAAGCAACAAAGCTATAAATTTCATCTTATCTCCTTTAATCTCTCTTTTTCTAACTCGCCCTTTTCATAGAGCTTTTTTAACATCTCATCATCAAAGTCTATCTCGTAATAGCCCTTTACAAACTCACTAAATTTATCAAACTCATCAAATGCATAGCCAAGCAGCCAGCGTCCGCCGTTATTGCCACCGACTAAATTTTGATGCTCCGTCCCGTCATACCAGATAAAAAAGGTCGTCTGCTCTATCTCATCTGGCAAGAAGTAAGAGCGAAATTTAGCAGCCTCGCCACTATAAATTTGCTCTATCACGCTTTTATCTGACATGCTAAGCGGATTTAACTCATTTTCATGATCAAACCCTCTAACAAGTACCGCCTCACGCGTAAATATCACATCGAGTAGATCGCCCTGCCCGTTATCTACCACGTATCTTAGGCTATTTTCATCCTCTTTTTTAGAAATGAGCCGTAGATACTCTTCATCTGGCTCTAAAAAGGCGCTGTCTAGTAGATAAAGTGCCTCTAGGCTTGCCTCTTTATTGCCCCAGTTTTTAAAACTCATCAATTCTTTCCTAAAATTTCCAAATTCTCACACGCCTCTTTTAAGCCATTTTTGCAGCTTTTAGTGAAAATTTCACGTGCTTTTTCTACGTCCTCTTTCACGCCTTTGCCCTCAGCTAGCATGATAGCGTAGTTGTTGCAGCCCTTTTCATAGGCGTATATGCACGCTTGCTCGTAAAGTTTTGTCGCTTTTGTAAGGTTTTGATCAACCCCTTGGCCATAGACATATAAAAAGCCAAGATTATCACACCCTATGCCAGCTTCGTTTGCGCAGGCCATCTCGTAGTATGTTTTGGCTTTTGCGTAGTCTTTCTCGGCGCCCTCGCCCTGAGCGTATAGGTAGCCAAGATTGCTACATCCCATGCCGTCCCCTGCCTTGCAAGCCTTCTCGTAAAGCTCTTTTGCCTTTTTTAGATCTTTTCTCACGCCAGTGCCGTTTGCATAGAGCAAGCCAAGCTCCGTGCAGCCCTCGTTGTCACTGCATGCTTTTTCATAAAATTTAACTGCTTTTGCTAGGTCTTTTTCTACGCCTTTACCATTTTCATATACATAGCCAAGATTGCTACAAGCCATAGAGAAATTTTGATCGCAAGCCTTTTCATAGAGCATTGCCGCCTTTGCCTCATCTTTTTTGACATTGCCGTCGCCCCTGCTGTAAAGCACAGCTAGGTTGTAGCAGCCTGATGCCTTTTTCTCTTTGTTGCAAGCATCTTCATAAATTTGCGCTAGTTTGTTATGATCATCTTTTGCACTTAAGGCCTCTTTGATGTAGCCAGCATTTAAAACGCACAAACTAGCAGCCAATAAAACCAAACTCTTCATCACATCTCCTAAACTACTTTTATATCTCTGCCGCGGTAGGCTAGGGCGATTAGCAAGGCAAGAGCTGCCAAGATCAAATATATTAGCCCAGAAACGCCAAAGCTCTCTCCATTTGCGTATGAGTGAAGCCCGCTAAGGTAGAAATTTACTCCAAAATATGTAAAAAGCACCGAAGCAAATGATAGCACGCTAGCTGTTAAAAAGGCAAAAACACCCCTTAGCTTTGGTATAAACCTTAGATGAAGCACTATGGCATAGACGATGATCGTGATGTATGACCAGCTCTCTTTGCTGTCCCAGCCCCAGTATCTGCCCCAGCTCTCGTTCGCCCAGACGCCGCCAAGGAAATTTCCGATAGTTAGCAAGCTAAGTCCTATGATAAGGCTTAGCTCGTCGGTGGCGGCTAGGTATCTTATCTGCTCGCTAAGCTTTTGCTTATTTTTGTCATTTTTTAGAGCCATTAATATAAGTCCCACAAGCCCAAGCACAAAGCCAAAGCCTAAAAAGCCGTAGCTTGCTGTAATGACGCTTACATGCACGCTAAGCCAAAACGACTTTAAAACTGGGACTAAATTTGTTATCTGTGGGTTTATAAAATTTAGATGAGCTACTAGCAAGCTAACACTTGCAAAAAGCGAAGCAGCGCCTAGTGCGAAGCTTTGATGCTTGAAAAATAGCACTCCAGCTAGCACGCTTATAAGCGAGATATAGACTAAACTCTCATAAGCATCGCTCCAAGGTGCGTGACCTGAGATGTAAGCGCGTAGGGCTAAATTTAGAGCATGCACCGCAAAGGCAGTGAAAAATGCAAGGCTAAGCGCCCTTTCAAATCTAAATTTCCTCCCAAAAAATATCCTATAAAAGCCAAGGGCGAGCGAAGCAAGAGCTAGGATCATGTAAAAATAGATAAGAAATTTAAATATCTCCATTTGATTGTAAAGCACTTCAATGCTGGCCTTTGCCTCGCTTGGCGCAAGAGAGCCTAGAGTGCTTCTTTGATAGCTTGAAATTTGCTCCAAACTCTTATCAGCCCCTGCGCACTCACCGCTTTTTACGCAAAGGCTTAAATTTTCTATGTAAGCGCCTAAAACGCTTTTAAACTCGTTTGAAATTTCATCTTTGCTAAAGGCTTCATTTACGCCTAGCCACGTGATCGCGTCACCATCTTTAGCTGGGATAAATTTTAAAATTTCGCCCTTTAGCGCAAGGTATAAGACATTTAGCCTCTCGTCAAATTTAATGACATCGCTATCAAATTTATCTCTTTTTGAGGCGGATTTTTCATTTGCAGCCTCTACAAATTTAGCCAGCTTATACTCGCCATTTTCGTTAAAGACGTCATTAAAGCTAGCAAATTTCTCGCTAACTCCAAGAAGCTCGCCCACACGCTCGCTCGTGATCTTTACTATCCTTTTATCCATCCACTCTTGTGGCGAGATGGCAAAAGAGAGCATCAGCTCATCGCTGCTAAGCCCAAAGAGCGTCGTTTTGGTTGAAATTTTACTTATTACCGCCCTTGTGTAAGAGCTAGCTGGGGCGATCCTGCTATCAGTTTGAACTAAAATTTTGGCAAATTTATCTGCATGAGCTTTAAAATTTATGGCTTCATCGCTTGCGAAATTTGGCGTGGCATTTAGTAAAAGCAGGGCTAAAAATGCAAGCTGCGTGCCTTTTATGAAGTTGCAAAGTCTAAAAAATCGACTCTTTTTGCTAAATAAATTTCCCACAAAGCCAAGGCAAAGTAGAAAATATCCGATATAAGTTGGCACTTTACCAGGATCAAAGCTGATCTCAAAGGCGCTTCCAAGCTCGTCAGCGTCGTATGATGATTGAAAAATTTTATAGCCCATGATGCTTAGTGGGTGATTTAGTGAAATTTCATGCTCGACATCTGCGATGCTTACTTTGCTCGTGTAAGATGATGGGCTATTTAGCCCTGCGTAGCGCTCTAGGATAAATTTATCAAGCCTTAGTGTAAATGGTAAATTTATCGCTCGTGAGCTAAAGTAAAATTTCGCCTCTTGCCCATCAAAGCTTAAAATGCTTGGCTCAAGATCGTATCCAGCTCCGCCTTTTAGCTTGGCGCTCTTGCTCTTTTCATTAGCAAAGCCAGCCTCTATGCTAAGTGTGGCTGGAGCGTTTTTCTCATCCTTTTTGTAGCCAGTTATCTTTATCTCAAATTCTTTGCCATTTATATCTTTTTTAAAGCGAAAGTCGTTTTTGCCAAGCAGGCTAAGTTTTAGTGGATATTCAAAACTTTCATTTGAAATTTGCACTCTCAAATAGGGCTTTGTGCTTTGCATATAGTTGCCGCTCTCGCCCACTCTAAGATGCAATACACCCTCTTCGCCAAAGTATCTTGTAAGCGCAGCACCGATAAATATAACGATAAAAGCAAGATGTATCAAAAATGCGCCAAATTTCTTATACATCTTGGTTTTTACGATGCTAATGGCTAAACAAATAACGCAAGCTGCCATGACGCACTCGTACCAGAGCGCTTCATAAACAAGCACTCTAGCCGTCTGTGTGTCATAAAAATTTTCCAAAAAGGTCGCCGCCCCTGCACCAAAAGCAAGGATAAATAATAATATTAAAGACAAGCGATAGATGTTTAAAATTTTCATCACCTGCCCTTAAGCCTTAAATGCTATAAGTCTGTCCTGCATAAAGTATAAAAACCCTAAGCAGTAAAACGCCAACGACTGCTGCAAATGAGCCAAGGTAGAAGCTAAATTTCATCTTGCCAAGTGCGAAATTTAAAACAAGAGGCAAGACAAAGCCAACTAAAACAACCCCAAGCCAAAAGAATTTAGCCCAATCGCCACTATAAAATGCAACTGCCGCGCCTTGCTGATAGCTTGAGCCAAGCAAAAGCGATACAAAAAGCATTAAAATGAGTAAAATTTCAGCGCATAAGACGTAAAACTCCACGCCATGAAGCGAGCTAAGGTCGCTTGAGTGTGGATCTTCTTTGAAAAATAGTGCCGCTATCAAGCTGCTACCACTTATGCCAGCACTAAGCCCTGAAGCTATGAAAAGCGCTGGTAAAACAGCAGTGTTTAAAAGTGGAAATCTAATAAGCACCGAGATCAAAAAGCCTGTATATGCGCAAATGATAACCGCAAAAAGCAGGCAAAGCGCGCTTAAGAGCGGATAAAGTGGCGATAAAATTTTCATCACGCCATCAAAAAAGCCACAAAATGACTTTAACTCCGCACCAAAAGCGTATAGACACATCAAAAAGCTAAGCGGTATAAATACGCAAAGCGCGGCTACACCGATAGACATAACCGATGTGAAGTTGTAATTAATCAAAATTTTCCAAAACAAAAGTGGCTTTTCAAGGTCAGCTATCAAGCAAACCATACCAAGCATGATGCTAACAAAGGCTAAAAGCGAAGCAGCCTTAAAAAATGGACTAAAGCCATCTTGCCTTTTGTAGCGCTTTAGAACTATGGCAGCTATTAGCGCTCCGCCACTCATACCAGCTAGCAAAAGATAAACAGCGATCGGCCAGCCCCACTCAACTGCGTGCGAAAATGTCGCAGTGAAATTTAATGCACCATCCATCTTACACCCCCGCTTTTACTTTAGGAATATATCTAAGGCTTGGTTTTGTGCCAAGTTCTGCTCTTAGCCTTATGCTATCTTTGACAGCTAAAAGCTGGCTAATGTGCGAGCTCTCATCGTTTAAATCGCCAAATACCAAAGCCTCATATCTGCACGCCTCGACGCAGGCTGGATCTTTTTTATCCTTTAAATTTGTATCTATGCAGAAGTTACAGCTTTGGGCTGAGTGACTAAACTTATCGATATATCTAACGTCGTAAGGACAGGCTACGATGCAGTATTTGCAGGCGATGCAGTCATCTATGTTTGTAGTTTGGATGCCAGTTTTTATATCCTTGTGACAGGCTTTTGTTGGGCAAACAGCCACGCAAGGCGCATCCTCACACTGCTGACAAGATACTCTTACATATCTTTTATCGAGCAAATTCTTTGGATCAGTCTTATCCTCTACAAAAAGTCTCATCTGCCCTTTTGGGACTAAATTTACCTTTCTACATGCCACTTCACAGTCCGTGCAGCCGACGCATTTGTTTTGGTCAAATATCATGCCAAAATGTGGTTTTTTCGCACTCTCTTCACTCTTAAAAGCAAAACCACTACTTGCCACGCTAGCACCAGCAGCCACAACTGCCATGCGTTTAAAGAAGGCTCTTCTGCTATTTTGATTTTGCATTTTTAACTCCATTTATGCCTTAATGAGGCTTTTTAATGCCCTCATTTTGCTCTTTTTCATGAATTTTTCTTGCCGCCTCAGCTAGTTCGCCAGGCTTTAAGACCTTAATAAGCTCTATCTCAAAAACGATAGTCTCGCCTCCAGGTATCCCCTCCATGCCGCTATCGCCGTATGCAAGCTCAGGCGGGATGACAAATTTAAACTTCTCGCCCTCTTTCATAAGCATAAGTCCCTCTTCAAGACCAGGGATCAAATTTAGCATCGAAAGATGAGCTGGAGCCTCTTTTGTCTCGTCAAAGACCTTGCCACCAGCAAAGCTTGCTTTATAATTTACTATGATGATGCTCTCAGGTTTTGGAGTAGCCCCTTTTGAGCTACTTTTTATGATCTCATATTGTAAATTTGATTTTGTTGTTTTTACATTTTTATTTTTTGCATTTTTTTCCATATAGGCTTTGCCTTGGGCTAAATTCTCTTTTAGCTTGGCAGCCTCTTTTTCTTTTACTATCTTATCTAAGCTTTCAGCTCTTTTGTTTAGTAGCTTTGCTATCTCATCATCACTTAGTTTTAGCTCGCTCTTTAGCGCATCGCTAAAGCCTTTTATCACTGCATCAGCGTCATAGCCAACACCTAGTTGCTTTTGATCTAGCAGTCCTTTTAAAACATATCCACCACTTGTTGCGCCTATGGCATAAGAGTCGTTTGTATCGACATTTGCTAAGAGGCTAGCCACACTTAGGCTAAGAAGTAGCGAACATTTTAAAAACGCATTTTTCATTTCAAACCCTTAAGATTAAAGGGGCTAGAAACTAGCCCCTAAATGCTATAAATTTTTGTTTAGAATTCTCTGAGCTTCTTTTATATACTCTTTAGATGCATCTAGTCTTTGTTTAGTAAATTTAAATCCGTGCATACCCCACGAACCATCTTTTTCGACCATATCGATGATCTCTTGAGCGTTTTGGACAAGCTCATAAACTCTTGCTTTATCACTTGGATCTAGCTTTTTAGTCTCTAGTAGTGAGTAAATTCCCTCGATGCCTATTTTGACCTCTGAGAATTCATTCTTAACTGGAGTTTGCCATCCCATAACCTCATCATAAACTTGTTTTTGGTTTTTAAAATGAAGTGTTGGTTTTAGCTCAGATAGCACTGGACTATGGCAGCCTTTATTATCTTTCATATCTTTATCAGCCCAAGATGTTCTAGCGCATGCCCACATCAAATCAACATAGTTGTGGCCATTTTTATCTCTTTCAAAGTGCCAATCTTTTCCGTCTCTTTTATCTGTAGAAGCAGCGCCTGGGACAAGAGATTTCTCTTTTGGATCGACCATGATCTTCCAGATGTGAGAGCGTCTTTGAGTATCAAAGCCAGCGTTGTCTTGGAACTGAACAGCGTAGAAGTTCTCGCAGCTCATCATAAATGGCATGTGGCAAGATGCACAAGTGTTGTTTTTGTGTGTATCTGCTTTTGATGCGATATATGCTTGAGTCTCATGACAATCTTTACAATCTTTTTTGATCTTTGGTTTAGTGTAGAATGCACTTAGATAGCCTTGATCTGGGTTGTAGTTCATACCAGTTACGCTCTTATCGCCCACAACTGGACCTGTGTTGTCGTGTGGATCGTGGCAAGTGACGCATCTCATGCCTTTATCGTAGTGAGCGGTAAAGTATGATTGTGAGCCTTCTGAGCCGCATCCTGGTCCCATTGATTTAAATTTAGAGCTTAGTGAGAGATCAAGCTTGCCGTTGTTAAGTGGGTTAGCTCGCATTAGATCTGGGCTAAAGTTAAATCTTTGGTGACAGCGTTCGCAGTTTGATGTTCTAAAATTTGTAGCTCCATCAAGGTGACCGCCAGCTCCGTGGCACTCCTCACAGCTTACGCCTTTTGAGATAGTGTGTTTTTGAAGCTCTTTGGCATTACCAAGTGCTGCGTAAAATTCTGCTTTTGTCTTAAAGTCAAATTTAACTGGGTGACAAACCTCACAATATGATGAGTTTGCTTGAAAAAACATCGACTTTTTATGTTTTGCGGCGTATGAGGCAAGACCTCTAACATATCCGCCATTATCGCCATACTCTTCAAGCGTGCCAGGAAATTCTGGGACGAGCTCTTTTATCTTTTTAACAGTTGCGTCGTCTAAATTTAACGCCCATGTTCTTTGCCATTGGTTACCGCCAGCAACGATCTGACCTGTGCCATCTCTTAGCAAACCACCCTCAACGTAGTAAGTACCACGAAGTAGCCATGCATCGACGTAGCCCATCTTAGTTCTTAAGTGACCAACGGTTGCATATATGACATCTGGAGTGATACCTTTTGGAAGGATAGAGGCGGTATCTTTGTCAAATACTGGCTCAGTTAGGTTGTTATTAACCTCTGGGTGCTCGCCAGGGAAGCGCATAGTAGTTGCGTGGCGAGATCTGCTCCAGACCTCATACTGAGCTGGGTGACACTCACCGCACTTTTCTGGACCTACAAATTTATTAGGAAACTGAAGCGATGAAGTGGCTGGAATTCTATACATCATAGAACTATAGCCCTTACCACCATCTCTTTTACTAAGCTTTGACATATCAAAGCCATGTCCCTCGGCAAGCCACTCTAAGCCACGGTCATGAACGACCATTTTGCCGACGGTTTTGCCACCATACTTTGTAAAAATAGGGTGGTTTTTAAATAGCCAGTTATACATCTCTTGCTCTTCTACGACGTAGTCTTGCAAGGAGACAACACCTCTACTTTGCAGTGTGCCTTTAGGATTTGCGATAACATCACGTGCTTTATCGGACATCTGCATATTATGCTCTTCGCAACAGGCTTGTGAAGCAAAGATACTAACACCCATGAGTAAGCCTGCTAAGGCTTTGTGTAAGTTTCTCACGTCTCCTCCTTTGAATTTTTATCCTAAAATCAAAATGATTTCATACTGATAATCTTAACACCAAAAAAGGGCAGAAAAGGGGGAAAATTAACAAATTATAAATTTTCGAAACTAATTGTAAATGCAACGTGGTTTTCATCCACATTTTTAGCAAAGATTAGGGCGTTGTTTTTGCGAGCGATAAGACGGCTCATATATAGCCCAAGCCCGCTACCGCTCTCTTTTGTGCTAAAGTGTGGCTCAAAAATAACCTTTAAAAATGAATTTTTTATCGCTCCTGCGTTATTTTGCACGCATAAATTCTTGCGATCATCTTTTAAAAAGGCGCTTATCTTTATCACTCTTGGCTTTGTGTAGCTCTGCTTAAATGCGTCTTTTGCGTTGTTTATGATGTTTATTAAAATTTGGATTATCTCATTAAAATTTGCAAATACCTCAAAATTTTCTCTCACATCAAGCTGCACTTCGATCTGATACTTTTTAAGCGTTGCGTTTAAAATTTTTATCGTTTGATTTATCACTTCAAGCACCTTAAATTCTTTTCTCAAGGTATTTGGACTAAAGAAATTTTTAAAGTCATCAACGGTTTCTGACATGAAATTTATCTGCTTGCTTGTCTCTTCTATAAACTCATAAATTTTCGTCTCATCAAGCTTTTTTCTCTCCTGATAAAGCTCTAAATTTATCAAAGCTGAGCTTATCTGGGCAAGTGGTTGCTTCCACTGGTGCGAGATATTGCCTATCATCTCGCCCATAGAGGCTAGGCGGCTTTGATGTATCATTAACTGCTCAGTCTGCCTTTTGCTCTCTTCGCCACGCTTATGCATCTTATAAACAAGTAGTAAAAATAGCCCAAATATAAGCGTTATGGCGCTCATTATGACGATAACCTCTTGCAAGTGGTAGGTAAAAATGGCGCGGATTGGGATCTTAAAAGAGATCATCGCGACCGTTTCGTTCACATCTGGGATCTCTATGCCCTCCATGCCGTATTTTTCTAGCATTTGCTGCGGGGCATTTGCACTGCTATGACAGGCTAGACAGCTTGGACTTTGGTTTTTTATAGGCAGACCCACAAAGAGCTGTGAGCCATTTTCATCTTTTATTATCTTTACAAATTCTTGAAATTTATTCTCTTTAAAGCCATGCAAGACGCCAGCTTCAAATTCATTTGGCTCGTGAGCTTTATTTAGCGGTGCGATAGCAACTAGCTTGTAGTCAAATTCAAGGTTGTATTTTTTCTTTTGGATATTGTAAATTTCACGGCTTATATATGAAGATGATAGAAGTCTCTCGTCAAAAAAGTCCTCTTTTAAGATGCCCTGCTCTTTTAACTGCTCGATTAGTGGGCGCTGAACTCCAGCTATGTACTCTCTTACAGAATTTATGCCCTCTAAAACATAATACGCCTCTTTTTTGGCATCCTTCATCGCAAGATCGTTATAAAAATTTAAAACAAGTGCAGAGACTAACAGATAGACAAAGATAAAAGCACCGACTATTAGCTGAAATTTATATCTCACAAAGATAGCCCACGCCGTATAAATTTTTGATCACATCTTTGCCAAGCTTTCTTCTAAGCTCTTTTACGATCGTCTTTATAGCCTCTTTTGTCGGCTGCTCGTAGTCCCAGATGTAGTCAAAAATTTGCTCATAAGTGATAGTTTGGTTTTTGTTGTTTAAAAAGTACTCCAAAAGCTTGCTCTCGCTCTTGCTTAGATGAGAAATTTGACCATTTACATAAAGCGCTTTTTTGCCAAAGTCATACTCAAGCTCGTCATTTAGCCTGATGGTTGGTGTGCGTCCAACTAGCTCAAAAGCCACATCTTCAAGCGCTTTGATGAAAGATTTTTTATCGTATGGTTTTGCAAGATATCTTGTGATCTTTAGCTCAACCGCGCGCCACAGATACTCTTGCTCGACGTGGCTTGATAAGATCACGATAGGGATTTTTTGATTGATAGCTCTTACTTTTTTAGCGATCTCAAGACCATCGATATTTGGCACGCTGATATCAAGCACTAGTGCGTCATACGCCCCGCTCATAGCAAGCTCAAGCGCATCAAAGCCGTCTGTAACGCCTTTAACTTCTGCGAAAAAGAGCTCCAGCGAGGCACAGATATTTCGCAAAATCGCCTCTTCGTCCTCTAAGCAAAGGACCTTTTTGTTTGATAAAACATCTAAAATATCATACTCTTGCATACGTCATCTCATCTCTTAAGCCAAAATGCCGACTTAAATAACACAAAATAAAAATTATTTCATAAATTTACATCATAATCGTAATCTTAAAGTAAAAAATAGGCTCGCTACTTAAGTGATAAATTTAAAAGAGAAAGTTAAATTTAGCCAAAGATTTGGCTAAATTTATCAGGTTCTAAATTTTGAAAGGCTAGTGTTTAGATTATCAGTCATCTTTGAAAGATGAGCAGCTGCAAGTGAGATTTCATCCATGCTTTTTGAGTTTTGTTTTGAAATTTCATCGATATTTACGATGCCTTTTATCAGCTCTTCGACCTTATTTCCAGTCTCTATATAGTCCCTCGTAGAGGTTTCATTTAAGCTAACAGTCTCGTTCATTAGCAGATTCATATTTTCTATTTTTTCATTTATCTGGGCTGATTTTTTGCAAAGCTCGCCAGCTTTTTTAGCATTATCGCCGATGGTATGGCTTGAGTTTGAGATCGCTTCAACGATTAAATTTATAGTTGCATTTATCTCGCTTAGGCTATTTTGCGTGCGTTCAGCTAGCTGTCTAACCTCATCAGCCACGACTGCAAAGCCACGTCCATGCTCTCCTGCACGCGCTGCTTCTATGGCGGCATTTAGAGCAAGTAAATTTGTCTGATCAGCGATGTCATCGATGATATTTAAGACATCTTTTACATTTTTAGCTTGATCAGCTAGGCTTTTCATCGAGCTAGCTAGTGAAATTTCGCTATTTGCAGCCTCATCGACATTTTTGCTAAGCCCCAAAACATCGTTTGAAACTTCATTTATATATAGACAGGTTCTTTCAAGATTTTCTTTGCTCTTCTTAGCCTCTTCAAATGAGCTCTTTATCTCTTCTGACATATTTTTTGCCATATTTGTCGTATCTGTGACGATTAGCGAAGATTTGTTGGTTAAATTTGTAGTTTGAGCTGATGTTGAAGAGAGTTGCTCGGCGATAGATGAGTTTTCATGCGCTAGGCCTTTTACGCTCTCTATCACAGATCTTAGCTCGCTTGTTAGGTCATTTATAGAGCTTTTGATGTTTGAAATTTCATCTTTGCCACTAACTTCAAGCTTTTTAGTAAGATCGCCTCTGCCACTTTTTATCTCATCTGACATCGCGGTTAAATTTGCAACGATATTTTTTATAGGTCTGATGATCGCCCTACTTAAGATAAATAACACGATAGCTATCAAAACAACTGTGATCAGGGCGCAAGCGATGATAAATGTTTTTGTATTTTGGCTGTTTTGCTCGTTTAAAACGGCCTTTGTCTTTTCTGTCTCGTCCGCTAAGTCATCGACATATACGCCACTTCCTAGCATCCATTTATATGGCTCAAAATTTGCAGCGTAGCCAAGCTTCTCCACTGGCTCCTGCCCCTCTTTTTTCGCCCAACCAAATGTAACAAATCCGCCGCCTTGTTTAGCCTTTTCGATGAGCTCTTTTATCAGAAGTAGCCCTTTTGGATCTTTTAGTCCGATTAAGTTTTTACCCACAAGCGATGGCTTTTCAGGGTGCATCAAAACAACGCCGTCGTAGTCGTAGATGAAGATATAGCCAGTCTTGTCGCTAAAGAATTTTAGCTTTGAGACGACTCTAAAAATTTCTTGTTTTATCTCATCGTCGCTTAGCCCTTTTTCTTTGCCGCCATTATAAATTTCACGCATCATTTGATTGATCGTCTCGACGTCATCTTTTAAATTTTCTTTTCTGGCATTTACCAGCTCGTCGTAGGACTTGTTGGTGAAAAACTGAGTTAGATCGCTTGAAAATTTGCTATTTAAAAAGATGAGCAAACAGCTGACAAGCAAAACTGAGAAAACAAAAGTGAGAATTATCTTTGTAGATATTTTCATAGCACACATCCTTGCATTTTGGGATCTCCTAAAAATTTGTGCCATTTTATACATTCAAATCTTAATTATAAATTAACTTTTGAAATTTAAGAAAAAAAGAATAAATTTGATGAGAGAATTTACTAAAAGCCCAAAATAACGAATAAGTTACAAATATTATTATCTTAAGCTTTGAGCGTAAAAAATACGTAAAATTTAGTAGCCTTTAGTTTCCTCTGCTTCCAGGCTTAATAGCCTTGCTGCCGCTCTTACAAAGCGGACAGCGCTCTGGCTCATAAATTTCAAATTCAAAATTCCCCAAAGCAAAAAATGGCTTATCGCTTGGCAGTTTTGCATTTGCCTTAGCTTCATTGTCTAAATTTGCAACCTTACAAAAGCCACGGTTTGCAAGTGCCGCAAAACCAACCACCTCGCCGCCAAGGCTCTCTATCACGTGCGCTGCTTCAAGTGCTGAGCCACCAGTTGTGATGATATCTTCACAAACTATAAATTTCTCACCCTTTTTCACTTCAAAGCCGCGCCTTAAGCTCATCACCCTATCAACGCGCTCTGTAAATATAAAACGCTTTTTCGCCGCGCGAGCTAGCTCATATCCAGCTAAAATTCCACCAAGTGCAGGAGAACAAACGCTATCAAATTTAATGCCAAATTTCTCTATCACACGCGCTAGCTCATCTGCTAGCTTTGCTGCAAGTGCTGGGTCTTCAAGCACCTTTGCACTTTGCAGATAAAACTGCGAGTGGTTGCCACTACTTAGCAAAAAGTGCCCCTCTAAATACGCCCCAGCGTCCTTATAAATTTTCTCTAAATCCATCGCTTTTTCCTTTTAAAATTTGCCAAAAATCTTAACACATACCCACTTAAGCCACTCTTTTTAAAATTTAATAAGCCCCGCCCTTGTATAATTCTTGCACTCATACAAAAAGGACACTCATGCTTCTCTTTAACCCTGTTGTTTTTAGCATTTTGGTGATGACGGTGCTATGTTTGCTACGTTTTAACATCCTGCTTTCTATCCTCGTTTCTGCGCTTGTTGCTGGGGTTATGTATAAGCATGGTTTTAGTGGATTTGAAAGTGGTTTGGCAAGCGGTTTTGAGAGCTTTTTTACGGCTCTAAAAGAGACCACGCAAAGCCTCATAAGCGGTATGCAAGGCAACCTTGAGACCTCTCTTAGCTACATCTTGCTAGGTGCTCTTGCAGCTGCCATCGCAAATACAAATTTAACAGCCATTTTGATAAATGCAATGAGTAAATTTCTTAGCTCAAATAAGGTCATTTTTACACTAACTATCGCATTTATAGCTTGTTTGTCTCAAAACTTGATCCCAGTTCATATAGCCTTTATACCTATCTTGATCCCGCCACTTCTTGCCCTTATGAACAAAATGGGCATAGATAGACGTGCAGTGGCTTGCGCTCTTACATTTGGTCTGCAAGCGCCTTATGTGAGCCTTAGCGTTGGCTTTGGTCTGCTTTTTCACAATATCCTTAAAAAAGAGCTAGCAAACAACGGCATAAACACAACTATCTCAGACATCTCATCGGTCATGTGGATCGGCGGTGCGTCGATGTTGGTTGGCCTTATCATCGCTATTTTTGTCTACGGCAGAAAGAGAATTTATAAAACTTCTAAATTTGAAAAAGCAGAGCTTGATGAGATCGAGCGTGCAAAAAGCCTTGAGATGACTAAAAAAGAGTGGGCGGTCTTGGCTGGTGCGGTTGTCGCCTTTGTCGTGCAAATTTATACTTCACTCTTGCCACTTGGTGCGCTACTTGGACTTTTGGTCATGGTCGTTTTTGGAGGCATCGAATACAAAAAAGTAGATAAGATCATGGATAATGGCCTTGCCATGATGGGCTTTATCGCATTTATCATGCTTGTTGCTGCAGGATATGGCACCATTTTAAGAGAGAGTGGCGGTATAGACGAGCTTGTAAAATACGCCAGCTTGGTCTCTGGCGGCAAGATAGGTGGAGCATTTTTGATGCTACTTATCGGACTTCTTGTGACGATGGGCATAGGCACTAGCTTTGGCACTATCCCTATCTTAGCCTCTATCTACGTGCCACTTTGCCTTAGCCTTGGCTTTGGCGTGCCAGCTATCATCTTGCTAGTTGGTATAGCAGCGGCTCTAGGCGATGCTGGAAGCCCAGCAAGCGACAGCACACTTGGACCAACGAGCGGTCTAAATGCTGATGGTGAGCACAACCACATATATGATACTTGCGTGCCTACATTTGTATTTTTTAACATCCCACTAATCATCGGTGGCATCGTAGGCGCGTTGATACTTGGATAAATATGATAGATAAAATATGTAAGGAGCAAAAATGATAGGTATGCTAGTTGCCGAAGAGACACCACAGATAACTCAAATTTTACAAAAAGCGGTTCAAGAGATAAAACGAATAAACCCTCATGCAAGGGTTGAATTTGTAGATTATAGCGACTACTACGTAAATAAAGAAAATGAACAAAATTTAAAAGAGCTGATCACAAAGCATAGACGTGGCGAGCTTAAATATTGCACTCTTGATGATGTGATCGCTGAAACCGATGCCATAATAGAAGGCAAAATTTAAGATGAAAATTCTTTTTACAGATGATTTTAAAGAGAATCTAAAAGAGATATTAAAATTTATAAAACAAGATAGCAAGGATCGCGCATATAACTTTCGCGATAGTCTAAAAAATGAAATCATAAAAATCCCTGAAAGACCATACTCTTACAGAGAAAATCTAACTATGAAAGATATTCAAGTAAGAGACTTGGTCTTCAAGGGATATGTTGTTGTATTCGTCATAGATGAGGGCGAACAAACTATTACTATCATATCAATCTATAAATACAATCTGCCAAATTTAAAATATCCTCAGTAACTATTTTTTGCCGATATAAATTTTGGAACATCTTTTGCTTTAGAAAGATCATAAAAAATTTTAAAACGAGAAAAAGGATAAGCTCATGATGAGATCACTTTGGTCTGGTGTTTCAGGCCTACAAGCCCACCAGATAGCCATGGACGTAGAAGGCAACAATATCGCAAACGTCAATACCTATGGTTTTAAATACAACCGCGCAAATTTTGCTGATATACTAAGCCAAACTCCAAGAGTTGCTACCGCTCCACAAGGTCAGCTAGGCGGTCAAAACGCTATGCAAATAGGTCTAGGAACGACTATAAACTCAACTACAAGAATTTTCTCACAAGGCACACTAACAGCCACTGATAAGCAAACCGACCTTGCTCTTCAAGGAAATGGCTTCTTTGTCGTCTCTCCAGATGGCGGAACGACAAGATACTATACAAGAAACGGCGATTTCGTCCGTGATAAAGCTGGTAACTTCGTAAATAACAGCGGTTATATCGTTCAAGGCTGGACTAGAGATGACGAGACTGGTACTATCGACTCAACAGGCCCTATAAGCAACATCGTTATCAAAGAAGGTCTTACAACTCCAGCAAGAGCAACAACAGAAGTTAAAATAAAAGGCAACCTTGACTCAGGTAACAGCATCGGTCAAAGAAGTACCCCTATTTACGCACTTGATTCAGTTGCTGGCGGACGTGATTTTAATAATGATGAAATTTTAAATGCCAACGAAGTTCATAACGAAAACGATACAAACAACGATGAATTTTATACAAACTCAAGAAACGAGCAAATTTTAACAGAGCGTGGTGTCGATCTTGGCGTTACATTTGACGAGCTTGGAAACGGTCTTGCTCTAAGAGATGGTCAAGGTATCTGGGTAAGCTACGCAAATGCTAAGACTGAGAAATTTTCAGTAGGTAGCGCTCTAGCACAAAACATCGGTCAGATCAACCCGCCAGCTACACTTGATATAACACTAAATGGACAAAACATCAAAACTCAAGCTGGCACGATGACAAGTATCAGTGACGTTGCAGCTGCTATCAACGCTCAGTACAACAAAACTGGTGTTAGAGCTGAAATTTCAGAGGGTAACAAACTAACGCTTATAAACAGAAACAACTCAGGCACAACTGAAGAGACAAAAAACATCCACCTAACAGTAAATGCTGGAAACACAGTTGGCGGTCTAGCTAGCAAAGATATCATCACAGCTTATCAATATGTCTATACAAGCTCACAAACAACAGCTGTTCATCCAAATAACGACAAAATCGCAAGACAGATCACTACAACAGAAGATCTTCGCGCAGCTATGCAAGAGGATGCTAGAAACCACGTTGATTATAACGGTGATGGTCAAATAAGAGCAAACTCTGACGCACTTGATGCAGCAAAACTTGCAACTGCTGCTCATAAGGTAGCTCCAGGTACAGGTGGCGCAGCTATAACAAATCCAGCCTATGCACTAGCATATAACAACGCTTACGCAGCAGCAGCAGGCACACCTGATCAAAAACACGCAGCCGGTATCGCAGCACTTCAGGCAATTGCTGGAGATGATACAAACGACGGCGTAAAGATCACTGTAAATAAATTAGGTCAATTTCAACTAGAAAACCCTACAAACGAAATGGCTGATCAAGCCCTTTATATGACTACAACTGGTCTTACAAAACCAGCTCAAGGCACAAACAACGCAGCAGTAAACGAAAACGTTCGCTTTACAAATATCATGAAAGCACTTGATGGCGCACTAAGCCCAGGTCAAGCACTAAGAGCGAGCGGTAAGATGATGATGTCAAGCCACGGCTCAACAGCTGAAATTTTTGACTCACTTGGCTCAAAGCACACAGTTAGTATCAGATGGGCAAAGACAGGTACTACAACAGATGGCGGTACAGAGTGGAATATGATCATCCAAGTACCAGAGCCTGCTAAGATAAACTACACAGGCGAGGGTCCAGACAACGTCGTAACTGGCTCATTGAGATTTAACTCAAATGGCTCACTAGCTAGCTTTCACCCAGCTACGATAACATTTTCAGCTAACAACGGCTCACAAAGTGGTCAAAATGTTAGTTTAAATTTTGGTTTGGGAACAGACTTTAACGGACTAACAAGCTTTGATAAAGACTCATCAACTGAGTCTATCTCACAAGATGGCTACACAGGTGGCACACTAAATGACCTAAAGATCGACGAAACTGGTACTATCATCGGTGCATTTACAAACGGACAAAGCTTTGGTCTAGCTCAAGTGGCACTTGCTAGCTTTACAAACAACGAGGGTCTTCAAAGTGAGGGCGGAAACGTCTTTTCACAAACTGCAAACTCAGGCGAAGCAGTCATCGGCGCAGCAGGCACAGGCGATAAAGGAACGATCGCAGCTTCAAAACTAGAAGCTAGTAACGTCGATCTAAGCCGTGCGCTAACAGATCTTATCGTCATCCAAAGAGGCTTTCAAGCAAACTCAAAAACGATCACAACAAGTGATGAGATGCTAAACACACTTCTTCAACTAAAACAATAACAAAGGGGGCGCTTGCTCCCTTTTAAATTTACAAATAAAATCAGCCTTCTTTTTGTAAAATGCTAAAAAATTTCACAAAAAGAGAAAATATGCAAGTAACACTTCTAAATCACACTCCACTAAATATCTGCTCTCACGCGATCCGCACATGCTGGCAAAGCTTTGAAAAAGGCGACAATGGCGGCGAAAAAGACGTCGAGCTAATAGATAGAGTGGGTAATAAATTTAAACACGCTTCAACGCTAGAGCATCTTTACTACAACTTCTACATCCAAGGCATCTCGCGCGCACTACTTCAGGAGCTAGCCCGCCACCGCATAGCGAGCCTAAGCGTCAAATCAACCCGCTACACGCTAAAAGAGCTAAAAAAGGAGGAGAAATTTGAAGTAGGGCAGTTTGAGCGTGCGGCTAAATTTATCGTGCTAACAAATGACGAAATGGTCGATAACGCAAGCATAAAAGCGCTTGAAAACTTACGTGAAATTTTAGCCTCAACCACAAAAAGCCTTGATATAGTTAAATACTGCTTGCCAGAGTGCTATAAAACCGAGCTTACATGGAGTATAAATGCTAGAAGCTTGCAAAATTTTATCTCTCTAAGAAGCTCAAAGTCAGCCCTTTGGGAGATAAGAAATTTAGCAAATGCTATCTATGACGCCTTGCCTGAAGAGCATAAATTTATATTTGAGAAGTGCTTGCCAGAGGATGAGGGTTAAAATTAAAAGTAGTTAAATAAAGAGAAAGAACTAAAATTTTATGCTTGGCAAATTCTCTTTGTAGATCAAAAGTATAGTTATAGTCTCTTTTTCTTTATCGATATAAAATGGAACAACATAACCACGAAATATCAAATCTCTAACATCATCATCGTTTATATCTAAATTTTTGCGAAAACGATATGGCATATATTTTATCTCTTCAATCTTTGTTATCAGATCATTGTAAAAAAGTACCGCCTTCTCAACACTATCTTTAGCTATAAATTTAGTGATCTTATCAGTAGCTTGTTCAAATTCCTTAGAAAATTTTACTCTCATCTGCACCAAGTCCTATGAGCAACTCTCTTTTATGACTTTTAAATTCATCTTCTTCGACACATTCAAGCTCACTATTTTTAGCCTTAAAGGCCATATCCTTTAGATATTTTGCGTCATCTTTGCAAAGTCTGTATCCATCATTTTCCATCTTAAACTGAGGATCGATCTTTTTTATGGCTTCGTAGGCATCTTGTAAAATTTGGGCTATCTGAGGCGTTATATCGCCTTTAAAAATTGTAGTTGTCATCTTATATCCTTTAAATTTACTTTTTCAAAACGTAAAGAAGTTCGTCTACGTGGATGTTTCTAGCTTTTAAATTTCTGCTGCCGCGGTAGGCATTATACTTTTGGCGAAGTAATTGAACTTTGCCCATTTTATTTAGATTTTTGTCAAATTCATCTTGGTTGATAAAGCCCTCTGAGTTAAACGAGATGAGCACAAATTTAGCCTTTAAATTTGCTATGAGCTCAAAAAATGCCTCGCTCGCTGATGATTTTTTATTAAAAACTGATCTGTTCCAGCCCTTTGCGATGCCTGAGACTTTTGAAATTTTACTTGGCTCTTCATAGCTTGCGATGAGATTTAGCATGAAGTAGTTTGAGCCGTATGGATGCTGGTTATAAGGCGGATCAAGATAGACTAGATCAAGCCCATCAAGCTCTTTTGCCAGTAAATTTGCATCCTTTTGATAGACCTCAAATGGCACGCTAAAATTTGAAAAAATTGGTTTTGTCAAATTTATATCAGAAGTGATCCTTGAGATGGCATTTTGCCCATGTCCTCCAAACTGACCGATGCCCTCTTTATTTTTATGAAAACCTTTAAAAATTCCACTCGTATTTGCATGCACGCTTGCATTATAAAGTAGTGGAGCTATGAAAAATTTTCTAATCTCCTCTGGTAATATCTCATCTATGAGCCTTCTTGCGGTGTCAATGAATTTGGCATTTTTCTTTGTGTAAAAGACCCGCTCGCCAAAAGCGATATTTTCATCATCTTGCGGGGCATAAAGCCTTGTTATAAAGCCCTCAGAAAGGTTTTCTTTTATCTCTTTTTCAAGCTTTTTTTGCCAGAAATTTATCTCATCTCTTAGCTCATTTGTAGCGTTTTGCAGGTAGCATGAGTTTGTGATGAAGCTGTAAAGCTCCAAGTCGTTTGCGACTAGAAATTCGCTATTTTGTTTTAAAAACCTAGCCACCACGCCGCTTCCGCT
Organism: Campylobacter concisus; assembly: GCF_902460895.1. Taxonomy (GTDB): domain Bacteria; phylum Campylobacterota; class Campylobacteria; order Campylobacterales; family Campylobacteraceae; genus Campylobacter_A; species Campylobacter_A concisus_BC. The sequence goes on along the minus strand of NZ_CABPVL010000004.1, from coordinate 309,466 downwards.
AAAGAGGTCGCAGCAGCTAAGCTTCTCTTTTTTAAGCTCGTCTTTTGCGTATTTTACGCCTCGCTCGATAAAGCCTAAAAGAGAGCGTTTGTTACCAAGATAGGTTAAAATTTGCTCTTTTAGATAGGCTTGATTTTCTTGTTTAGCTGGCTTCAAATCAGTGCTTTTTTAGTCCCATAGCGTCAAGATCGAGCTTGATCTCTTCGTTATTTATGATGACTAGACCTTGTGCTAAAATTTTGTTTGCTATGGCGTGCGCCTCATCAAGCGAGTGCATCTTGTAAGTGCCGCATTGAAATTTATTTAGCTCTGGGATCTTATCTTGATCTTTGACCTCTAAGATGTCCTTCATAGAGGCTAGCCATGCGTTTTTGACCGCATCTTCGCTAGGTGTGCCGATCACGCTCATATAAAAGCCAGTCCTACAACCCATCGGCGAAATGTCTATGATCTCCACGCCGTTGCCATTTAAATGGTTTCTCATAAAACCAGCAAATAGGTGCTCTAAAGTGTGAGTGCCTTTTTCTGGCAAAATTTCCTCATTTGGCTTGCAAAATCTCAAGTCAAAAACGCTGATATCATCGCCCTTTGGGGTCTTCATACTCTTTGCTAGTCTAACTCCTGGGGCTTTCATCTTCACATGATCTACGCAAAAACTATCAAGTAGTGGCATATATTCTCCTTTAAATTTTTGGTAATTTTAGCGTAAAAAAGATTTAAAATTTAAAGGCCCACGTAAATTTACATGAGCCTGGTAGTATTTTTGGGTATTAAAATTTATTTTTTCTAACGTCTGTTAGTATGACTTTTGCCATGCTGTCTATCTCACTAGTTACGTCGTTTGTGTTACTAACGACGCTTCTATTTTCTTTTGTGACGTTATCTATTTGAGCGACACTTCTATTTATCATATTTATGCCCTCAGCCTGCTCTTTTATGCTCTCACTCATCTCGTTTATTGATTGAGCCAATACATTTGTATTTGCTTCTATCTCGCCTAGAGATTTTTGTGTGCGCTCAGCTAGTTTTCTAACCTCATCAGCCACGACCGCAAAGCCACGTCCATGCTCACCAGCCCTTGCTGCTTCTATGGCGGCATTTAGAGCTAGTAAATTTGTCTGATCAGCGATGTCACGGATGATAACGATGATATTTTTGATCTCATCGCTTTGTCTTATGACGTCCCCTGTCTTTTGTGAGATGGCATTCATAGAGCTTGACATCTGCTCAACCGCAGCCGCGCTCTCTTGGATAGAGTCAGCTTGTTTGCTAGCACCATCAGTTAAATTTCTCATAGAGCCAGCAAGTATAGTTGCCTTTTCTTCTAAAATTTGAGCTTGATTTAGGTTGCTATTTAGCATAGCGCTTATAGCATCGCCTGCGTTATTTATACCAACCATCATAGCTTTTAGATCAGCCTCTATGTCATCTCTTAGCTCGATCTTAGCGGTGTAGTCATTATTTGAGTAGGCTTTTAGGATATTTATGACGCTGCCTAAATTTTGACTGATAGAGCTAAAGAAAGTGTTTAGTAGATCTTTTAGCTTGATAAGTGATGGGTTGTTTGGATTTTCGCTTAGTTTGACGCCTAAATTTCCTCTTATCATGTTATTTGCAGCTACATTTAGCTCTTCAAGCATGGTGTTATCTTTTTTGATGCCAGCTATGACTTTGTCGATATTTTTATTTATCTCTTCACTCATCACGCCAAATTCATCAGTAGTGTGGATGTCTAGCTTGCTTGGAGCGGTGCTGCTCTCATAAGTGATAAATTTAAAGGTATCAGAAAGCTTTTCTTGGATAACCCCGATAGGTTTAAGCGAGCGTTTTAGTAGGAAAAATACAATGGCTGAGAGTATGACTATAAAGAGAACTGCAAGGGTTAGCTGAGCTTTTAAGATAGGCATAGTATGCTTTGAAAATGTATCCGCACCTACTGCGACAGTTGCAAGCCAGCCATCATCGTTGATAGGTAAAATTTTAGCCGTTACATATTGGTTTTTAGAGTTTTTATATGAGATCAGACCATTTTCGTCAAATTCTTTATTGTTATATTTTTCTGAGACGACCTTTGTAGCTGGCAAGATAGTGCCAACCTCTGAAACTACGTCAGAAAAGAGCATAGTGCCATCTTTTCTCATCACATAAGCATATCCGCCATCGCCAGTGTTGCCTATCTCGATGATCTTGTCGCTAACTTTTTTCACATCTACATCTATACCAGCAACGCCAACAAATTTACCATTTTTAGTAACAGGAGCAGTAAAACTCATAACAAGATCATTTGTAGAAGTGATCCTTGGCTCGGTATAAATTTCTTTATTTTTCTCTTTTGTGCTCTTATACCAGCCTCTAGTTCTTGGGTCGTAGTTATCAGCTACGGTTGTTCTTTTACCATCTGACTGAAAGAAGTGTCCGTCCTCATCGCCGTAATAGACATATTTCACCGCAGAGTTTGCGACCTTTTTTTCTAATAAGACAAAGTTCATTATCTCATCGCCACTTTGAGCGCCTTCAACTGCTGATGAAATTTTCTTGACGTATTCTAAATTTTCATCAAAAAAAGTGTTTGCAACACTTTTTATATCTTTGAGGACCTGATCCTCTTTGCCACTGACAAGCTCAACGATCTTGTCCTTTGAAGTAAAATAACTAACCGCCGAGATAGCGCAAAACGAGATGATGAGTAAGATCATCAAGGCGAGTGCTATCTTATTTGTGATAGAACGAAACACCTATGCTCCTTTAAATTTTGTTTGAAATTCATTTGTAAAACAAAATCGGAGCAAAAGTATAAATGTTTATAGTGTTCTCATAAATTCGGTGCTGTAAATTCCCTCGATGCGTCTTTTCATATCATCATGCCAGCCATTTGTAAGAGTAGTGAGGGCGTTAAATTTCTCAAGTAAATTTAAATTTTCACTTGGCGCGTAAAAGAGCCTGTTTATCTCTAAAATGCTCATATGAACTGGGTCACTTTCTATAACCTCTATCACGTCGCCTGCTTTGCACGATCCTGGCGTAAGGACGCGGTAGTACCAGCCAGTAAGGCCTGTTTTGAAGATGTGAGTTGCCATATTTTCATTGCCCCATCTTTTTGAGAGCTTAAAACATGGCTTTCTAGGCTGTGAGACTTGAAACACAAGCGAGCCCACCTTGTGGATATCGCCCACATAGACGCAGCTCTCATCAAGCCCATCAATACATAAATTCTCCCCCATCGCCCCATAAGCCATATTTTTAAATCCTAAAAATTTCTCCCACTCGGCGTAGTTTGCAAATGAATTTGCAAATACAGCTTTCTCAGGGCCGCCGTGATGCTTCGTATCAGCGACGCTATCGCCCTCAAAGCCAAGCTCATTTGCGAAAATTTCGCCATTTTGAGCTACTTTAAAAATAGCTGAGCTCCAAGGTAAATTTAGCTTATCAGTTGCATTTTGCGAGCCATAGTTTTTCACATCACCGATTAGTAAAGCTTTTAGTGTTGCCATATTTTTCCTATCAAATTTAGTTTATTCTTAAATTATTCGCATGAGTTAGCGCGATCGCGATCGCATCGGTGATGTCAAGGGGTTTTATCTCTTTGTTTATGCCTAAAATTTTCTTCACCATAAATGCCACCTGCTCTTTGTCAGCCTTTGCCTTGCCAGTGACTGTTTTTTTCACTTGAAGCGGCGTGTATTCGGCAAAGTCCCCATGAAGCTGCAAAATTTTAAGACTAAGCGCCCCGCGAAACTGAGCTAGCTTTAAGACCGTTTTTGGGTTGTAGGCAAAGAAGATGTCCTCTATCGCGACCTCGTCAAATTTATGATTTTTAAAGATGAGGTCAAGTCCCTCGCAAAGCTCTGTTATTTGGTATTGAAGCGTGTTTGGCTTTATCTTTATAAGCCCAGCTTCAAGAAGAGTAGTTTTAAATTTGCTCTTTTCAAGTATCGCGTAACCGCAATTTTTCGTGCCTGGATCGATTCCTAAAATTTTCATCACAATCTTTTCAATACTTTTTCACGACTTTTTCACGCCGTGAAAAAGTTTGTCAGAGTTTAACAAAGGTTTTATTAAATTTAAGATAAAATCGCTAATAAAATTCATTAAATAAAAAGGGTTGAAATTTGCTAGCAGACGAGATTTTAGAGCTTTTACAGACAAAAATATCAGCTAATGAATTTGACTGCTACATCAAACAATTAAAATTTAATGAAAAGGCTTCAAACGAAGATTTTATAGTTTTTAACGCCACGAGTGAATTGATGGCTAAATTTATAAAAACTAGATACGCCGAAAAGATCGCCTACCTTTACGAAGTAAAAACCGGCAAAAAGCCAGAGGTCGAGATAACAAGCCAAACCAAGCTAAAAAACATAAAACAAAGCCAAGTAAATGTAAAGCAGATCAAGGCGCAAAGCAGCATCTTAAACCCTGGATATACATTTGAAAATTTTGTCTGTGGCGACTCAAATCAGTTTGCATTTTTAAACGCAAAAGCAGTCGCAGACAAACCTGGCGTGCTTTACAACCCACTTTTTATATACGGCACAACTGGTCTTGGCAAGACGCACTTGCTTCAGTCAGTTGGCAACTACTGCCTAGATCAAGGCAAAGTAGTCATCTGCGTGACGAGCGATCAGTTTATGATTGATTTTACCACGCATCTAAATAGCCACTCGATGACTAAATTTCGTGAAAAGTATAGAAACTGCGACGTTTTACTAATAGACGACGTGCAGTTTCTTGGCAAGACGGATAAAATTCAAGAGGAGTTTTTCAACACCTTTAACGAGCTCATCGCCAAAAAAGGTCAGATCGTCATGACCTCAGACCGCCCAGCAAAGATACTAAAAGGCTTTGATGAGAGGCTAAAGTCAAGGTTTGAGCAAAGCATAATGGCTGATATCACACCGCCTGAGCTTGATACAAAGATAGCTATCATCATCAAAAAATGTGAATTTGACAAAATTTATCTAAACAAAGAGGTCATCGACTACATCGCTACAAACATGGGCGATAATATCCGTGAGATCGAGGGCGCTATCATAAATTTAAATGCCTACGCAAGCTTGATGAGAGTTGAGATAACGCTTGAATTTGCTAAAAACACACTAAAAGATCTCATCAAAGAAAAACATGAAAATATAAATCTTGAAACCATTATAGAGATCGTTAGCAAAGAGCTAAACATCAAGCCAAGCGACATAAAAAGCAAATCAAGAGTGCAAAACATCGTAGAAGCTAGACGCATCATCATCTACCTTGCGAAGATGCTCACTACAAATTCAATGCCGCAGATCGCAAACTATTTTGGTATGAAAGACCATAGCGCCGTTAGTCACAACATAAAAAAGATAAACGAGCTCATGGAGAGCAACGAAATTTTCAATCTCAGAGTGACTGAGATAAAGAACAAAATTTTAACAAAAGGATAAAAACAGAATGAAATTCGTGAATAAATGTGAAGAAATGAAAAATTCTTTTCACATTTTAAATAACGATGCTGGCGTGATAAAAGATTGTTTTCACACTTTCACGCTACCAACTAATACAACAAAAAGAAAATTAAAAATAAGAGGGAGTATTTAATGAAGGTTTTAATAAACAAAAACATGCTTGAGAGCATAGTAACAAACACTAATCCATATCTCGAAAAAAGAGATCTTAGTGCTATCACTTCTCACATCTACATTTCAGCAAAAGATGGAGTTTTAAACATAAAAGCGACTGATCACGAGATAGGACTAGCATATAAACTAAGCAACGCAAAGATCGTTGATGAGGGCTATGCAACAGCAAATGGCAAAAAGCTACTTGACATAATAAAAAGCCTAAAAGATGAAGAGGTAACGCTTGAAACTGTTAATAACTATCTTTACATCAAACAAAAAAACTCAAAATACAAACTTCCAATGTATAAATTTGAAGACTTCCCAGAGTTTCCAAACATCAATGGCAAGGCTAAATTTGACATAGACGCCATAATGCTAGGTAGAAGCTTAAAGAAAATTTTACCATGCATTGATAGCAACAACCCTAAATTTGAGCTAAATGGCGCTTTATTAGATATAAGACAAAACTATATAAATATAGTAGGCACCGATACAAAAAGGCTAGCTGTGTTTAAATTTGCAAATGAAGCTAGCAATGAGTTTTCACTCATCATCCCTAAAAAGGCGATAAATGAAATTCAAAAGCTATTTTTCGACAAGATAGAAATTTACTATGATGAAAACGTCCTCATCGCTCAAAGCCAAAATTTTGAGTTTTTCACAAAGCTGATAAATGGCAAATTTCCTGACTATGAGCGCGTTATACCAAAAGATATCGCTATAAGATTTGAGCTAAACAGAGATAAGATGGTTGAGGGCATAAAGACTATTTCTATGCTAAGCGATCAGATGAAGATAACTTTTTCAAAAGAGAGCATCACATTTGAGAGCATTATAGAGGACAACTCTGAAGCCAAAACGATGATAGAGTTTCAAACAGGACTTGAAGAAGATATCAGCATAAATGTAAAAAATAGAAATTTAATAGACTTCCTACAAAGCATAGAAGATGAGAAATTTGAGTTTGGATTTAAAGATAAAAATTTACCTTTCGTTGTTAGCTCAAAAGAGCTTCTAACGGTTATAAGTCCATTAAATATATAAGTTGAAAAAGGTTTATGATGGAAAATAATTACGGCGCAGAAAATATTAAAGTACTAAAAGGTCTTGAGGCGGTTAGAAAGCGCCCAGGCATGTATATAGGTGATACTAACATAAGCGGTCTTCACCACATGATCTACGAAGTCGTTGATAACTCTATCGACGAAGCGATGGCAGGATACTGCAATACAATAGACGTTGAGCTTACACGTGAGGGCTCAGCGATCATTAGTGATAATGGCCGTGGTATCCCAGTAGATATGCACCCAACTGAGAAAATTTCAGCTGCGACTGTTGTTTTAACAGTGCTTCACGCTGGTGGTAAATTTGACAAGGACACTTATAAGGTCTCAGGCGGTCTTCACGGCGTTGGTGTATCTGTCGTAAATGCCCTTTCTAAAAAGCTAGTCGTAAATATCAAACGCGATGGTAAGCTTCACAGACAAGAATTTGCAAAAGGTATTCCACAAAGCGATCTTGAAGTTATAAAAACTACAAACCGCACAGGCACGCAAGTCGAGTTTTGGCCAGATGATAGCATATTTGAAGTGACTGAATTTGACGATGAAATTTTAGTAAAGAGATTTCGCGAGCTAGCCTATCTAAATCCAAAGATAACTATAAATTTTAAAGATCAAAGAAATGGCAGAAGCGAGAGTTTTCATTTTGAGGGCGGACTTGAGAGCTTTGTAACTGATATGAACAAGGCAAATGCTGTCAGCAAAGCAGTCTCATTTAGCGGCGGCGAAGATGATGTTATGGTTGATTTTGCGCTGCTTTACAATGACACTTATAGTGAAAATTTACTAAGCTTTGTAAATAACATCAAAACTCCAGATGGCGGTACGCACGAGGCTGGCTTTAGAGCGGGTCTTACAAGAGTTATCACAAACTACGTTCAAGCAAATGCTGCTGCACGTGAAAAAGATACAAAGATAACTGGCGAAGATATCCGCGAGGGATTAATAGCAGTTGTAAGCGTAAAGGTGCCAGAGCCGCAGTTTGAGGGACAAACAAAGGGCAAACTAGGCTCTAGCTACGTAAAACCTATCGTTCAAAAGATGGTTTTTGACGTGCTTACAAAGTATTTTGAAGAAAATCCTATCGAAGCAAGAGCGATAATGGATAAAGCTCTAATGGCAGCTCGTGGTCGCGAGGCCGCTAAAAAAGCTAGGGATCTAACTCGTAAAAAAGAGAGCATGAGTGTAGGCACGCTCCCTGGTAAACTAGCTGATTGTCAGAGCAAAGATCCAGTAATTAGCGAGCTATACCTAGTGGAGGGCGACTCTGCAGGCGGTTCTGCAAAGCAAGGACGTGATAGAGTTTTTCAAGCGATATTGCCGCTAAAGGGTAAAATTCTAAACGTTGAAAAAGCAAGACTGGATAAAATTTTAAAGTCTGATGAGATAAAAAATATGATAACAGCGCTAGGCTGCGGTATCGGAGATGAATTTGACGCTGAAAAGCTTAGATATCATAAGATCATCATCATGACCGACGCCGACGTCGATGGTAGCCACATCCAGACGCTACTTTTAACTTTCTTCTTTAGATTTTTAAATAAGGTTGTAGAAAACGGCCACATCTATCTAGCTCAGCCGCCACTTTACCGCTATAAAAAAGGTAAGAAAGAAATTTATCTAAAAGATGAAAAAGCGCTAAATGAATTTCTTATCGAAACTGGCATCGAGGGCGTTGATATAGAGGGTATCGGCAGTGCGGATTTGATTGATTTCTTAAAGATTGTTGCAGCTTATAGAAGCGTCTTAAAAGAGCTTGAAAAACGCTTTAACGTCCTTTCAGCGATCCGCTATATGATAGAAAATCCAGACATCGTCTCAAAAAGCTACAATGAAATTTTTGAAATTTTAAGAGACTTCTTAAAAGCTGAGGGTCACAACATCCTAAACCACTACGTTAGTGAAGATGAGGTTAGAATTTATGTCCAAACTGAAAGTGGTCTAGAAGAGCTTGTGGTAAATGAAAATTTATTTACAAATCCACTCTATGAAGAGGCACTTTACATCAGCCAAAAGATAAAAGAGCGCGGCCTAGACTTGCATAGTGACGTTATAGACGTGCTTGATGAAGTAGAGAAAAATGCGAAAAAAGGTGCATATATCCAGCGCTACAAAGGTCTTGGTGAGATGAACCCTGAGCAGCTTTGGGAGACTACGATGAACCCTGAGAACAGAAGACTTTTAAAGATCGATATAAACGACGCTATAAGCGCTTCTGATACGTTTAATCTCTTCATGGGCGATGAGGTCGAGCCAAGAAGAAACTACATCCAAGACCACGCAAAAGACGTTAAACACTTGGATATATAAAAGGTGATCAAATTTAAATTTGACCTGGTTAGCAAAAATATAAAGGAAAAAGAATGAGCGAAGAGATGAAGTATGGCGAGAAAATTTTAAAAGAATTTGACGTAGAGAGTGACCTTGAGGTCTGGGAAAATAAGCAAACAAGGGACTATGTCATAAAGATCACTCTGCCTGAGTTTTGCTGCCTTTGCCCTCGCTCTGGTTATCCTGACTTTGCGACTATATACCTTGAATACATCCCAAATAAGCTAGTTGTCGAGCTAAAAGCGATAAAGCTTTATATAAATAGCTTTATGAACCGCAACATCAGCCACGAAGATAGTATAAATGAAATTTACTCTGTTTTAGAGAAAAAACTTGAGCCTAAATTTATGAAGATAGTTGGCGACTTTAACCCACGTGGAAATGTCCATACGGTTATCGAGATCAGCTCTGATCTAGTGGTAAAAAAGCCAGCTGAAGAGAAAGAATACGCTCCAAGAAGTAGGGAGAGAAGCTTTAGCGACAAGCCGCGCGAGAGACGTAGCACAAGCGATCGCGCTAGCAGTAGAGGCAGCAGAGATGATAAATTTAAAAAAGATGACAAGCCAAGAAAAAGCTCAAACAAAGAGGGCTTTAGAAAGATAAGCTACGCCGATGATAAGAAGCCAAAAGTAGTCAAAAAGGATAAATAATGATAAGTGCTAAGCTTATAGAACATATCTTTAAAGCAGCATCTATATCACGTTGGAACGACTATCCAAAGATGACAAATTTAGTCGAGCTTGACAAGCAGGCTCATAAATTTATCATCGCTTATTTCATAGCAAAGCAAGAGCAAAATGCCGACATGAACTACATCATCGAGGCTGGAATTTTTGAGTTTTTAAGCAGGGTCGTAGTCACAGACATACGCCCTGACGTCTTTCACCACATCCAAAAGACAAAAAAGGAGCAGATAAATAGCTGGGTTTTAAGCAACCTTGAGACGCTCATCTCAGATATCGAGGACGGCGAGTTTTTGGAGAGATTTAAAAACCACTATAAAAACGACAAAACTCACGAAAAAGAGCGCCTTATACTAAAAGCAGCGAGCTATCTTGCCACGAGGTGGGAATTTTCTATCGTCTATCAAACGAGCCAGTTTTTAAGTGACATCGACGAGCTTAAGGCGAAAGTTGAGGAGGAGATGGAGGATTATTACGAGCTAATTGGTGTTAGAAAGATCGCTATGAATCAAAAACTAGCCCGCCTTGTTGATCTAAGTGGTAGGTTAAGGTTTCAAAAGCGCTGGGCACAAACGCCTCGCATCCCTGAAACTGCGGTCTTAGGACACATGCTAGTTGTTGCGATACTTAGCTACTTTTACTCACTAAAAGCAAAAGCTTGCAAAAAACGTTTAGAAAATAACTTCTTTTGCGCACTATTTCACGACCTACCAGAGAGCCTCACAAGAGATATCATAAGCCCTGTAAAATACGGCGTAAAGGGGCTAAATGAGATCATCAGTGAGTATGAGATGAGGCTTATTGATGAGAGGATTTTGCCATTTGTACCAGAAAAGATAAAAGATGAGTTTAGCTACATCCTTGGCATCAGAAAAGATGGCGAGAAATTTATCAAAGATGAGTTTGAAAATAGGACTTATGAGCGCAAGATCATCTGCCACGAAGGGACTATGGAGAACGTAAATGAGGATAAATTTAACCCGATAGATGGCAAAGCGCTAAAATACTGCGACAAGCTCTCAGCCTACATCGAAGCTGGAATTTCTATAAGCTACGGCGTCAAGTCAAAAGAGCTAACCGATGGCTTTAATAATATGTATAAATTTTTTAGCGAAAAACCTAAGATCGATGGAGTGGATTTTTTAGAAATTTGCGATGATTTTAATGAGCATTTTGGTTTAGAAAGACCCCCTCTCAGATGACTGCGGCACACACTTAATACAAGTGCTCTGCTGTGTTCCCACCCTGAAGCGGTGCTCATAAAAAGCATTGCACAGGTCTAAGAAGGAGCTTCGCAATCATACAAAAACTATACTTAAATTTAGTTTTATAGTTACATTTTTAAAAATTTAGCTTTAAGAGTATATAATCTCACATAAATTTCACCAAAAGTAGGGCAATGCCAGGAAAGATCAAGCTTCGTTTTTTATCGGCTTTTAGGGATTTTTTCATCTATCACCACAAGTCGTTAGAGTTTCGTGCCAAAATTTTTGCTGCGATTATCTCGGCTAAATTTGACCCAGACGAGGATGATTTTTCCATCTTAAACGACATCGTAAGTGAAATTTATGAAAACGATCAGACTAGAAAAGACTTCTTAATCCAAACCGTTAGAGAGTACGTCGCAAGGGTCAAAAGAAGCGATAGGATCACGCTTGACACGCTTCTTTTAAGCATAGATAAAGATATGAAAGACCACAAAAGATATGCTAAAAAGATAGACTTTTCGCACCTTCGCCGCTTGATGAGTGGCTGCGAGGAGGAAATTTTAGTCCAGCAAAGGGTCTATGAGTTTTTGATAAACGAGGTCAAACTTTACTCATAAAGTGCTTAAATTTCATTTAAATTTAATCAAAATTTTTCGTGGCTTGTAGCTAAATTTTCTCGTTTCTGACCTTGTTTTTTCTCTATTTATCTAGCTAGATTAGGCGATTTATGACTAAAAATTCGAAACAAAACTTCATAAGCTAAATTTTACATTGATAAATATGCATTATTTTGTGATAAAGCTATTGCTAAGATAAAAAATAAGCGCATAGATTAGCCCGCTTGTGATGAGTGGGACTGGTACACTTTCTTTGGCGTCGCTTGTTTGCTACCTTGCAAAGGGAAAGAGCTTAGAGGAGGCCATAGGGCTTTTTAAAGAGTATATTTGTCAGGTCATAAAAGAGAGTATCGACATAAAGCTAGGCGTAAAAATCGCCTACTTTGGCACGGAGCGAAGTAAATTTAAACTGCTTTTTGCACGGCGGCTGAGTGGGTTATGATGTCGTGTAAATTTAGCTTGTCTTTTCTAAAAAAGCAAAGGCAAAGTCCGATGATGCTAAAGCCAGCAAATGCAAAGCAAATTTGGCGCAAGATCGCGTGAAAAAGGCCTAGTTTTTTGCCAGTTTGTAAATTTATGAGATAAATTTCTTGCGCTTTGTAGCCTGGAGTTTGTGCCTTTATGCTAAAAAATAGACACATTATAAATGAGATGAGGCTATTTGCGCCAAAGATCGCAAGCTGGTTTTGCAAAAACGCCTCTTTGCCGTCAAGCAAAAGGTAGGTCGTGGCGTAAAGTATCGGCATGCCGATGATGAAAAGATCGATGATAGAGGCTTTTACTCTAGCCCAGATCGGTGCTATTTTTGCCTTTTGCTTTGCCAAGTTACTTTCCTGTATTTATGTAGATACGGCTAAATTTCTCCCAGTCATATAGGTAGATAAGGCAGTCGATCACCTCGCAGCTCTCATCGTAAAGATCGCCGTCCTCGCCGTTGTCTTGCATGATAGGCAGCATGCCTGATCCTCTCGAGATCTCACACCAATACTCATAAAAATCAAGCTTTTTGATATCGCTCTCTAGCACGCCAAACATGCCTAAAAACTGATAGACGCTAAGGTTAAAAAAGCTCTTATTTTCAGTTTTTTGCAGGCGTTTTACGCTATTTGTGTGCATCAAACTAGCTCTACGCCCTTGCCGCCTATCACTTCGCCGATCACGTAGCCATCGCTATTTGCTAGCACAACATCTACGTTTTCTTTAGGCACAACAAGGATCATGCCAACGCCCATATTAAATGTCCTCATCATCTCGCTATCTTCTACTTTTTGCGCGAGGATTTTAAAAATTTCAGGCGTTTTTATAGCGCTTTTTTGCACCTTCGCACCAAGCCCAGCAGGAAAGACGCGAGGCAGGTTTTCAACTATGCCACCACCCGTTATATGCGCCATTGCTGTGATCTTATCTTTTAATTTTAAAAAGTCGCTCACGTAAATTCTAGTTGGCTCAAGAAGCACGTCGATGAGCGCTCTATCGCCCACTTTTTCGTCAAATTTTAGTCCAAGCTCGCTTACTACTTTTCTTGCCAATGAAAAGCCATTCGAGTGTAGGCCGCTGCTAGGAAGTGCGACTAAAACTTCACCAGATTTTACAAATTTGCTTCTATCGATCTCATCAGCCTCGGCTATACCCACGGCAAATCCAGCAAGGTCAAAGTCGCCCTTTTCATACATCGACGGCATCTCGGCTGTCTCACCACCGATTAGCGCGCACTGCGCCTTTTTGCAGCCATTTGCGATGCTTTTCACCACCTCTTTAGCGCTTTCTATCTCAAGCTTTGCAGTCGCATAGTAGTCGAGGAAAAAGAGTGGTGTGGCGAAGTTGCAGATGAGGTCATTTACGCACATAGCGACTAGATCCTCGCCAACGCCCTCAAATTTCTTAGCGTCGATAGCTAGACGAAGCTTCGTGCCAACGCCGTCTGTGGCACCTAAAATGGCTGGATTTTTATATCCGCTTGGCAGTCTGACCGCACCTGAAAATGACCCGATGCCGCCTATGACGTTTGGTGTTTGCGTAGATTTTACGAAAGGCTTGATCGCCTCAACAAAGCTATTTCCAGCATCTATATCGACTCCGGCATCTTTATAACTTATCATTTTCGCCCTTTTGGTTATTTTTTAAAACTTTAGCCAAAAGTTGCTAAAATTGTTATCAATTTTCAAAAATGGAGCGGCTTTGCAGAAATTTCCAAATGCCTACGTCATCACAGGCTCGATCGCCAGCGGCAAAAGCACGGTTGTAAATTTACTAAAAGAGCGAGGTTTTAGCGTGATCGACGCAGACGTGATCGCACACGAGCAGCTTGAAATTTGCAAAGGCGAGATCGTTAGAGAATTTGGCGAGCAAATTTTAGATGAGGCTGGTAAGATAGATCGCAAAAAACTGGGTGCGATCGTCTTTCGTGAGCCAAAAAAGCTTAAAAATTTAGAGCGAATTTTGCACCTAAAGATAAAAGCTGAAATTTTATCAAAGGCCTCGCAGATTGAGCGCTTAGAGCGGGTTTATTTTATAGATATTCCGCTATTTTTTGAAAAAAAGGAGCGTTACGCTGAGTTTAAAAATGTAGCCGTGATTTACGCGCCAAAAGAGCTTTTACTAAGCCGTCTAATGAGCCGAAACGCTCTAAGCTTAGAGGATGCAAAAGCTAGAGTAGAGCTTCAGATAGATATAGAGCAAAAGAGAGAAATGGCAAATTATCTTATCGATAATAGTGGTGACAGGGAGAATTTAGAGCTGGAGCTAGAGAAATTTCTAAGGCAAATTTGCGCTATTTCTTGATAAATTTACTAGCAAATTTATATGTTTGCAGGGTCTCTTTGCTTTGCAAATTCCAGCTTTCAAGCTCGGTTTTTACTAAATTTGGAAATTTCTTACTTATATCTTTTATTGCATTGCCAACCGACTTTCTAAGATACTCGCTCTCGTCTTCTTTTAGGCTGGCTAGGCGCCTAATGGCCTCATCTGGGTTATCTTTAAAATAGGGCCTATTTGTCCATATCCTAAGCCCCTCTGTTACGGCTCTTTTTGCATTTGCGTTGCCATTTTTTAGCCACTCATCGATCGTTAAAAGTGCCTGCTCGTAGCCAACTTTTTTACAAAACTCGTCAAACGCCTTTGCCAGCACCTCTTGAACCCTCCAGTTTTCATCTTTTGAGACTTCATCTCTCATAAACGTTAAAATTTCTTCACGATCTGATAGGTGTCCAAAGAGAAAAACCGCATACATCCGTACTTGATAGACATTCGAGCCATATGCTAGACGTGCAAGCTCTTTGCATTGCTCAACTCCCTTTGCTTTATAGTCAGCCAAAGCCCTTTTTTCTTGCTCTTTAAAGCCATTTTCTATCAAAGAAAACTCTTTTTCTAAATTTAAGATGTAGCTCTTCAAAGTGGCTCCTTTAAAATCACTAATAACTCTTATCTAAATTTTAGTAAAATCAAGCAAAAAATAAAAGGATGGCTCATGCAAGTCTCAAAATACAACGCCAGCGGCAACGATTTTGTCATATTTCACACATTTTTAAGCAAAGATAGAAGCAAGCTTGCAAGGCAAATTTGCAGCCGAACAAACGGCGTGGGAGCTGACGGGCTCATCGTGCTTTTGCCTTACGAAAAGGGCGTAAAATGGGAGTTTTACAACAGCGACGGAAGCTACGCTGCGATGTGTGGCAACGGCTCTCGCGCGGCTGCTAGATATGCCTATCTAAACGGCCTTGTTAGTTCAAGCGAATTTGCTCTGCTAACTGGCAGCGGCGAGGTGATGGCAAGCGTGAAAGATGAGTGCGTCGAGGTCGTGCTAACAAGTCCAAAAATCTTAAGCGAACCGCTAAATGAAAACGGCAAAACTTGGTATTTTTACGATACTGGCGTGCCTCACCTTGTAAATTTCACACAAAATTTAGATGAATTTGACGTCAAAGAGTGCAGAGCGCTTCGTCAAAAATACAATGCAAATGTAAATTTAGCCAAATTTGATGGCGGAGTTTTAAAGGTAAGAACCTACGAAAGGGGCGTGGAGGACGAGACGCTAGCTTGTGGCACTGGTATGGCGGCTTGCTTTTACGGCGCTACTTTAAATTTAAACGCAGCGCAATGCCTAAAAGTCTATCCAAAAAGCGGAGAGGAGCTTGGACTTAGGCTTGAAAACGGTAAAATTTTATTTAGCGGAGCAGTGAAACACTGCTTTGATACGAGTATTGAAATTTAGCTTTTAGAGCGATTTTTACGCTTGCTTTGGGTTAGTCAGAGCAAGCAAATTTTCAAATTTATATCACTAAATTTGCACTTAATGGCCGAACTAAATTTGCAGCGGTACTGATTAAAATTTAAATACAAACCATTTAAGAGTTTAGCTACTTAAATATTTCAAGAATTAATTTATATGAAATTTGTTGGGGTGTAAAAATCTCCGCCGAAATTTTATTTACTGAAGCTTTCTAAACGCTGCTTTGATACGAGTTCTAAATTTAGCTATTTCGTCAACTGGTAGTTAAATTTAGCTAGTAGTTTGTAAAAGTCGCGGGTAGTAAATTAAAACAAAGAGATTTATAGAGTTTTTGTTATTAAAATTTAAAGTGTATAAAAAAGAAGATCTCCGCCGAAGCGGAGAAAAGGTGTTATTTCAAAGCATCTTTTGCTTGTTTTGCAAGTGCCGCAAATGCCTTCGCGTCATTCATAGCTAGATCAGCTAAAATTTTTCTATCAAGTTCGATCTTAGCTTTGTTTAAGCCGTTGATAAATCTTGAATAGCTAATGTCGTTTAGTCTGCAAGCTGCGTTGATACGAACGATCCATAAACGTCTGAAATCACGTTTTTTCTGGCGTCTGTCGCGATATGCGTAAACTAAACTTCTCTCTAGTTGCTCTTTAGCTTTTCTAAAGTGTTTATGTCTAGCACTGAAAAAGCCACGTGCTAGCTTTAAAACTTTCTTATGGCGTCTTCTTCTAACTACGCCTGTTTTTACTCTTGCCATATTTATCCTTTTACAAATTGGCGCTCACGAAGTGAGTCTTGCCCCTAAAATTTGGGGGAGTTTGAATGACTTTTTTGTCAAAAACTTAAATCTACGCTGCTTATACGCCGAGCATTTTGCGAACGGCTGGGACATTTGTGCTATCCACGTATTGTGGGCCACGCAAATCTCTCATACGCTTACTAGGTTTTTTTGTTAAGATATGGCTTCTAAAAGCAGAGCCTCTTTTTATCTTATTTTTACCTACTTTAAAGCGCTTAGCAGCACCGCGAACGGTTTTCATCTTTGGCATGCTAATCCTTTTTGAAATTTTATACGCAAGTGCGTAAGATTTGGATTATAGCGAAAAATCCTTTAGAAAATTTAAATTTCACTTAGACAAAATTTGCAATAAATTTACATTTAACTTAAAAAAGTTTTAAAATTTATAATTAAATTATTAAATTTGGCATATAATCACATATAAGAAATTTATTTTACTAAAGGAGTAAAAATGAAAGGGAAAATTCTCGCATCAATCGTCGCTATGAGTGCGATTTTAGGCACAAGTAGCTTGGCATGCACTACCATTTTAGTAGGAGATAAAGCCTCAAACGACGGCTCTATGCTAGTGGCTAGAAGCGCTGATAGCAAGGCTATAAAGGCGCAAGTCTTTTTGATACATCCAGCAAAGAAAAACCAAACTGGCATGCACAGCTCAAAGGCACATGACGGCGCAAATGACTTTACATATCCACTCCCAAAAGATGGCATGAGATACACAACTATCGCAAACTCACACACAAAACTTCACGGAGCAGTCGGCTACAACGAGGCTGGCGTTGGACTAAGCGGTACTGAGACCATCTACGCAAAAGATGAGCTTTTAAAGATCGACCCATATAACGAAGAGACTGGTATCACCGAGGACGACATACCAGACGTGCTTTTGCCGCGCATCAAAAGCGCAAAAGAGGGGGTTAAGCTTCTTGGCGAGATAGTTGAGACCAAAGGCGCTGGCGAGGGCTTTGGCGTGGTATTTGTCGATGCAAACGAGCTTTGGTACTTTGAAACTGGCACAGGCCACAAATGGATCGCTTCAAAAATCCCACAAGATGAGTACTTCGTCACTGCAAACCAAGGCAGACTTCACGCTTACAAAGAGAATGATCCAAATTTCATGGGTGCAAAAGATGTCATCAAATTTGCGATCGACAACAAGACTTATGACCTTGCAAAAGACGGAGAATTTAACTTTACAAAGGCCTATACAAGGGATGATGAGAGAGATGTGACTTACAACTACCCACGTGTTTGCTGGGTGCAAAGCATGTTTAACCCAAGCTTAAAACAAGACTTTGCCGACGGTCAGAAATTCCCAGTATTTTTAAAACCAGAGAAAAAACTAAGTGTTGAAGACCTAAAAGCTGCAATGAGAGCCCACTACGACGGCACTGCGTTTGATAACTACGCTAGCAAAGATGAAGATAAGAAAAACATCTACCGCGCTATAAGCGTCTTTAGAACATACGAGTCTCACGTCATGCAGGTGCGCCCATGGCTACCAAAAGAGATCGGCCGCGTGACCTACGTAGCTCTTGGCATGGCTGATCTTAGCGTTTATTTGCCGTATTACGAGGGGCTTGATGGCTTTATAAAAGGCTACTCAGACGGCTCATACGATGCTGATGATACTTCGATATACTGGGTTTATAGAAAGCTTCAAACCCTTGTGATGACTGACTATGAGAAGTATTCGCCGGTGGTTAAAGAGGCCTACGCTAAATTTGAAAAAGAGTTGGCGGTAAAACAGGCTAAATTTGAAGATGAGTACGTAAAACTTTATAAAAAAGATAAGAAAAAAGCGGACAAACTCCTAAATGAATTTAGCAAAAAAACAATGCAAGAGGCTAAGGATTTAACTCAGGAGCTTACAAACAAGGTCTTTACTATGCTCACAGCCGACATGGACGCCAAGCTAAAATCCCTAAATAAAGGCAAAAAAGACTAAAAGTTTTGGGCGTGAAATTTAGTAGCGCCCAAATTTAAACAAAAATTTGGCAAAGAGCGTTTATAATGCGGCAAAAATTCACTACAAAGGAAAAACGCTGATGCCTTGTCCCATGCATAAAGCTCGTTAATCTCGGCAAAAAACATATCAGCGATTTTCAAAAAACACGCAAATTTTTAAACAATTTTACATTTTTTCACATTGATATAAATCCATTTTTGCTAGCAGGTCCGCTGCATTGTAACTGCATTTTTAAAAATAAAACGAAGCAGTGTTTAAAATTTGGCAAGGATCTTTTTAGCAGGGTTTTTTATAAATTTTATTTTAGCTTAAGAAGAAGCGGGTGCCATCCACCATGTTTGAGGTGATTAAATTTATTGTTTGAGCTGTGATAGTGAAAATTTGGCTTTTGGTGGCAGAAGGGGTTTCTACTTACGGTCTGCTTGCAGTTGCGAGTTTGCGACGCAAAACGTCGCCCCTTCTGCCCCCAAACCCCCACCTACCCCACTGCACGTTCAAGGTTGCTGCGCCTTGCGCAGTTTTAATTAAAAATAGAAATTTATAAAGGATAAAAATGATAAAAAGTTATGTTTTAGGTTTTCCAAGAATCGGAGAGAAAAGAGAGTTAAAGCGCGCATTAGAGGGCTTTTGGGCTGGTAAAGAGGGCTTTAGTGAAGAGAATTTACAAGAGACTGCAAAGACGCTTCGCCAAAGACACTGGAAATATCAACAAGACGCTGGCATTTCAGCTATTAGCGTTAATGATTTTTCATTTTATGACCTAATGCTTGATAACATCATCGCTTTTGGCGCTACACCTCCAAGATTTGCAAATTTAAGCGGCTTAGAGCAATATTTTGCTTGCTCAAGAGGCAACAAAAGTGGCGTTGCGATGGAGATGACAAAGTGGTTTAACACAAACTACCACTACATCGTGCCAGAGCTTAGCAGCGAGAGTAAATTTAGCCTAAAAGCGGACAAAATTTTAAATGAATATAAAGAGGCGAAGGCTAACGGCGTAAAAGGCAAGGTAAATTTGATCGGCCCTATCACGTTCTTGTCCCTTTCAAAGACGACTGACGGCAGCTGCCCATTTAAGCACCTTGACGCGCTTGTAGGCGAGTACAAAAAGCTGCTTGAGCAAATTTCTAAGCTTGATGATGAAATTTTAGTGCAGTTTGACGAGCCGATCTTTGTAACAGACAAAAACGAAGAGCTACTTTTGCCACTTATCACAAAGGTTTATAACGAGCTAACAGGCGTTGTAAGTAACGTTAAAATCGTATTTGCGACATATTTTGAGCATGCGATCAAGGCAGTTAGCGAAGTGGCTAAAACTAAAATTTATGGTATCGCACTTGACTTCATCCACGGCAAGAGAAATTTTGAAGCACTTGAGACTATCAAAAACAGCCATTTAACGCTATTTGCAGGCGTGATCGACGGCAGAAATATCTGGAAAAGCAATATCGACGAGAAGGTAAAACTTGTTCGTGAAATTTCAGAAAAGATAGGCGGCAAAGACCTTTATATCGGCACTTCATGCTCACTTCTACACGTGCCTTATACATTAAAATATGAAGAGAATTTAAACCCTGAGATCAAAAGCTGGCTAAGCTTTGCGGTTGAGAAGCTTGATGAGATCAAGATCATCACAAAACTTGCAAACGGCGAGAAGCTTGATGAGGCTGAAGCTAAAATTTATGAAGAGAACAAAAATGCTGTTAAAACTCGCGCCACTTCAAAGCTTATCCACTCTGAAAGTGTTCAAAATCGCGTTAAAAATTTAAGCAAATTTGAGCGTGACGAGAAATTTGAAGACCGCATAAAAATCCAACGCGAAACGCTAAACTACGGCATCTTGCCTACAACAACGATAGGTAGCTTCCCTCAAACGGTTGATCTTCGTGTGCTTCGCCAAAATTTCAAAAAAGGCGAGATCGACGCGGCTGCTTATGAGGCAGGTATCAAAAAATATATCGATCACTGCGTGAAATTCCAAGAAGATATCGGTCTAGACGTGCTAGTGCATGGCGAGCCAGAGAGAAATGACATGGTCGAGTACTTTGGCGAGCAGATCAGCGGATATGCATTTAGCCAAAATGGCTGGGTGCAAAGCTACGGCAGCCGCTGCGTCAAGCCACCACTTCTCTTTGGTGACGTGAGCCGCCCAGAGCCGATGACTGTTAAGTGGATGAAATACGCTCAAAGCATCACAAAACACGTAATGAAGGGCATGCTAACTGGACCTGTGACTATGCTAAACTGGAGCTTTGTGCGTGATGATCTTCCAAGAAGCGAGGTAGCAAAACAGCTTGCACTTTGTATCTATGACGAGATCGCAGACCTTCAAGATGCGGGCATCAGAGTGATCCAAGTCGATGAGGCAGCGTTTAAAGAGGGCTATCCGCTAAGAGCTGAAAATATCCCAGCTTATGAGAAATTTGCGGTTGATTGCTTCAAGCTTTCAGTAAGCTCAGCCGAGGCGAAAACTCAGATCCACACGCATATGTGCTACTCTGAATTTAACGACATCATCAAGACCATCGAGGCAATGGATGCTGATGTTATCAGTATCGAGACTGCAAGAAGTGGCAACGAGCTACTTAAAATATTTAAGGCCGTTGGCTATAAACAAGAGGTTGGACCTGGCGTTTACGACATCCACAGCCCACGCGTGCCAAGTGTCGAGGAGATCGTCGCTCAGATCAAAGCTCTGCTTGAGGTGTTACCAAAAGAGCAACTCTGGATCAACCCTGACTGCGGCCTAAAAACTAGAAAATGGGAAGAGGTCGAGCCAAGCCTTAAAAATATGGTAGAAGCCGTCAAGATCGTAAGAGGTCTATAATACAAAATTTAGCGTCTAGCAAGACTAGGCGCTAATCCTGCAAATTTAAAATCAAAGTTACGAAAAATGTTAAAAGAAAAAATTTTAAACAAAGAAAAAGGGCTCGTGCTCTATGGCCTCACGCCGCCAAAGGCTGAATTTGACGAGGCAAAGCTGCGTGAGATCTCAGAACGCTGGAGCGGGCGGATAAATGATATCAAGGCCGACGGGCTCGTGCTTTACGAGGTGCAAGACGAGAGCGAGCGAAATGATAGCGAGAGGACATTTGAGTTTAGTGGGACGTTAAGCCCAGAAATTTACTACAAAAATTACCTAAACGTCGCTACTCCTAGTATATTTTATCGCGTGGCAAGCGGATACGGCGAGGATGAATTTCACGCAGCACTTAAGGCTCAAAGCTCAAATTTAAACGTGTTAGTGGGGGCAACTTCAAGCACGCAAAAAGTGAGGCTAAATTTAGCTCGCGCTTACGAGATAGCTAGCGAATTTAAAGAGTTAGCAGTGGGCGGCGTCTGTATCGCAGAGCGCCATGGCAAAAAGGGCGATGAGCCACAAAGGATGCGTGAAAAGATCGCAGCTGGGGCTAAATTTTTCATATCGCAAGCGATATTTGACGCACAGCTAGCGCGTAAATTTTTAGAGGATTGCGCGGCAGCAAAGATAAGCGAGCCGATATTTCTTACATTTAGCACAGCGGGCAATGCAAAAACGCTTGAATTTATCAAATGGCTCGGAGTGAGCGTGCCAAACTCGGTCGAAGAGAGGCTAAATTCCAGCTCAGACTACTTGCTTGAAAGTTGCAATATCATTAAAGAAATTTGGTGCGAGCTAAAGAAATTTGGTGATGAAAACGGGCTAAATTTAAGCATAAACATAGAAAGTGTCATGGCAAAACGCGCCGAGATCGAAGCGAGCCTGGAGCTAACAAAAAGCATAAGAGAGTTGGTGTAAAGCCAGCTCTTGCTATAAATTTATACAAATTCTTTCTTGATGACCTAGTGGCACCACAAATCCACAAAGAATAGTCGTTATGATTAGCTATCACAAGCTGTTTTAAATGTCAGTTGGCACTGCTTTGCAAATTTTCAAAAAGCTGTTATGGTAAAAGTGATATGGCTTTGACGAGATATATGATACGGCAGGCGCTACTACTATTTAAAATATAAAAAAGGGGCAGGCAAATTTATCAAAGCTGCCCCGAAAAATCGTTTCAATAAAATAGTCAAACAAGGCAAGAGTTTTTGCAAATTTAAGCAAATTTGATCCAAAAGTATAAAAATTTAGCCCTCAAATAATATCTAAATTTGACTAAACCCTCTCACTCCACCTTATATCCAGTGCCTCGTACGGTTTTTAGGCAAATGGCTGGCTGGGATCTTAGCTCTGATCTCCATTGCGAGCGATCTTATGCGGTCTTGTGATAAGGTTTCGTTTTTGTATAGGTGATGATCTATCTCGTCGTAGGTGACGACGTGCGGCGAGTTTTTGCATAAAATTTCAAGCAGCTGGCTCTCTTTTTTGCCAAGATAGATGACCTCGCACTCTTTTCTTATGCAAAGAGAGTCTTTGTCAAAGATTAGGCCATTTTTTAGTTCAAATCTAGAGCCCAAAAGCACCTTGCAAAGCTAAAGGCGTGAAATAAAAACTCTTCATGACAAAAATGGCTTAATGATAAAATCATTAATCCTAGCGTAGTAAATCCTCTTAAAAACGCTAGGGACGCTAATGCCCTGCAAAAGCATAATGGGAGTGATGTTTTGGCTATCTCTTATAAATTTAACCAGATCAAGGTTTAAATGTCTAGCCTTTACGTCAAAAACGTACAGATCATATCTGTTGCCACACTTAAAGTCTTTGATGACTTCGCTGGCGCTTTTGAGCTGGATCATCCTAAACCCAAAGCGGTAAAGCGATGCATTTAGGATGACATTTTGCTCAAAGTCGCTTGAGAGCAACAAGATCTTCTTCATCAGCCAGCCATGCCACCGCCAGCTGGTTTTTTGGCGTCTTTTTCAGCCTTTTGTTTTATAAATTCCTCTTCTTCTTTTGTAGGTTTATACTCATCTTTGAAGAATTTTTGCTTAGTTTCGATCCTCTTTTCAAGCATCTTCTTGTCATAAATTTTATATGACGGCTTCCAGTACTCAAGATAGTTTCTAAAGCCAGCGCCGTGACCTGTGTCATAGTGACAGCTTACACATTTTAGCTCTTTAGGGGTGTCAAGGAGCTCTTTATAGTGAGCGTGCATCTTTTGAGCCTGCGCTGAAGTGTTGTTGCTATCTATTACGTTTGTGTGGCAGCTTGTGCAGCCGTTGTCAAAGACAAAATGCTCGCGATTTTTGAGGTTTTTGTGCCAGTCGATTGCGTTAGGATCGCCAAAGAAATGCACCCAGCCCTCTAAAATGCCATTTTTTGCCTTTGTTAGGGCATATTTTGCGATGTTGTCATGTGGTATGTGACAATCCACGCATCTTGCTTTAATGCCGGTTTTACCCTTGCCGCTGTGGATGTCGTCATTGTAGGCGATCACCATAGGATCCATCTCATGGCAAACTACGCAGAATTTATCCCCACTTGTCTCATCAAGCGCATAATGAACTGGTAGAACGACTAAAAATCCAACAATTCCGCTTATGAAGATTATAAGCGCTAGTAATTTTTTTGAAATTTTCATGGTGTTACTCCGTTCATCCATTGTGGCACCTCGTGTTCATGGCACTCAGAGCACATGTTTGTAGATGGTTTGTGCTCGTTGTGGCACTCGTCGCAGTACAAAGTCGGACCATCGTGAACAGAGTTGTGAGGATTTGCCTTTAGAGTATCCATAAATTTTAGCCTTTGAGCTAAGAGCTTTTTACTCTTATGACAGGATAGGCAGCCAGCGTCGCCGATCGCTTTAAATTTGCTAGGATCATCGCCTTGGTTTTGGTGACAATCAACGCAGTCAAAGCTTAGGTGCTCGTGATGAGGTTTGATCTTATACTTGGCTCTTATCTCATCAGAGACTGCTACTTTTGTGACGTTTAGATCGCCCTTTGGCATATCGGTGCCAAAGAGATGAAGCGAAAATAAACAGGCAAAAATAGTAATGAATTTAAGCTTATTCATACCCTTTTCCTTTCTTTTAAGATTTATAAACATCAAATTTCAACGGAAAACTAATATTTTTGCTTAAACTTATTTTTATGAAATTATAGTCCTTGCTTGATTAAATCTGCATTAATAATATTTTAGAGTGCTAAAATATAGACTAGTTTTATGAAGTTGAATTTTAAAGAAAATGGCAATTAAGCTAAATAAAATGGAAAATAAAATATAATCCCAAATCTTTGGTCCCGTAGCTCAGTTGGTAGAGCACTACCTTGACATGGTAGTGGTCGATGGTTCGAGTCCATTCGGGGCCACCATTTCTATATAAAATTTCCCAAAACGTAAAATCCAAAAATATTTTTTGTAACTCTACCATTTTTAAATTTTAAACTAAATCCCTAAAATACAGCAAATTCTTGCTAAATTTAACTCAAAAATTTACAACTTCACATTTCTAAAATGTCACAACTGTACCAAAGTACAATAGCTATAAAATAAATTTTTTACTTATAATTGACAACATAAAAATACGCAAAGGGGAAAAATTATGAGTAAAGTTAAAGGACTAATCAAATCAATAATCGGCACGGATGCCATCGTCGCAGTTGATGCTAATGGAAATCAAAGAACTCTAAAAGCAGGCGACGTGATCTATGACAACGAGGTCATAAAAGAGCAAGACGGCGTAAAGGTTGAGGTGCAAGCTGCACAAACTCAAAATGAAAATGCTAGCGATGAGACTGGCAAAGAGATAGCATCGCTACAAGAGCAACTACTAAATGGTAAAAATATCTCTGATCTTGAAGAGACTGCAGCTGGCGGCACTCAATCAGCAGGCGGAGTAAGCTCGAATGGCGTGAGCCTTGGCGCTGCTAGCTTTGCAAATGGCGGTCACTACTCAAACATCAATGCAAATTTTGAAAACCTAAGCTCTCAAGCAAATGCAAGTGCAGAGGCTTTTACAAATGTAAGCGGTGGCGTAAGCGAGGAGGGCTTTAGTCTTGATACACTTGCAGCTGCGATAGATAATGCATATAACAATATATTCTCGCAGCCACTAGAAGTATCTGTCACAGCAGTTGATGATAACGTAGTGACTGGCAATACAAACACTGTGACAAGCAGCAACCTTGACATCGAGGGCAATATCTTAGAGCATGAAAATTCACAAAGAACAGGTCTGCATATCACAAATGATAACACTCCAACTTTAGTTGGCAAGGCTACTTCAAACGCTACTATAAGCATATTTGATGGCGAAGGAGAAAATGCACCGCTACTTGGTACAACAACTACTGATGCAGACGGAAACTGGTCATACACACCAACTTCGCCTTTAGCTGATGGGGATCATAAATTTACTATCGAGGCTAGCAAAGTAGCTGCAAACGGCGAAGAGCTAAAAGCTACAAGCACGCAAGAGATAACTGTTGATACAGACAATAGCACCTTGTCTATCACGAAAATATCTACTGATGATTTTTCAAACCTAAAGCACTATAACACAATGTATGATAGCAATAAACAATACGACTTTTCACCGACTATAGAGGGCAAAGCAGAGGCATTTGCTGATATAAATTTGGTTATCAAAACTGCTGATATTATTAATCGTGATGGCTTAGGTAACTCTTGGGTAGAGCAAGGCAACGAAGCTCATGTAGTTGAAAGACTAAGTGCTAGGGCTGATGCTGATGGTAACTGGAGAGCTGAGAGTAGTGTGTTGGATACTCTTGGTACTAATGAATATACAGTCCAAGCTTCATCAGTAGATGAGGCTGGCAATAAATACGCAGAGCCTCAAGCAACGACATTTTATATGCCACTTGAGCCTATAACTGTTGCTCCAACTGACCACCTATAATCATAAATTTAATGTGGAGAGCCTCTCTCCACATACTCTTAAATTTACTTCAAATACTCTTTTACGTCGTAATCTTTGCCAGCGTCATGATCTTTTAAAAGTTTAGCCACGACTGGGCTTAGAAGGATAATGGCGATTAAATTTGGCACAACCATAAGGCCGTTAAACATATCGGCTAGGCTCCAGACAAAATCAACCTTTTGCAAGCTACCTAAAAAGACAAAAACAACAACTAAAATTTTAAAAATTTTAACCGCTTTTGCACCAAAAAGGTAGCGCACGTTGATCTCAGCGAAGTAGTACCAGCCAATGATCGTCGTAAATGCGAAGAAAAATAGGCAGATCGCCACGAAGCTATAACCGCCAGTTTTGCCAAAGATATGCGACGAAAACGCCTCTTGCACCAAGGTGATGCCAGTAAAGACCGCCTTGCCGTTTTCAAAGCTGATGACGTTTGCGGTTAGCACCACAAAAACGGTTATATTTAGGATGACAAAGGTGTCTATAAAGACGCTCATTATGCCAAGGACGGCTTGATCGACTGGGTGTTTGACGTTTGCAGCAGCGTGTGCGTGCGGGGTCGAGCCCATGCCAGCTTCGTTGCTAAAAAGTCCCCTTGCGATGCCGTATCTCATAGCAGCTGCGATGCTAGCTCCAGTTGCCCCGCCCCAAGCAGCCGAAGGGTTAAACGCAGCTTTAAATATTAGCGAGATCGCCTCTGGGATTTGGTGAAAATTTAAAGCGATGATAACCACGCCAACAACGATGTAAAGTAGCGCCATTAACGGCACGATCTTTTCAGCGACCCTTGCTATTGCCTTTACGCCGCCTATGAAAATTAGCGCGCAAATGAGAGCCAAAAACGCCCCTGTTAGCCACTGCGGTATGCCAAAAGCACCGCTAAAGCCGTCTGATATGGAGTTTGCCTGAACCATGTTGCCGATAAAGCCAAGCGCGATGATGATAGCGATAGCGAAAAATCCAGCTAGAAATTTCGCCCATTTGCCCTTTAATCCGCGGCTTATGTAAAAGGCTGGACCGCCTATCGTGTGGCCGCTGTCATCTTTGGTGCGGTAAATTTGAGCGAGGCAAATTTCAGCAAAATTTGTAGCCATGCCTAAAAAAGCTGCGCACCACATCCAAAAAATGGCTCCAGGGCCACCCATGATAAGCGCTGTCGTCGCACCAACGAGGTTGCCAGTGCCAACTTGCGCCGCGATAGCGGTTGCTACTGCTTGAAACGAGCTCATACCAGCCTTGCCAGCAGCCTCGCCGTGAAGTGAGAAATTTCCAAAAAGTTCGCCTAAACCCATCTTAAATTTAAAAATCTGAACAAAGCCAAGTCTAATGGTGAAAAATAGTCCAGTGCCGCAAAGTAGGGCGATGAGGAAGTATGGACCCCAGAGAAATGAATTTATACTTTCAACGCAGTTATTTAAAATTTCAGCAAAATTTGTAGGCATTTTTTAACTTTCGTGATTGATTTGGATTTGAGAAGTATATTTGAATAAATATAAAATTTAAATTAATAGCTAAAAAATCATACCCAAACTAAATTTTTACAAAAGCGCCCTGCAAAACCATGCGTGAATAGTAATAAAAGCTGTAAAATAGCCTATCGTCATAGCTTAGCTCATCTTGATCCACGATATCAAGATACTCTGGCTCTAGCATTTGCTCCATCTTTGCAAGCGGCTTTGCATGCTCCATCTGCTCTACTTTTTCGCAAATTTCAAGCATAAGCTTAAAAAACTCTTCAAGCTTACGTGAGATAAATTTAGCTGCTTCTCCTTTTTCGCTTAGCGCACTTTTATAAATTCGCACTAGAAAAACGAGCGCAAAGGGCGTTGCGTGCCAAAAAGTCTCTTGATACTCGCACTGAGCCACTATCTCATCAAGCAGATCACTAAGCTCATTTTCATTAAATTTGGTCTTTTTTACAGCCTTTGTAAGTGTGTTTAAAATTTGTGCAAAAAGCTCCGCCGTGCCGTAACTACAGCTTAGTCTATCCCACGGAACATCATCTACTTTTAAATTTGCGATATATTCTAAATTTTGCTTGTTCATGCACGTACCTTTTTAAATTTCAAAAGGGTAAAACCTAAATTTAGCCCTTTGACCTTATCTTTTCTAGCCACTCATTTAGCGTTTTTTCAAAGCCTATGCCCTTGCTTTTGTAAAAAATGAGCGGTTTTTCTAGGTATTTTTGCTCGACCCAGCCGCCAAAATCATGCGGATAAAGGTAGTCCCTGCTCTCTTTTGTGTGGTTTTTTAGATATGGCGGAATTTTTAAAATTTCTTCGCTTTGCACGTATCTTAGTGCGGCATTTATCGCGTTGTAGCTGGAGTTTGACTTTGGCGAGCTAGCTAGATAGACGGCGCACTGAGCCAGTATGATCCTAGCCTCTGGAAAGCCTATCTCTTTTACCACACTTAGCGTGCTTGCGGCTAAATTTAGCGCATTTGGGTTTGCGTTGCCGATGTCTTCGCTGGCAAATATCGCCATGCGTCTTGCGATGAAGTCTGCGCTCTCGCCAGAGTCTATGAGCCTTGCAAGGTAGTATATGACGGCGTTTTCGTCGCTTCCGCGTAGGCTTTTTATAAAAGCACTTGCTAGCTCGTAGTGCGTGTCGTCCTCTTTTGCCCCTTCTTTTAGGGCGTTTTGGCGAAGTATTTTTAAATTTTCTAAGCTCACATTTTCATCAAGCGTGACGGCAAATTCGAGTAAATTTAGCATAGCTCTTGCGTCACCGCCACTACTTTTAAAGAGATACTCTTTGGCATCTTCATCTATGCTAAATGAAATTTGCTCTTTTATCTTGCCAAGAAGCTCCTCAAAATCGCCACTGCTAAGCGGTTTAAACTCAAAGAGCATCGAGCGGCTTCTGATGCCTGAGCTTAGCGTGAAAAAGGGATTTTCCGTGCTAGCGCCGATGACTAGGGCTTTGTAGTTTTCCATGGGGATAAGTAGCGCTTCTTGCTGTGTTTTGCTAAGCCTGTGGATCTCGTCTATGAAAAAGAGTGGCTTATTTAGGGCGTTTTCGTAGTTTTTTAAAATTTTGCGAAAGTCATCTATCTTTAAATTTCCGCCGTCAAACTCGTAAAAGTCGTAGTTTGCCCCGCTTGCCACAGCCCTTGCAAAGCTCGTCTTGCCACAGCCTGCTGGACCATAAAATATGGAGTGCGGTATCTTCCCTGTAGCTATAAATTTTAAAAAGGCTGCTTTAACCGCCCTTTGACCGCAAATTTCATCCAAGTTTTTTGGTCTAAACATCAGTGCAAGTGAGCTCAAATTTACTCCTTTGCCACTTTTGGTAAAATTTTGGCCTTTGCGCTAAGGCTCTCTATCTTTAGCTCGTAAATTTTCATATTTTTTAGCCCATACTCTGCCGCCACGTCAAAGGTGCTCATCGCGTAGGCGGTGTATTTTTGGCTGAGAATTTTTAAAATTTCATATCTTTTTGCATCATCTATCACTTCGTAGGCTCTTGTTTTTGCGATGGCGCTTTTGTATTCAGTCGTAAAGACCTTACCGCCAAGCGCCTTGCCGTCGTCTTTTATCGCCTCTAGCTCGCTATCATTTAGGTGCGGGACTTTATTAAAGCTAACGCAGACAAACTCCACTTTTCGCCCATTTTGTAGCAGTTTTGCCTTGCTACCAGCGGTCGCTCCGTGGACGAAAATGCTCTCACCAACTCTAACAGGCGAGATAGGCACGCTAAAAATTTCTCCCTCTTCATCCACACATGAGATCACGCCATATTCGCAACTATCGATAATGTCAAGCGCCTCGTCAGGGCTTAGTTCTCTATCTTTTCGCCTCATTTTCATCCTTTTTTTGCAAAATATTTTAAAATTTAAGTGCTTAAAGGCTAGTATAACGCAAAAATTTCAAGGAAAAATATGAAAAAATTTGCTATTTTTGCCCTTTTTCTGGGCGTAAATTTATTTGGTGCAAGCGAGGTTTGCAAGGAGTATGTAAAGCAAAGCAGGCTCTATCTTGATGAGCTTTACGCCAAAGAGAGCAAGAAGCTTGCAGGTGACGAGAAAGCGCTAAGGCTTTTTGAGCTTAAATTTGATGAGTTTAAGCAAAGACAAATCGGCCAAGAGGCTATGATAATGCAAAATAACGATGAGAAATTTTGCAAAAACGAGCTAGAAAAAGTAAATAAGCTTCTTGCTGAGCTTAAAAAATAGCTCAAATTTAAGCGTTTAAGTCCCACTCGATGGGTGTTTTCCCGTGGTTTGCTAGGTAGATGTTTGCCTTGGAAAAGTGCCTGCAGCCAAAAAACGCCCCACGAGCTAGCGGACTTGGGTGGGCTGCTTCTAAGATGAGGTGCTTGCTAGCGTTTATGAGCGGTGCTTTTGCCTTGGCTGGGTTGCCCCAGAGCATAAAAACTACGTTTTGTAAATTTTCACTTATCTTTCTTATAACTGCGTCTGTAAAGCCCTGCCAGCCAAAGCCTGCGTGAGAATTTGCAGCTCCCGCACTTACGCTAAGGGTCGAGTTTAAAAGCAGCACGCCTTGTTTTGCCCACTTTGTAAGATCGCCGCTATTTGGCTCTTTTATGCCAAGGTCAGCGTAAATTTCTTTGTAAATATTCACAAGGCTTGGCGGGACCCTCACGCCACTAGGCACTGAAAAGCTTAGCCCCATGGCTTGATTTGCGCCGTGATATGGGTCTTGACCTAGGATGACTACTTTGACGTCGTGAAATGGCGTTAGGTTAAATGCGTTAAATATAAGCCCACTTGGTGGATAGACGACGCCAGCGCTCTTTGCTTTTAAGAAATTTTCTTTGATGCGTGCGAAATTTTCGCTCAAAAACTCATCTTTTAGCACCTCTTTCCAGCTTGGCTCGATCTTTACGTCATCTAAATTTATCTGCATTTTCCTGCCCTTTTGTCGTTTTAGCGGTATAATTTTAACTAAATTTATCCAAAGGAAAGAGCTGTGTCAGAGCAAATTTTTAATAAAATCCACGATCTTCTTAGCAAAAATGGGGCTAAATTTAGAGTGATAGAGCATGAGAGCGCGAGGACTTCAGAGGAGGTTGCGAAGATAAGGGGCACGAAGATGAGTCAGGGCGCAAAGGCGCTGGTGTGCTCTATAAAAGGCATTGATGAAGCGAAATTTAGAGAAATTTTTAAAGATGAAAATGTACTTGAAGGCTACTTGCTAGATGATGAAAGGCCAGCAATGAAGGCTGGTAAAATTTACTTGCTCGCTGTCTTACCAGCGGACGAGCAGGCTGATCTTGACGCGCTTGCGCAAAAATTTGATGGCAAAAAAGCAAGCCTTGCTAGCCCAGAGGAGGTTACGGCCTTGGCTGATTGCGTATTTGGCTCGGTTCCGCCATTTAGCTTTCATAAAAATTTACACCTTGTTGTGGACGAAAGTTTGCTAGAGCGAAACGAGGAGATTGCCTTTAATGCGGGGCTTCTTGATAGATCACTCATCTTAAACGCCAAAGACTACGCCAGGATAGTAAAGCCAGTATTTGTTAAATTTGCAAAAGAAAAAGTGCTAGGCTAACCACTTCCTAGCACTAAATTAGTCGGGAGAAAAATGAATTTAAGTAATGCAAAGACGAGAAATTGCTAAATTCATTTCAGGAGCAAATATTATCAGGGATAATCTTAAAGTATAATAAAGTATATAGATAAAATACGTATATTTTAGGGATTTTTATCTTTATATATAAAAGTTTATATTTTAAAAGCAAAAATTTTAACTCAAATTTTACTAAATTTAAAAAGAATTTATAAAAATTTGCTTAGCAAATATTAAGTTTAGCTTAAAGCCCATTTTGATAAAATCCTTAATCGTTCTTTTATCGTAAAAAAGACAATTTGATATAAGGAAAAACAATGAGCGATATCATCGCATACAAACTAAATGGCGAAATAGTCGATACTCAAAGTATCGCAGGGCGTGAGAGTAGTGCTGAGCCTGTCTATTTCGACAACTCAAAAGAGGCACTACACGTTATCAGACACTCCTGTGCACACCTCATGGCACAAGCTATCAAATCACTCTATCCAAAGGCGAAATTCTTTGTCGGACCAAACGTAGAAGATGGATTTTATTATGATTTTAGAGTTGATGATGAGGGTACGAAGCTAGGTGAGAGCGATCTAGCAGCGATCGAAGATAAGATGAAAGAGCTTGCTGAGAAGAAATTTGACATAGTTAAAACTTGCTCAACCAAAGCTAATATGAGCGATAAATTTAAAGATGACGACTTAAAACAAGAGGTTTTAAAAAGAATCCCAGATGGCGAAGTGAGCAGCTACTCGCAAGGCGATTTTGAAGATCTTTGCCGCGGACCACACCTGCCAAATACTAAATTTTTAAAATTCTTCAAGCTTACACGCGTG
Source organism: Campylobacter concisus (assembly GCF_902460895.1). GTDB lineage: Bacteria > Campylobacterota > Campylobacteria > Campylobacterales > Campylobacteraceae > Campylobacter_A > Campylobacter_A concisus_BC. The sequence goes on along the minus strand of NZ_CABPVL010000004.1, from coordinate 276,820 downwards.
GCTGGCGCGTATCTTGGCGGCGATGAGAACCGCGAGATGCTAACTAGAATTTACGGCACAGCTTACGCAGACAAAGAGAGCCTAAAAGAGCACATCCGCATCATCGAAGAGGCTAAAAAGCGCGATCACAGAAAGCTTGGCGTCGAGATGAAGCTGTTTACATTTGATGAAGAAGTGGGCGGTGGTTTGCCGATCTGGCTGCCATACGGCGGACGTTTGCGCTCGAAGTTAGAGCAAATTTTATATAAAGCTCACCGTGACCGTGGCTACGAGCCAGTGCGTGGACCAGAGCTTTTAAAAGCTGATGTGTGGAAAAAGAGCGGCCACTACGCAAACTATAAAGAAAATATGTACTTTACGACGATCGATGAGACAGAGTATGGCATAAAGCCGATGAACTGCGTGGGTCATATCAAAGTTTATCAAAGTGACATCCGCTCTTACCGCGACTTGCCGCTTAAATTTTTTGAATACGGCGTCGTACACCGCCATGAGAAAAGCGGCGTGCTTCACGGACTTTTCAGGGTGCGTGAATTTGCACAAGATGACTCACATATCTTTTGTATGCCAAGCCAGATAAAAGAAAATATCTTAGAAATTTTAAAATTTGCTGGCAAGATAATGGAGAATTTTGGCTTTAACTATGAGATGGAAATTTCAACCAAGCCAGCCAAAGCGATCGGCGGCGATGAAATTTGGGAAACTGCTACAAAAGCGTTAAAAGAAGCTCTTGATGAAAACGGCTTTAAATACGGCATCGACGAGGGCGGCGGCGCATTTTATGGACCAAAGATCGACATTAAGATAACTGACGCGCTTAAGAGAAAGTGGCAGTGCGGCACGATCCAAGTGGATTTTAACCTGCCAGAGCGCTTTGACCTAGGCTACATCGACGCAAACAACGAAAGACAGCGCCCTGTAATGCTTCACAGAGCCTTGCTTGGCAGTTTTGAGAGATTTATAGGAATTTTACTTGAGCACACTGCTGGTGAGTTGCCATTTTTCATAGCTCCAACGCAAGTCGTCATTGTGCCTATTAGCGACGCGCATTTAGACTATGCAAAAGAAATTTCACGCGAGCTAAGAAAGATCAACGTCGATAGCGAGATCGCAAGTAAAAATGAGAGTTTAAATAAAAGAATAAGAACGGCAGAAAAACAAAGGGTGCCTATGATAGTCGTGCTAGGAGACAACGAAGTAGCGAATAAGAGCGTTGCGTTGCGCGATAGACAGGCTAGGACGCAGAGCGATATGAGCTTGGCGGATTTTATAAATTTAACGAAGGAGAAACTTAGTGAGGTACATTTTTGAGTAAGGAAAATGAAGTATTGCTCAATGAAGATATAAGGGCGAGAGAGGTAAGATGTGTAGGGGATGATGGCACAGCATACGGTGTCATCTCAAGAGATGAGGCTTTAGAGATCTCAAATAGGCTTGGGCTTGACCTGGTGCTTATAGCGCCTGATGCGAAGCCGCCAGTTTGCAAGATAATGGACTATGGTAAATTCCGCTATCAGCAAGAGAAAAAGCAAAAAGAGGCCAAGAAAAAGCAAAAAATCATCGACGTCAAAGAGATAAAGCTCTCTGTTAAGATCGCCCAAAACGATATAAACTACAAGGTCAAACATGCGAGCGAATTTTTGCAAGACGGCAAACACGTTAAATTTCGTGTGTTTTTGAAGGGTCGCGAGATGAGCACTCCAGAAGCTGGCGTGGCCATGCTTGAGAAGGTCTGGGAGATGATCAAAGATGAAGCTGACCGCGACAAAGAGCCTATGATAGAAGGTCGTTATGTAAATATGCTTGTAACTCCAAAAAAGGGTTAAATTCTCACAAAGAGCAGGCTAGTGCTTGCTCTTTTACTAAATTTTTAATACAAAAAACTCATAAATAACTATTTCTCAAAAATTCTATCATTTTTATATCTGCTAAATTTACGCTGGGGGTGTTTGCTGTTGATGTGGCTTGTGGTTAAATTTTGTAGGATGAATTTAGACGCGGCTTAAATTTAGTAAATTTTGATTTTTGCTTGCTGGGATTTAATACTTTGACATCACTTGTATAGACGTTGTGCTGAAAATAATCTAGACAAATTGACTTTCTTGCGAGTTTGTAAATTTAAGTGTTTGCGTGGGTGTTTTAAACCAAATTTTGTCTAATTGCAGGCTAAATTTGGTAAAAAACTTAATTATTTGTAGCTTAAATTTAGCAAAATTTAAATTCCCTTGTCCAAATTTGATTATCTTGCTGTCACTCGCAAAAGCGCTGTGCCTAAAACTTCTTGTGAGTTTTAAATTTTGTTTTTTATATGCTTGAGTGAGAGTTTTTAAGCTAAATTTTGCCTATGAGCTAGCTAAATTTGGCAAGGGCGGGATGTTGCTTTAATAATGCTTTTTACAAAATGTTTTGACTACTTTTGGTTTTATGTGATAGGCAAATTTGGTAAGAAAATTGATTATTTGCAGCTTAAATTTATCAAATTTTAATCTTTACTTAGCAGAATTTAATTATTTTGCTATCGCTCGTGTGGGTTGCTTTGTTGAAATTTTACTTGGTAAAGCCAACTTGTTGGAGTAAATTTGAAAAAGTCCTTTTGAGCTTACAAATTTTTAGCGCTTGCGTGAGTGTTTTAAGCTAATTTTTGCCTAATATCTAGCTAAATTTGGCAAGAGAAATATTGTTTTAATAATACTTTTTATGTGGTGACTAAATTTGATGAGAAATTTGCTTATTTGTGGGTTAAATGCAGTAAATTTCAATTTTCGCTTACAAAAATTTATCCCACCTTTTTTCTGCTGCCGACCCTTGCATGGGTGCTTTGCTGAAATTTGACTGGATAAAGTCGTCTAGTAAAGTAAATTTGATAACCATCTTGCGAGTTTATAAATTTATGGTGTGTGTGCTTAGGCTAAATTTAGTAAGAAATTTACTTGTTTGTAGCTTAAATTTATAAAAGAGAATTTAGGCTGGACGAGCCTAAATTTACTAAATTTCATAAGCCATTTCTTGTCAAAAAAAGTGCTCTGTTATCTGCTTGAGAAATTTTAGGTCTTGCTCGCTTTCTGGCAGGATTTTGTCATTTAGCTTTACTATGTCGAAGTTGCAAGCGCTATGAAAATTTTTCGCTCGCAACGCACCTGCTGCAAAGCTCTTCATCTTCAAGTAGTCACGCATAGACCGCACCACTCGTGCAATCAAGCAAAAACATCAACGGATCATCCGCAGTAAAAACCATCGAATTTAAAGGACGAGCCTCGCCGCACCACTATTTACCGCCATATCGGCTATTTTGACAAAATTTATACTAAAAGCTCTAAAAAAGTGGTCTGCTCACCACCCTAGTGAAATTTAGTCAAGCTTCAAATTCGCATCTGCCTCGCCAGCAAAAATTTGTCAAAACGAACACGGCATAAAATACTTCAAGCTAGCGTAAATTTGCTGGCTTGCTAGTAAAATTTGCCGTGCAAAAGGCAAATTCCATTTTGGCTAAAAACCATAGCCTGCCTCGTATCGATTTACGTCCAAATTTGGCTTGGACGTAAATTTACAGAGCAAATCAGCCTACACATATCCTTGATCTATCATCGCATCAGCCACTTTTCTAAAGCCAGCGATATTTGAGCCAAGCACTAAGTTGCCCTCATCGCCAAACTCTTTACTTGTTTCGTAGCTTAGTTCAAAGATGTGATTCATGATGCCATGAAGTCTGCGATCGACCTCTTCAAAGCTCCACGAAGTCATGCCAGCATTTTGCATCATCTCAAGTCCGCTTGTGCCCACGCCGCCAGCATTTGCTGCTTTTGCTGGAGCAAAGTGAAAGTCTTTTTGCGCAAGCATGAAATTTATCGCATCAAGCGTGCTTGGCATGTTCGCGCCCTCAGCCACGAAGCGGCAGCCATTTGCGTAAAGCACTTTTATGTCAGCTAGGTGAAGCTCATTTTGTGTCGCACATGGGAAGGCCCCGTCGCATGGCACGTCCCAGACGCCGTTTCTGCCCTCTTTGTATTCGCTCACGCTTACGTATTTTGCGTTTGGTCTAAATTTGGTGTATTCGCTAAGGCGAGCGCGTTTTACTTCTTTTAGCTCTTTAAGCACCGCTAGATCGATGCCCTCAGCGTCATAGACATATCCGTTTGAGTCAGAGACGGTGATAGGCAGTGCGCCTGCTTGATAGAGCTTTTCGACCGTGTAGATGGCGACATTTCCGCTACCGCTGACGCTGCATTTTTTGCCCTCTAGATCAAGTCCAGCTTTTTTTAGCATGTTTTGAGTGAAATATACTAGTCCGTATCCAGTAGCCTCTGTGCGCGCTAGGCTGCCGCCCCAGTTTAGCCCCTTGCCAGTTAGGATACCATCAAATCTGCCAGTTAGCTTTTTATACTGGCCAAACATATAGCCGATCTCTCTAGCGCCCACGCCGATGTCGCCTGCTGGCACATCCACGGTGTTGCCGATGTGGCGATATAGTTCGCTCATAAATGCTTGGCAAAAGCGCATTATCTCGCCCTCGCTCTTGCCCTTTGGATCAAAGGTGCTACCACCTTTTGCGCCGCCGATATTTACGCCAGTGAGCGAGTTTTTGAAAATTTGCTCAAATCCAAGAAATTTTAGCACGCCAAGATCGACGCTTGGGTGGAGCCTTAGACCGCCTTTGTATGGGCCAACAGCTGAGTTAAACTGCACGCGGTAGCCGTTATTTACCTTTGGTCTGCCATCATCGCCCGTGTATGTCACGCGAAAGATCACCGTGCGCTCAGGGATGACGATGCGCTCTAGGATCGCGTGTTTTTGGTACTTGCTCTCTCTTTTGATAAGCGGCTCTAGGCTGTTTAAAACCTCAGTCGCAGCTTGGACAAAGACGCCTTGACCTGGGTTGGTCTTCTTTATCCACTCCATCGTTTGTTCGATGTACTCGCTCATTTTTGCTCCTTTTTCCTTTTTTTGTAGTTAAATATTAGCTCGGCTAGAAAAAATTTTTATTTAAAGATATTTTAATATTTTTATTTTGGGCAATGAGTGTTACATATCGAAACTAAATTTATAAAAAGTGGTTTTTGCTTTGGTTGCTAGGATAAATTTATAAAATTTACTAAATTTGCGCCATCTCTTGCCAAAAATCAAGTGCTGTGTCGTCTGCATGGACAAAATTTAGGATTTGCTGGGCTGATGGCATGGCTTCATCATTTAGCCTTGCTATATAGGTGCTAGCAAGCGCTATGAAAAATTTTTCAAAGTCGCTCGCAACGCGCCTGCTGCAAAGCTTTTTATCTTCAAGTAGCCACGCATAGACCGCACCACTCGCGCAATCAAGCAAAAATATCCAAGGATCTCCCACGGCAAAAACTATCAAATTTACTGGGCGATCCTCGCCACTCCACCATTTGCCACCAAACTCATCTACGCTGTTTAGGCGCACTAGCTCGCTCGCGTAGTCGCCTCTACAGCCAAAACTGATATTGCAAATTTCAAAATTGCCAAGCTCAAATTTGCTTAAAAGATTTGTAAATTTGGCTGGGAAATTTACGCCAAGGCTCTTTTGTGCTTGCATAAACGCCAAAGCGTCCTTTTGCGGCAAAAGTCTCATGCCAGTCATACCCTCTTGCTCTAGCGGCAAGAAAATTTGATCTAGTTTTCTAGCGATCTCGTCTAGTTTTAAAAACATATTGCTCCTTAAATTTGCTAAATTTGGCAAATTTTATCAAATTTAGCCTAGTGCGCTTTGAAATTTAGGTTATAATCGCCATAAATTTAAGGAGCTAGCGTGGTTAGATCATATCCTCTTGATATGCCTGGTGTGGAGTTTCGCGGGCACGGCGTAACTGGCATTTACGAGATGGATGAGCGCATTGCATTTGTGCATTTTGCTTTTGGGGTGCCTAGCGAGCTAGAGATAGCTCAAAAACTAACGCCAAACTACGTGCTACTAGATACATTTTCACGCGACTTTAGCGAGCATAAAAGATCAACGCTTACCTATAAACAAAGCGAAATTTTTATAGCTAGCAATGCGCGTTGTTACCCAGAAAATGGCTACTTCGTGCTAAATACGAGATACTACAAGGGCTACATAAACTCCCCTGCAAAGCTTATAAAAATAAGTGACGGGCAGATGAGCGAGCTCGGCGTTGCTAAGGAGCCCATAAAAGAGATATATAACGACGCTAAAACGTATGAATTTGATGGCTTTTGCGTACGCATGAGCTCGCCATTTATGATGGAGTGCAAAGAAATTTTGGGCGGCGCAGAGCTCAAAAGCGAAGCAAAAGATGAAAATTTAAACACTAATTTGCCGCCCAAAGAGCAGGGCGCAAGGATAGGCAAGACCATCTGGCGGCTAAAGCTTGGTGCATATCTCTACACGCCAGTTTGCCTGAATGATGGGGTACTTTACTTTGGCACCGCTGGCAAGGGTGGAGATCTATACGCCGTGGATGCAAAAAGTGGCGAGGTGATGTTTAAGTTTAAAACCAGCGGCACGGAGCATTTTGTTTGGATCAAAGGTCAAATTTTGCTCGCAAACCGCAAAAATAAGCCAGTTTTGATAAGCGCCAAAGATGGCTTGCTATTAAAAGAGATAGAGTTTGAGAAATTTAGACTTAGCGCAGATCAGATCATGCTAGTAAGCGGTGGCAGGCTCTATGCTGTGGCTAATGACGGAGCTAAAATTTACGCAGTTTGCGCGGAAATTTAGCCTTGGCGAAATTTATCGCCAAAGCCATAATGAGATAAATTTATCTCTTCTTTTTATATCTTTTTATCGCCTCTACGATGACCTCTTCTAGGTCGTCATTTGGCTCTTTGTTCATATCATCATAGGTGTTTTCAAGGATAGTTTTTAAGTTTTTCTCAACGTAGCTAGTATCGAAAAATCCCCTTCTAAATTCCTTACTCTTGCTGATCGTTAGCAAAAATGGGATGATCGTTCGCACGCCCTCGATGGTAAATTCTTCAAGTGCTCTTTCAAGCTTATTTACCGCTAGATCGTAATCAGTCGCCTTGACGATCAGTTTTGCGATAAGTGAGTCGTAAAATGGTGGTATGGTGTAGTCCTTATAGACGTGGCTATCGACGCGCACAGATGGGCCAAGAGCTGGGTAGTAGCCCTCGATCGTGCCTGGTGCTGGAATGAAATTCTCCCAGACATTCTCAGCCGTGATCCTTGCTTCTATCGCATAGCCTCGTGGTTTGATGTCGCTTTGCTCGATCTCTAAAATTTCACCAGCTGCGATCCTTATCTGCCTAACGACAAGATCATGTCCTGTGATCTCTTCGGTGATGCCGTGCTCTACTTGGATACGAGTGTTCATCTCCATAAAGTAAAAGTTGTTGTAGTCATCTAGTAAAAACTCGATAGTTCCTACGTTTGAGTAGCCCACAGCCTTTGCAGCAGCCACTGCGGTCACGCCCATGATCTTTCTTAAATTTTCGCTAATTGATGGGCAAGGTGCGATCTCGATGATCTTTTGGTGGCGCCTTTGGATAGAGCAGTCACGCTCGCAAAGGTGGATGATGTTGCCGTAGTTATCGCCTAAAATTTGAAACTCGATGTGGCGAGGATTGACGACAAGCTTCTCCATAAAAACTTCGTCGTTGTTAAAGTATGCTTTTGCCTCTCTGGTGCATGACTCAAAGGCATCTTGCATATCTTCTTCTTGCCAGACCTCCCTGATACCACGGCCGCCACCGCCACCACTTGCTTTTAAGATGACTGGATAGCCGATGCGTCTAGCGTGTTCTTTTATGGCGTCCATACTCTCATCATTTAGCTTTTCAGTGCCTGGAACTATCGGTATGCCGTTTTTCTTCATTAGATATCTAGCGATGTTTTTATCGCCCATTTTCTTGATGACTTCGGCTTTTGGACCGATGAAGATAAGCCCAGCGTCCTCAACCGCCTTTGCAAATTCGTAGTTTTCGCTTAGAAAGCCGTATCCTGGGTGTATCGCGTCAGCCCCGCACTCTTTTGCAAGCTTTACGATAGCTTTGGCGTCAAGATAGCCCTTGATCGGATCTTCGCCCACTTGATAGGCCTCATCAGCGATCCTTACATGCAAGCATTCGCTGTCTGGTGCTGTGTAAATTCCTACGCTTTGGATGTGTAAATCCCTACAAGCTCTGACTATTCTAACTGCGATCTCACCACGATTTGCGATAAGAATTTTATGTATCATAGGCTATCCTTTTTGAGTTTTTCTTATCATATAACTATTCGTTTTATTTTTAGATAAATTTGTTAAGTCTGGTTTTAAAATTTGAGTGCAAAGGCTAAATTTACACTCAAATTTCTTTATTTGCTGATGATTTGTGGGAAAGGTGTGGCTAGGGCTTTTTTGCTAAAGTCTTGCGACTCGATCGTGAAATTTGTAGCAAATCTTTGAATGCCCTCTTTTTTATAAGCACGCCTTTGGATGGTAAAAAGGACTAAATTTCCGCCTTGTTTGGTGTAGCGATATATCGAGTGCTCGGCTGTTGGCACGCCATTTAGGTTTGAAAATATCGTGATATCAAGATAAATTTCATTTGCGAGCGAGCCCTTTTTATAAGCCACTTTTAGCCCTTTTGCTTTTAGTTCTTTTAGATCATTTATCTTTTGCTCGACCGCTTGCTCTGGCGTAGCGTCAAATTTAAGGGTATTTAGCGAGAGCATGTAGCTAAAACTATCTAGTTTCTCGCCAGGCAGCAAGTACTCCTGCGTGAATAAATTTGGCACAGGCTTGGCTGAGCCTGCTAGCGAGTAGAGTCTGTTGTCAAATTTTATCTGCATCGGCTCAAAATACTGAGTAGCTGCGAGCAAGAGCGCTGGCAAAGCGATAAATGCTAAAAATTTCTTCATCAAATTCCTTTAAAATGGATTTACTATCATTACCCAGATGATGATGAGCATCGCGATAGTTGGCACTTCGTTGTAAGCTCTAAAGAAGATGCCACTTTTGTTACAGCGCTTTTCTTTGAGCTGCTTCATGTAGCGTCCAAGGTCTAGGTGATAGATAGCCATTAAGATGACAACTAAAATTTTGACATGGATGTGACCAGTTTTTATAAGATCAGGCATTGCGATAAGTATCAATATACCAGTGACAAATGAGCCAATCAGTGCGACCCAGCCGATGTAGTGATACATCTTGTACTCCATCACCTCAACCACCTTTACAAAGTCTGGCTTGTCCATGTTTTCTACGTGATAAACGTAGAGCCTTGGCTGATAAAACAGCACTGCCATCCACGAGATGAAAAACAAATAGTGGAGGTATTTTAAGTAAAGATAATATTCTGCCATAACGTCTCCTTATCTAAAAAGTATCTCTTTTCTAGCTTCAAATTCAGCCTTGCTGATCGCACCACTCTCAAAAAGCTCGTAAAGCCTTTTTAAGTCATCCTCTTTATCTTTTAGTTTTAGTCTCTCTTTTAGCTCGACTTTTTGTAAATTTTTCTCAACATAAGCGCCAACTAAAAATGCATCGATAAGCCACCAAATGCCCCAGATAGCTAAGAATGGTATGCCTATAATGAAATAAAACGTAGAGTAGCCAATGAAAAATAGTCCCATCATCAAAAAGCCAGTGATAAATTTACCAAGGTAAATTCTATGCGCTCCAAGCCAGCCAGTAAGTAGCCAAAGTGCGTATGCGACGTAGATATTATTTCCCACTCTCTCTCCTTTTTCTAAAACTTTGCCAAAGTATCATCACAACGCAAAGATCGATCATTACATCAGCGAAGTTAAAGACCGCAAAGTTAAACCACTTATGCCAAAAGACGTAATCCACGACGCCGCCATGGATAAATCTATCTGTGATGTTTGAGCTACCAGCTCCTAGCAAAGCTCCAAGCCAAATGGCATGCGAGCAAAGCAGCTTTTTTTCAACGACTAGATAGACAAAAACGCCTAAAATGAGGGCAATCTGGATAAATTTAAGCCACTCATCTAAAAAGGCAAACATCGAAAATGCAACGCCCTTATTATATGTAAGAACTAGCGAGAAAAACTCGCCCTCCCACGAAAAACCATCTATAAATATCATTTTTATCGCTTGATCAACGATAAAAATGAGAAAAAACGCGATGAAAAATTTAATCAAGCTTTTATGCATTTAGGGCTTTTACAAAAAATTTCTCAACTTCATCCATGCGTTTTTCAACTAAAGTTTGATTTTTACCCTCAAGCAAAAGTCTGATCAAATTTTCAGTGCCAGAGTATCTAAATAGCGATCTTATGCCCTCTTTTGCAAGGCTAGCCTCAAGCTCTTTTAGCCCCTCTATCTTATCAAGCGGCTTTTTCTCTGTGATCTTTAAATTTAGCAAAATTTGCGGATACGGCTTTAGCTCGCCAAAAATTTCACTAGCTTTTTTGCCTTTTTTAAGCATCATAGCAACTACTTGCATTGAAGTAACAAGTCCGTCGCCAGTTTTAGCGTAGTCGTTAAAAATGACGTGACCGCTTTGCTCGCCGCCAAAATTTATGCCATTTTCTTTCATCATCTCAAGCACGTATTTATCGCCTACGTTTGAGCGAAGTAGCTTGATCTTGTGAGCTTTTAGATAGTCATCAAGTGCGGCGTTACTCATCACCGTAGCCACGATGGCTCCACCTTTTAGCGCCTTTTGCTCGTGTAAAAATGCTGCAAGTGAGCCAAGTATCGCGTCGCCATGCACAACTTCGCCGTTTTCATCGACAACGACAAGTCTATCAGCATCGCCGTCAAATGCAAAGCCGATGTCAGCACGAAGCCTTTTTACCTCGCTTGCTAGATCTTCTGGGTGAAGTGCGCCGCAGTTTTGGTTGATGTTGCTACCATTTGGCTCGTTGTTTATGACGATGACATCAGCTCCAAGTTCGCTAAATACAGTTGGTGCGACCTTATAAGCAGCTCCGTTTGCCACATCTAAAACTACTCGTAAATTCTTTAAATTTAGCTCTTTTGGGAATGAATTTTTGATCTGCACGATATATCTGCCGATAACATCGTCGATCCTCTTGTTTGCACCGATCTCTGTCATCGTCTTTTGGGCGTTTGCGATGAGCTCATCGTCGTAGAAGATTTTTTCTATCTCGGCCTCTATCGTCTCATCAAGCTTGTTGCCAAAGCTATCAAAAAATTTGATGCCGTTATCGTAGTATGGGTTGTGTGAGGCGCTTATCATTATGCCAGCGTCACAGCGCATATTTTCTGTTAAAAATGCGATTGCAGGCGTTGGCATAGGGCCTATTTGAAGGACGTTGTAGCCAACTGCAGTTAGCCCTGCAACGATGGCGGTTTCTATCATATAGCCACTTTTTCTAGTATCTTTTCCAACCAAAATCACATTTGTCGCTGAGGTCTTTCTAAAGTAAATTCCAGCAGCCATTGCAAGGCGCATAGATGTTTGAGCTGAAAGCTTTTCGCCAGCCTTACCACGAACTCCGTCTGTTCCAAAAAGTTTCATAAAATTATCCTTTTTATTATAAAATGGTGCTATTTTATCAGAAATTATCAAATTTAAAATCTAAAATTTTATTTGTTTTAAAGCAGACTTAAATTCAGTTACAATTAAATATATTTTTCATATAATCACGGACTAAAATTATCAAAAAAGGTATATTATGGCAAACCATAAATCTGCTGAAAAAAGAGCTAGACAAACTATAAAAAGAACAGAAAGAAACAGATTTTACCGCACTAGACTTAAAAACATCACAAAAGCAGTGCGTGTAGCTGTAGAAGCTAAAGATCTAAATGCTGCAAATGAAGCTTTAAAAGTTGCTAACAAAAGCATCCACAGCTTCGTAAGTAGAGGCTTTTTGAAGAAGCAAACTGCTGCTCGTCGCGTTAGTCGCCTTGCTCAATTAGTAAATACTCTAAAAGCTGCTTAATCTATTAAATTTTAATGTTTGCTGATAAACTTCATCCATTTTTGGATCGCTATGATGAAATTTCTACGCTTCTAAGCGATCCAAATATAGCAAACGATATCGAAAAGATGACAAAGCTCTCAAAAGAGCAATCATCTATCGAGCCAGTCGCAACTGCTGCAAAAAAATATCTACAAATTCTAAACGACATCGAAGAGAATAAAGCCCTGCTTGAGGACTCTGAGCTTGGCGAGCTTGCAAAAGATGAGCTTAAAAATTTAGAAATTTCAAGAGAGAAGCTTGAAGAAGAGATTAAAATTTTACTTCTTCCAAAAGATCCAAACGATGATAAAAATATATTTTTAGAAATTCGCGCAGGCACCGGTGGTGACGAGGCTGCACTATTTGTTGGGGATCTTTTTAACGCTTACATCAGATATGCAGAGCTTCGTGGATATAAATTTGAGATCGTTAGCCAAAGCGAGGGCAATACTGGCGGTTTTAAAGAGATCATCGTGCTTATAAAGGGCAAAGGCGCTTACTCTAGACTAAAATTTGAAGGTGGTACACATAGGGTTCAGCGCGTGCCAGAGACTGAGAGTCAGGGCAGGGTGCACACCTCGGCTGTGACTGTGGCTATCATGCCAGAGGTTGAAGACAGCGAGATCGAGATCAATCCAAATGATATAAGAGTTGATGTTATGAGAAGCTCGGGCCACGGCGGTCAGTCAGTAAATACAACTGATAGTGCCGTTAGGATCACGCACATACCAACAGGACTTGTTGTCACAAACCAAGATGGCAAGAGCCAGCACAAAAACAAAGAAGCTGCGATGAAGGTGCTAAAAGCTAGACTTTACGAGATGCAAGAGCAAGAGAGACTTGCAAAAGAGACTAGCGAGCGCAAGAGTCAAGTCGGCACTGGAGACCGCTCAGGCAGGATAAGAACTTATAACTACCCACAAAACCGCATAAGCGATCACCGCATAAATTTAACACTTTACCGCCTTGATGCGATCATGGCTGCAGGATTATTTGATGAGATCATAGAGCCGCTTATCACTCACTATCAAGCAGAAGCTATGCTTGAGGCTGGCATTTAAGCGCAAAATTTATAAATTCTCACCAAGTCATTAAAAATCAAAAATCTACAAACTAAGATCTAAAGTAATCTGATCTTGAAACGATCTTAGTTTGTCTGTTTTATAATAAAAAATAATATTTATTCAATATATTTTTCAAAAATAATTTAAATTAAATTTTTAGATTTTAGTTCATTTAGCGCGGTATTTTGGACTTTGATAAATTATAAATCTTTACTTATGATATTAAAAAATTTTATTGATTGATCATAAGTTTGCATTAATAATAATACTCTATAATACCCAAACATTAAATCAAAATAAGGAGAAAATATGTCACTAAGTGCAAGAAATCAACTAAACGTCGAGATATCAGAAGTAAGAACAGGTGCGGTAAATTCGCTAATAGCTGGCAAACTAGCAGGTGGTGAGGTCCTAAAAGCAACTATTACAGTTGATAGCGAAAAAGCTCTTGATCTTAAAGTTGGTAAAAAAGCTATATTTTTATTCAAAGCTTCAAGCGTTATCGTTTCAAAAGACGACAGCATCAAGCTTAGCGCAACAAATCAAATCAAAGGCGTTGTTAGCGAGATAAAAGATGGCGCTGTAAATGCTGAGGTTATCATTGACGCAAATGGCAGCAAAATTTCAGCTATCATCACAAGAGAGTCAGTTCAAAATTTGGCTTTAAAAGCAGGCGACAAAGTAACTGCTATCATCAAAGCAACTCAAATCATAGTTGGCGTTAAATAATTTCTCGGGGCAAATTTGCTCCGACTCTCTCTTTAAACTAATATTTAAATTTAAGCTAATAGCCAAAATAAACACAAATTTCCTTTATAAATTTAGTCAAATAAAAATTTGATTAATATTTATATCCCTCAAATTTAAAAAATAAA
>NZ_CABPVL010000004.1:181044-262854 GCF_902460895.1 Campylobacter concisus | reverse complement strand
TTTGGATAAAAATAGTGTCAATAAATATTACCAAAGTCCGCCTAACTCGCACTTAGCTTTAATAAAATTTAATTTAAAAAATTAATTAGCAAATTTTAATAAAAAAGTCGTATAATCTAATAAGCAATTATCTTACTTCAAAGGAGAGAGCATGAAAAATTCAGGTTTATCTAGAAGAGATTTTGTGAAATTTAGCGCTATCGGAGCCACGGCACTTGGCATGGGCGCTACAAATTTAATGGCCAGTGCGATGAACGAAAAAGATGTCAAGTGGGACGAGGAGTATGATGTAGTCATCATCGGCTCAGGCTTTGCAGCTCTTGCAGCTGGAGTCACATCAGCCAAAAAAGGCAACAAAGTCGTCTTGATCGAAAAGATGGGCCGCACAGGTGGCAACTCTGTCATCAACGGCGGAATTTTTGCCGTTCCAAATAGCGACATGCAAAAGAAAGCTGGCATCAAAGATAGCACCGAGCTATTTATCAAAGACTGCTTGAAAGCAGGCCGCGGCATCAACCACGTTGATCTTTTGGCAAAGATCGGCGAGAGAGCGCAAGATGCCTACAAGCTCACACTTGATTGTGGTGCAAAATATATCGATCAGATCACTCACGCAGGCGGTCACTCAGTGCCAAGAAGCCTTCAAACAGAGGTCGGCAGTGGCGCTGGCATCGTGCTTCCTATGACTGCGACATTTGAAAAATTAGAAGGCGCGTCGATCAAAAAAAGGACAAAATTTGATGATTTTGTCTTTGACGACAAGGGCGCAGTTGTGGGCGTCATCGTCAGAGAAAACTACAAATTTGATGGCAATTTGATGAGTGACGACGTCGAAAACAAAGGTGGCGATACAAAATATATAAAAGCTAAAAAAGGCGTTGTGCTAGCAGCTGGCGGCTTTTGTAGGGATAAAATTTTTAGGCGTCTTCAAGATCCAAGGATCACGCCTGAGACAGACTCAACAAACCAACCAGGCTCAACAGCAGGCGCACTTTTAGCAGCATTTAGAGCGGGTGCTTATCCAGTTCAGCCAAGCTGGATCCAGTACGGCCCATGGGGATGTGCCGATGAGACAGGCTTTGGCGTGGGATCGATGTTTAACGTAAATGGAGCTTTTCCATTTGGAATTTCAGTCAATCCAAGAACCGGCAAACGCTACATGAACGAGCTAGCTGACCGCAGGACAAGAACTGAAGCTATGTTTAAAGTCATCCATGAGAAGGGCGAAGACGATAAAAACTTCCCTATCAACTTCTGCGACTCAAGAGCACTTCCTCACATGCTTCCAGCCCACTATGAAAAGGCTATCGCAGCTGGAATTTGCAAGAAATTTGACACACTTGAGGCTTTGGCAGCTGAGTATAAGATCCCAGTTGATGAGCTCAAAAAAACAGTCGCAAGATACAACGAATTTGTCAAAAAAGGCGTTGATGAGGACTTTGGCAAACCAGTTGCTGCGACTACGACAAAGGGCATTGATATCTCAGTTCCGCCGTTTTACGCAGAGCGTGGCACGCCAAAAGTTCACCACACAATGGGTGGCCTAAATATCAACACAAAAGCCCAAGTCATGAACTCTCAAACAGCAATGCCTATACCAAATTTATATGCAGCTGGCGAGATCACAGGTGGCGTTCACGGAGCCAGCCGTCTGGGATCAGTGGCTATAACTGATTGTTTGACATTTGGTATGATCGCTGCTGAGACTATCGGCTAAAACTACTAGTGGCAGGCATTTGCTTGCCACTATAAATTTTTAAATCTATAAACCCCGTTTTTTACTCGCTCAAAAATTTTCTTCTCTTCAAGCAGCTTAAACGTGCTTATCACGGTTGGTTTGCTCACATTTAGCTTCTCGCAAATGTCTGAAATTTTAAGCATGATAAAGCCATTTTCATCGCTTAGCTCGCAAAGTAAATTTATGATCTTTATCTTTTTCTCACCAAGAAGTGCCTTGTAAATTTCTTTTTCTAGCCCCAAATTTTATATCCTATCGCTACGCACCAAAGCGCGCCGCATAAGAAATTTGCGATCATCACAGCCGCACTTCCAGCGTCCTTTGCCGCCTTTGCTAGGGCGTGATAGTCTGGGCTTGCAAGGTCTGTTATGCGCTCAATTGCTGAGTTTAAGCACTCGCAAACTAGCACAAATGCCATGCTAAAGATCAAAAAAAGATTAAAAATAAGGTCAAATTTCCAAAAAAATAGCGAGATCGTAGCCATCAAAAATATGCAAATTTCTATGCGAAAGCTCTTTTCGTTTTTAAAAATTTCAGCCAAACCCTCTCTTGCGTAGCCAAAATTTTTAAAAAATTTATACGTTGGCTGGTTTCTCATAACTTTCCTTTTTGTGATTTTTGGCATAATTATAATTAAAAAAAGGATGAAATTTGAAACTTATTAGCTGGAATGTAAATGGGCTGCGCGCAGTCGTGGCAAAAGATGGCTTTGGCTGGCTTGATGAGGTTAAGCCTGATTTTTTAGGGCTGCAAGAGATCAAGGTCAAAGAAGATGACGTGCCAAAAGAAATTTACAACCTTGGCTTTAAAGATATAAGTGTAAATTCAGGCGCAAGGGCTGGCTACTCTGGCGTGATGAGCCTTGCTAAATTTGACGTGCAGACGCAAAAAGCGGCCTTTTTTGACGACACGGAGGGGCGAGTTTTGGAGCATAGATTTGATGATATCGTGCTTTTTAACATCTACTTTCCAAACGGTCAAAAGGACGATGAGAGGCTAGCTTACAAGATGGACTTTTACGAGAAATTTCTAGCTTACTGCAAAGAGCTAGTAAAAAGCGGCAAAGAGGTGATATTTTGCGGCGATGTAAATACCGCTCACCGCGAGATCGACCTGAAAAATCCAAAGGCAAATGCCAAAACTTCAGGCTTTTTGCCTATCGAGCGAGCGTGGATAGATGAGGTGCTAAAAAGTGGCTTTATAGATACCTTTAGAGCCGTAAATGGCGACGTTGCAGACGCCTACTCGTGGTGGAGCTACCGCTTTAACGCAAGGGCGAAAAACGTAGGCTGGAGGATTGATTATTTCTTCATTTCACAAGGGCTAAAAGATAGGCTAAAAGACGCCTTCATCCTGCCAGAGATTGTTGGTAGTGACCACTGCCCAGTTGGCATAGAGATAGAAATTTAGAGCACTCCCTCTTCTAATAGGTGGGTGATTAGGATTTTAAAGCCTAAAAATATAAGTATCGCTCCGCCTAAAAAAAGCGCCTTTTTCTCTAAAATTTCACCCATAAATTTACCGATGTAAAAGGCGGCTAGACTTAGCACAAAGCAGACTACGCCGATGATGAGTGCACTCTTAAATATACTAACCGCTTCAAAGCTAAGCGTGACGCCAACGGCGAGTGCGTCGATGCTCGTGGCAAATGCACCCACAAAAATGGTCTTAATATCCATACTTAATGACTCGCCAGCCTCGCTGCTACAGGCCTCTTTTAGCATTTTAAAGCCAAGAAAACAAAGTATAAAAAATGCGATGAAGTGATCGATAGAGCTTATAAATTTAGCAAAGCTAATGCCTAGAAAATAGCCAAGAAGCGGCATTAGAAACTGAAAAAAGCCAAGCATAAAAGCGATAAATAAAATTTTGCCAAAGCCAAGGCTTTTATACCTTGCGCCGTTTGCCATATTTAGCGCTGCGCTATCCATGCTAAGAGCGAAGCTAAGAAGTAAAAGCTGCATAAATTCCCCTCAAAAAAGGGTGAATTCTAGTGCAAAAATATTAAATTTATTTTAAGCGTTTAGATATTTTTTGTATGATTTTGCTTTAAATTTAAAAAAGGAGAGAAGATGAAGAGATCTCTTGTTATTCTTTGTGGCGCGCTTGCTTTAAATTTACAAGCCGCAAGCATGGATGATATGATAAATAAAGGTGTGAAAATCGCCACTCACGCATCAAGCGGCGACTATAAAAGCTTAGTTAGCGAGGCACTAAATGCCGCTGTTAGCGAGCTTTCAAAAGAGGGCTTTATAAACAACGCCACAGCTAAAATCCCGCTTCCAAAAAGCCTTGAAATGGCGTCAAATTTAGCCAAAAAAGTGGGCGGCGAGAAGTGGGCGCAAGACCTTAGCAAGTCGATAAACAACGCTGCGACCACGGCCGTGCCAAAGGCTGCTGAAATTTTTAGCGAGAGCATAAAAAATATGAGCGAGGCCGATGTCAAAAAGCTCTTTAACGGCGGCAGCGACAGCGTTACGAAGTATTTGCAGCAAAGCTCCAGCCAAAAGCTAAAGGCGGCATTTACGCCGATAATCGAGAAAATGATGAGTGATAATAGCTTTGCGACAGCCTATAATGGGCTAAATTCTTTCATCGGTGGCTCGGCTAAAAACAACGAAACGATAAAATCAGTCAAAAGCCTAGCTAAAAATTTAGGCGCAAGCGAATATGTGCCAGATGATGGCGAGGATCTAAACGCATATATCACGAGAAAGACGCTAGATGGGCTATTTAACGTAATGAGCGAGAAGGAAAAAGGGCTAAGAAGCGGCTTTAGCCTAGATAGCGGCAAAAAGGTGCTTGACTCGATCTTTAAATGAGAAATTTAAGCGCTCAAAACAGAGCCGACATCGCTCTTATCGTAGTTGCCATCGTTTGGGGCGCTACGTTTTTACCCATGGCAAACGCGCTAAAGACAAATGGCGTCTTTGTCATGCTCTTTTGCCGGTTTTTTCTCTCGGCTATCTTTATGGGCTTTGTCGCGCTTAAATTTACTAAGAAATTTGATAAAAAGAGCGTCATCTACGGCGTTATCCTTGGTGCAGTGCTGTTTTTGTCATTTACAACGCAGACTTATGCCCTAAAGCTTACATTTAGCTCGAGCGTCGCCTTTATCACGGGGCTTGAGTGCGTGATAGTCCCTTTTATGGCGGCGGTGTTTTTTAAAAATAAGATAAGCATTTTTGCCATTTTTGGCGCGATCATCGCTATTTTTGGGCTTTGGCTCTTAAGTGGCGCCACGCTAGCACTTGGGAGCGGCGAGGCGTTAGCTCTTGTTTGTGCGATATTTTATGCGCTTTATACTACGCTAAATGGCCACTTTGTAAGAAAGAGCGAGCTTTATTTGCTTGTCTTTGTGGTCTTTCTCACAAATGCCATGCTTTCACTTGTTTTTGCGTTTTTTCAGGGCAGTATCGTGCCAAATTTTGATAGGGAATTTTTCATAGCGATATTTATCACGACGGTGATTGGCACCATTTTTTGCTACTTTGTCCAAACGATCGCCCAAAGATATACGACCGCTAGCAAGGCGGCCCTATTTTTCTGCCTAGAGCCAGTCTCTGCTGGGCTAATTGGCTACTTTTTTGCTGGTGAGATACTTAGCATCTGGCAAATTTTTGGAACCATGCTCATCATCTTTGGCGTCATTTTTAGCGAATTTGGCAAGTAAATTTACTCTAAATTTAAGCTTTAAAATACAAAAAGCTTCATTTGCGACTCTATTTTCTCGTCTATAAACTCGCCGTCAAATCTCTCTTTTAACATCGCTAAAACCGCCTTTTCATCGTAGTTTTTAGCTCCGTTTATCTCAAGGTGCCAGCAGATATTCTCAGCAGCTTCTTGCACGCTTCGTCTAGCGATCCTAGTTTCGTTTAAAATTTCGCTTTTGTAAGCGATGTCTTGCTCGTTTAGCCACGCTTCAAGCCTATCTACTACGTTTTTTTGAGAGAGCACGCGGCCAAATTTTTCAAAAAACGGCTCAAGTAGGTCAGAGCTTCTAGGCTTGTCCCAGCCAAGATAGAGCTTTTGCTTGGCGCAGTTTTGAAATTTAGCAAAATCTTCATCGCTCGCAATGGCTGGGCTCATCGTGCAAATGGCGATATCAAAGAGCCTTGCTGGCTTAAATTCTCTCCACGAGCAAATCTCGCTACTTAAATTTGTCACGCCAAATCTCTTTGCGTCTTCGTTTAAAATTTCTATCATCTTTTCAGAGCTATCTATGCCTGTTATATGCTTAGCCGTTTTTGATAAAAATATGCTCCAAACGCCCGTGCCACAGCCTATATCTAAAATTTCTTTACCGTTAAAGTCTATCCCCCAAGCCAAGGCTTTACCAAAAATTTGCTGCTGTATAGTGCTGATCTTGCCGTCAAATCTTTGGTAGTTTGACGCCTTTTTATCCCATAAATTTTGCATTTTAGCTCCTTATTTTTGGTTATAATTTTAGCAAAAAAGGTCAAAAATGAGAGATTTTATATATCACGTCACCATCCCACCACAAGCCATCGACATGCACGGACATATGAATAATGTCTATTATTTCATCCTTATGCAAGAGGCCGCATTTGCCCACTCCGCCGCTGTTGGCGACACAGTCGAGGCGCAGTATAAAAGGGGTGAAATTTGGCTCATTAGAAAAAATGAAGCAAAATATATAAAAAGCGCAAAGCTGATGGATAAGATAGAAATTCACACCTACACGCAGACTGAGGGTAAGGCGACATCTTGCAGATATTTTGAGTTTAAAAAAGATGGCGAGCTAATAGCAACTGGCAAGACAGAGTTTGTCTATATCGATCTAAAGACAAACCGCCCAAAAGCTATCCCGGCTGAGATCATCGCGCTTTACTCGTGACCGCACTCGTTGCAAACGCCTTTTATCACGGCGCTTTTTATATTTTTAGCGACGCTTAGGCGTGGCATGTCGATGTTTGTTACTTTGTGGCAGACGTCGCAGATGAAGTAGGCTTTTGCTTCATTTGCTAGCTCGTAGTAGCTCTTGTGGTTGTTTTCAGTTTTTATAACGAGATTTTCTTTTTCAAAAATTTCCATACTTCTATAAAAAGTCGTCTTGTTTGCGTCAAGGCCCTCTAAAATTTCATCATAGCTTAGCGGTGTTTTGGCGTTTTGTAAAATTTCAACAAGCTTTATTCGAAGCGTCGTAGCCTTGATATTGTGCTCTTCTAAGAAATTTCTCGCGTTCATCTTTGCCCTTTTATTTTGCGTATATTAACGCTAAAAGATTTAAACTATATTTAAAAGAAAAGGCTAAATTTAGGCATTTGCTTTTTAAGTTGCAACCAAGTTGCATTTTGCTAAACTTCGCAATTATTTTTTAAAGGAGAGATAATGAGAAAAATTATCGTTTTTTTAGCTGTTTGTGCTTTGTCTCTTTTTGCAAAGCCGGTTGTGACTACTAGCATACTGCCAACGAAATTTTTTGTCGAGCAGATCGCTGGAGATACGCTTAGCGTAAATGCGATGGTTGGCAAAGGGGCTGATCCGCACACCTATGAGCCAAAGCCAAAGCAGATGAAGGAGCTTGAAAAGAGCGAGCTTTACTTTGCTATCGGCATCGAGTTTGAGGACGCGTGGCTTGATCGCTTCTCAAAGACATTTAAAAATTTACGCATCGTAAAGACGCAAGAGGGCATCGAAAAGATCGCTATGAGCGAGGAGCATGAACATGAAGAGCACCACGAGCACAAGCACGAGGGTGAGCATAAGCATGAGCACCATGACCACGAGGGCGAGCACCATCACCACCACCATGACGGCCTTGACCCACACATCTGGCTTGACCCTATCTTAGTAAAAACTCAAGCTGATAATATCGCAAAGGCGCTAATAGAGAAATTCCCGCAAAATGCAAAGCTTTATGAGGAGAATTTGGCTAAATTTAAAGCTAGCCTTGACGAGCTTGATAGCTTTATCAAAAACGAGCTAAAAGATGTCAAAACTCGCGAATTTATCGTATATCACCCATCTTGGGGCTACTTTGCAAAGCGCTATGATTTAGAGCAGATCGCTATCGAGATAGAGGGCAAAGAGCCAAAGCCAGCTGAGTTAAAAGAGCTCATCGAAGAAGCAAAAGAGCACGGCGTAAAGGTCATTTTCGTAGCTCCACAATTTCCAACAAAGGCTGCAAATTTGATCGCAAAAGAGACTGGCTCAAAGGTCGTCATGATAGACCAACTGCCTGAAAACTGGCTAGCCGAGATGAAAAAAACGGCTGAAATTTTCGCAAAAAGTCTATAAAAATGTTAGCACGCCTGATCGTCATTTGCCTACTAGCGATAAATGCCTTCGGGTGTGCTCTATGCTCGCTTTATAGTCCAACAGCTCACGTGAGCGCGAAATTTGTCGCGCAAGAAAATAACATCACGCAGATAGCCTTTACTTGGACTTTCTCGCAAAATTTCTCAGACCTGATGAAGCAAAATTTTGACCTAAATCAAGATGAAAAGATAGATGAAAAAGAGCTTAGAAAGATCCGCTTAAATTTGCTAGACTACCTCGTGCCAAGGCACTATCTAACGGACATTGAGTATTATTATAAGGATGAAAACGCCACTAAAATAGAGCCAAATTTAAATAATTACAAGCTCTATTTTGATGAGGGCAGGCTTAAATTTGATGTTAGTTTTAAGACAAATTTAGTGGTCGCTGATGGTCTTGTCGTGTCGGTTGATATGGAGGATAAAGAGGGCTATTTTAACTTCAAATTCACGCAAAATAACGCATTTTTGGTGGGTGAAAGCTTCTGGGCGATACCAAATTCAAACTCAAATTTGATATTTTTTACATTTTCAAGCAAAGAAGCAGCCAAAGCTCACAACGAGAAGCCAGCGCTTAAAGAGCTGCTAAAAGAGCCAGTAGCAGGCGCGAGCGATGAGAATTTAAGCCAGATAGATAAGATCGATGAGGCGAAATTTGACATCGTCTCAAAAACTAGCCTAAGCTTGCTTGATAGGCTAAAGCAAATTTTAAGAAGCGTGGATTATAAAAGTCCGCTTGCACTGCTATTTTTGGCATTTATCTCATTTGGCTATGGCTTCTTGCACGCTGCTGGAGCAGGCCATGGTAAGGTGCTAACAAGCTCATATTTTGCCGCAACTGGAGGCAGCTACAAAAGGGCGTTTTTATTTGCACTAAAGATCGGCTTTTTGCACATCGTGGGTGCATTTGTCTTTGTCTTTGCTAGCTTTTTACTGCTTCGTGAAGTAAGCAGCGACCTCACAAAGGACACTGCTAGCATAACGACTGCGTTTTCTGGCGTCGTGATCTTTTTTCTGGCGATTTTTATGCTCATTAAAAAGATCAAATTTTACCTCTCAAACAAAAATGAAACTAAAATTTATATTTTTAGATCAAATCTAAGTCAAAATTTGAGTAAAAATACAAAATTTAAAAGCGAATGTGGCTGTCAAATTTGCTCAACCAAAAAGCCAAAGAGCAAAGAGGAGTGGCTAGTAGCGGCCGCTGCGGCTCTGGTGCCCTGTCCTGGCACGATACTAGTTTTTGTGCTGGCAAATGAGATAGGTAGCTACTTTGCAGGCGTGATAAGTGGCGTATTTATGGCGCTTGGCATGAGCGTGGTGATATTTGTAGCGGCAGTTTTTGGCTCAAAGATCAGCACGAATATTAAGCTAAAAAAGTTTAAAATCTACGCAGAATTTGTAGCCCTTGGCATCATGCTTTGGCTTGGACTTTTCATTTTTGTCACGACATTTACGCAAAAGAGTCTGTTTTGAAAGATATTATAAAAATTAGAAATTTAAACTTTAGCTACGATAAACAAGTCGTTTTAGAGGATATTAACTTAAACTATAGTAGCGATGAGTTTTTAGCGATAATCGGTCCAAATGGCGGGGGCAAAAGCACGCTTTTAAAGCTCATTTTGGGACTGCTTAAGCCTCAAAGTGGCGAGATCAAGCTCTTTGGTAAAGAACCAAGCGAGGTTAGTAAATTTATAGGCTACGTGCCGCAAAATTTCCTCTCAAATCAAAGCTTTCCGATGATGGTTTTAGAAGTCGTTTTAATGGGGCTAATCGATAAAAAAATCTTTGGTTTTTACTCAAAAGATGAAAAAGCCCTTGCTCTAAGTGCCCTTGAAAAAGTCGGCATGAGGGAGTTTGCAAACGCGAGGATCGGCGAGCTAAGTGGCGGTCAAAGGCAGCGCGTCTATATCGCTAGAGCGCTTTGCGCAAATGCAAGAGTGCTCATCTTAGATGAGCCAACAGCCAGCATCGACACAAAAGGGCAGGCTGAAATTTATGAAATTTTAAAGGGCATAAACACAAATGGCGTGGGCGTGGTTTTGGTAAGTCACGACCTAAATATCGTGCTAAATTACGCTACAAAGATCGCTTACGTGAGTAAAAATTTACACATTCATAAAACCCATGAAAACCTTGCAAAGAGGGAATTTATCGAGCATCTAGCTAGAACGCACAGCCATTTTTGTGATGTCGAGATCGCACTTGGCGAGTGCGGTTGTGAAAAAACAAAGAGCAATGTTTTTAAATTTTAAAGAGAGAAAATGAGTGAAATTTTAGAGTTAAATTTTATGCAAAATGCCTTTATTGCTGGCATTTTAGTAAGCATAATATGCGGCATGATAGGCTCGCTTGTGGTGATAAATAAGATGACTTTCATCGCTGGAGGCATCGCACACGGCGCATATGGCGGCATAGGGCTTGCATTTTTCTTCTCACTCGAGCCACTTTTTGGAGCGAGTATATTTTCACTATTTTTAGCGCTCATCATCGCCACGATCACGCTAAAAGACAAGACAAACATCGACTCTGTTATAGGCGCTATTTGGGCGATTGGCATGGCGATTGGCATCATTTTCATCGATCTCACACCTGGCTATAACGCCGATCTTATGAGCTATCTTTTTGGCTCGATCCTTGCAGTTAGCGGCACAGATATTATCTTTATGAGCGTTTTAGACCTCTTGTTTTTGGCGCTCATCGCGCTTTTTTACCGCCAGTTTGTGGCGATCAGCTTTGATGCGGAGTTTGCAAAACTTCGCGGGGTCAATACGACATTTTTTCACTATCTGCTAGTTTGCATGATGGCGCTTTGCGTGGTGGCTACGATCCGCGTCGTGGGGCTAATACTTGTCATCGCTCTACTTACCATACCGCCTTATATTGCGCAAATTTTTGCCAAAAGACTTGGGCTAATGATGCTTATCTCAACCATTTTTTCTATCATTTTTTGCTTTATCGGCCTTGTGATCAGCTTTTATTTCAACCTCACAGGCGGAGCTAGCATCATCTTAGTCGCCTCGCTTTGCTTTTTTGCATTTAGCTTTAAATTTAAAAGCTTGCGCTCGTAGCTCTTTTTAACCTAAAAAGCGTCCAAGCCAAAAAGCAAATCGCCGTAAAATAGACGCTAAAAAATAGCGCTAGCCACATAAATTTGATCTCAAGCCCCAGCCAAAAGACCACCGCGTAAAAAAGCGAGCATTGAAGCACGAGCTGTCTAAAGCCATTTAGCAAAAAGATCGCTACTGGGCGTTTTATCGCCTGCAAAGTGCTGCCTGAGATGTTTATCGTGCCGTAAGCCATGTAGGCAAGTGAGTTGATGCCAAGGTAGAGTTTGGCTACCTCAAGCACGGCTGGCGTGTTGTCAAAGAGTTTGATCGCGCTCTCACCAAAAAGCCTTATAAAGATGTAGGCAAAGACGCAGTAGATGAGCAAAAAAAGAAGCGATAGTTTGTAACACTGCAATACTCTTTGAAAGCTCTTAGCGCCGTAGTTTCTTGAGACTATGCTTAAAACTGCAGCTGCCATGCCGATGGTTGGAAGCACTAAAATTTGCTCGATCCTTAAGGCTATACCATAACCTGCCACTGCATTTACGCCGTAAAAACTCACAAATTTTAAAAGCACGAGCGAGCCAAGCGACATCGAGAGGTAGTTTAGGCAAGCTGGCAAGGCTTGCTTTAGTATCTTTGCCCAGACGGCGAAATTTGGTACGAAGTAGCCTAAATTTCTAGGATCTATCATCTTGCTCTTTCTTACTTTAAAAAAGAGATAGAGCATGCCTAAAAACTGCACGCTAGCCGTCGCTAGAGCAAGGCCCTTTACGCCAAGATCAAAGCTAAAGGCAAAAAGATAGCAAAAAAATGCGTTGATAAAAAGGCCGCAAAATAGCCAGTTGCGGTAGCTTTTAGTATCGCCAAGCGCGACTAGAACGCCGTTAAGTGATTTTATAAGCAAGAAAAATGGAGCTGCAAGAAAGATGACACCAGCGTAGTCAAGCGCCTCTTTGATGTAGTGATGATCAGCTCCTAAAAGGATTAGTAAATTTGGTGCTAGCAAGTAGCCACATAGCCCCATAAATAGGGCAAAAAGAAGCACGAAGATGATGCCATTTGAGGCGTAAAGTTTAGCCATTTTTGGTTTGTTTGCGCCTAGGCTGTTGCCTATTAGCGCGGTGAGTGCCGAGCCAAAGCCAAGCCCGATGCCAACGACGCTTAGATAGAGCAAAAAGCTCATCGCCATGCCAGCAACTGCTATGGTAGAAATTTTAGCGGCGAAAAATGTGCCAGTGACGTTGTAAAGGGTGTTAAACATCATGCCCACGCCAGCTGGCAATGAGAGCGAGATGATTAGTTTATTTAGCGGGTCTTTTAGTAGGTCCAAGCTGCCTTCTTGTTAAATTTCATATGAGCTAAGTTCTATCAAATTTCCATCAAAGTCGTAAATATATAAACTCTTCATTGCTCCCAGAGCTCCATTTCGCCTAACGATGCCAAGCTCGATCTTTACGCCTTTTGCAAGAAGCTCCGAGCGCACGTCTTCTATGTCGTCTTCAACTATTAAACATATATCAGCACTGCCCTTTGTTGGGTGCTTTGCCGCAGGTAAAAACTCGCCCTCAAACCTATGTAAATTTATCTTTTGTGAGCCAAAATTTAGGCTAATGTGACCGTCTTTCTGAGCTAGTCGCATGCCTAAAATGTCGCAGTAAAATTTAAGCGCCTCTTCAACGTCGCTTACTACTATCACGATGTGATCTAAATTTTTATCTGCATTTTGGCTCACATCTTTATTTTTGATCTCTTAATGCCCTTTTTCTAGCGTAGATATTTATGCACTCAACCGCTAGTGAGAAGCCCATCGCAAAGTAGATGTAGCCTTTTGGCACATGCACGCCAAAACCATCAAGCACGAGCGCAAAGCCAACTAGCACCAAAAATGCTAGTGCGAGCATTTTTATCGTTGGGTTGTTATCGACAAATTCAGAGATCGCCTTTGAGGCAAACATCATCACGCCAACTGCGATGATGACGGCAAGTATCATGATGTCGATGTGCTGAGCCATGCCAACTGCGGTGATAACGCTATCAAGCGAAAAGACTATGTCTAAAATGCCTATTTCTAGGATAGTTGCAAAAAATCCTGGATGAGATTTGCTCTCGTGAGCCTCTTCATGCTTGCCAGTGGCGTTTGCGTGGATCTCCATTGATGATTTTACTATCAAAAATAGACCGCCTATTATGAGCACTAGATCGCGCCCAGTGATGCTAAGCTCGCCTATGCTAAAGAGCGGCTTTGTAAGCTTCATGATCCAAAATAGCGAAAGTAGCAGGATGATCCTAGTGATCATCGCAAAGCCAAGCCCTAAAATGCGGCCTTTACCCCTTTGCTCTGGCGGCAGTTTGCCTACTAAAATAGCGATAAATATGATGTTATCTATGCCTAAAACTATCTCCAAGCCAGTTAGCGTAAGTAGCGATATCCACGCCTCTGGCGAACTCAACCATTCAAACATTTACTTCCTTTGTTAAAATTTTTATTATGCTCTCAGGCAAAATTTCATGCTCTATGGCGTGAATTTTAGCCTCCCACTCATCTAAACTCATGCCGTCCTCTCGCTCAAACGCCCTTTGCGCGATCAGTTTGCCCCCATCAAGCTCCTCACTCACGTAATGCACGCTCACGCCGCCTATCATCATGTCGCTCTCAAAGCTCTCCTTTATCGCATGCGCGCCCTTAAAAAGCGGCAGGATAGATGGGTGAAGGTTTATGGCTTTTATCTGCGCCGTAAAAACTGGTGTTAGTATCCTCATAAAGCCTGCAAGTACCGTAAGATCTGCCCCACTTTTTAAAATTTGCTCCACCAAAACAGCGTCAAATTCCTCACGATTTTTAAATTTAGCACTTTCTATTATCGTCGTTTCAAGCCCAAATTTTTTAGCTCGATCTATGCCAAATGCACCTGGCTTATTACAGATACAAAGGCAAACCTCGATCTTTACGCCGTTAAAAATTTGATTATGAACTTTTTTAAGTATCGCTTCTAAATTTGAGCCACTGCCGCTAAAAAGCACGGCTATCTTTTTCGTAAGCATTTTACTCCTTTGATGATGTCTGTTGGCTCGAGCGCGTAGCTGTTTTTGCCAAAATTTCTAAGGCTAAGCGCGTGAGCTAGGGTGGCTGAGATAGCAGCACCAAGAGGCTCGTAGCCCTGAGCCAAAAGTGCTAGCACAAGGCCGCTTAGCACGTCGCCACTGCCGCCTTTTGCAAGCGTGTTTTTGCCATAAGGCATGACGTAAATTTGCCCCTCTTTGGCGATTATGGTATTTGCCCCTTTTAGCACAAGAACAGCCTTAAATTTCTCACTCCAAGCCTTAGCGTAAGCGTATCTGTTTTCTTGCAAAGTTTGCACATCTATATCGGCTATTTTGCAAATTTTTAAAAGCGAGCAAAACTCCTTTGGATGAGGTGTCAAGACGCAGTTTTTGCTTAGTAGATCAAGCACTTTTGGGCTGTAAAAGATATCAGCGTCAAGGACAAGCATTTTGCCTTTTAAATTTTGCACCTCAAGCTCTTCTACGCCCTTTTTGCCAAGCCCCATGCCAAGGGCTCCAGCGTTCATTTTCTCACTTATCTTGCTAGCTTGCATGATATGCGTTGGTAAATTTAAACCCTGCTCACCTATCACGCTAACTAGCCCAGCCCCAAAGGCAAATGCCGCCTTTGCACAAAGCTTGCTAGCTCCTATGTGCTCGCCAGATACGATAAATGCGTGGCCAAAGTCGCCCTTATTTACGCACTGATTTTTTCTATTTGGAAGCATGAGATCACTTTTTTCAAGCAGGTGATAGTCGCTCTCGCACTCGTAGTTTTGAGCGCTTATGCCAAGTGTGGCAACCTTTATCTTGCCAACGTAGTCCTTTGCCACGTCACTATAAAGAGCTAGCTTTCTAGCTCCCATCGTGATCGTTGCGTCTGCTTTTATGCAAGCGCCAAGCACCTTGCCCTCGCTACTTAGCCCACTTGGCACGTCGCAAGCGATGATGTAAGCAGGGCTAGCGTTTATTTTTGAGATGAGATTAGTTAAATTTTGATCCAAAGCTCTATTTAGCCCTGAGCCAAAAAGCCCGTCTATGAGGCATTTTGCACTATTTAAGCTATTTTCTATATTTTTGCTCTCTCGCACGCTGGCAAATTTAGCTCGATCGAGCTGTTTAATGGCAAGTGGCTTTAAATTTTTAATAGCTAGGATAAATTCACACTCATACTCACCCTCTAGCATCCTTAAAGCACAAAGCACGTCAGCGCCGTTGTTTCCGCCACCGCAAACGCCAAGCACTCTCTCGCCTTTTTTAAATTTCTTACGAATGAAATTTGCTATGGCTGTGGCTGCATTTTCCATTAAAAGCTCTTCACTAAGGCCAAATTTTTCGCTCGCTCGCTCGTCTAAAACTCTCGTGTCTAAATATAAATTTTTCATTCTATGCCCTAAAACTAAGCGCCTCTAAGATGTGGGGCTTTAAAATTTGCTCACTCTCATCAAGATCGGCGATGCTTCTAGCCACTCTAAGCGTCCTTTTTATGCCCCTTTGAGAGAGGTTGTACTTTGTGGCGGCCTTTTGTAAAATTTCACTTGCCTCGGCATTTAACGTGCAAAATTTAGCCACCTGCGCGTCGCTAAGCTTGCCATTTAGCTCCTCTTGAGCGCGCTTTTTTTGAAATATAAAGGCTTTTAAAACCATCTCGCTCATCTGCTTTGAGCTTAAACTTGCCTTGTCGCCTGGAGAGCTCTCATCCATCGCGACCTTTAGATCGATGCGGTCAAGCACTGGGGCTGAAATTTTGGCTTTGTAGTT
The DNA here is from genome assembly GCF_902460895.1 of Campylobacter concisus. GTDB lineage: Bacteria > Campylobacterota > Campylobacteria > Campylobacterales > Campylobacteraceae > Campylobacter_A > Campylobacter_A concisus_BC. The sequence continues at coordinate 246,979 of NZ_CABPVL010000004.1, read as the reverse complement.
TTTGATCTCATTTTCACTGCATTTGCAGTTTAAATTGCGGGAGAATAAATTTCCACAAGGGCAGGGATTTTGCGCGGCGACGAAGATAAATTTTGTTTCGTAAGTCACTTTTGAATTTACCCTTGCGATGTGGATTTGATTATCTTCAAGTGGCTCTCTGAGGCTTTCTATCACCTGTTTAGGAAAGTGTGGGAACTCATCAAAAAATAGCACTCCGCCATTTGCAAGCGCGATCTCGCCGATCTTTGCGACGTTTGAGCCACCGCCAAAGATCGAGCTTTTAGTAGAGGTGTGATGCGGCGAGCGAAAGGCTCTAGTGCTTGTAAATTCGCTATCTTGCAGGTTTAGCGAGCGGTAGGCGGCGGACTTTAGCACCTCTTCTAGGCTTTGTGGTGCCATGATATAGACGAGGCGTTTTGCGCACATGCTCTTGCCGCTGCCTGGGCTGCCTTCAAATAGGATATTGTGCATGCCAACGGCTGCAATGACGCAGGCTCTTTTGGCTCTTTCTTGACCCAAAACGTCCTTAAAATCAAGCTCGAAGCTTAAATTTGGAACATATATTTTGCCGCCAACTTCTATCACATTTGAAAATAGCTCGTGTGTGGCGTTAAAATGAGTGCTTTTAGCAAATTCTGCGTCGCTAAAAAATTTTATCGCCTCCTCTAGTGTGCTAACGCCATAAACCTCTAAATTTGGGATCATCGAAGCTTTGGGCGCTATCTCACTAGGTACTAAAATTTTTGCATTTTGCACCTGCGTGCTTAAAAAAAGTAGGATCGAAAACAAATTTGCCGTGCTTTTTACGCTGCCGTCTAGCCCAAGCTCGCCAAAAACAAAAATTTTCTCCAAGCTTTTTGCCTTTTGAAGGGCGATTAAAAGGGCGATACTTAGGTCAAAATGTGAGCCACTTTTTGGCAGGTCTGAGGGAGATAAATTTATGGTTATTTTCTGAGCCGGAAAGGCAAAGTCAAGCGCTAAAAGTGCCGCCTTTACACGCTCTGTACTCTCTTTGATGCTGGTACTTGCAAGACCCACGATGCTAAAGCCAGGAAGCCCACGAGAAAAGATAGACTCAACATCAATGATCTTTAGTCCGTCGCCGTAAGTAGCACATTTTAGGGACTTCATGATGTCTTTTCTTTTTTCTGCTTTTTGTATTCCTTGTCGAATTTTTTGCGTTTGTTAAAGCCTATTTTTTCTATAAAAAGATGTCCGTCTAGGTGGTCATTTTCATGCTGTATAGCGATCGCTAGTAGCCCATCAGTTTTTAAGGTCTGCTCCTTGCCAAAGCGGTCTTGAAATTTGATAGCAACTACCTCACTTCTTTTAACGTCCTCATAGTAGCCAGGCACGCTAAGGCAGCCCTCTTGATAGACGCACTCGCCCTCACGTAGCTCAAATTTTGGGTTTATAATCTCGATTAAATTTTCTTTATCTTGCACGCCCTCTTCGTTGGCTAAATTTATGATGAAAATTCTCTTTGCAACGCCTATTTGTATGGCTGCAAGACCGATGCCTTCTTTTGCGATCATCGTCTCATACATATCATCAAGAAGTTTGTGAAGCTTCTCATCGAAAATCTCAACCTCTTTTGAAATTTCATAAAGCTTTTTATTTGGATAGGATAAAACTTCTAGGATCAAACTAATTCTCTGCTTTCTCGTCTAAAAATAGTGGCTCATTTAGGTCTTGGTTGGTCTCAAGCTTGTCAAGCGCGTGAGAGAGCAACTCTTCGGTGCTTTTTGTCTTTGAGATCATGCTTGAGACTATCTGCACTTCGAGCTTGCACTCTTCGTTGTCGATCTTCCAAGGCATAGATGAGAGCATGTTTAAAATTCTCGCACACGCTTGCTTTGTGCCGTTTTCGTCGGTGTATTTCATCACCATAGCAAAGCAGCCATCGCCGTAGTGAGCGACTATATCGCTTCTACGTGAAGTTCTTAAAAGAAGCTGCGACATGCTTTTAAACATATTGTTTCGCTCTTTTAAATTTTTAACGCGGTTTGCAAATTTGTCTTTTATCTTGACTAGCAAAAATGAGGCATTATAGCCGTAGCGCTTAACAGATTCGATCTCGCTGCTTATGGTCGCTACTAGAAATTTCTTGTTATAGACCTCGTATGTTGTGTCATAGATCGACTGCTCTTCGATCGCCTTAAACATCTTGCCGACCTCTTCGTAGCTCATCTTGATGACGTCAAGGTGCTTGTCCATGAGGTCGTTTAGCTTGATAAGGTCTTGGTTAAAGGCGCTTAAGACATTTTGCAGTGCAAGGACGTTTGTGTTGTTTTTAAGCCCATCCATGCGCTTTTGCACTAGGCTTCTCATAACGCCTAAATTTTTATAGATGAGCACGACTGCTTGAAGCATGCTCTTTATCTGGATAAAGCCTTGTTTTACCTCTTTTTCGATAGAGATATTGCCGTTTGTTGGCACTGAGCTTTCAGAATTTGCCACGATGATATCGCCGATCTCTTTTCTAAACTCATCTGACTGTCCATCAAGCATCTTTTCAAAGTAGATAGAGTAGTTTGTCGGCGTAGATGGGACGTTGTCGTCGCTTAGTTCGTGCAAAACGTCCTCTGAAAATTTATAGATATTTACCTTTTCTTTTTTGACAGCTGGCTTTGCTTCAGCTGCTTTTCTTTTCGGATCTGGTGCGTTATCTATCTTTATCACTTTGGACCTTATTTAAAACTTTTCTCCAAAATTTTATCGACAAGTCCGTACTCTTTAGCCTCTGCTGAGCTCATAAAGAAGTCGCGCTCAGTATCTTTTACGATCTTGCTTAGTTTTTGACCTGTATTTTTTGCCAAAATTCCATTTAAAATTTCTTTCAAACGTAAAATTTCACGAGCTTGTATCTCGATATCAGTCGCTTGTCCTCTAGCACCGCCGAGTGGTTGGTGTATCATGATACGAGAATTTGGCAGCGCATATCTCTTACCAGGTGCGCCACAGCTTAGTAAAAACGCGCCCATACTAGCGGCCTGACCGATGCAGATAGTGCAAACATCTGGCTTTATGTAGTTCATCGTGTCATAGATGCTAAAGCCACTTGTTATCACGCCGCCTGGTGAGTTTATATAAAGGTAGATATCTTTATCTGGATCCTCAGCCTCTAAAAATAGCAGCTGAGCGACGATAGAAGCAGCCATGCCGTCCTCTATCTCGCCACTTAGCATAACGATCCTGTCTTTTAAAAGACGGGAGTATATATCATAGCTTCGCTCACCTCTACTAGTTCTTTCAACTACGACAGGAACGTAATAGCTCATTACTCAGCCTTCTCTTTTTTGCTTGCTTTTTTCTCGTCTTTTTCTTTGTTGAAAAGCTCGCTAAATAGCTTCTCTTCGATCATCGACATCTTTATAGCTGGAAGCATGCCTTGGTTGCGGTACATCTCAAGGTGTGCTTTTGGATCTTGGCCGCTTCTATACGCCTCAAAATAGATCGCTTGAACGACCTCTTGATCGCTCACTTTCACGCCTCTTACGCGAGCTAGCTCATCGATGATGAAAGTTAGGCGAACGCTATTTTCAGCGTCTTTTCTATACTCGTCACGTTTTTTAGCTAGAGCGTCTTTGTCTTCTCTAAATTTCTTCATATCATCTGGAGTAAATGAGCTCCATGCGTTTCTAAACTGCATATCGATCTCTTGCTCTACGATATTTTTTGGCACGTCAAATTTAAATTTCTCAACCGCAGCTTCAGCAAATTTTGGTTTTAGCTCTTCGTTTATAAGTTTATAAATTTTCTCTTGGCGAATTTGCTCTTTTATACGCTCTTCAAGTAGCTCTTCAGTTGGTTTTTCTTCGTTTGGAAGGATAGTTTTTAGCATCTCTTCATCTAGTTTTTCAGGGATCTTTCTCTCTTGAATTTCATGAAGTTTGACTTTAAAAACAGCGTCTTTGCCAGCTAAATGTGCAGCGCCATAGTTTTCTGGGAATTTAACCTCGATATCTTTTTCGCCGCCAGCTTTTATGCCTACCATGCCATCTTCAAAGCCTGGGATAAATTGATTTGAGCCGATCTCAAGCACGTAGTTTTCAGCCTTGCCACCATCAAATGCAACGCCATCAACAAAGCCCTCAAAGTCAAATTTAGCAAAATCGCCCACTTTTAGGCCTCTTTTGCTCTCTACTTTTTCAAGTGGAGCTATCATTTTTAGAAGTTCAGTTTTCTTCTCATCGATATCTTTTTTCAAAACGCGTGGGTTTGAAAACTCAGGTATCAAGCTCTCATAGCCGCTCACATCGACGCTTGGCTTAAATGAAACTGTTAGCTCAATGTCGATCTTGTCATCTTTTCTATCAAATTTTGAAACGATAGGCTCGCCGATAAGGTCGTCATTTTTCTTGCCTGCTTTTTTGATAGCCTCTTCGACTACATCTCTTAAGACATCTTGCTCAGCGTCGTTTGTCAGCTCTTTCTCGTAGCGTTTTAGCACGACAGCGACTGGCACATGGCCTTGTCTAAAACCATCTACTTTCATAGTTTTTGCCGCTTTTTTTGCTAGTTTTTCTACGCTAGACTTTATAGCATCTGCACTTATAGTTGTGCTTGCTAGGGTATTTACGCTATCTAGAGCTTTGATTTTGATTTCCATCGAATTCCTTTATGAATACAAATTTTTAGCCCAAAATATAGCAGAATTTTCCTTATTTCATTGTAAATTTGTAAATTTTTATAGATATAAAAGGCGTTTTAACGTAGAATTTGGCGATAAAATTACGGAGAAAATTTATGCAAGAGAGTTTTGAAAATTCAGTTAAAAATATGCTAACTATCATCGGCGAAGATCCAAACAGAGAGGGGCTTATTAAAACCCCAGAGCGCGTTTATAAAGCTTTTAAATTTCTAACTAGCGGATACGATCAAGACCCAAAAGAAGTCCTTGGTGACGCGCTATTTACCAGCTCAAATAACGAAATGGTTTTAATGCGAAATATCGAGTTTTACAGCCTTTGCGAGCACCATTTGCTGCCTATTATCGGCCGCGTGCATGTGGCGTACATCCCAAATGGCAAAGTTGTTGGCCTTAGTAAAATTCCACGCATGGTAAATATCTACGCCAGACGCTTGCAAATTCAAGAGCAGATGACCGAGCAGATCGCAAAGGCACTTGAGGACGTTATCGCTCCAAAAGGCGTTGGTGTCGTAGTTGAGGCAAGGCACATGTGTGTTGAGATGAGGGGCGTGGAGAAGATAAACTCGACTACTACGACCTCGGCGCTTAGAGGCTGCTTTATCAAAAACGCAGACACAAGGCGAGAGTTTTTCTCGCTGATAAATTCGCCTAGGGAAACGCATTTTTGAGTTTAGAGCGTATAAATTCAAAGCTTAAAGAGGGCGTGAAGCTCTCAAATACCTTCGGCGTCATCACAAAGATCACGGCTACTACGATAGAGATCACCGGACTTCGCCCAAGTATCGGCGACATCGTGCGCATAGTGGCAAAAGACAAGAGTAAAAACGGCCTTGGCATGGTCACGCAGATAAAGACAGACGGCGCTTACATCAGCCCATTTGGCTTTGTCGAGGGCTTTAGGATAGGCGACTTTGTCTATGAGAGCGATCAGGGCATGAGCATACCGGTGGGGCCAAATTTACTTGGTCGCGTGGTCGATCCATTTATGAAGCCCATTGACGGCAAAGGGGCGATCGATACGACTGAATATATGCCGATCATGAGAGCACCCATAGATGCGATGAAAAGGGGGCTTATAAACGAGCCTTTTAGCGTTGGCATAAAGACGATAGATGGGCTGCTTACTTGTGGCAAAGGGCAAAAGCTAGGAATTTTTGCGGGATCTGGCGTGGGCAAATCAACCCTCATGGGGATGATCGTAAAAAATACGCTAGCTCCCATAAAAGTAGTCGCGCTAATAGGCGAGCGTGGCCGTGAGGTGCCTGAATTTATCGAAAAAAACTTAGGCGGCGACCTGGAGGGCACGGTCATCATCGTAGCAACCAGCGATGATAGCTCGCTCATGCGAAAATACGGCGCATTTTGTGCGATGAGCGTGGCTGAATACTTCAAACAGCAGGGCAACGACGTGCTTTTCATTATGGATAGCGTCACGCGTTTTGCGATGGCGCAGCGTGAGATCGGCCTTGCGCTTGGCGAGCCACCGACTTCAAAGGGCTATCCGCCAAGCTCGCTCACACTCTTGCCCCAGCTAATGGAGCGTGCTGGCAAAGAGGAGGGCAAGGGCAGTATCACGGCATTTTTCACCGTGCTAGTCGAGGGCGATGATATGAGCGACCCGATAGCTGACCAAAGCCGCTCTATCCTAGACGGACACATCGTGCTAAGCCGCGAGCTAACGGACTTTGGCATCTACCCACCTATCAATATCCAAAACTCGGCCTCGCGTGTCATGGGCGACGTGATCGGCAAAGAACACAAGCTAAATGCGATGAAATTTAAGCGCCTCTACTCGCTTTTAAAAGAAAATGAGGTCTTGCTTCGCATCGGCGCATATCAAAAGGGTAGCGACAAGGAGCTTGACCTTGCTATCTCGAAGAAAGAATTTATGGAGAGCTTTTTAAAACAAAGCTCAGAAGAGGCCTTTGCGCTTGAAGAGGTCGAAGAGTTGCTTGATAAGATCAATCAGTAAATTTCTCTATAAATTTGACTACTAAAATTTCATAGCCTTTTAAATTTATTATTAAAAAGATCGATAAATTTTGCTTTTTTGGTGCGAAAAAGTGCTGATGTAAAAAGTGTGGTAGAAAATTTGAAATTTATAGGGTTTTGCTAGGTTAAATTTCACGGAGCGGGCGATTTTTTGTGTTAGGCAAAAAACGATAAAGTGTTTTAAAAAAGTAGTCACGCTAGCGCTTCAAATGGCAGATAAAATTTAAAATTCTTTGGTTTTGCGATAAAAAATGCGGTAGTAAATTTGAAGCGGGCGAGTTAAATTTACATTAAGCGGTTATGACAGCATTTGTTTTGTTATTGGCTTTTGCAAATTTGCATAGATAAAAACAAAATTTAATGCAAAAGCATACGCAACTAGAGATATGCACTTTGTGCGCTTGATGTTTAAGGCAGAGTGGGTAAATTTTAAAATTTTGCGGTTTTTGGATAAAAGCTACCATTTTGAAAAGGCTAGGGTAGTAAATTTATACTAGTGCCTATAAGTTGGCATTTGCCAAGCTGTAGTTTTTTCGCTCAAATTTAATTTCACACTTTGACCCGCAGCCCTCTACCTTAATGAAAAAGCCTACAATAGGCAAAAGAGCGATAAAATAGCTTATGTAAAAATTTATCTGCCTAAATGGGAGTTGCAGAGTGGATAGAATTTTAAAATTTAAAGCAAGCGAGCGAGTTAAATTTATGCAAAAAGCCTATGTGTAGGCGTCTATCCTGCCATATTTTTGCCAAAATTTAATTGTAAAAATTACACGTTTAGTTTGGCAAGCACCGATGCTTTAGGCTTTGTCTTGTGACGCAAAGCGTATATTTAAAAAAGCGTAAGAGAATTACGCCAAAGATCGAATTTGTTTCGAGTTTTCTACGACTTTTAATGGTAGGCTTTTTGTAAATTTAATAGATAAAAGCAAATTTGATATCCGCCTTTGGTCTTTGTTGCAGCGCAAACCTTGCAAAAAGCTTTAAAAAAGCCTAAAAACAAGCTTTCTTTTTTCTCGCCAAAGTTTAAATTTAACTCGCGCTTTTAATGTTTTTAGCGGTAAAACTCGTCTAAATTTTTTATTGAGTGAAGCAAATTTATTATCAAACCAGCGATTTTTTGTAGCGCAAAGTCAAATTTATAAATTAAGGGAAAAGCTAAGAGCCAAATCCCATCTTTTTATCCTCGCCAAAGCTTGAGTTTAGCTCGCGCTCTATCGTGGTTTTGAAGTCCTCAAAGGTAAAGATCCCATCATCTTTTATAGCCACTTTCAATGCGGTATTTTTTAGCGCAAGGACGATCTGCGCGCCACTTAGGTTAAACTCAGCCAGCCTTTCTACGCTAAAGCCATCTTCAAAGCTCGCATTTTCAGGCAAAATTTTACGCCAAATGGCGAGCCTGCCGTTAAAATCGGGCTTTTTAAACTCGATCTTATAGTCAAACCTCCTAGAAAACGCCACGTCAAGGCTCTGCAAGAAATTTGTCGTAGCGATCAGTACGCCTTCAAAGCGCTCGATCTGCTCTAAAAAGATATTTTGCATTTGATTGTGCATCTTCTCAGCCCCACTTGAGCTCTCCACTCTCGTACTTAAAAACTGATCGGCCTCGTTTAGCAAAAGCACCGGCTCGCTGCCGCTTTTTTTGCAAATTTCTTTGTAAGTATCAAAAATTTTCCTTACATTTTGCTCGCTCTCGCCGACATATTTGCTTAAAATTTTTGAGCAGTCAAAGCTTAGAATTTGCTTCTTTAGGCTCTTTGCAAGCCCAACGGCACTCATCGTCTTACCAGTACCAGGCTCGCCGTAAAAGATGATCTTGGCGTCTATATTTTTCCTAGTTTTTATGCCCCAGCTGCTAAGTCTAGCGAGCACTTTTTTATCGACTTGCTTTAGTATCGTGCTTAAAAGCTGCTTTGTCTTTTCGTTTAGCACGACGTCTTCTAGGCTTGTTACTGGCTCAATGAGCTCAAAAATTTCTTGCTCTTTTACTAGGCTTTCGATCTTGATTTTTTTGCTGTTTTTGTCATTTTTTGGGTGCATTATGCTTTGCAAAATTTCTTCGTTTATAAAAAAGCTCTTGCTTACGTTGCCATAAGCGTTTAAAACCTCGTCGTAGTCGATTAGTGAGCCCTCGATGAGCCTTGAGCCGTCCTCTAAAAGTGTGCGATTTTTGATGCGTTCAAGCTCATCTTTGCTTATTAGCCCAACTAGCGTGTTTAGGTCGCGACCATTTTCAAAATCACCCGCATACTCCTCTTTTAAAAGGGCTAAAAATATGATCTGCTCTTTTTCATCAAGTGAGTTTTCTTTAAAAATTTGCTCTATTTTTAGGCTGATCTTGCTTAGTTTTACACGCTCATTTATGCGCTTTGTTAGCTCAGAAATTTGCTCGTTTATGCGCTTTTTAGCGTCATTTGAGCCACCTTCAAATATCGCAGCCTTTGAGTAAAGCTCTATCTTTAAAAACTGATCTTTTAAATACTCCAAATGATCTTCATAAGGCGCAAGCTCTGGTAAATTTATATCAGCGTTGCCATCTTCAAGGATCTTTAAAAATGTGCTAGAGAGTGAAATTTCAGAGTGAAGTAGCGAGAGTAGCCCTTGGTTAGAGCTTTTTTGCGAGTTCTCTGGCATTTTAAAGAGGCTGTAGTTTTGCACTATCCAGCCGCTATCTAGCAAGTTTTTTATAAATTTAAGGTATAAAAGCTGCTTGTCGTTTTGCGTGCCAAAAACAGCTCCAAGTAGCTCAAAAACGCTCATGCTAGCCGTGCCTTGCACGTAGGCTTTGCTTAGATATTTTAAAATTTCTCCCTCTTCATCTCCGCACTTTATCAGCTCGTAAATTTTACTTTTTTTGAGGTCTTGGTTTAGAAAATCAAGCAAATACTTCACTAAATTTTATCCTTTATCTGCTCTTTTAGCACGCGTTTTAGCACCTTGCCAGTCGCGTTTCTAGGCAGCTCCTCGGCAAAATAAATGCTTTTTGGAATTTTGAAATTTGCTAAATTTTTCTTTAGATGCTCTCTAACCGTCTTTTCATCAAGATCCATGCCATCTTTTACCTGTATGAAAGCTACGACCTCTTCGTCTGCATGCACGTCCTTTACGCCGATGACTGCTGCAGCTTCGACTGCTTCAAGCTTATAGATGACCTCTTCGATCTCGCGTGGATAGATATTTATGCCCTTTGATATGATGAGGTCTTTTTTGCGATCAACGATGTAGATAAAGCCCTCTTCATCGATCTTGCCAAGGTCCCCAGTCTTTAGCCAGCCATTTATGATGGTCTCATCAGTCACACCTGGCATGCCGTAGTAGCCTTGCATGACGCAGTCGCCTTTTACGATGATCTCGCCGATCTGGCCGAGTGGAAGCTCCATCATCTCATCATCTACGATCTTGACCTCATAGCCATTTAGTGCGGGGCCTACGCTTAGAAGCTTTTGCTTGTCAAATAAATTTGCCGCTACGACTGGCGAGCATTCGCTAAGGCCGTATCCTTCAACGAGCGTCGCGCGCGGGAATTTCACTCTAAAATCATCGATCGTTTGCTTAGCAAGCGGAGCAGCACCACTTACAAATAACCTTATGCGGTTAAACCATCTAAAATACCAAGGAATTTTTGCCTTGCCGATGGCTGTATATATGGCTGGGATACCCAAAAATACAGTGACTCTTTTAAGCAGCGTCTGCTTTAGCACGTTTGAAAATGGAAAGACCGATCTTACAAGCACCATCGAAGCGCCCGCATATATCGGTAAAAGCACCATCGCTGTGAGCGTAAAGCTATGAAACATCGGTAAAAATACGATAAATCTATCGCTTTTTTTAACCTTAAAACGCTCGTGCGCGCCGATGACGTTTGAGAAGATATTTTTATAGCTTATCATCGCACCCTTTGGCTTGCCTGTGGTGCCTGAGGTGTAGATGATGTGCATGAGATCGTCTATTTTAGGGTATTTTGTGATGCTTAGGGTGTATTTGTGATTGAGCGCTTCGCTGAAATTTACATTTTTTACAACGCCGTTATTTTCATAGCCCTTGCTCATATCCTCTTTTGAAATTTGTGGTGTAGAAGAGAGATAAGCGCTCTCGCCATACTCCTCATCAACGCTTACATAGTCGTCTTTTGAGGCACTTTGAAGTTTTTTTGGCGTTTGACCGATCCAGATTATTTTTCTTAAAATTTCAAGCTCACTAAGTGCGATTAGCTCCTTTGCAAGCGAGCTGGAGGCAAAGAGCACCCTTGCGCCGCAGTCGTTTAAGATATACTCAAACTCATTTGTCTTTAAAAAGGTATTCATCGGCACTGCGACCGCGCCGATAGCCGTGATGGCAAGGTATGAGATGATAAATTCTTTCGAATTTGCCACCGCCATAGCCACTTTGTCGCCAAAATTTACCCCACAAAGCTGTAAGTAAGCCGCCACTTTATCGACGTTTTGCTTTAGTTCGTGGTATTTTAGCTTCTCTTTTTCATCAAAGATCGCTATCTGGTTTGGACTCTGCTTTGCTACTTTGGTCAAAATTTCATAAAAATTATTATAAGAGTATTGCATTTTTAGCCCTAGAAAGAGTATTTAAATGTCATTGCAGCTATCTGGACGCTACTTGCGTCAAATTCGCCAGACATTGAGCCGGTACCAGTTTTTATATCTGTCGCACGCTTTTTGTCTCGGTGCTGATAGAGATAGCCTAGCCCTAGCTCTAAATTTGGCGTAAATTTATAGTTTGCTCCAAACGAATATGCCTGATAGGTGGTGTTTGGAAGCTCTAAGCCAGTATGTTCGCCACTAGTTATATCCTCATCGTATGAAAAGCCAGCCATTAGTCTAAGTTTTTCATTTACGTCGTAAGCAAGGCCTATCCTATATGTGTTTGTATCTTTTGCGTTTTTAACGACTGGATCGTCCATAAACATTTTAAAAGCAGGGTGGTGTGAATGAATAGCCGTCTTGTCGTCATATTCAAAGTCATAATCTTTAAATTTAGACCAGTAAGTCCTCTCAAAAGCTAGCAAAAGGGTAAAATCACTAAATTTATATCCAGTCGCAAGCACTAGCTGAGCAGGTAGAGGGATCTCAACTCTTGTTTTGCCATGATAGCTTATAGGTGCTAGAGCTCCGTTAAAATCAGCATCAGCGCTACCTTTAAGCTCTAAATTTACCTTCGAGCGATAAGTCACTGCAAAGCTAAGCTCCTCGATAGGTCTATATGTAAGAGCGATGTTGTAGCCGTAGTTTATGCCATCGCCTTGTATCTCTCTGTAGCCAAAACGTCCAAAGTCACTTGCTATCTTGCCTTTGCTATAAACGCCTCTAGCGCCCAGAGCAATGGCAAGTTTGTCATTTATGCGGTAAGCTACAGTTGGATTTAGCTCGACAACTTGTAGTTTAAACCTCTTGCCAGTAAAAGCAGTCTCTGGATCCTCCCACGAGATGCCAACGGCAGCAGGCACAGCAAGAGCTAGTCCAAATCTCCAGTTTTCATAAATTTCTGGCGTTACAAAGCTAAATGTGCCAGCTAGTGAGTCAAATTTCTCTGAGCTGTAGCTCTTGCCACCATCGCTTTTAAAATCGATGGAATTTATATGAAACCAACCAAGCGTGCTTTCAAAATGGTGAAGCCCGTCTAAAAACATCATATTTGCAGGGTTAAAATAAGCCGCATCAGCCCCAAAACTAAAGGCTACGTTACTAGCAGCAAGCCCTAAAGAGTCAGCACTTTGCTCAGGGACCTTATAACCCCCAGCATTTAATAAAGAACACGTCGCAACAATGCTTAAAAGCACTCTTTTCATAGCTTTTCCTTTTCTAGGTTTCTTAAAATTTTGATCTCATCTTCCCAAATACTCTCATCAATCGTCTCTAAAATCAAGGGAATTTCGCCTATTTTATCATCATTTATTATATTTTCAAAAGCGCCAAGCCCAAGCTCGCCCTTGCCAAGGCTCTCATGCCTATCTTTTTTTGAGCCAAGCCCAAATTTAGCGTCATTTAGGTGCATGCCAGATAGAAATTTATAGCCGATGATCGCGTCAAATTCGCCCATCGTCTTAGCGTAAGCCTCTTTGCTTCTTAGATCGTACCCAGCGGCAAATGCGTGGCAAGTATCGATGCAAACGCCAACTCTGCTTTCATCGTCTGCTCGCTCGATCAGATACGCCAGCTGCGCAAAGTCAAAGCCTAAATTTGAGCCTTGTGCGGCTGTGTTTTCGATGACAAGCTTTACGCCGCTTGTTCGTTTTAGCGCTTCGTTTATGCATCTTGCGATGTTATCTAGGCACTCATTTTGGCTTATTTGCTTTAGGTGTGAGCCCGGGTGGAAATTTAAAAGTTTTAATCCAAGCTTGCTAGCTCGCTCTATCTCGTCTATAAAGGCTTCAAGGGATTTAGTCCTTGCCTCTTTTTCTGGATGGCCTAAATTTATGAGGTAGCTTGCGTGTGGCAAGACGTGATCGGCGCTTATGCCAGAGGCTTTTAAATTTGCTTTAAACTGCTCTATTTCGCCCTCGCTTAGCTCTTTTGCGCTCCATTGACGCTGGTTTTTTGTAAAAAGCGCAAAGGCATTTGCTCCTATTTTTGCAGCGTTTATCGGTGCGTTAAAGACGCCTCCAGCCGCACTTACGTGAGCCCCTATGTATCTCATTTTAACTCTTTTATTATCACTTTTATTTTATTTTTGCTGTCGATAAATTTGACGTAGTTATCGCAAACTTCGTATTTTATAAAATAAGAACTTAGATCTTGTCTAAAGCCGCACTCTGTGGTGCTTAGACCTTTGCCGTCATAAATTTTTTGCCTTTGCAAAATCTCTTCAAAAAGGCTCTCATAATGCGGCGCTAGAAAAAATTTCTCGTTAAATTCTGTCTTTTTAAAACAAGCGCTATTTACGCAAATTTTGTCCTTTATATTGATATTTGCGGTATTTACGCCAGAGCTATAAATTTGTAAATTTAGATCATTTTTATAAGTGTGAAAAAATCCAACATCATTTATCTTTATCATAGGAGAAAATAAAGTGACCTGAAAAGCTTGTGAGCTTTGCGGTGTTTTAGTCGCAACACAGCCTGAAAAAATGAGAGCAGATAATAAAACAAGTGAAAATTTCTTCAACGATTTGTCCTTTTATGTAAATTTAAGTTAAAAAGTAATATAATCCCAACTTCATAACCGACCGTGGCCCATTCGTCTAGCGGTTAGGACATCGCCCTTTCACGGCGGTAACACGAGTTCGAGTCTCGTATGGGTCACCACTTCTAAAAGACAAAATCTTATCCACATAAGCTTTAAAATCTAGTTAATCCAAATTTCAAGATTTCTAAAAACAAATTCCTAAATTTTCGTTTTGTAAAAAGAGATCAAATTTCACGTCTAGCAAAATTTAAAAAAGAGGTTTCGCACGAGTATAAAAGCAAAAAGCAGTTAAATTTAGTTTTTTATAGGCTCTAAATTAACTGCAAAATTTACATCTGATGTGGCTTGCCTAGTAAAAATCCCTGCGCGTATGAAATTCCAAATTTCTTTATATATTCTAAAATTTCTTCGTTGCTCACAAACTCAGCCACTATCTTATAGCCTTGTCTTCTAGCAAAGCTCACGATAGTCTCAACCAAAACCCTTGCGTTTTCATCAGTTGGTAGCTTTTTGATGATCGAGCCATCTATCTTGATGTTATCTATATCAAGCTCTAAAATTCGGTAGTAGTTAGAGTAGCCAGAGCCAAAGTCATCGATCGAGATTTTACATCCATATTTTTTAGCTCTTTTTATAAATTCATTTGCCATGCCGTAGTCGCTAAGCTCTTCGCTCTCTAGCATCTCAAAGCAAACTCTACTAGGATCTGGGCAGCTCTCTAGCTTTTCATCTAAAATTTCTCTCACACCAGGATCTGTTAGATCCGAGCTTGAAAGGTTGATAGAAAATGTATAGTCTGGATATTTTTTCACTAGATCAAAGGCTAGAGCGATCACCTTTTTTGTTATCTGAAGATAGAGTTGCGTTTTCATCGCGATCTCTAAGAACTCGCCTGGGTAGCGGATCTTGCCGTTTTGATCGACTATACGCACCAAAACTTCGTAGTATTTTGCCTCTGTCTCATTTTCATGCACGTTAAAAATTCCCTGACACTCGACTATCACCTTGTCGTTTTCTAGAGCATACTCGATGAGTTCGGTTATGAGTTGGTTTTTATAGTATCTCATCTCGATCGCGTCGTTTTCTAGGTAGTAGTAGATCTCGTTGCCGCTATCGCTTGCTTGTTGATTGGCTAGGATTGACTGCATTAGGCGGTTTGTTTGCGGCGTGTCATTTGACAAAGATACGCCAAGAGTTATCTTGATGCCAGGTAGGTTTTCAAATTTACCATCTATCTCGATGTTCATCCTGCTAAAGTTAAAATACTCTTTTATAAAGCCGATATCTCTAACGATATCATCGCCTTGATACCAGATGTAAAACGCATCATCTTGAAATCTAAATAACTCAGCATTTATAGAGTAGGTATCAACACAGAGTTTTAGTGTATTTGCCACCGCTTTTAACATAGCGTCAATAACCTTTGTCTGGTAGAAAAATCTTAGCATCTTGTAGTTTTTGATGCTTATGCTGATCAAAATTCCATCTTTTTTCGCCTCTATCATCTCAGTTAGGGCAAAGTAGTTGCCAAAGCCAGTTAGCTTGTCGATTGAGGATTGAATTTTTATCTGCTCATTTTTTTGAGTTAGCTCTTTAAGCATGCTAAGCTCTTTTGTCCTGTCAAGCTTTATAGCCATGTAGCCCTCTAGCTTGCCCTCAAAGAAAAATGGCGCAAAACGCACCTTCTCATAAAGCAGTTTGCCACTTTTTGTTCTGCTTATCAGCTCGTCGCTTTCCCAAGAAGTATGCTTATTTATGGCATTTCTTATCTCAGCGTAAAAGCTCTCTGGGTGCATATTTGATTTTAAAATTTTAGGGCTTTTTCCGATAACGTCTTTTAGTTTATAACCAGTTTTTGCCTCAAAGGTTTTATTTACATATAAAATTTTATTGTTATTGTCACAAAAGACTATAGAGCTGTGTCCAGCATCCACTGTCGTTTTTAGAAGTTTTATCTGTTTTTGCTGCTTAGCTAGTACCCTTGCTTGATAAAAAGTTAAAGCGCAAAATAGCACAAAGCTGATAAAACAAAGCACTTGCATTATTACTATATTTCGTATCATTATTTTGTAAGAGGCTAGGGTATCATCTCTAAATTTTCTTAGCTCATGACCAAGTTTTAGATCAACAGAGTCTTGAGCTACGGCACTTAGGTTTTTTGCAAATTCAAGCGCGTAAGTTGCCTTATTTAGCACCAAGATCGCTTTTGTGTCGTTTTTGTAGGTATCTTTATACTTTTCTATCTGCTCTTTTGTTTGATTTAGCGTTTCAGGGCTGATTATGGCTGAGCTTTTTATCGCATGAAATATCACATTAAGTGCATCTAGCTTTTTCTCTGATGCTATTTCAAACTCACCTGATAAGATATAAGCAGCCATTGACGAGCTAGCGTAGTTTGACCTATCTACAAGCCTTTGTTTTTTTAAAAAGTCGTCGTTTATGACCTTTAAAGTTTTGGCATTTTTCTCTTGGTAAAAGACATGTATGATCTCGTTTAGCTCATCAAGTCTGGTTAAATTTTGATCAAAACTTTTTAAATTTTTATTTACATCGTCGTAGTTTAGACGAAGTACGTTATTTTCTAAGCTAAAGCTTAGCTCGTTATCTAGCAAGATAAGGCTTAAGATCGTATCGTTAAATTTACTAACAGCAGTAACAGCTCTATTTGCCATATAGATGTAAGCTGAGCTAAAGAAAAAGACGATCGCTAGGACGATTAAGATGATATTTGCTTGTCTTTTATTCATTTAGTATCCTAGGTCTGCGTCCATTTAGTGTTAGCAAAAATTTATAAATTTGCTCCAGCTCTTCGCTACTTAGTGTGTGGATCAGCTGATGATAGCTCACAAAGCCTATGACCTCTTTTAGATCGCTCATTTCGCCACTGCTTAGATATGGAGCCGTTCTTGTTACATTTCTAAGCGAAGGCACGCGCATGAGGCGTCTGCTCTCACCTGCATCTTTTAAGCCCACATTTTGCATCAAATTTCCGCCTAAATTTCTACCATTGTGGCAAGCCACACAGCCTATTTTGTTAAAGAGCTCAAAGCCCTTTTTTGCTTCAGCATTTATGGAGTCATCATTGCCAGCTAGATACTCATCAAATGGCGAATCAATGCTCAAAACCGCCTTTTCAAATTCCACCAAAGCATCTACTATATTTTCGTAGTTTATACCATCATCGTATGCATCATTAAACAAAATCCCATACTCGCCTATGCTTTTTACCTTTTTTACTATCTCATCTTTGTTTGAATTTAGCTCATTTCTAGAATTTATCGACTCTTTTACTTGATCTTTTAAGCTTCTTACTCTACCATCAGTAAAAAATAGAAAATTTAAAGCCGAATTTAGCACGCTAGGTGGGTTTATAACGCCCTTTTGGCTGGTGTAAGATGAGTTTGTGCCACTTAAATTCCAGTATAAGTTGTGGCAAGTTTCGCATGAGTAGTTTTCAGTGGTGCTTAGCCTTTTGTCAAAAAAGAGTTTCTTGCCGATGTAGGCTTGTTTTTCGTCATATTTTGATGAAAGCACTGGCTCAAATGATGAATTTGCGCTCAAAATACAAAAAGATACTACCATCCAAAATAAAACTTTTTTCATAAAATCTCCATATTCTTGAGCGTCATTATAGCGGAATTCTTTTTCATAACTACCAAATCGGCTAAATTGTAAAAAATTTAGTTTTTATTTGTCTTTTGAAAAAAATGTTGTATAATCCGCGAAAAATTACACAAATTTCAAGGAGGAACCATGAAAAAAGGTTTTACAATGATCGAGTTGATCTTCGTGATCGTGATTTTAGGCATATTAGCCGCAGTCGCTATACCAAGACTAGCTGCAACAAGGGATGATGCAGAGATAGCTAAAACTGCTACAAATATACAAACGCTTGTTTCTGACCTAGGCTCTTACTATACTTCACAAGGTAGTTTTAACACCGATGTTAGCAAAATGTCAAATGTTGCAAGTCCTGTTAAAGCAAAAACAAACAATTGTCTAACTATAGGTACACCAGACAATGCTAAAGGTGAAATATCCGCTACTATAGATGCAACAAATGGTCTTTGTAAAGATGTTTGGGCTTTACCGGGTCTAAAGAACATAAAAACAATCATTGAAAGCAATGATAACAAAACAGCAAATACACTTAAATTTGGCGGCATGGGCGTAAAATACGAATAATTTAAGCTCGTTAGCTTTTTGGCAAGGAAATTCCTTGCCACTCTTCTTTAACTTAATTTCAAAATTTATCTTTCATTTATAAAAATTCTAGCTATAATCTCGCAACTTCAAATTTCAAGGATGAAGTAATGAAAAAAGCTTTTACTATGATCGAACTAATTCTCATTATAGTTGTCATCGGCATATTAGCCGCGGTCGCTATCCCAAGGATCAGCGCTACAAGAGATGATGCGGTCTTAGTAAAGACTATGGCGGAGATTAGAACGGCTATCGAAGAGATAAATGCCTACTATATATCACAAGGCAAACTAGCCCTTGATACTGCGAATAATAAAGTTAAATTTAAAGAGATGACAAATGCTGGGGTCGTGGGTAGCTCTGGTGATCTTGGCTTTTTTGCTAAAAACGAAAAGTGCATTTCATTAAAATTCTTTGCTGCAGACCAAAGCTGCTTAGGAGTAGATATCAGCGAGCAAGGCCTATGCAAAAAACTTTGGGAAGCTCCAGAATTTAAGCGCTTTAGCCAGACTATGATAAGGCCAGCACAAGGAGCATTACCAGCTCATATCAGCTTTAGCGCTGCTCGCATCGTCTTTTAGCTAGATATTTTTATCAAAAGCTTTAAAGTCTGAAATTTACACTTAATTCTTGAAATTTTATAAAAATAAAGTCCAAAACTAATTTTTTCTTGACAACAATAACATTTTTAGATACAATGCGACTTTTTAATGAGGTAGTGGCATAAACTTACAAACACGACTCAGGCGGGGTGTAGCGCAGTCTGGTTAGCGCATCTGGTTTGGGACCAGAGGGCCGAAGGTTCGAATCCTTTCACCCCGACCATGTTAAACGGTGAGTGTAGCTCAGTCGGTTAGAGCATCAGATTGTGGTCCTGAGGGTCGTGGGTTCGATTCCCATCACTCACCCCATTTTGGGCGCTCGTAGCTCAATTGGATAGAGCGACAGACTTCGGATCTGTAGGTTATGGGTTCGACTCCTATCGGGCGCGCCACTTGAAAGACTTTATGCGCTCATAGCTCAGCTGGATAGAGCAACGGCCTTCTAAGCCGTAGGCCTCAGGTTCGAATCCTGATGGGCGTACCACTTATTATTGTTGTGCGGATGTGGTGAAATTGGCAGACACGCCAGACTTAGGATCTGGTGCCCCACGGCGTGGAGGTTCAAGTCCTCTCATCCGCACCATCTTTTTAAAATCCATCTTTAAAACTTCTAAAAAACTCGATTTTCATTTGAATTTATCAAATTTGCTTATTTAAAATTTAGTAAAAATTTTCACTTATCAAACGATCCGCATTAAATTTATAAAATTTATAGATCAAATTCTTAAATTTGCACCATTAGAAATAAAGAGATAATAAGAAGCATAGGGCAAGTGTGGGTAGTGTTTAGACTACCATTTCCGTGTTAT
Organism: Campylobacter concisus; assembly: GCF_902460895.1. Lineage (GTDB taxonomy): Bacteria > Campylobacterota > Campylobacteria > Campylobacterales > Campylobacteraceae > Campylobacter_A > Campylobacter_A concisus_BC. The sequence goes on along the minus strand of NZ_CABPVL010000004.1, from coordinate 227,586 downwards.
TTGGAAACGCGCGAAGGTCGGGCTTGATGAGCTATTTTTGACGAGTTTGATAACGCACTTTTGGGTTAAACAAGATCGATCAGTGCGGGGCAGAAAGATCGGTTGGTTGCAGACGAGGCGCTATTGCTAAATTTGGGTACAAATTTTAAAAATCTAGAGGTTAAATTTAGTCATTTTGGGCGTAAATTTAAAAACGTTAAGGCTGTGATGCATTAGATAAGCATATTCTTGTGCGATTTGTAGTAATTAGTGGTAAAGTCTAAAAACATAAAAATTTAGGGCTAAATCTAGTTTTTTGGGTTTAAATTTAAAAATTTAGACGTTGTGATTTCAAATAATAAAATAAGCCAAATTTTAAATGTGGGCGGTAAATTATCGGGTAAAAACGGTTTTTTATAGGTTGCATGAAGGCAAGGTTTATCAATGCAGCATAAAGTTGGTTGCGTTTGATATACGTCGCCAAATTTAACTACAAAACCAAATGAGATAGAAATTTATGGCTAAATTTGTTTGCTGTGGCTTAAATTCTAGAAGCTGTGATGTTTAAAAAGAGAGTAAATTTACAATGAAGGCGGTAAATTTAAGCTATCTGTGAAATATTTTTCTTTTGTGGATTTGTTGGCAATGCCCTAATGGCACGTGTTAATGAAAAAATGGGGGGTGTAGGAGTTACGGTTGATAAGGCTTACTAAATTTGACCATAAATAGAAATTTGCGCCTAAATTTAAACATTTTTGGAGCCAAATTCTACTAGCAAATTTGTATCTTGAGCTAAATTTAAAGAGTAAAAACAGAGTTAATTATAAATTTGGGCTGTTAGAAAAATGGTTGCCTTGAGCTGGTGGCAGTGTTTTAAGAACTAGCGATAATGGAGTTGGTTGCAGCTGATATGCTCTCGTTAAATTTAACTAAAAAACTTAGCTGCATGAAAATTTACGATGAAATTTAGTCGTATCGGACTTAAATCTAAAATTTTACTAGCAAATTTTTAGACAAATTTACACTGACTTTGAAATTTACTCAGCAATCAGCTTGATCTAAAAGCGCCTTTAGATAGCAGTTTGCCTTTTTTAAAGATATAGAAATTTGTTTGTTTTGTAGCCTTTGGTTAGGCGATAAAGCGTGCCTAAATTTGCAAAATTTAAATTTAGTAGCGATCATTTTGGTTTTATAGATAAATTTTAGCGCCAGTTGTTTTCAATAAGTGATATTTAGCGCTTTAGGGCAAGTTGATTGACTAACTATGGGTCAAATTTAAGTCACAAGATATTTTGATTAAAAGCAGCAAATGATCAAATTTAGCCCCCAAGTGAGGGCTAAATTTATAAATTCTACAAAGATTGCAAAATTTTTGGTTTAGAAAACGCAGTGATTGGTTTGATCTCGCCTTTGTATTTTTCTAAATTTACAAGGATTGTGTGTCCGCAGTTGCTTTGAGCGATGCTAGATGTGCCTTTGTCGCGAGTTAGGACATTGACGCAGCCGTGTTTGCAAAGGCTCTTTTCGCCTAGCACTTCAGGATCGTACCACGCACCCTCGCATATGGCGATGACGTGCTCTGGGATGATGTCAGTGACAAGCGCACCGACTAAAATTTCGCCCCTGTCGTTAAATACTCTCACCACATCGCCAGTTGCGATGCCTTTTGCTTTGGCGTCATTTACGTTTATTAGCATTGGCTCGCGCGCGCATACTTCAGCGTAGTTTCTGATTATTGAGTTATTTAGCTGTGAGTGGAGGCGGTATCTTGAGTGTGGGGTTGTGACGCTAAATGGATACTTTTTAGCCTTTTCGCTGCCAAGCCACTCAAACGGCTCGATCCAAGCAACGTGCGGCGCAAAGTCTTTGTAGCCAAATTTAGCGATAGTTGGAGAGTAGAGCTCTATCTTGCCAGATGGCGTGCCTAGGCGGTTTTTGTGAGGATTTTCTCTAAAAGCACTAAGCCTTGTGTAGTATCTGCTCGCTTCGTCATCTTGCTCAAATCTAACATATCCCTCTTTCCAAAACTCATCAAAGCTTGGCATCTTGACATTTATGCCCTTAGCTTGCTCGGCTGCGTCTGCGTAAAATTCTTTCGTCCAGCCAAGCTCATCTTTGCCCTCTGTAAAGACCTCTTCTCTGCCCCAGCGTTTGCAGATTTGTGAGCAGATCCAGTAATCGCTCCTGCTCTCGCCCATAGGCTCTACGACAGGCTTGTAAGCTACGATGTATTCGTTTGTAGGCACGCTTTGGTTGATGTCGTTTCTCTCGACTTCAAGGGCTACTGGTAAGACGATGTCGCTTAGTTTTGCTGTGCTTGTCCAAAATGGCTCAGCGGTTATTACGGTGTCAAATTTACGCCACGCTTTTACGGCGTTATTTACATCCTGATGCCTTGTAAACATCGATCCAGACGCCATGTAAGCCACTCTCATGTGTGGTAGCTTGATCTTTGAGCCGTCATAGTCTATCTCTTTGCCGGGGTTTTGCAAAGCCTCGATCGATCTTGAAGATGGGATGGTGACGTTTTTAAATTTCTTCCAAGGAGCGCCATCTACGTTGTCGTATTTTTCGCTGATGCTGGTGCTTATGCCTTTTAGTGACGGAGCGATCTTGTCTGTAGCGCCATTTGCGTAGTAGAGGTTAAACTCAAATCCAAGACCCTCTTTGCCTATCTGACCTAGCATCGCGCTAAGTGTTACGATGCCCCAAAAGCCCATCTCGCCGTGATCTTGTCTTTGAAGTGACCTGCCTGCGATGATGACGCTTGGCTCTTTTGCAAGCGCTGTTGCAAATTTAGCGATATCTTCGGCTTTTACGCCACAAATTTTGCTCGCCCAGTTGATATCTTTGACCACTTTGTCGGTTGTGCCAAGTAGGTAGTCTTTAAATTTATTAAAGCCAACTGTGTATTTTTTGATAAATTCTTCGTCATAAAGCTTGTTTTCATATAGATAGTGGCACATGCCAAGCATCATTGCTACGTCGGTATTTGGACGAACGATGATAGCTTCAGAGCCAAGGTATCTTGTGGTGTCGTTTTTAAAGACACAAACGCTATAAGTTTTTATGCCTGCCTCTTTTATCTTTTTGATGCCAAGATAGCCATCATGTGTTGGTGGTTGCCATGAAATTTGACCAGTTACAAGCGGGTCAGTACCCCAAAATACAACGTTTTTAGCATTTTTAGCGATGGCCTCCCACTTTGTCGGAGCGTCATAAACGGCGCTGTTGCCTAGGACGTGCGGCATGATGACAAGGCCAGCTCCAGTTGAGTAGTCGCCACTCTCTTCGACGTATCCGCCAAGCACTTTTAGCATCCTGTGACCAACGGTTCTGCCCCAGCTGATCTTACCGCTGCCGCCCCACCAGTAGCACTCGCCGTAGATGCTCTCAGGGCCATATTTGTCGAAATTTTCTTTTAGAGCCTTGGCTGCTAGATCAAGCGCTGTTTCCCAGCTAACACGCACAAATTCCTCTTTGCCACGAAGCTCGCTCTTTGCTGCGCCTTTTGCCTTTAGGTAGCTCTTTCTTACGTATGGATAGAGCACGCGGCTTTCGTTTTGGATGAGGTCTGGCAAGCTGTTGTTCATGGTATTTGGGAATTTATCGCCCTCAAATGGATCGACTGAGACGATTTGGTTTGAGTTGGTATTTGCCCAAAATAGCCCAAATCTATTTGCGCCAAAGGTTTTGTTTTGGTCAAAAATGGTCTTAGTCACGCCCTCTATCTTGTTTGCCTGCGCTGCTGTGGCAGCAAGTGCAGAAAATTTTATAAAATCTCGTCTTTTCATATTTTCTCCCTTATGAAAATTTATTTTACTTTTTTGGCATTGTGTTGTAGGTATTTAAGCACTAAATTTAGATCAGTTTCATCTAGTGCGACAAATTTCGCATCGACCATACCAGATAAATTTGCTGGCCACTGAGCAGCTGTGAAGCTGTTTGGTTCGTGCAGCCTGTGACATGCTGAGCAGGTCTCTTCGTAAATTTTCTTAGCCTTTGCGTAAAGCTCTTTTTGGTTGCCACCAAGCGCGTCATTTGGCACTTCATAAAGCCCATCAACTTGATACCAAACCTCGCCGTAGTCATCTTCAAGCTCTTTTACTTTTTTGAAATTTGCCTCGCTCTCGTCATCAAAAGCTACAAAGACTTCAGGGTCTTCTACGCTTCTTTGAAGCTGAGCCAAGTAGTTTGCCGACACTACACCACTAACCTTGATCTTGCTCGTTTTATCGCCTTTTTCTAAGACTTCAACTGGCGTTAAAACCTCGATCTTACCGATCATCTTGCCATCAAGTGTAATGTTCGCATCTTTTGCGATCACATCAGCACCAAAGGCAAGACTACATGCTAGCACTGGGGCTAAAAATAGCATTTTCATTTGACAATCCTTAAAAAAAGAAATTAAATGAATTCTATAACCAGCACGCTTAAGATTATATTGCTATATTTAGAGAAAAGTAAGTATTTTAGGATGTTTTAAAGGGGTAAAGTAAATTTAAAGTTATAAAAATAGGGCGATTGCTCGCCCAAATTTACTTTAAGGATTATTTCTTCATCTGGATCGCAGTTTGTATCATTTCATCACTTGTTGTGATGCTTTTTGCGCTCGCTTCGTAGGCCTTTTGTGTGACGATCACCTCACTTAGTGCTTGACCAAGATCGACGTTACTCATCTCGAGCTTATTTGCCAAAATTTGCGCCCCATAAACGGTTTCGCCAGCTTTGTTTTTGTAAAAAAATGGCTCGCCAGAGTTGGCTGTGGCTTCATAGAGATTGTCACCAACCTTTGCCACGCCTTGGTCGTTTATAAAGTGATAAAGGGCCACTTTTGCCACGGGAAATGCTCGAGTGTTGTCGAAATTTGCCATGATGTTGCCACGATCATCGACGCTATATTTTGATAAAAGCCCCTCAGCGTAGCCATCTCTTTTTATGTTGAAGTCTTTTCTAGCGTTTGCTGAGCTTGTCATGCCGTTATAAACGTCCGCATCGCCGTCGCCCTCGAAGTTTAAATTTACGCCGCCAACGCTTGTTAGTGTATTTGCCACAAGCCTGCCACTGCTATTAAATGTAAGTGAGCCCATAGCCGTATTTTGCACGGCTCCGCTAGCATCAGTTATCGTTGCCACCGCGTCCCAGATAGTCTGGTCGCCAGTTTGTGGGATCTGCTTGGTTAAATTTATAGTAACTAGGCTCTTTGTGCCGTCTGCGTTGTAGATGTCAGAGGTTAGTTTCTCTTTGTTTGACACTTCAACGAGCGAGGTGACTTCAGCATTTACCTCTAAATTTGCAAAATCCATAAATTTAAGGCTCTTGTCGTTTATCTGCCAAGTGCCGTCACCCTCAAGTGTGGTCGAAAACTCGCTAAATTTACCATCGCCGTCTTTTACTTTTACGACCACGCTGTCACCAGCTTTTGCGCCAAGTGATGTGGTGCTTAGCGGGATATGTCCGTTTAGTGAGATCGTCTTGTTTGTATTATCAAGCGTGTAGGCGTATTCGCTAGCCTCAAGGGCTGTCGTTTTTTTATCTGTTATGCGGCTTGAGTTTAGGTTGCCTTTTAGGCTGATATTTGTAGTAGCCTCAGCTGGCATAAATAAAAAATGAGGCAGGGTTATGCCCTTTTGCGAGCCAGGATCGCCCAGATTTAGATCCTCTTGCGAGACCGTGTAGGCTTGTGGGGTGCTTGAGGTTTGACCATATTTTTTAAGAGCGCTCGCACTTGGCGTGGTTGGAGTGAAATTTGCAAGCGTGCCAAGGAGTAAATTTCCCCTAGTATCTACTAAATTTCCAGCCGCATCTATGTCAAAAGTGCCTGTTCTTGTGTAGTAGTTTTTGCCTGTTTTATCGACAACGCCAAAGAAGCCATCTCCGCCTATGGCAAGGTCAAAGTTGTTATCAGTGCTTTGAAAGCTACCATTTGACATATCAAGTGCAGTCGTTTGCTTAGTAGCTCCAAGTCCCACTTGATCGCTAGTTGGGCCACTTCCTGCTGAGACTAGGTTTTGGTTTATTAAATTTTTAAACTCAGGGATTGAAGCTTTGAAGCCGACATTGTTTATGTTTGAGATGTTGTTTGACCAAACATCCATGCCAAAGCTTTGCGTCTTGATGCCGCTAACCCCGTTGTAAAAACCTCTCATCATGGCTTTTAGCCCTCGTAATATTCAGATACTTTATCCATAGAAACGTATTCGCCAGCTACTTTCATCATAGCCTTGCCATCTACAAATTTCACCGCCTCGACCGGGTAGTTGCCTATTTGCGTTTTGTACTCTTTGCCATCTTTGCCAGTGTAGGTTGCCGAAATGGTATATGAGCCATTTGGCACTTGGTTGCCAGACGCGTCTTTGCCGTCCCAAGCTAGGTTATGAACGCCTGCATTTGTCTCGTTTAGATCAGTTGTTCTTACGACTTGACCATTTGCGTTTTTGACCTCGATTTTGCCATTTGCAAGATCTGTCTTAAAGTAAAGCGCAAATTTTGCATCTTTTTTCTCATCTGTTAGCATGACTGCATTTGAGCCAGTTGAGACCATCTTGCCAAGGGCTGAGATAGCGTAGGCGTTTGCGTTTGATTTTAGCTGATTTACTAGCTCTTTCATCGCTTTGTTTGTGTTTTCTTGCATCTCGACTGACGCTAGCTGGCTAGTTTGCGTTAGCATCTTTTCAGTATCCATAGGGCTTGTTGGGTCTTGGTGCTGAAGCTCGGTTAAAAGTAGCTTCATAAATGCATCTTTGTCTAGCTGTCCATTTGGATTAGTTCCTGTGCTAGCTGCAGCGTCTTGTCTTGCTTTTGCCTTTTTCTCGGCATTTTTTTGCTGCGTTGTTTGTGTGGTTATATCTGAAACTGAAGCCATAATCTCTCCTAAATATATCTTGGTATTACTAGCTCAAGCAAGCTTTGTTCCGCTTGGGCGTTTTCGCTCTCGTCGCTTTGATTTGAGCTATATTTGTTCTTTGCTTGTTCTCTTTTTTCTTGTCTTTGGTTTTGGTCTGAGAAATTCATCTCAAGCTCGGTAAATCCCATATTTACAAGGCTGTTTTTAAACTCAGCTTGGTTTTGTAAAAAGAGGTTCATCGTAGCCGTTGTAGAGTTAAAATTTACATGCAAATTATTGCCGCGATTAACCATCGTGATCTCGACCTCACCTAAATTTAGCGGGTTAAGCGTGATGTTAAAGCGAGTGATCGGCGCTTTGTAGTTTTGCACCTGCTCTTTTAGCGTAGAAGAGAAATTACTAAGCGTCTCTTTTATCTCCGCCTTTGTCTGAAGCTGGTGTTTAGCGCTATTTGCGATGTCTTTTACCATTTGATTTAGCTCTGATTTATTATCGCTGCTAAAGGTCTCCTCGCTTGGCTCAGCCTCGCTCATCTGCTCTCTTTCTGGAAAGAGTAGCGACTCAAGAGTTGGGGCTTTTTGCGCCTTTTGCTCGTGTAAATTTACCTTTACTTTTGGCTCTTTTGGCTGCTCCTCTGGCTCAACGTCCACAAGCTCATCATCAAGCTTTACTTCACTATCATCTAGTTTTTTAGGCTCTTCTTTGACTAAATTTTTAACTTCATTTGTTGGATTTGCCACCACCTCTTTTAGCAAAGTATCAAGCTTTACGACCTCTTTTGGCTCGTTTTTGATGATAGTTTGCTCGACCTCGTTTTTTAGCTCTTTTAGGTAAAAAGGCTTGTCCTCAGTCTTTATCGGCGTGAAAAATTCCTGCTTGCCCAAATTTTTAAACATCTCGTTTAGTTTTGGCACATCTTCATTTGAAATTTCTATATTTTCAAGGCCAAGGTCAAATTTCTTAGCAAGGTCGATAAGATCGCTAACGCTTTTAACGTTGCTAAGCTCTTCAACGTTCTCAGGGACACTTAAGAAATTTGCTATTTTGTCGCTGAAATTTGGAAATTTACTTACCTTTTCATTGCCATTTAGAATTTCTAAAACTTGCAAAAGCTGCATGAAATTTGCATTTTCATAGAGCTCATTTTTTGTATCTTCGTCCAAATTTTCTTCAAGTGCGGCCGAAATTTTTGCCACGCTTTCGTTTTGCGCCTTTTCTATCGTCTCTTTTTGGATATCAACAGTTTTTACTATCTCTTTGACATCCTTTTCGGTGATCTTTTGACCGCTATTTGCCTTGCTCGCAGCCGCGTCCAAAACCATCGACAAAAACTCGCCGTTGTTTTGAGACTTTTTCGCAGCCGCAGGCTTTTTAGTAGCCGCAGGAGCTAGCAAATCTACGTTGTTTTTCGCTGTGTAAGCTTGCATTTAATCCCTTTAAATTTAAAAACTTAACGCTTACATGCAAAATCTATTCCAAAAATTAATTTCTTGATATCAGCTTAAAATTTATAAAAATTTGGCTATAATCTGCCCCTATTTAAAAACTGATGAAGCGAAAATATCAAACTAATAAACGGAGAAAAATTTGGAAAAGATACGAAATATAGCCGTCATCGCGCACGTCGACCACGGTAAGACAACAATGGTTGATGAGCTTTTGAAGCAGTCAGGAACATTTAACGAGCATCAAAACCTTGGCGAGCGTGTAATGGATAGCAACGACATCGAAAGAGAGCGTGGCATCACGATCCTTTCTAAAAACACCGCCATTCGCTACAAAGATACAAAGATCAACATCATCGACACTCCAGGCCACGCCGACTTTGGTGGTGAGGTAGAGCGTGTTCTTAAGATGGTTGATGGCGTTTTACTGCTTGTCGATGCGCAAGAAGGTGTTATGCCACAAACTAAATTTGTTGTCAAAAAGGCGCTTTCACTAGGACTTCGCCCAATCGTCGTCGTAAATAAGATAGACAAACCTGCAGGCGATCCAGACCGCGTTATAAATGAAATTTTTGACCTTTTTGTCGCACTTGACGCAAATGATGAACAGCTAGAATTTCCAGTCGTTTATGCAGCTGCTAAAAATGGCTATGCAAAGCTAAAACTAAGCGACGAAAACAAAGATATGCAGCCACTTTTTGAGACTATCCTAGCTCACGTGCCAGCCCCAAGCGGTAGTGACGAGAACCCACTTCAGCTTCAAGTTTTCACGCTTGATTATGACAACTATGTCGGCAAGATCGGCATCGCGAGGATTTTTAACGGCAAGATAGCTAAAAACCAAAACGTCATGCTTGCAAAAGCTGATGGCACAAAGACAACTGGTAGAATTTCAAAGCTTATCGGCTTTATGGGGCTTGATAGGATCGATATAAACGAGGCTGGCACTGGCGACATCGTAGCGATCGCTGGCTTTGACGCGCTTGACGTTGGCGATAGCATCGTTGATCCAAACAACCCACATCCGCTTGATCCGCTCCATATCGAAGAACCAACCCTTAGCGTTGTATTTTCTGTAAATGATGGCCCACTAGCAGGCACTGAGGGCAAACACGTCACATCAAACAAGATCGATGAGCGCCTTGCAAACGAGATGAAGACAAATATCGCGATGAAGTATGAAAACATCGGCGAGGGCAAATTTAAAGTAAGCGGTCGTGGCGAGCTTCAGATCACCATCTTGGCTGAAAATATGCGCCGCGAGGGCTATGAGTTTTTACTTGGCAGACCTGAGGTCATCGTAAAAGAGATAAACGGCGTAAAATGCGAGCCATACGAGCTTTTAGTGATCGATGCGCCTGATGATACGACAGGCACAGTCATAGAAAAACTAGGCAAAAGAAAGGCTGAAATGGTCTCTATGAACCCAACAGGCGACGGCCAAACAAGGATCGAATTTGAGATCCCAGCTCGCGGACTTATCGGCTTTAGAAGCCAGTTTTTGACTGATACAAAGGGCGAGGGTGTTATGAACCACAGCTTTTTGGAGTTTAGGCCACTTAGCGGCACCGTCGAGCACAGAACAAACGGCGCACTAGTTTCTATGGAAAACGGCGTAACGCTTGCTTATTCGCTATTTAACTTGCAAGATCGTGGCGTGCTATTTCTTGATCCACAAGCAAAAGTCTATGTGGGTATGATCATCGGCGAGCACAGCCGTCCAAACGACCTTGACGTAAACCCAATAAAAGGCAAAAACCTAACAAACGTGCGCGCAAGCGGTAGCGACGATGCGATCAAGCTAGTACCGCCTAGAAAGCTAAGTCTTGAGCGTGCGCTTGAGTGGATAGAAGATGACGAGCTAGTCGAGGTTACGCCTATAAATATTCGCGTTCGCAAGCGCTATTTAGACCCAACAGAGCGCAAAAGAAAAGCAAAACTATAATCAAAATTTGCTAGCAAAATCCCCTTTGGTGCCAGCCAAAGGGGCTAGCAAGTGAAATTTAATCCTAAAAGCAAATTTAATAATCTAATTTGTAAATTTATCTGTTTGTGCCAAATGGAGCTGGCTAAATTTAGTCAAATTTGGGTTTTGGCTGATGTAAATCTAAAAAGGCTATTTTTTGTTTTTTTTGGGTTTTGGTGCTTCAAATTTGTAAATTTATGCTTGGTAAGTAAATTTGCCTGATTTGATGCCGTCATGAGAAATTTATAGAGTAGTTTGCGTTTTACAAAGACTATTTTGCCCGTGAAAAAGCAACTAGCTGTGGTGATTGAATTTGTTTTTTGAATTTTCAAAAGGGCTAAATTTTGGTTTTGAAAGCTATTAAATTTACTTATTTAACTATCTCTGCATCCAAATTTTTGTAGTGGTTAAAATTTTTAAATTTGTGGTTTGAGTGATTTTACTTGCGTGGTTGTAGTGGCGGTAGCGTCGAATGGCTAGCGATTGATCAAAAAGAGAATGTAGCAGTTGGCAGAATTTAAATTTCTATGAGGCGGATTTGGAGAGAGCTTTATGGTAAAAAAACAGACTAAATTTAATGAAATTTAGTCCTTTCTCGCTCTAAATTTGTAAATTTATGCGAGTTGGTAGAGTTTGAATGATCTAAATTTTGGCTATGGTGGGCGATTTTAGATATTGGCACAAATTTATATTGGTTAGTGGTTAGCTAAAGTTGGTGACCTTAAATTTCAAAAGATAGTCTGGGGTGAGGTTCATAATAAGAGATAGATTAAATTTAGACCTTGTCTAAAAAACTAGCTTTTAAAATCGCTCTTGTTAGTGATGAAATTTAGCAAATTTATCACCTCAAACCACAACAAAAGCTACCTAAATTTACAAAAGTGTAGAGCGTAAATTTAACTAGCGGATCTTTTTTAGTTTTGACTTTGAAATTTTATAAATTTTTGATGGAGTGTCTTCAAAAAATCGTTCATCAACAACTTCATCAGCCACGCTTCTAGCCCAAATTTCGTCAAATTTCATACCATTTTTGTTTGCGCTGCTTGAGTAAAGCCAGTCAAATTTGCTTAAGAATCTCTCATGTTCGCACTCTTTTACGACCCTGATCGCCTTTAAATTTGGATATAAAAATGTAGTTTTTCTCGATCGGCGGATGAAATTTTTATACTTTTTTGGCGCTCTAGCAAGTCCGTTTAAAACGCTAAATTTAGCCGTCGTGATAAGGCAAGGTTTGCCTTCGCTTCGCATTTTGGCGTGATTTATCTCCTTGTAGTCCTTGCTTAAAAAGCCAGCTGTCGTGTCAGTTTGCGCTAGGTATATCATCTCTCTTCTTTGAAAGTAAAAATATGCACGATATGATGAGAGCAAAGCCTAAAAAGTCCCAAAAGACGAACTTCGTCCCAAGCCAAAAGTAGCCAAAAAACGCGGCACTTAGTGGCTCTATGCAGGCTATCATGCTGGCTTTTGAGGCGCCTATGAGCTTAACTCCAGTCATATAAAAGCTAAATGCAAATATCGTGCCAAGCGTGATGACGGCGAGAAATGCTAGCCACTGCGCCGTGCCACTAAGCCCCGCAAACTCCCACACTCTCATATAAAGGCAAAGCACCACTCCACCTATCACCATGCCCCAGCCAAGCGTGAGTGTGACTGAGTATTTGGCATTTAGCCTTGCGGGAGCTAGGTTATAAACGCAGACGCAAACGGCGCTTACCAAGCACCAAAATAGCGCTTTTGGCGAGATGACAAGGGCTGAAATTTGCGCATGAGTAGCCAAGAAAAAGACGCCAAGCATCGCGCAAAGTAGGGCTAAAATTTCAAGCGGTCTTGGTGCTCGCCTCTCTTTTAGGCAGATGATGGCTAGGATGAGGACTGGAGCGGTGTATTGGATAACGGTCGCAACTGCGGCGTTTGAGAGCTCGATCGAGTAAAAGTAGGCATACTGCGTCATCATTAGCCCAAGCAGGGCATACGTGAGAAGCTCGGCTATCAGTTTTACGTCAGTAACTGGTGCAAAAACGGCCTTTGGAGCCTTAAAAGCGTAGTAGAGCACGATAAGAATGCCAGCTAGCAAGAGCCTATAAGGCACTAGAAAATCAGCGCTAATGCCTTGCGAGAAGAGATACTGCCCGCAAACTCCGCTAAATCCCCAAAGTACGCCACCAACTAGCGTAAGAAGCACTCCAAGTTGATGGCTGGACATTAAATTTATCTATCTTTATGTAGCTGGGCGTCTTTGCCGTAGTGTGGCGAATATGGCCCATAAAGTATGCAGTCGTGGCAGTTTCTAGAAAAGAGGTAGGCATCAGCTCTTACTGCTAGGTCGTATGATCTATCTGAGATGGTGTTTGCCACTTGCGTGATGACGGCTGAGACTAACATGCCAAGCAGGCTGTTTTGTCCATTGCCGCTATCCTCTGCGGCTGCTGCCTCGCCCTGCCAGAGTGTCGCGCCACTTTTTATATCGACTAGCTTTGCTTCAAGCACTACCTTCGTAGAACTTGAGACCACGACGTAGCTCGTGCCGTAGTCTTTTATATTTATGTAAAGCACGCTATCGGCGTGAAAAATTTTATCAAGCTTATTTAGTGGCACGGCTGCGATCTCGCTTGGCTCAGTGATGCCATTTTGCTTAAATGTATCATTTACAAGAGCCACTGGAAATACATAGTATCCAGCCTCGCTAAGTGGGGCTACTGAGTTAGCTAGAACGGCCGCTGAGCCACTTACTTCGGTGCTATCGTTTGTTGGCATTAGCACTAGGATGGAGCGTGGCTTTTTTTGCAAAAAGGCTGAGTAGTCGTATGGCTCAGGCTCTTTGAAAGAACAACCCGCAAAAAATATCGCAAGAAGCGTCACAGCTATAAATTTCAGGCTATTTTTCATCTTTTGCTCCCTCTTTTTTGCTCTGCTTTTTTGGGGCTAAATTTTTAGAGCCCTTGATGAAATTTATAAATTCTCTTGACTCTGGGAAATTTTGCACCTCTTTGTCAAAATTTGCATTTGCAGCGCCTAAATTTCCGTTATTTAAGTATAAAAGTCCAAGGTGCGCGTATAGCCCTGGCGCAACCTTGTAGCCCCTTTGAGTTGAGTTTTGCACTAAATTTTCTAAGCGTGAAATTTGCTCAGTTGCATCGCCATCTTCGTTTAGATAGCTATATAGCGAGCTACTATATGTGCCGTCCCAGTAGTAAAGCGACCTTGGACCACTTGCGTTGCTGCACCCTGCGATTACAAGTGCAAGAGCGCCAAGGCTGGCAAGCCCTATTTTACTTGCCATGCTCCACTTTCTATGCCATTTACTAGGTTATTTACCGCTTCAACTATCGCTAGGCTTAGCACCTTGCCATTTAGCGTAGAGTCGTATCCTGCGGTTCCGCCAAAGCCGATGATCTCTCTGTTTGAAAGGGTGTATTCGCCAGCGCCGCTAACTGAATAGACGACCTCAGCCGTTTTGGTATCGACAACGTTTAAATTTACCTTTGAGTAGGCGGTTTGTTGCTTACCTTTGCCAAGTATGCCAAATAGCTGGTGATCGCCTGTTGTCTTGCGTCCAAACTCAGTCACATCGCCAGTTATGACGTATCTTGAGCCTTTTAAATTTTGAGCCTCTTTGCTTAGCTCGCTCTCTTGTTTAAGGACTGACATATTTGATCTCTCAAGCACCAAAAATCTACCGCTTTGCTGTAAATTTGTAATTAGGATGCTTTGAGCTTGGTTGCCAAGTCTATCCTCGTTATCACTAAAAACGCCATTACCGTAGTTTGATTGATTATTAAAGCGACCAATAGAAACTGAGACCTTTTTGCCGTTATAAACTGAGCCGTAGCTTGCTACTTTTGGAGTTTCAACCACTCTTGAGCTCTCGCTTGCACACCCTGCAAAAAGCGATGCGATCACTAGAGCTGCACTAAATTTTAAAACATTTTTCATCTTTATCCTTTGTGACAAAATCGTGTGTATATTACTACTTTTTTTTAAATGGCTCGAAATTTCATCCACGTGCCATTTGCGTATCTGCGCACAAAGAGCACCGCCTTTACCGCCCAGTCGGCAAACATCGCAAACCAAGTGCCTATCATGCCAAGATCAAAGGTGAGTGCAAAGATATAAGCTAGCACGATCCTGCAGGCAAACATGCAGGCTAAATTTACTATCATCGGGTATTTTGCGTCCCCAGCAGCACGAAAAACGGTCGGATAGGTGTAGGCAAGCGGCCAGATAAGGCACATCGCGATGCCGTGGTACCAGACGATCTGCCTTGTTAAATTTATGGCCTCGCTAGAGAGATTATAAACGCGAAGTAGCGGCTCAAGAAGCAGTAACACGGCAGCCGTGCTAAAAATCTGCACGATGTAGATGCTTAGCATCGATTTTCTTACGTAAAATTTAGCCTGATTAAAGTCATTTGCACCGATGCATCTAGCCACGACGACGCTTAGGCCTGTGCCTATCGCCATGCCAGGGAGCACCTGAAACATCACGATCGTCCCGCCCACGGCATTTGCAGCGATGCTTGCCGTGCCAAAGAGCGAAACAAGGCTCAAAACGATGATGCGACCCACATAAAACATCGAATTTTCAAAGCCATAAGGCACGCCGATATTTAAAATTTTCTTGATGATCTCGTAGTCAAATTTATAGATAAGGCTCTTTCTTATGTGAAGTTTTAGCTTTATATCAAGTAGCAGATAGACTATGACAAAGCAAGCGATCGCCCTTGCTATGAGCGTGCTAATGGCGATGCCAAGCACCCCTGTGTGAAATGTGTAGATGCTAATGGCAGTTAGCAGCACATTTAGTAAATTTGCAGCCGCCATGATATACATAGGTAGCTTTGCGTTTGACATCGTGCGAAAGATCGCCGCAGCTGCTGCATAGAGGGCTAAAAATGGCGCTGAAATAGCTGAGAAAACGAGGTAGTGGCTAGCATCATGCCTCACTTGTTCGCCGATATCTCCAAAGACTTTATCTAAGATGATATCTTTTAAAACTATGATGGCAAGGGCTATAAAGATGGCAAAAATTAGACTAAACCAAACTAGCTGATCGGTGGTATTTCTGGCGTTGCCACTTTGTTTGCTGCCTAGATACTGGCTAGCGACCACCGAGCCACCAGTGGCTATGGCGGTAAATATGCTAATAAATAGCGCCATGACAAACTCCACAAGGCTTACCGCACTCACCGCACTTTCGCTAACACTTGCTGCCATTAGCGAGTTTGCAAGCCCTAGGCTATACTCTAAAAACTGCTCTACGGCGATAGGGAAAAATAGCCTTGCGAGGTCGGCATTTGAGAAAAATCTCTGCTCGTTTGTCAAATTTTTCAAATTTCACCCCTTTTGTAAAGTGTGGGTAAATTATAAATTTTAAAAGGTGAAAAGGCTATAAATTTTTGGGTCTTATTTATTGACAAATTTGTCTTAAAGGGAGTAAAATCACGGCAGTTCTAAGTTTTAGAAAGACCTTTTTTGGATACAAAATGCACTCAATCGGAATCGATATAGGCTCAACTTCTGCAAAAGTTGCGATCATGGAGGCAAGTAGCGGCGAGATAAAGGAGCTATTTTTACTCCCAACTGGCTGGAGCAGCGCAGATACGGCCATGCTTATAAAAGAGCGAGTTTTAGCTTTAGGCCTTGGCGAGCTATATTTTACAGCGACTGGATATGGCAGAGTCTCGGTGCCATATGCTGATAAAACGCTTACAGAGATCACCTGTCACGCGCTTGGGGCGCACTACTTTTGCAAAAGCGACTGCACCGTTATAGACGTGGGTGGCCAAGATACGAAGGCTATCAAGATTGAAAATGGCTCAGTGACGGACTTTACGATGAATGATAAATGCTCAGCCGGCACTGGTAAATTTCTTGAAATTATGTCAAACCGCCTTGGAGTTAGGTTTGATGAGCTTACAAGCATTGCTAAAAATAGCGACAAAGATATCGCCATAAGCTCGATGTGCACGGTCTTTGCAGAGTCTGAGATCATAAGCCTTATCGCTCAAAACGTCTCACGAGAAAATATCGCAAAAGCGGTGATCGCCTCAGCTATAAATAAAATTTCAAATTTGGTCAAAAAACAGGCAAATACGAGCTATTTCTTAAGCGGCGGCTTTAGTAAGAGCGAGTATGTGATAGAAAATTTAGAAGCGTGCTTGCAAGCTAGTGTCACCACGCACAAAGATGCGATCTACTGCGGTGCGATCGGCGCTGGCCTTGCAGGGATAAGAAATTTAAGGAGAGAAGATGGCAATAAATGAGAGTATGAATTTAAGCGAAATTTTCGCTACCTATGACAACGCTAAGAAAAATTTAGCTCAAAACGTCGAAGCGGTTAAAAATAGCGGCCAAAAGATCGCAGCGATATTTTGCACCTACACGCCAAGAGAGATCATCCACGCAGCAAATGCCCACAGCGTGAGCGTCTGCGCTACTGGCGATAACGCAGTGGTTGAAGGCGAAAAGTACCTGCCTAAAAACCTCTGTCCGCTCATAAAGGCAAGCTATGGCTTTGCCAAGGCAAACAAGTGCCCATTTGTGCGAAACTCCGATATCGTTATCGGCGAGACTACCTGCGACGGCAAGAAAAAGATGTATGAGCTAATGGGTGAGTTTAAAGACGTCCACGTCATGCACTTGCCACATTTCAAGAGCCAAAAGAGCCTGGAGCTTTGGCAAGATGAGGTTAGGGAGCTAAAGGAGCGGCTGGAGGTTAAATTTGGCGTGAGTGTGAGCGACGAGGAGCTTAGAAACTCTATCAGGCTATTTAACAAAGAGCGCGAGCTAATGGGAGAAATTCAAAATTTTATGAAGCTAACGCCACCACCCATGAACGGCAAAGAACTGCACGCACTGCTATATGGAAATGGCTTTATATTTGATAAAAAGGGGCAGATAAGCGACCTTGAGATCATCGTAAATAAGCTAAAAGAGTGCGTGAGAGACAAAATTTCACCCGTGCATAAGGACGCCAAACGCATCATCATCACAGGCTGTCCAAGTGGCGGGGTCTATGACAAGATCGTGCCAGCCATAGAAGAGGCAGGCGGCGTCGTGGTGGCTTACGAAAACTGCACTGGAACTAAAAACTTTAGCAACCTTGTCGATGAAAATGACGATCCAATCAGCGCCATAGCAAAGCGCTACATGGCTATACCTTGCTCGATCATGTCGCCAAATAAAGATAGAGAAAATGTGCTTCAAGAGATGATAAAAGAGTATAAGGCGGATGGCGTGATCGACGTTGTGTTGCAAGCCTGTCACACCTACAACGTAGAAACTACCAATATAAAAAGGACGTGCAATGAGGTAGATACGCCTTATATGGCGCTCGAGACGGACTTTTCTACAAGCGATGCTGGGCAGATCAAGACAAGGCTCGAGGCGTTTATAGAGATGCTTTAGGATAAATTTAAAAGAGTAGGGGGCTAAATTTAGCTTTAAATTTAAATAGCTGACTTGAAATGCAGTGAAATTTACTAAATTTACAAGTCAGCTAAAGCGAATGAAAAATACTTTATTTAATTACTTTATTTTTTCTAAAAGCCACCAGCTTGAATAATCACCGTGGATATATCGCATGTGCTTATAATCATAAAGAACCGAATTCCACTTCTCATCACCATTTTTCATTTTGTCGTTATACTCTTTTGTCTTTTCTCTGTCGCCTAAATATTTATACATATCGCGTAGATCTCTACATATATAGGCACTTTTTAGTTCATTGCAGCCATATTCAAGCATTTTTACGTCTGCTTTTGACTCAGAAAGGGCTTTTGCATAATCAAATTCTTGATTTTCTATTTTTGTGTAATCATCACTTCTTTTTGAAAAATAAACTATTTTATATTTAATTAAATCAATAGCTGGTATATTGCATGCTGGAGCAAATTTTTTATCGTAGCAGTATTCTGGAATGGTTTTTTCGTAGAATTTTACAACTTTTTTAAGGTCTTTACTCTCTAAAGCTTCTAATTTTTCTAGCGAAAGACAACCTAGATCATTGCCTTTATCAAAGCACCAGTATTTAGCATTGTCACCGCCAATTTCTTTAGTATTTTTCTGAATAAATTCTTTCTCCCCACTATAATCATAATTTGGCTTTTCTTTACTGCTTCCTCCAAAGCCCCAGGCATATACGCTACTTGTGGCTAACACGCTGGCTAATACTGAAGCTAAAATTTGCTTTTTCATCTTGATATCTCCTTTTTGATTTAAAAAGGCATTCTACCCCCCCCGTACTTAAAATAAATTTTAAAAGGGTGCTGACTTGTGAAAAGGTCTAAATTTAGTGTGTAAGTGTCTGCTAAAAAGTGCAGAGTATGTCAAGCAGTCTGCCAAGCTTTTGCATATCGTTTAAGAAAAGCTGGTTTGATTTTTGTGTAAATTCTTTGGCTTCTTCTAGGATTTTTGGCTCAGATATACTATAAGCAAACTCCTTTTTTAGGATCTTTGCCCCCTTTTTATAAACAAATTTTGCATCAATTAAGCTTGCAAAAAAGCTATCATCTCTTAAGTAGTAGTTTGTGGCCGCATTTACAAAAACTGGCTTTTGAGCCAAAAACTCATCGCAAACGCCATTTGGTGATCTAAATTTAACACTCTCAACCACATCAGGCCTTATCTCATAAAACCTTATCTCGCTAGATTTTTTAAGAGCCAAAACGTCACTAGCTTTGTTTAAATTTATAGAGGCGTTGTCTGCTTCAATGACGTTTATAACGCCATTTACAAGAGAGTAGGCACTTGTAGTTTTATTTTGATCGAGGAAATTTATCATGCCAAAAAATGGCACGCTGGCATTTTTATCAGCTAAGCTTGGCATGCTTTTTATTAGTAGCTGCTGCTTTTTGCCACCAAGCTCAAAGTAGCTTACCATGATGGAAATTTCATCTTTTTTGCTAGGCGTCTTTTGCGAGCAGCCTGCAAAAAAGAGTATTGCTAGCAGCAAAACTACTAAATTTCTCATTTTATAAAATAATCACCATCAAAGCTTACAAGCGAGTATTTTCTCTCGTTGCCGATGCTCTCTTTAAGCTCATCGATGCTCAAAAACTCCAAGCTATCAGCTCCGATATACTCTCTGACCTCTTCGACGCTTTTTTTGGCGCTTATTAGCTCCTCAAAGCTTGGTGTGTCGATGCCGTATCGCTCAGGATACTTTAGCTCAGGGCACGCAACTCTGAAGTGAATTTCTTTCGCCCCTGCGTGTCTTAAGAGATCGACCACTTTTTTAGAAGTGGTGCCACGAACGATGCTATCATCGATCACGACGATGCTTTTACCAGCTAGCACGCTTGACATTGGGTTTAGTTTTAGCTTGACCTTTAAATTTCTCATCTCTTGGCTTGGCTCGATAAATGTCCTGCCCACATAGTGGTTTCTGGTGATGGCTAGCTCAAATGGAATTTTGCTCTCATTTGCATATCCAAGCGCTGCTGGCACGCCACTATCTGGCACAGGCACGACAAAGTCAGCCTTTACCTTGCTCTTTCTAGCTAGCACCTCGCCCATCTTTTTTCTCACTTCATAGACGCTTTTGCCCTCTATAACGCTATCTGGGCGCGCAAAGTAGATATACTCAAAGGCGCAAATTCTAGGATCTGGTTCGAAGATTTGCAAGCTTTGAAACTCGCTCTTGCCATGTTCAAAAACTATCATCTCGCCAGGTCTAACATCTCTTATAAATGTCGCTCCCACAAGGTCAAACGCGCAAGTCTCGCTAGCTACGATATATCCGCCATCTTTTAGCCTACCAAGGCTTAGCGGCCTAACGCCCCAGCGGTCTCTGATAGCAAAGGTCTTGTGGCGTGACTGCACGAGCAGGCAGTAAGCGCCTTTTATCTTGTCAAGTGCTGCGATGATGCGATCTTGTAGGTGTTCGTCGTGGTTTCTTGCGATGAGATGGATGATGTTTTCTGTGTCCATATTTGTCTGAAATATCGCGCCATCTTTGATAAGTTCGTCTCTGACCTCGTCTTTATTGACCAAATTTCCGTTGTGAACGATCGAGATTTGACCTAGGGCGTAGTTGGCGGCTATTGGCTGGGCGTCACGGCCTGAGTTTTTGCCAGCTGTTGCGTAGCGGTTGTGACCGATCGCCATGTCGCCTTTTAGTGAGCTCAAAACCTCCTCGTTAAAGACATCAGTGACTAGGCCGTTGCCCTTGTGGGTAGAGATCTCGCCGTCGTTACAGACACTGATGCCACTTGCCTCTTGACCGCGGTGTTGCATAGAAAATAACGCATAATACGCCGTTTTCGCCGCATCTTTAGAATTTATGATACCAACTATTGCGCACATTTTTTATCCTTTAGTTTTCATTATCTTTGTAAATTTCAAGAACATTTTTGTAGTTAAATTTGATCTCATCGCCTATCTCTAGGCACCCTTTTGTAAGTGGCTTGTTGTCCAAAGTGCCGGTATATTCGCCGTTATTTGCACCATTTACGACCACCCACATGCGCTCAACCTGAGCAAATTCATCATCTTCAAATCTAAATATAAGTTTTACTATGTCGCCAGCTCTTAAATTTTGGCGCTTTTCGCGCTCTGGCAGGTAGAATTTATCGCCAAATTCTAGCTTGTAGCTCTGCGCGTCATCAAGACTAAATTTAATCATCAAGCCCCAAACTATCGTCTATCGAGTATAGGCCACTACTTTGATCTTTTAGCCAGATAGCTGCCTTGATCGCACCTTTTGAAAAGGTCGCTCTGCTCGTTGCCGTGTGGTTTAGCTCGATAAATTCGCCGTCATTGTAAAAGCCAACCGTGTGACGACCGACCACGTCGCCTCCACGAAGTGCCATAACCGCGATCTCATCTTTGCTTCTTGCGCCCACCATGCCAGCTCTGCCTGTTACTAAAACATCTTTTAAATTTAGATCCCTTGCCTCTGCCACGCAACCAGCCAAGGTCATCGCAGTGCCACTTGGAGCGTCCTTTTTGTATCTGTGGTGTTGCTCGACTATCTCGATATCAAATTCTCTTAAAACTTTTGAAGCTATCCTTGCTATGCGGTTTAACACTGCTACGCCTAGACTCATGTTTGTTGCGTAGAGTATTGGCATAGTACCTGATGCTAGGTGAAGCAAGTTTTTCTCGTCGTCATTTAGTCCAGTTGTGCCGATAACTAGTGGTTTTGGGTTGGTTCTAGCGTAGTTTAGCAGTGCCACCGTCGCCTCTTTTTGGCTAAAGTCTATGATGATGTCGCACGCTTCAAAAAATTTAGCAAAGTCGTTTGTCAAAAGCTCGCTACTTAAATTTTCAACCTCATTTTTTTGGCTAAAAGCGACGCTTAAAGTGGCGTCTTTTTCATCTTTTAAACAAGAGATGATGCTTTGAGCCATCTTGCCGCTAGCGCCGTAAAGTCCTATTTTTACCAAAATTTATCCTTTGATTTTTGGTTGAAATTTAACATAAATTTTATTATAGAGAGATTACGAAATGGCTTTTAAAAAAGAGCTACTTTAGGCAAGAATTTAATTAAAAATTATCATTGTGGCAATTACTGCAATCAGAAAAATGGGTATTGATTATATTAGAGCGCACTTTTTGCCTATTTTGTGTAAAAAGGCTATTGCACACTACGTCTTAGAGTTGTTTTATTAATGCAATAGAGCAAAATTTTCACGAGTACTTTTTATGATAATAACTTTATAAATTTTTCTATGTTTAGCCAGCTTCTCTGTTAAATTCAAAAATTTAGGCACTTTTAAAATGTAAATTTTTACTAAAATGATTTATTTTGAAAGAGAAATTTAGCCAAAAATTTGGCTAAATTTGAGTATTAATGCAAGCTTTCTATGTAGCTCATAGCGCTAAGTGCAGCCACCGCGCCATCACCTGCTGCTACGATGACTTGTTTTGGAGCGTCCTCTCTGATGTCGCCTGCTACAAAGAGCCCTTTTAGACTAGTTTGCATCTTAAGGTTAGTCTTTACCTGTCCGCCATCAGCCATTTCGCAGATAAATTTGCCGTTTTCATCTTTTAAAATTTCGTTATTTACATTTAGTCCGACAAATGTGAAAATGCCCGGCACATCAAGCACGCGCTCGCCATTTTTGGTATCAAGCACGATCTTTGTTAGACCCATATTATCGCCAAGCGCCTCTTTTACGGTCGCACTTGTTATAAACTCGATCTTTTCATTTTTTCTAGCTTTTTCAACGGTTGTTGGCGCTGCTCTAAACTCGTCACGCCTATGCACCAGATAAACTTTTGAGCAGATATTTGCTAGGTAAAGTGCCTCTTCAACAGCTGTGTCGCCACCGCCAAGTACGGCTACCTCTTTGTTTTTGTAAAAGAAGCCATCGCATGTCGCGCATGTGCTAACGCCTTTGCCAAAGAATTCGTCCTCACCTTTAAAGCCAGCGCGTCTTGGGGTTGAGCCAGTCGCTACGATGACAGCCTTTGCCTGCTCACTCTTGCCGCCCTCAAGTAAAATTTCAAAGCTGCTGTCACTATTTTTTCTGATGCCAACGACGTTTGCCCACTTATGAACTAGTCCAAATGCACTGCACTGCTTCCACCAAGTGCTCATAAAGTCAAAGCCGCTCTCGCCAGGGGCTTTTTGACCTGGATAGTTTTCTATTTCTGAGCTCGAGGTGATCTGACCGCCAGGCTCGCCTTTTTCAAACATTACAACATTTTTTAGTCCGCCTCTAGTGGCGTAAAGTCCGGCGCTTAGTCCTGCTGGACCGCCTCCGATGATCGCTAAATCAAGCATAAATTTCCTTTATTCTAAAACATTTATGGGCGAATTTTGTTTATAAATTTCGCCCCTTTGATGAACTATCTCAACACTGCTAGGTAGCTTCGTGATGCTTAAATTTCGCATAAGCTCTAGGACTGTATTTATATCTGAGCTTATATATTTTAGTGTCGAGTTTGACTCATATCTTTTTTGAAAGATATCGATTGCCACAACTGTTTCATTTTTGGTTGGTAAAATTTCGTCTAATTTTGATTGATTTGAACTGAAGATTAAAAGCGTGTATTTTGGCTCTTTTGGAGTGAAAATTTCGCTTTTTTCGTAAAAAACTAGCTTCGCAAAATCAACAAATTTATATTGTGAAAAACGATAGTTGCTATACGCAAATGCAGCCGCTATCATAGCTGCACCAAAAAATGAACCAAATATATAGGTAAGAGGAAGCAGACTTCCTCTTCTTTTTTCGCTCATTAAAGAAGCGAATTTAGTTTGTCAGTTAGGGCTTGTTTTGACTGCGCACCGACCATTTGCTCAACTAGCTCACCATTTTTGAAAAATAGCAATGTTGGGATCGATCTGATGCCAAACTCAACCGCAAGATCTTGTACTTCATCAGTATTTACCTTGCAAATTTTCGCTTTGCCCTCGAAGTCTTCAGCAAGCTCTTCGATCACTGGAGCTAGCATACGGCAAGGTCCGCACCATGGAGCCCAGAAATCTACTAGAGCAACGCCTTCTTTTGTTACATCAAAATTTTCTTTTGTGAGTTCGATGTATTTTCCCATTTGTTCTCCTTATTTTCAAGATGTGGCAATTATACAAAATCAAATTTAAATTTTAGCTAAATAATAAATTTTATTATAAACTAATATTTTCTATCAGCTCAAAATTTTCATTTTTTACAACAAGCAGATCAAGCTGATAGTCACTGTTTGGCTCATTTTTCATCATATAAAAATTTATTGTTTTTAAAATTTTCATATATTTTGCCTTGTTTAGGCGGTACTGGGCTTCGTATTCTCCGCTAGTTGCTTTCACTTCAATAAAATGCAAAATTTTATCGCTACTTAGCGCGATGATGTCGATCTCGCCAAATTTAGAGTGAAAATTTCTCTCTAAAATGACAAAACCAAGCTTACGCAAAAACTCGCAAGCCCTATCTTCGGAGCTCTTACCAAAGAGATACTCTTTTAGCCCCAAGCTACTCCTCGATCCTCATCATAAATGGCTCTTCTTTTATATACTCTTGCTCTTTTAAAAGCTCTATCGTTCGCTTTGCATCAGCCTCTAAGCTCGTGTGTGTCGTGAAAAATAGCACAGCATACTCGCTCTCATCTTTTGGCTTTTGCAGCAAGCTATCGATCGAGAGATTGTTTTCGCTCATTAAATTTGTTATCTTTGCTAGCACGCCCATTTTGTCTTCGACTTTTAGTCTAAAGTAATACTTCGTCTTTATCCTGTCGCGATCAAGCAGCTCTAAGGTATTTAGCTCAAATGGCGCCTTGTATCCAAGCATCGGCGACTTGCTATCTCTTGCGATGTCGATGAGATCGCTAATTACCGCACTTGCTGTCGCATCGCCGCCAGCTCCAGGCCCATAGTACATAGTCTCGCCAACGACCTCGCCAACGACGCTTATCGCATTTGTTACGCCGCTTGCCTTTGCTATCATTTTATTTTGTGGCACAAGCGCTGGATGCACGCGTAGTTCGACCTTACCCTCGCTTTTTTTGGCGATGGCTAGAAGTTTTATTGAGTATTCAAAATCTTTTGCGAAAAATATATCCTCTGGCGTGATGCCTTGTATCCCCTCTATCAAAATATCCTCTGGATCGCCGTGCACGCCATAAGCGATGCTAGCAAGGATGAGAAGCTTGTGAGCCGTATCAAAGCCGCCCACATCAAAGGTAGGATCAGCCTCAGCATATCCAAGCTCTTGTGCCTTTTTAAGTGCGTCTTTGAAATTTGAGCCCTCATTCATCATCGATGTTAGGATGTAGTTGCTGGTGCCGTTTAGTATGCCATTTATGCTTAAGATGTGGTTGGCGCTAAGCCCCTCTCTTAAGGCTCTGATGATCGGTATGCCACCAGCCACGCTTGCTTCAAAGCCAAATGGCGTGTTTTTGGCTAAATTTTGTAAAGCATATCTGTGATAGGCAAGAAGCGCCTTGTTTGCAGTGACGACCGCTTTTTTGCGCTTTAAAATTTCACTCACCACTCTAAAAGGCTCTTCAACGCCGCCCATAAGCTCGACAAAAACGTCGATATCATCGCGGTTTATGACGCTATTTATATCGTCAGTCAAAGGGATGTCAGCGTCTCTTTTTTTATTTAAATTTCTAACCACACCGATGACTGGCACTATCTCTTCGCCACATCTTGCTGCGATTAGCTTTTTGTTTTTTAGTAAAATTTTTGCAACCGACTCACCAACGGTTCCAACACCTAATATCGCTACATTCATTCAAATTCTTTCAAATATTTTTTTATATTTCTTGCTGCTTGCCTTATCCTATTTTCGTTTTCGATAAGAGCTAAGCGCACATAGTCGTTTCCTCCCTCGCCAAAACCAATGCCCGGGCTAACGGCGACTGATGCCTTTGTAAGAAGCTGCTTTGAAAACTCAAGGCTGCCTAAGTGGCTAACCTTTGGTGGAAGTTTTGCCCAGATAAACATGCTGGCATTTGGCTTTTTAAGCTCCCAACCAGCCTGAGCAAAGGCCTCTATCATCACATCTCTTCTTTTTTCATAAATTTGGCGTATCTCTTCAACGCAGCTTTGGTCGCCGTCAAGCGCTACTGTGGCTGATACTTGTATCGGTGTAAACATGCCGTAATCAACCCATGATTTTATCTTTTTAAGTGCGGCGCAAAGTCTCTTGTTTCCGCACATAAAGCCAACTCTCCAGCCTGCCATGTTATAGCTTTTTGAAAGAGTGTAGCACTCGACTGCAACGTCTTTTGCCCCATCGACCTCAAAAATGCTTGGCGTTTTGTAGCCATCAAATGTAAGATCTGCGTAGGCGATATCTGAGATGATGTAAAATCTCTCTTGCTTTGCAACGCTTACAAGGCGCTCGTAAAAGCTCTTTTGTACGGTCACGGTCGTTGGATTGTGTGGGAAATTTACCACTACGTATTTTGGCTTTGGCGAGCTTGCGTGTATCGTCTGGATCAAATTTTCAAAAAATTTATTCTCATCTAGCTCAAATTTATCGTTGTAGTGAAGTGGCATCTTTGCGACACTTCCGCCAGCAAACAAAAACGCTTGCGTGTGTATCGGATATGCAGGATCAGGCACGATAGCCACGTCGCCTGGGTTTATAACGGCTTGAGCAAGATGTACAAAGCCCTCTTTGCTGCCCATAGTGGCGACTGCTTCGGTTTCTGGGTCTAAATTTACGCCGTATTTGCGCTTATACCAGTTGCAAATGGCAAGGCGGAGCTTGTAAATTCCAGCGCTGGCTGAGTAGCCGTGAGTCTTGTCTTTTTGCGCGCTTTCGCATAGTTTATCGACGATGTGTTGCGGTGTTCTGCCCTCTGGGTTGCCCATAGAAAAGTCGATGATGTCCTCGCCAGCTCTGCGTGCTGCCATTTTTATAGCATTTACTTCGGCAAAAACGTAGTTTGGCAAACGCTCAATTGTATTAAATCTTATCTCATCAAACACTGTTTGCTCCTATTTTATAAGCTTGATAATTATCTCGTTTTTAATATTAGTTATGTCGTTATTGTCGCTAATTAACGCATATTTTGCGTCGTTAGCTAAATTTATGGTGTAGTTAGTTTTTATCTCGTTTTCTTTTTTTAGATCGATTTGGTTTAAGTTTTTATCATAAATTCTAACAAGCGGCACCCATTTGTTTGGCTCGTTTGAGATGATATTTAGGCTACTTGCGCCTGCTATATCTACGATATAGACACCTCCACTTTTTACAAGCGGGGTCTCTTCGTTAAAATTTACTTTTGAGGCATTTAGGCTCATATTTTTAGCATCCAAATAAAGCGCTAAATTTCCATCAACTCTATCAAATCCCATGATCTTAAAGCCGCTTTTACTAAGCGTGAAATTTAGCAAATTTGGATCTATGCCACCACTTTTTAGAGCTAAAATCCCATAAGAAATTTCATTGCCATTTTTTAGAGAATTTACTCTTGCTACGCTTATATTTGCATCTTCAAGAGCTAAATTTATCGATTTGACAAATAGTGCTGAGGGGGCTTTTTGCGTGCTTATAAATTTTAAATTTAAGCTATTTGAGCTAAAAGAGAGAGCATCGTAGTTTGAGCTTTGCTTTAGTCTTGAGACTAGCTCGCCAACGTTTAGCGAGCCGTTAGTGTCTAAATTTTCTAAAGAAATTTGCAGATCTTTTCCGCTGCTTAGTGCATTTGCACTGCTATTTAGATCAAAAGCGTATGAAAAAACGCTAAAAAGAAGAAATATGACTAGTTTTTTTACCAAGATTTGCCCTTATTCATCTCGACAAACTCGTCATAAGTTAAAAATTTCATATCGCCATTTTCTACTAAAAATCTAGCTGGACGGCTTGGGTTATACTTTGTCACTTTATCGCCGATCTTAAGCTCGATGTTGCCATTTCCGCAAACGACTAGCTGTCTTTGGTCTAAATTTATATTGACACTTTTGCTTGTATCGCTTGATGTTTTTTGACCATTTTCAAGGTTGATGATGCCTATCCAAACGCGTTGTTTTGGTGTGATGACCGCCTCATTTAGTGGCTTTGTCACGTTTTGCTCTACTTTTGGAGCTGGCTGGGCTGCCATGCTAGGTTTTAGGGCATTTTGATCAACGCTAGCAGGACTTATAGTCACGTTTTGCTCAGCTGGAGCTGAAATTTTCACGCTTGAAGCGTTTGCATCGATCTTTGGAGTGTTTTGAGAGATCGTTACGTTTGTGTCGATTATATTTTTCTTCACTTCATTTACGATACTTGATTGCGAGTAGCTCACGCTTGTGTTGTCTTCATTTAAGCTTGCGATGAAATTTTGGACGTATTTGTAAGCGTCAAAGTAGTAAGCACCGCCAGCGATGATAGCTAAAATGATGATCCAGAAGAAAAAGCCAGCCCCGCCACCGCTACTTTGCCTTTGGATCGAGACATCTTCGGGTGTGTATGATGAAATTTTTGGGCTAACTTTTGTTTTTTTGCTCTCATCAGGCATATTTTCTTGCATAAATGCGTCGTATTCGGCTAGAAGTTCGCTAAGATCGACGCCATACTCACGCTGTAAAATTTTGGCGTAGCCTCTGATGTTTAAGCGTGATAATTTTTCAAAATTTTTGTCAAAAATGTATTGTAAAAATGTGGGTTCAATGTGCGTCTTACGCGAAATTTCCTTTATGCCTATCTCTTTTAAATTTTCTAATTCATTCATCTATCATCCTATCACAAATTATCGCAAAAGCTGCACTTACATTTAGGGAGTCCCAGCCGTCTTTTAGCTTGATACCGACGCACTCATCGCACTTTGCTAGAGCTTTTTGCGGTATGCCTTCGCCCTCTGAGCCCATCACCAAAGCCCTTTTGCCAGCAAATTTCATCTCTTTTATATTTTTGCCGTTGCTTGCCGTCGCGTAGAGCCTAAAACCACACTGTTTTAGCTCGTTTAGCAGGCTAAGCCCGTCTTCAAAGATCGCTATTGGTATCTCGTAAGCAGCACCGCTACTTGACCTTAAAACGCCTTGCATATTTACACTTTTTGTAACAATAACCAGCCCTTCGCAACCTAGAGCATAGGCACTTCTAGCGATAGCACCGATGTTTCCAACGTCGCTTATGCCATAAAGCACGGCGATGAAATTTAGCTTTTTTAGCTCGCTAAAGTCTGAAAACACAAACTCACTAACGCTTGCTAAGAAGCCTTGATGGTTGCCGCCATGCGCCATCGACTGAGCTTTTTGATTATCCACGCGGATGATCTTCTTGCCTGTGCCACAAATTTTTGAGAAGAGTTTTTTATCACACTCTTTTGAGAGATAGATCTCTTCTAGGATCTGCGGGCGCTTGTTCAAAATATGTAAAAATAGCTGTTTTCCGTATATTATCATGGTTGCTTATGGTAGCTAAAGTCAAGTAAAATTTAACTTATTTTGCTTCTAAATTTGAGTGAATTTTTGAAACTTTTTGAGAGAATTTGAGCTTTTAAATTTATGCTTTTATGAGCTCGTCGTAGATCTTTTTGACGTCCTTGCCAGTTATTTTGCTAAGCAGTTTTGCCTTTGCTTTTGGGGCTATATCAAGCGAGAGGATCTCATCTTTTGTGATATTTTGAGTGGCTATGTTAGCACTTTTTGAGATGACTACCGCCCACTCGCCGTTTAAATTTGCTTTTTCTAAAATTTGGGCTAAATTTTTGGCTGTGCCTTTAAATTTGGTCTCAAATTTTTTAGTAGCCTCTTTTATGGCAAAAATTTCTCTCTCTGGCTCTAAATTTGCGATGCTTTGCACTAAGCTTAATACGCGTTTTGGGCTTTCGTAGATGACGGCTGGATAGGCTAAATTTAGAGCATTTTGTATGGCTAGTGCTCTTTCTCTGCCGGTATTTGGTAAAAATCCTAAGAAAACAAACTCTTTATCGCAAAGTCCGCTTGCAACCACGCTTAAAAGTGCAGCGTTTGCTCCGCTTAAAATTTCGTATTTGATATCATTTTTTTGAGCGTATCTTACTAGGCTAACGCCTGGGTCACTTATGCCTGGCATGCCAGCGTCGCTCATATAAGCTACGTTTTTACTTAAAATTTCTTCACTTAAATTTGCAAAAAATTCATCTTCGTTGTGGGTGTGAAGCGGGATAAAATTTGAGATATTTATGTTTGCGTCAAAGCGTTCGTTTAGTAGATTTACAAGGCTTTTGCAAACTCTTGTATCTTCGCAGATAGCTATCTCGCATTCACGCAAAATTTTGATCGCGCGAAGCGAGATATCTTCTAAATTTCCTATTGGAGTAGGAACAAAGTAGAGCAAGGCTTATTTTTGAGCGTATTTTTTCTTAAATTTCTCAACACGGCCAGCGCTATCAACTATCTTTTCGCTGCCTGTGAAAAATGGGTGGCACTTGTCGCAGATGTCGATTCTGATTTCGCTTTTGTTTGACTTTGTCTTAAAAGTGTTGCCACACGCGCAAGTTACGGTGCACTCTACATATTCTGGATGGATCTCTTTTTTCATCATCTTTCCTTTATTATTTTGGGCTATTTGTATACCTTAAAAGTTGCTGATTATATAAAAAGAAATCTAAAAATCAAATAAATCAAGCAAGAAATTTTACCGCCACAGATATGACTGCGGTCTGTGATCTTAGGATATTTTTTGTATTTAGGCCGTAGATGTTTTTAAATTTATCCGTCTCATCATCGCTAAATCCGCCCTCTGGACCGATTATTAAAATTTCATCATCTCTTTTTTCATTTAAATTTTTGCCGCCAAAATTTATAGCCGAGACATTTTTATAAACGTTCATTAGCTCGTCTAAATTTTTATAAATTTCAAACTCCATTAGCGACGTTCGCCCGCACTGCTCGCATGAAAGTGCGTTTATGTAGTTTAGCTTTTCAAGGTCGATCTTGAAATTTGCTTGAGAAAATTTAGTATAGACAAAGGCGATCTTACCGACGCCAAGCTCATTTAAAAATGGCAGTGCCTTTTCGATCGTCTTTGGATCAACGACCGCCCAAGCGATGGTAAAGTCAAATTTATGCTCGCAGTTTAGGCTGGCAAAGACAAGGCTTAAATTCGCACTTCTGCGCTCTATCTCATCGATCTCATAGATATACTCTTTGCCGTCGCACAAATTTCTAACACTTATGCGCTCTCCTGCTTCAACCCTTCTAGCCTTTAGGTGTAAAAACGCATCATTTACTATCTTTAAGCGCTCTTCGCCAGCGTTTTTATCATATAAAAATTTCATCTAAATCCCTGCTATGATGATCAAAATAATGTCGCAAATGCCTTTAATAAGGGCAAATTTTTTAAATTTCTCTAGCTCGCCGGCAATGGCGTATCTTTTTAGCCTTTTATATCCAACTGCGCTAAGTGCGAT
Source organism: Campylobacter concisus (assembly GCF_902460895.1). Taxonomy (GTDB): domain Bacteria; phylum Campylobacterota; class Campylobacteria; order Campylobacterales; family Campylobacteraceae; genus Campylobacter_A; species Campylobacter_A concisus_BC. The sequence goes on along the minus strand of NZ_CABPVL010000004.1, from coordinate 196,575 downwards.
CAGGGCTATCAAAACAAGAAGCATTTTTATGGCGTTAAATTTTGGCTCATAGCTATAATATGCCCACAAAATAAGCCCAGTTAGCACCAAAAAGCTAAGCAGCATATGATAAATAGGCAAAAAATACCTTATACGAAGCACGTAGTTTTTACTCCTCACTCCAAACTGAGTAAGCGCTAGATAAAGCACCGCTAAAGCAAGTAGCGCATAAAAAAATGTCACGTGAAATGGCAAAGTATAAGCATAAAGCGAGCCTAAGTGTTCGTTCATTTCTTCTCTTTAGGAGGCTCGTTTTCTTCGACGACTGGCTCAGGTGGCAGCTGCTCGTCGATAGTTACATTTGCATCAGGCTGGGCTATCGTAACATCACTAGGGACTGGCTCACTAACGTCACTTTTGGCCTCTTCTTTATCTCCACATCCCAAAAATACGCCAGCTATAAGCAAAAAAGAGGTTATAAATTTTTTCATTAAACGTCCTTTGGATTTTCTATTTTTATCTTATTTATCATCTTTTCAAGCAAATTTTTATCTTCCCATTCGTCCATAACAGCCTCTGAAAATTTGATATCGCTAAGCCTTATCTCGCCCATTTGTGGATTTGTCGCGTCCTCTTTAAAGCACTGCGCATAGCCAGTGTCGGTCTCATGGACGATGACACTATGAAGCTTCACCTCGCGCTCGCCATTACTCATCACGCTAAGCTCAAGCAGCCTTTCGATCATTACAAAAAATATACGGCAAAACTGCTCTGCACTGGGATTTAGCGGGATCTCGATCCACCTTGCAGAGTGCTTTTTAAGGTCGTTTTTGTATTCGTCACTATCGCCTGAATATATGGTCGTAGCGTGGTCAAAGCTATCGATGATCGTCTTTATGTTTTGCTTCATCAGCCCAAAGTCATAGACCATGCCAGCGTTATCAAGAAAATTTGAGCTAAGTAAAATTTCTGCCACGTAGCTGTGTCCGTGGATGCTCGTCCTGCAGCGCTTTGAGCTACAAAATCTCACGATATGCGCATTTTCAAATCTAAAAAGTTTTCTAATAATCATCAAACACCCTCTTTGTCGCCCCAAAGCCTGATGTGGATACGCTCTGAGTAGTTAAATCCATGCTTTATGGCAAATTCCGCTGTTTTTAGAGCATTTTTGCCTAGTTCGTCCTCATTTGCGCCCATCGCCATGCACCAAACTGGCAAATTTGCTCTATCTTTTATATATAAAATTTCCTCCAGCTCGCTTTTGTCAAAGCGCGAGAGGACAAATTTTAAAAAGCTGCTTTTAGCATTATTTTTGATAGCTAAAATGGCATCTAAATTTATGCGTTTTTGCTCGCTAACTCCGCTATTTGCTAGCTTTACGCCAAGTGCAAAATGGCAGTTTTTATAAATTTCAAATTTATCAAAATCAACCAAGATCGTGCCATTTGTCTCAAAATGCACCTCGTATTTTATAAGCAAATTTCTTACCAAATTTATGAAATTTTCATTTTGATGCCAGATGAGTGGCTCGCCGCCTGTTAAAACGATGATCGGCTTTTGCTCTAAGCCTTTACAAAGCCCATCAACTAGGCTTAAAATTTCATCTGCGCTATATCTTTTGTGGTGAAAATGTCCCTTAAAAACGGCTCTTATGCTATCGCATCCCAAAAGCTCTTCACCTGTTTTTAAAGACCTTGTCTTTACGCCAAAGCCAGAGCAGTTTAGGTTGCAGCCCAAAAAGCGTAAAAACACAGCGAGCCTGCCCTGATAAGCGCCCTCGCCTTGGATGCTTAAAAATGCCTCAACTAATTCTAGCTCTTTGCTCATCAACCACCAGTTTGGTAAAAAGCCCTTGAAGATGTTTCATTTTCAGCTCCTAGAGCCCATTTGTTCTCTTTTGGCTTATTAGCTAGCACTTGCCTTAAGATCTCGCTTGCTGCGACGATGTCGCCATTTGCAACTGCTTTTTTGATACTTAGTGCATCTTCAAAATAAAGGCAAGGTATCAAAAGCCCCTCAGCACTTAGTCTGATGCGGTTGCAACTCTCGCAAAAGTCGTGTTTGTGAGGGTCAATGATGCCAAATTTATAGCCGTCATCAAGTCTGTAAATAGACGCAGGTGCGTTTGGCAATTTTTCATCTTTTGTGACGTTATATTTTTGCGAGATGATATTTAGAATTTCATCGCTTTTTAGCCCTTTTAGATCCTCTTTGGCGTGCGAATTTTCCATATATTCGATAAATCTGATTTGAGAGTTTCTAAATTTAGCAAACTCAAGCAAATTTACTAGCTCATCGTCATTAAAGCCTTTTAGAGCGACGGTGTTTATCTTGACCTTTAGCCCAGCGTCAAGTGCCGCCTCAAAGCCAGCTAAAACCTCGTGCAAGACGCTCTTTTGAGCGATAAATTTAGCCTTTTGCTCATTTAGCGTATCAAGCGACATATTTATGCGCTTTAGACCAGCGTCTTTTAGCCTTTTGGCAAAGTGTGGCAGCATAAAGCCATTTGTTGTAAGCGCTAGATCGATGTCTGGCTTATAGTCGCTTATCATCTTTATAAAGACGTCCAAATCCTTGCGCACGAGTGGTTCGCCGCCTGTGATCCTGATCTTTTTCACACCCTCATCGATAGCTACTTTTACAAATAAAAATAGCTCTTCAAATGTCAGTAAATTCTCTTTTGGTGTCCAACTAAATGGCGTCGTAGGCATGCAATATCTACATCTAAAATTGCAACGCTGCGTCACAGAAATTCTCAAATAATCAACAACCCGACCATATTTATCTATTAGCATAAAGCACCTTTTTTAAGCTTGGTTAGAGCTTTTTTAATTTTCAATTATATGTTAAAAGATTTAAATTTAAATAAAAATTTAAGCTAATTTTTGTAGTTTAAGAGTAGTTTTGTCTTTTAAAATTAGCCCAAATTTAGGCTAATTTATGAAATTTAAGCACAAATTCAACTCGCCCCATACCCACGTGAAGGTCTTTAGCGATCATGGCTGCACTTTTGCCATCTTTAAACATCTTTAATATCTGCTCTTCTTCGTTGATGACGCTTGGGGCGATTTTATGATATCTCTTGTTCGCTCCTCAAGGTTAAACATCCTATCTTTTTGCTCGTTTGCAAAGTCATCTATCACTCGCTCGATGCTCTTTATAGCGCGGATTATCGGCACGATTTTTTCATTTATCTGCTCATTTATCTGCTCTTTTAGCTCATCTTTTACGTCTTTTAGCTGCTCGTCATCATCAGGCTTAAAGCTTGCCAGTGCGACTAGCTGCTTTTTGAGATTATAGTTTTCTTGCATAGCGCTCTCTATGGCACGCTCATACCTTGCAAATTTCTTATTTGTCTCGCTATCTTTTATAAATATCAAAGCTATTATTATCGCTAAAACGATACCAAAACCTAAAAAAATGTAAATTTCCATATTTTTCCTTTACGAATTCGCTCTAAGCTCTCTTATCATCACACGCTCTCTAGCCGTCACATAAGCGTTCCAGTCGGCCTCATCCTCTTCGTGCATGTTCTCTATCTTTGCTAGCCTCTCATCCTGCGCCCTTAGATAAAGGCTCAAATTTCTCTTTGGAAAGATAGGCATCGCAATCCTTGCGTAGTAAATTTCATCCTTTTTAAATTTATCTTCGCTTATTTTTATATGCGTAAAGCCGATCTCATCGATATCTGCACTCTCTTTTAGCGGCAAGTATTGCTTGTGCTCGTTTTTTATATAATCACTTAGCGCATCGATCTTTCTATGAAGCTCGATGACAAGCGTTAACAAGACTTGGTCGCTCTCTTTGGTCTCGCCGCGTGATTTGGCTCGCTTTAGCCACGCTCCAAGCGCATCTTCGTCGCCTGGCAAGATAGAGTTAAATTCTCTTAAAAATTTCTCGTCCCCCGAGCTATCACGCTCATAAACCATGCTAAGAGGCGCTTTAAAAAGCCTTACTTCGCTCATAATACGCTTATCCAAACAAAGATGAAAAATAAAATTCCCAAGTAGCCATTTAGCGTAAAAAACGCCCGATCTATCTTGCTAAAGTCGCGCCTTACGATCCTGTGCTCGAAAAATAATATCATGCCACTTACCACAATGCCAAAAAATGCCATCGCTCCAAGTCCAGCCGCCCAAGCAAAAAGTAGCCAGAGTATAAAGGCTAGAGCGTGAAAAATGGCCGATAAAAATAGTGTCGCCTTGTCGCCATAAATGGCTGGTATGCTAAAGAGCTTGTTTTCTTGGTCAAATTTAATATCTTGAAGCGAGTAGAGCAGGTCAAATCCAGCCACCCAAAATGTCACACCAAGGCAAAGTAGCACGCTCCAAAGCGGTATATCAGCGCTTACTGCGACCACGCCAGCGATAGGAGCAAGTCCAAGACTAAGTCCAAGTACTAAGTGCGCTAGCTCGCTAAATCGCTTAAATAGCGAGTATCCGCCAAGCACGGCAAGGATGGGGAAGCTTAGCCAAAATGCGAGCGAATTTACAAAATAAGCGCAGATGATAAATATAAGCGCGTTTGCTGTGATGAAAAGCTGCATATTGCCCTTGCCGATGCGTCCATCTACGCTTGGACGGCTTGCAGTTCGTGGGTTTAGCTTGTCGATGTCCTCGTCTTGGTATCTGTTAAACGCCATGGCAAAATTTCTAGCGCTGACTGCGCAAAGAGTGCCTAAAATAAGCAGTTTAAAGCCAAACCAAGCTGAGCCATTTTCTATCTTGCTCGCAACTATCATCGCCACAAAGATAAATGGCAGGGCAAAAACCGAGTGCTTAAAAACGATGAGTTCTGCGATATCTTTTAGCTTTTTGATCATATAAATTTCCATATTTTTAAAAAGTGTCTGATTTTACACCATTTTGCTTTAAATCTAAATTTATATTATCATTGCGAGAGTAATTTAAAATGAAGGGTTATGATGAGTAAAATAGCGATTATTGGAGATGGTTTTAGTGCGTTATTTACGGCGCTTGAGCTAGCTAAAAAGGGCGAGGAAATTTTAGTTATTAGTAGCCAAAAAGATGAGTTTGAAAGCGGAATTTTAACCCCATTTAACACCCCAGCGCTTGCAAGAGATGGAGCGATATCTAGCTCGTTTTTGGGGCTGGTTAGCAAAAAAAGCGAGCTAGATATAGCGCTTTGCTTAAATGAAAACTTTAGAGCATGGATGGCAAATTTCACGCTTAAATCAACAAAGGCTCACGACAAAAAGATGAGAGTTTTGTTTAAAAAATTTGGACAAAAGAGCTTTGAAATTTTAAGAGAGCTAAACGAAAAATATCCGCAGGTAAATTTTGATGAGAGCGGCGTTTATCTCATCTTTAGCGAGGATGAGAGCTTTAAAAAGAGGCTTGATGAGACAAGGGTCGCTGATAGCGAGCAAGAAATTTTAAGCGTGGATAGTGAGCTAGCAAATTTTGGATTTATAAATAAAAACATAAAAGGGGCGCTAAATTTAGCTAAAAACGCGAGTATCGATGCAGGTGAGCTAAAAAAAGCGCTTGTTAGCGAGCTAAATGAGCTTGGAGTGCAGTTTATAAATGATGAAATTTACGAGCTAAAAACGCAGGGGCAAGCCGTGCAAAAGGCTGTTGGCGTAGCTGGCGAGTATGAGGCTGATAGCTTTGTCGTGGCGAGTAGAAATTTGGAGCTTTCAAGTAAGCTTGGGACAAATTTAAGCGCCATTTTGGCTAAATTTTACACGATAGACCTTGTGCTAAGTGAGGGTCAGATCCCTAAAAAACCGATCATTTTAAATGATATGTTTGCCAAAATTTATCCAACCAAAAATGGCGTCACGATCATCACAAATTTACAAGTGGGCGCGATCGATACGCTTGTAAAAACAGAAAAGATCAACGCATTTTTAAATGAGCTAAAAAGACACCTTGGCATAAGCGAGCTAAAAGAGCCTAGTTTTAGGGCAAATTTCGTGCTTCTTAGCTCAAACGACAAACCAGCGATCGGACGTGATGAGACCTATCAAAATTTACTCTATAACCAAGCGTACGGGCTAAATGAACTAAGCTTTGCACCGCACTTTGCAGGCGTTTTGGCTGATCTTATAAAAGAGGGCAAAAGCAACGAAGATAGCGATGAAATTTTACTTTTTAGCTCACTTTACGAGGGCTAAGCTTGTTTGGCGAGCTAGCACTAATCGGCACCACGGCAAGCGGCAAGAGCGATCTAGCCTTTGAGCTAGCAAAGGAATTTGGTGGAGTTATCTTAAGCCTTGACTCGCTAGCACTTTATAAAGAGATAGATATCGCTAGTGCAAAGCCAAAGCCTTGGCAACTAGAGGCTGTGAGGCACTTTGGAGTGGATGAAATTTACCCTGATGAGGAATTTAGCGTTGGGGCATTTTTTGAAATTTATAAAAATGCAAAAGAATTTGCGCGCTCGCAAGGCTGCCCACTCATCATCACAGGTGGAAGCGGCTTTTATCTAAAGGCGATGCTTAGCGGTCTTGCGCCAGATGTGCCAAAATGCGAGATAAATTTAAGCAACGAGGAAATTTACGATCTGGCTTTACAAAACGACCCTGAGTTTGCAGGCAAATTTAGCCAAAATGACTCTTATCGCCTCGAAAAATGGTATCAAATTTATAAATTTAGCGGCCAAATTCCAAGCGTTTGGCTAAAACAAAATACCAAAGAGAGCGTCATAAAAGAGCTTGCGATATTTGAAATTTTGTGGGACAAAGAGGAGCTTAGAGCTCGCATAGCAAAACGAACGAAAAATATGCTAGATGAGGGCTTGATAGATGAGGCGAAGTTTTTATTTGGCAAGTATAAAAGCGAGCCAAAACCCCTAAAATCGATAGGTCTAAAGGAGTGCAAGCAGTTTTTAGAGGGTGAAATTTCAAAAAGTGAGCTAGAAACACTCATCGCCACGCATACAGCCCAGCTTGCTAAGCGCCAAAGAACATTTAATAGATCGCAGTTTGAGAAGAAATTTGTTGGCGACTTGGCGCAGACTAGAAGTGAAATTTTGAAATTTTTAAAAGGCTAAATTTTAGCTTGGTTAAATTCAGATTGTCTAGGTGGTAAATTTAATTTAGCAGGGGGGGGGGCGAACAGCTCCAAAAGAAGCCGTTCGATAAATTTATATAGGCATGACCCTGATTTTTGGGCTTAGGCTCTCTTGTAAGACATTTTCTATCGCATAAAGCGTGCCAGTCGAGCCGCTTGAACAGCCTGAGCAAGCGCCAAGATAGCGAATATAAACGTCGATATTTTCGCCGTTATCGTTTCTGATGTCTATGATCTCTAAATTTCCGCCGTCCATCATAAGCATCGGGCGGATCTCTTTATCGATGATCGATTCGATCGCTTTTAGCTGGCCAACCATCGTCATGCTCTCAAAGCTAACGTCGCTAAGCGTGTTGTTTGCTTGAGCATTTGCCTGAGCTTCTAGCCTCTCTTGCTCCATCTCAGCCCTAGTATCGCGTAAGATATCAACCAAATAGTAGTCTTTTTTCTCGTGTCCGCCAGGTCTAACGCATGATTTACAAAATGCGCCTGCTTTGGTGTATTGCGTGATCTCCTCAACTGTGTGAAGGTCGTTTAGTCTTATCACCTCTTTGATCGTGCCAAGGCTCACTCTAGCGCACTCGCAAACGATGATCTCATCTTCAAAGTGCTCTGGGTCTATGCCCTTGTAGCTTGCAGCAGCTGCCTTGATAACGTCATATGCCATAACCGAGCAGTGCATCTTTTGAGGTGGCACAGCTGGAGTGTCTGGGTTGTCACGCATAGCTCTTTCGACATCGAGGTTTGTGATCTTGACCGCCTCATCGACTGTTTTGCCGATGCAAAGCTCAGCCATCGTATCAGAGCTAGCTATCGCCGTACCACAGCCAAAGCTTTTAAATTTAGCATCTATTATCTTGTCAGTTTTCTCATCAACGAGCCAGTAGAGCCTTACTGCATCGCCGCAGCTCTCTGCGCCAAAGTCAGCGATGATAAGTTTTGCGTTTGCTTTTTTGGCGTCCTCTTCGGTTAGTTCGCCCATGAATTTAGGATTATTCATCCTATCTTGCACTACCTTTGAGTATTCATCCCAGATAGAGCCACCGATTAAGTTATTTTTTGCCATGTTTTTCCTTTAAATTTTATAATCCACTCTTATGCCACTCTGGGGCGTATGCAAATGTGCTTGAGATGCCTCTTAGTCTATTTACAGCCTTTGTTATCTGCTCTATCGCATAGTCGATCTCTTCTTCTGTGTTAAACCTTGAAAGAGATAGTCTAAGTGCGGTGTGAGCTAACTCTTTGTCAGCTCCGATCGCCTCCATTATAGGATTGCTCTCAAGCGTTTCGCTCGCACAGGCAGAGCCCGTAGAAGCTGCTATGCCAGCTCTATTTAGATCCCAAAGCATCGCCTCACCCTCGACACCTTTGATAGATGCTAGGATGGTGTTTGGCACGCGCTGCTCTTTTTTGCCAACTATACTAACGTCAGGAATTTGTAGTAGTGCGTCTTCTAGTTTGTCACGCAAACGACGAACGTGTGAATGCTCGTAATCCATAAATTTATTTGCTAGTTCAAGCGCCTTGCCCATGCCAACGATGCCTGGCACATCAAGTGTGCCGCTTCTGCGTCCGCCCATGTGCTCACCGCCGTGAAGCAAGCTGCTTAGTGGCATGCTATTTTTTATAAATAACGCTCCAACGCCCTTTGGTCCGTGAAATTTATGCGCTGAAAAGCTTAAAAAATCAACGTCTAAGTCTTGAACGTCTATCTTTATCTTGCCGACTGCTTGCACGGCGTCAGTGTGAAATAAAGCGCCGTATTCGTGGGCAACTTTGGCAAGCTCTTTTATAGGAAAGATCATGCCAGTTTCGTTGTTTGCGCTCATTATGGCGACAAGCGCGACATTTTCGTCCATGACGGCTCTTAACTGATCTGGAGTGACGATGCCGTCGCTATTTACGTCTAAGACTGTAAGATCCACGCCATATTTTTCTAGAAATTTACAAGTTGCCAAAATGGCTGGATGCTCGACCGCGGTTGTAACGATGCGTTTTTTCTCGCCAGTTGCGATCTTGTCAAAGTAGATGCCTTTTACAACCCAGTTGTTGCTCTCAGTTGCGCATGAGGTAACGACGATGTCATCGCTATCTTTTGCATTTAGTCCGGCGTAGAGCTGATCAAGCGCTGTTCTTAGCGCTGGGTGGGTTTCTGAGCCAAATTTGTGAAGTGAGTTTGGATTGCCGTATTTTTCGCAAAAAAACGGCTTCATAAGTTCAAAAGCTTCTGGATCAACCATCGTTGTGGCGTTATTGTCTAAATATACTCTCAAATTTAAAACCTTAATTCGGATAAAAAATATCCCTTTTATTTTTGATGGGATATTATAACAAAAAAGTTAAAAGCAAGTTTAAAAAAATGCTTTAGTTTTTTCAATATTTAGCTCATTTTGATAGTAAAAAATATTGAAATTCTTTATCAATATTTGGCAGATACGCCATTTGTGAAATTCCGCCTAAAAAAGCCTATTTTACTCTTAATATTAATTATTTTTCTTAAGGATTAAAATTTAAACGCGAGATAATTAATCGTAACGTAAATATATCGACAATAAAATAAGCAAAATAAAATTTCTAAAAGGATATAGGATGAAATTTGTTGCAATTACACTTCTACTACTAACAAGCATATTTTTAATAGCCTGCTCTGCAAATCAAGCAAGCAATAAGATAAGCAACTCAGAACTAGAAAATTTAGCTAGTAAATATGGTGGGGTTTATGTGTTTAATCAAAAATTTGTTGAGGAGATAGAAAAGAGAGAAGCGGAAAGAAAAGAGTTAAGTAAAAAAATGAAAGGTAGAGATTTGGGTGATGGTCTTTATGCTGTTGATCCAAAGCCTATTAATGAAAAACTCCCACAAATTCTTTCTAACGGCAAGCCATACTTTAAGGGTGGCACATCTAGTAAAATTTCAGAAAGCTGCTATGAAGAAATTTATAAATTTATAGGTGATGAAAATTTAAAAAAATATAAACCTTGGATATTTTCAAATCTATACTACAAAGATAAAGACGAAAGAATTGTTCAAATTTCATGTACTGTTGCATATGAAAGAGTAAAAACACAATACGGCTTATTTGGAGACGAAGCTAAAGGTATTAGTTTTAAGAAAAACAGCTTTGAAAGTCTTGGTGGTGGCAATAGATTTGTCTTAATAAACGGCAAATTTGAAAGAGTAAGCAAGGATAAATAATGCAAACTAAAAAATCAAGCAAAGAATTAATAAATTGTTTTAAAGACTACATAGACATTGCTGATGCTTCTTATGCTCTTTTACATAACTTTTTTGAGAATGAAAGAAATAAACTAAACAATAGCTTCAATCAATAAAAAATTTAACAATCTACAAATAAAACATAATAAATTAATAATATTATAATTTCAAAGACAATAAAATAAGCAAAATAAATTTTCTAAAAGGATATAGGATGAAATTTATAGGTATTATACTTCTACTACTAACAAGCATATTTTTAATAGCTTGCTCTGCAAATCAAGCAAGCAATAATATAAACAACTCTGAAATAAAAGAGCTTGGTAAAAAATATGGCGGGGTTTATATATTTAATAAGAAATTCTATGAGGAAATAGAAAAAAGAGAGGCAGAAAGAAAAGAGCTAAGAAAGAATACAAAGGGAAAAGATTTGGGTGGTGGACTATATGCTGTTAATACAAAAGTAGTTGATGAGAAATTTCCACAAATCCTTTCAAATGGCAAGCTATACTATACAGACAAGGGCGACTATTCTAGAAAATTTAAAAAACAACCTAAGATAGCTCAAGGCTATAGCAATAGAGTAAAAGAATTTATAGGACAAGAGAATTTTAATAAATACCCGCCTAGTATAAATACTGAATATTTTTATATAAACGATAACGATGAAGCTGTACCTATAACAATGGGAGTTTCTTATAGCTATAAAGTAACCAACTATGGATTATATGGTGATGAGGGTAGAGGTTTTAGACTAAAAGATACTGAAACTAGATATGTCATAGATAATAATAAATTCTATTTAGAGAAATAACAATGAGCCAAATTTCAACCAAAGAACAAATACTTAAATTTAAAGACTACGCAGATATAGCTGATGCGTCTTATGCAATGCTTCACTGGGTAAGTGAGAATGAAAAAAATGGACTTGATGATCTAAATGATAAACCAAACAAAAAGGATATAGGATGAAATTTATAGGCATTATACTTCTACTACTAACAAGCATATTTTTAATAGCCTGCTCTGCAAATCAAGCAAGCAACAACGCGAGTAACTCTGAAATAAAAGAGCTTGGCAAGAAATATGGTGGGGTTTATATATTTAATAAGAAATTCTATGATGAGATAGAAAAACAAGAGCAAATAAGAGACAACAAGAGAAAAGAAATTTTAGAAAGAATAAAGACGATACCTAATAAAAATGAGAGAAATAAAAAAATGAGAGAAATTTTAAAGCTAGAATTTTATGACAATCCTAAAATGCAACAAACCCTCTCAAACGGCAAACAATACTATCTAAGAAGCGAATATGCCAAAAAAGTAGTAATACCTGATGATGTGATTGCTAAGCTAAAAAATTTTATGGGTGAAGCTGCTTATAATCGTTCATCTATCATGATTAGTGATTTTTATATAGATGATGAAAAACTTAAAGTTATCTCACTAGATATAAATTTTTATGAGGGCTATACAAAATACGGCTTATTTGGAGATGAAGGTAGAGGTTTTTCATTATCAAGAAAAGACATAAGAAATGTTAGCAGTCTTAATAGATTTATCCTTAATAACAATAAATTTGAAAAAGTGAAATAAAAATGAGTGAAATTTCAACAAAAGAACAAATAATAAAATTTAAAGACTATGCAGATATAGCTGACGCAAGTTATGCAATGCTTCACTGGGTAAGCGAGAATGAGAAAAATGGACTTGATGATCTAAATGATAAACTAAACAAAAAGGATATAGGATGAAATTTATAGGCATTATACTTCTACTACTAACAAGCATATTTTTAATAGCTTGCTCTGCAAATCAAGCAAGCAACAAGATAAGCAACTCTGAACTAGAAAATTTAGCTAGTAAATATGGTGGGGTTTATGTGTTTAATGAGAAATTTGTTGAGGAGATAGAGAAAAGAGAGGCCGAGAGAAAAGAGTTAAGTAAAAAAATGAAAGGTAGAGATTTGGGTGACGGTCTCTATGCGATTGATCCAAAGCCCATTAACGAGAAACTTCCGCGAATTCTTTCAAACGGCAAACAATACCATACAATTAACACTTACCAAAAAGCTGTAAATTTATCAAAAACATATATTGACAAGGTAATAAACCATATAGGACAAGAGAATTATTATAAATTTACACCAGATATTAATGTTTGGTCTTTTTATATTGATGATAACAATAACATAGTGCCTATTGAACTAACAGTAACATATAACTACAAAGTCAAAAAGTATGGCTTATTTGGTGATGAAGGTAGAGGCTTTTCTTTATCAAAAGGCGAAATACATACTGCAAAGGGTGGAAATAAATTTATCCTTAATAACAATAAATTTGAAAAAGTGAAATAAAAATGAGTCAAATTTCAACCAAAGAACAAATAATCAAATTTAAAGACTATGCTGATATTGCGGATGCAAGCTATGCAATGCTTCACTGGGTAAGCGAGAATGAAAAAAATGGTTTAGATGATCTTTATAGTAGGGTTGGCAAAGATAAAGCCCCTGAAAAGATTGTAAATTCATATAAAAAGCAAGAGATAGAAAAACCTGTTTGGAGATATAAGGACAATATTAGAATAGGTGATATCTTAAGTGAAGATATTCGAGATAAGAACGACAATATTATTAAAGAAGCTGGTAGCCCTACAGCCTATGCCCTAACCATAGAAGCTCGCTTTAATCAAGATATGGTAATAACCAAACCAAAAGTAAATGAGCAAAGTGAGCCAAAAGTAAAATCCATAGATAACGAAGTTCAAAGTTTTATCGCTACGCCTGACGACAAACCACCATATATCTTTGTAAATAAAGAAAACTTCCACCAAATTTCCCTCCGCACAAAAGCCTTTGTCAATCGCTATGAACTAGTCCATCACATCAAAAATACATCTATCACTGGTTTTAGCTCGACACTCTTTTATGATAGTAAATTTAAAAACTATATCATAGGCTTTAGGGGAACTGAAACTGAGCTTAATGACTTAGTTTTGGCTGATGGCATGATAACCTTTTTAGGTGCAGGACTAAGCCAAATAGCCTCTATGGCTATACTAAAGAGCGATATGTATGATGCTATAAGAGAGCATAAGCTAAATTTAAATCCAAATGATAAAAGCGAAGTCTCTAACCTTGTCTTATCAGGTCACTCACTAGGTGGCCACCTAGCGCAGTCCTTTGCCTTTTTATACACTAAAGATGTAAAAGAGCTATATACTTTTAACGCTCCTGGCTTTGGTGGTATATATGCTAGTTTAGTCACTATATCTTTAAGATTTGTAAGCTTTATAGCTAAGGCAATAATGAAAGGTGTAAGGTGGATAGCAAGAGTGCTTGATCCAAATGGCTTTGTAGGAAAGATAGCTAGCTCTATCTTTAACAAGATAAAAAATATGTTTGGCTTTAAAGACGACAAGAGCACACTAAAAGATTGTGTAAATGTAGTTCAAAATAACGAAAAGGCTTGCAAGGAAGTAGGAGATAAAGAGGTAAGCTCTAATATCAACAAATCTAGCAAAGGAAGCCATGAAGTAGAGATACACCACTGTGATAGCGTCAGACATAAAATTTATGACAAAAATGACGAGGGGCTATTTGATGCTAGCGATGATAGTGACGAGGATAGCCTTAAAAGAGAGTGGAACCAACTCTATGAGCCAAGCACTTCAGTGATATCTGACCTTGGATTTAGATATGGACTAGAACCACTTACTAGAGTAGGTGATGGGGCAGAATTTGACTATAAAAATACAGACAAGCTACATCTTATAAATATATTAGTAGCTTCTCACTATATGAAGCAGATCGTGGAGAGCCTATACTTGATGGAGTATCTGCTAAGTAATGAGAAAAATGCGGAAAAGATAAATGGTAAAGATGTGCCAGCCGCTCTAGACTACCTAAATGACTATATACAAAGCCTAAGCTTTAACGTCTACTTTTATAAAATTTCTCTAGGCTATCTACCAAAACTAGGCAGCGAGGATAAAAAAAGGCTTAGTATACTTGAGAGCGTGATATATCCTGTGGCTTTATATGTAAATTCTCTAGGCTTTGAAGATGAAAAAGAGGCGCCAAATTTAGAAGACCCTGTAAGCTCGCTCTTGTACTACAAAGAGAAAGATAAATTTGTAGATATGATAGATAGGGACGAGATAAAGGCACTAGACGCTAAAGATATAGCTAGCAAGGTAAAAAGCGGCGATCTAAATCTTTTCTTTGCTATCTACTCGGTCAGATACTTTATGCTAAGCAAAAAGGCTGATCTGAAGGCATTTAAAGAGCGCATGAGCTATATATCTGACTTCTTTAAGATAGCAAGCTCGCATGCAAATTCTAACTCAAACGAAAAAGAGCTAGAGCAGTATATAAACACAAGGCTAGAAATTTATAGAAGTGCTTATGAGCTAAAATTTGAGAGCTTTAAATATGCGGACGATAACAAACACTATGTGGTAATAGCCAAGACAAATACTGATAAGAAGATAACAAGAGGCATAGTGCTAACGCATAACTTTAAGCTAATAGACAATGTGGCAAAAGACGCTAAAAACGATGTGGCAAAAGAGTACCTAAATGTGATAAGGCTAGAGCCAAACGAGCTAATGCATATCAGTGAGGGCAAGGTGGATATACTTTTAAGAGATAAGAGTATATTTGATATCAATCAAGTTGGCTCTGATCTGGATATAGACTTTACAAAGCTAAAAACGCAGGTTTATATCATAGATAAGCCACTAAACACCGCCACAGAGCAATCAGACTATCCACTATACTTTAAAAAAGAAGAAGACGGGGAGGAGTCAAATTCTAATGCTCTAAGCTTCTCTCATCAGCCAAGGGACGAGGAAAAAGATAAAGGAAGACTAAGTGTTAGCTATAAAAACTCACAGGCTAGCATACTAAACTACTCTTTGCTAAACAAAAGCCTAAATATAGACCTAAAGCCAACAAACAAAGAGACCAAAGAGTCGCTTGAAAAGGCAAATGAGAGACTAAATTTAGAAAAGAAAAGTAGCGCGGTAGGTGCTGGTGGCACTGCCTTTGCTAATCCAATAATAGAAGATGACGTGGTAGTTTGCCCACATGGTGGCCATGTGATCTTAAAAAGTAGAGCTGGCAAAAGCATAAGGTCAGATGATCAAGGCGTGATACTTGATGTTGATTTTATCAACTCACCGATAGTTGGCTGCTCAGCTAAAAACCCTTGCACAAAGGTGGCATACGTGCCAAGAGCGGCTCTTAGTCTAAAAAGCATGAATGACCACTATGCTGTTATGCAAGATCTAGTGCCAGC
>NZ_CABPVL010000004.1:178174-180520 GCF_902460895.1 Campylobacter concisus | reverse complement strand
TCTGCTCTTATGATATAGTAAATAAAAACTTAGGCTTTGGCTCTAGTGATGATACGCTCTTTAAAAGACTAAAGGATCAAATAAAAGGACTAAATGCGAATTTAAATTTTATCTGTGCTTCAAATTTCAACTCTATAAAACTAGCCAATCTAATAGCTAACAAGTCCGATAAAAATGGCACCTCTGCAAACGATGAGATGAACAGCAAAGATTTTTCAAATTTAAATAAAAACTATGTTGTGCTTTCAAACTCACCTTTTAGATCAAGTGCAGGGCTAAGAGAAGAAGTAATAAGTAAATGCCTAGATCAAGTGATAGAAGACGAGCTAAATAGACCCAACAAATCCAACCTAGTAAAACAAAAATTTACTGACATAAAAACCCTAAGTCCTATTAAGGATTACAGCCAGTACAGCATAAACATCAATAAAGAAAACAATAGATCAACTCTTGTTTTAAATTTATCCCCATTTGCAAGGATAGATAAAAAATATATAGACAACATAGAGCAAAAGAGAGAAGAATTTAAAGAGATCGCCTATCAAGATGACACTAACTATCTTGATAATTACACCAAATACGAAGAGTTATTTAAGACAAATTTCTCTCACGTAAATGCTTATGCTAAGCAGCCAAATGATATGGAGAAGATCAAAAAAAGCGAAGAAGAGTATATGAAAAAGGTAACTCTCTCTTTTAAAGCAGTATTTGATAAGGTAAATGAAAACGCCTTAAGCAGAAGAGAGGCCGAAGCATATAACAATAGCAATATCTCAAGCCAACTTATAGATGATATAAAAAATGGCTCATCAACCGCAGATGAATACCAATCACAAATGCAACGTATAATACAAACCCTCCCAAAACGCTACTCTTTCATAGAAGCACTATCTCTTGGAGTGGCTTACTTTATAATGACTAAAAGCTATTCAAAAAAAATGATTAAAAAAAGCATTAAAGATGGTGATGAATATATAGTAATAGAAGATGATGAAATAAAAGCCCTACACTCAAACTCTATAATAAGAGTTTTTGATAGAGATTTAAAGTTATTTTTCTATAAAGACTCAGTAAAAAATAGCGGACTAAAAAGTGGTGAGTATCTATGTATAGAAGAAATGTCTAAATATATGGATGGAGTAAATAACAAGGATGTAGTTAGTATTGAAGAGCTTTTAGCTGAAAATGAAGTTGGTAAAAATGCAGATATCAAAGATCCTTTGCAAAAAGATCTAATGAAACTTCTTATAGAACAAGCTGACAAGATAGATGATAACTATAAAAAAGATGAAGCTACTATAAAAGAGGCTATCGCCGCTAAGAATAAAAACACTCTAAAAGAGGCTATAAATTTAAAAGATATAGCATATAGCAATGATAGAGATATAAATAAAGAGGTAACCTCATTACTAGTAAAAACTACTATAGAAGAGGTATTTCCACTAGCAAAATTTGTTGGTGAAGATGGCATATCTAAGATATATGAATCACTTGGCTCTTATATATTTAATAAAGACGCAAAGGCACTAAGAGAAACATTTCTTGATGAGCTTGGGGTATTAAATTTAGTAAAAAGTCTACTTGGTGCAAGAAAGACTAAAGAGATAGATAGATATATCTTGCTAATAACAAGTCTAAAAACTACAAGCGTAGTTTTACAACATTCAAAGCTTAATCTAATCATTCAAGCTTCAAATGCCTTTAGGCTTCATATGGCGATGGAGTATTATAAACTAAGTATAACTTATACAGAGATCACAACATATACCTTTATGAGATATACCCATAGGTTTAGCTATACAGATTTTCAAGAGATAAAGAGGCTAATAAAAGATTATGCGGGATCACTAGGTAAGAGTATAGGTGCTTCTATGGTTAGTGGTGCATTAGAACTCTGGAAAACCTCATATGAAAAACTAGAAGAGAACTACAACGAGATAATGCATACAAGATATACATATAAATTTAATGAAGCTTACGCACTAAATAATATCTCATATAAACCTATGTCTATAAAAGAAGCCTATGATAAAAATAGTACAAATACATATTGCTACTATCCAGTAATGATCTATCAAAACTATATAAGCCTAAATTTAAATAGACTATTTCTAGGAGCTAATATAAGTAGTGGAGGACTAGACTATAACTCATTTATATACTACGACATAGACCACAAGAAAAACAAACTATCTTTTAACCTAGCCTCTAAACTAGCACTAAATAACCTTAGTGCTTATCTATGCTTAGATGAGCTAAGAGGATCTGGTAATGAGATAGATGCAAGGTATTTTAACTATGCTAGAAGTAGATATACTGAATCTGATGTAGAGATAAGGGAGTTAA
>NZ_CABPVL010000004.1:171769-177602 GCF_902460895.1 Campylobacter concisus | reverse complement strand
CTATGATATCTTATCTATGTCTGGATGAACTAAGAACAGATAATAAAACTGATGAAGAGTTCTTTAATAACCTTAACAAAAGAAATAAAAAGCTAGCATATTCACCAAAAGAGCTTATGCTACAAGGAGTTAAAACATTGCTTACAATAAGTCCATCAAATCCAATAGGTATAAAACAAAGAGAGAAAATTTATGATATGTATAAGACAAGTAAAAGCATCTCAAAACAAGACCTGCCAATAGATAAATACAACGAAGCTATGGAGATACTAGAAGACTTTAAAAATGGAAATTTAAACACCTTTGGATCAGAAGTAGATAATAAATCAAGAAGACTACTAAAAGCACTAGATGTTATAGGAAACAACAATGTGAAAGGTATGTATGTGGGGTGTAAGGAAAATGACTCTAAAAATGAAAAATTTAATGGTCGCACAATCCCTCCTCGTCTAATTGGTCGTCTAGCCACCACCATAGTAATGGAAGATGGTCTATACATAGGATAAGATATGAAGAAGATTATATTTATAACTTTAGCTATCTTAGTAGTAATAACTTCAGCACTGTTTATCAATAAAGTAAAAACAATGAATAAAGGAAATTTAATGGATAACACTAATACATATACGGTTATAGCTCCGAATGGAGAAGAAGTCTGGTTTGACAAAAATACAAATTTAATTGTGCCTAAAACTAAAGATGACAATACAACAAAGTATTTTGAGGAAAAATCTAAAATGCTCCTTGACTCCCGCTCCATCCTAGACTCATCTCCATATAAAAACTATAAACCACTATACTATAACCCCAAACCAAATTCTCTAGGTCAAACAGACTATCTATCATTTAAACCATGGCTAGATATTAGCTATAAACCAAGCTCTACTAAACTATCACCTTGGACTAAATCAGAAAAAGCTTACTATGAAAGCTTAAAAGATAAAAGAGATAGATATATCTATCTAGTAAAAAGAAGTAATCTAAAATGCACTATGATAGATATCCCAGAAGATGCAATAGGAAGAGTAGATAGTAATGGCAAACTAACAAAGCCAGAGTATGCTGAAATTTATGATGAAGTGGATAGAAATAAAAATACACTAAAATCAGAGCTATTTATAGGAGAGTGGGGAATTTGTGCTGGGGTATTAGGAGATAGTGAATCACTAGGTAATGGAAATGAAGGTGGATTTAAAGCAAGAGAATTTCAAGCGGTATTTCTAGCAGCTCAACTAGGGGAAGTAGAAGCACTACATGTACTAGCAGATTGCTTTAAATACTATACATATACAGTTGGAGTAAATAAAAATTTAGATACCTACGAAAAAATTCTTAAACTATATAAAAATCCTCCACTAGATGAATATGGAATGATGCCTTATCTAGATGAGATAATAGGTAGCTACTTCGTGATGGATTTTAATAGAGAGGGTGTCATTAATAATGCAGATGGCTCGCTTCATAAACGCTTAAGGAAATTAGTAGAAGATAAAGGCGAGCTTCTTGACCCTAGAGACCTAGACGCAAATGAGACTACTAGAGAAGAATTTGTAAATTATATTAAAAGTCACATGAGTGAATTTCAAGAGGAATATGGCAAAGGTGCTTTCCCTAATAGATGGAGTGAAAAAGATCTTTCTCTTTATATCGATTCTGCTCTTCTAGAAGCCAAAATAATGTCCCTAACCCCACCAGAAGGCTATCCAAATGCACCATACTACAACACACCAGAAGAACTAACAAGACTATATGAGGCTGGTAAATTAGATAAAAAGCTAAACCCTTTAACACCAGTGATGTATAGAGATAGCTTCCCTGAAGATCTTAGGCAAAAGATATTAAGCTATGCCAAAGAGCATAATATAAAGGATTGATTAACGCCCATTAAAGTTTTATTTAAGAACATTGATTTTAAAATAAGTTTCTTCTAAAATAACTTTAGATAGAATTACATAAAAATAATATTATTAACGTGAGGTAAAGGAAACCATGAAGAAAACGTTTAAATTTCTTTGTTCTTTAATTTTTATGCTATTTATCGCAGGATGTGCAAAAGATCTTATCATAAGCAACACTCCAAATTCAAACTTAAACTACCACGGTGACAACGTTCCAGTGACTATCATCGCTTATAAACTAAGGGATGTGGCAAAATTTCAGCAAGCTAGCATAGTTGATCTAGCTGAGAAAAATGGTGACATACTTGGTCAAGACAAGATAGACTCGATAAAAACGCAAATTCAGCCAAACACAAACAGATACGCTTTTACAAATGTCGATCCAGACGAAGTGCCATACGTGGGCATTTTGGTGCTTTATGCTGATCAAAGCAAGACAAATATCAAAGCTTACAAATCAACAAAAGAAGCAAAAGAGAAAAATATAGTTTTTGAGATAACTAAAAATGGCGTAAATACCATAGACGCTAGCGGCTCTAAGATCCAAGCAAGCAAATAAAATGTCTGATAAATTAAAAGTTGTCTGGTACAACGGGATGAACGTTGATAAGGTTCATTTCGAGCAGCAAGAGAGGTATTTTGAGAGAAATTTAAACATAAAAACCGTCTCGTCTTTTTCAAATTTATATGGAGTTTTGGATCTTGAGATCTCAAGTGAGCTTTTGCTTCAAGGCAAGATAGGGCTAAATAAAATTTCTTGCATCTCGCAAGATGGCACGATATTTAACGCCCCAGATCAAGACGACCTACCAGAGCCACTTGAGATAAGTCCTAGCGAGCTAAATTCTGCCGTCATCGTACTAAAGCTACCAGTTAGCTCAGGGCTTGTTGATGTTAGCTTGCAAAACAATCTACCAAATCTAAAATTTACGGCCAAACAAGCGCTCATTAGCTCAAGAGTGCATGATGAAGCTAGTAATGATATTTTAGATGAGCTTGATGACAAAGACGACTTTGAGCTTTCGTCTGCTTTTACGCAGGATAAAGAAAATTTGATCCTAGCAAGCCAAAGATCGACTCTAGGAGTGCTTGGCTCAAAAACGCCTTATGAGCTTAGTGTGCCTATTTGCAGGATAAAAAACATAGATCTAAACAAACAAATAACGCTTGATGAGAAATTTATACCAACTTGCATCGATGTCAGTAAAAATTCTTTCATCACAAGCTTTATAGATGAGTTTAGCTTTGCTACAAAGCAGCATCAAGAGAGCTATACTGGGCTTTTAGGTGGCATAGATCAGGCTAAAAATAGGCTTGATATCTCAACATATTTGACGCTAAATATGCTTAAAAAATGGCACTTGATATTCTCCTATCTTTTCAAAAGAGACAAAATTCATCCAGAATATCTATATGAAAAGCTAGTTGATTTTCAAGCTGATCTGCTAGCCCTAAGTCACGATGATAGTTTTAGCGAATTTATAGCTTATGATCACAACAGCTTAAGCCAAACTTTCGTACCGCTAATAAACAATCTTAGGCTTTTGTTCTCGCATATCTTGTCGCCAAAATACGTCATGGCACAGATCGTTAAAAACAATCACGGCTTTTTTGACTGCGTCTTTGATAATCCAAGCATCATAGAAAACTCAGAAATTTACTTTGCTATCCATAGCGATACAAAAAATGAGTACCTGCTCAAAAATTTCAAAGAACAGTGCAAAATTCACACCCAATCAAACATCAAAAGTATCGTCTCATCGCAGCTTCGCGGCATAAATGTAGAGCAAATTTCAGCTATACCTAGTACATTGCCAAAGCTAAATGACTATATCTACTACAAGATCGATAAAAAAGATGAAATTTTTAAAAGCTTCGCAAATCAAAGCGTTATTAGCGTCTATATAACAGCAAATTTATCAAACGCTGACATTAAGATGTGGGCTTTATTATAAGGATAAAAAATGAGTGAGAATCAAAATGAAATTTCGGCTTTAAGCCAAACAAAGCTTCTAGGACTTGGTGCAAACCCTGCCCTAGATCACGTGCTACCACTGCTTCTTTTAGCAAACAGAGTATCAAAGCTACAAAATTTTTCACAAAGTGAGATGCAAAATTTACGTGAAAAGCTGATAAATGATATATTAAGCACCACTTCAAAGATCTCAAATTTAGGCATTTATGAAGAGGACGACATCATTAGGCTTAGATATTGCCTTTGTGTTTTCATCGATGAGAGTTTGCTTAAAAATGAAATTTTTATGAACAGTTTTTGGGCGAACAACACCTTAACAACAAGATTTTTCAACGAAAATTTAGGTGGCAACAAATTCTTTGGCATCATGGATAAATGGTTTGAAAATGTTGGCAAAAACAAGGACTTTTTAGAGTTTATCTACGCTTGTTTGGTGCTTGGCTACAAGGGTAAATACGAAGCACAGGAAGATTGCAATGAGAAAATTTCATACCTTTGTGAAAATATAGCCTCAGCCGTTTCGCCACTTATAAAGGCTGATGAGAATGTATTTGAAAAGAGCTATTTAAAAACTAAAAAGAGAAGCTTTTTTGAGATATTTTCACTAAGACATTTGAAATTTTATTTTATCCTTATAGCGCTTGCTGCTATCGCGGCTGCGTTTTTATATAGCACCTACTCGATGGATCAAAACAACGTTAAAAACGACAGTGTCCTAAACAATAAGATAGAAAATTTTATGGACAAAAAGTAAGTGCAAGATAAGTTTTTCAACAAATTTAACGAAAACTTTTTAGAAAACGAACTCTACATCAGCCTTATAGATGAGATGTCAAAGTATAAGACTTTGACTCACGATACGATAAAATGGGACTTTGTTTTTAGCTCGTCTTTAAAGGCATTAAGCGAATTTAGCCTCGATGTAAAGCTTTTAAATTTCTTAGCGATCTCTGCTATAAATTTAAACCAAAAAGATAGTTTTAAAACCCTGATCGAGGCCTTTTCATTTTTTCTAACTACTCTAAAACAAGAGCCAAATTTATTAGCAAAAAATGAAAAGCAAGTGCCTGCTAAAAAAAAGATATTTGCTCAAACGATAGAGCTTTTTACGCAAGCTCATAGGGACGGTATAAATTTAGACGAAGCGGATGCAAGGGCTTTTAATGATCTTGTACCTGAGCTCTCACGCGAGCTTAGCACGCACTTTGATACGCTTTATATAGAAGAGAAAAGCGAGCAAACTCAAAAAATAGAGGAACCAAAACAGCAGCCGCAAAAGACAGAACCAAGCTACTCACAAAGCGCCTCTTTTGGCAGTAGCGACATTAGCACATTTAGCGATAGAGAGTTTAGGGAGTACTTTGTAAATTTATCCGTCTCTCTTTTAAAAAATGACATAAAAAATTTGACCGCTTACTCGCTTGTTTTTGAGGCGATGTGGGGCAGGATCAAGGCTTTACCAGTTAGCAGCGAGCAAGTGACGCAGATACGCTATCCTGATGAAAATTTGATCTTACTTTTTAAAAATATGAAAGAAGCAAGCCAAGAAAATTTGGAGAAATTTATAAGAAATTTAGCCCTTAATCCATTTTGGATAGATGGCGTTAGGATATTTTGCGAGTTTTTAAGATCATCTGGGCTAAGCGAGCAAAGCGAACTAGTTTCTAATATGACTTTAAATTTTATAGAAAAATTTTCAGATATGAAAAAGCTTAAATTTCAAAGCGAAGAGGCATTTTTCAGCGAAGAGAGTGCTAAATTTTTTAGTAAAAAAGAGACTGCAAATTTTATCTCTAGTGATGATATGAAAAAGGATATGAGCTTTGAAGAGCTAATAAAAGCTCTTGATAGAAGCAAATATACAACAAATTCACAAAGTGAGCTTAGCTTTTTGTTGGAGCTTTCCAAAATTTTTACAAGCCAAGGCATGGATAACAATGCGAAAGTTGTATATTCGCAA
>NZ_CABPVL010000004.1:166714-171639 GCF_902460895.1 Campylobacter concisus | reverse complement strand
TATATAAAGGCAAAAACATTTTTGTGATAAAATATGTTTTTTTAAAACTTCTTTAATTTTATTTAATTATAATTCTTAAATCATTTACTCAAAAAAAGGATGTTATTATGGCAGAGAATTCAATCCCACCAAAAGAACGTATAAACATTGTTTATAGAACCAAAACAAACAACCAAGAAGCAGATGTTGAACTTCCGTTAAAGCTGATGGTAGTTTCAAATTTAACTGGTGAAAACCAAACTCCACTTGAAGATCGCGAAGTTGTCTCTATAAATAAGATAAATTTCGATCAGGTTATGAAAAGTTTAGACATTCATACTGAATTTTCAGTGAAAAATAGGCTAAATTCTGGTAGCGAAGATCTAAATATCGATCTTAACTTTGAAAGCATTCAGGATTTCAATCCAGACAATATCATCAACCAAGTACCTGAGCTAAAGAAGCTATTGCAGCTTAGAAAAGCTTTAGTTGCGTTAAAAGGACCTATGGGCAATATGCCTGATTTTAGAAAAGCAGTTTTAGAGGCTATTAAGGATGAAGATAGTAGAAAACAGCTTCTTTTAGAGCTTAAAGACGAAAAAGATAAGGAATAAAAATGTCTGAAACTAAAGTAAAAACTCCTATCATTGAAAGCATAATGCAAAGGAGCAAATATACAAAAGATGATGAAAGTTATAGCGTAGTAAAGCAAGGAGTTGCCGAGTTTATCTCAAATGTCATCACAACAAATAATGCTGAAGAGAAGATAAATAAGCTTGCACTTGATGAGATGATAGCTCATATAGACACGCTTTTATCAGCTCAGATGGATGAAATTTTACACAATAAATCTTTCCAAGAGCTAGAATCTACTTGGCGCGGCATTAGATTTTTAGTTGAGAGAACAAATTTCAACGAAAACGTAAAGATCGACCTTTTAGACGCTACAAAAGAAGAAATTTTAGATGACTTTGAAAACAATCTAGATATAACTCAAAGCACACTTTATAAGCAAATTTACTCAGCTGAATATGGTCAATTTGGTGGTGAGCCAGTTGGTGCGATAGTTGCTGATTATGAGCTAGATAAGTCAAATCAAGATATGACTTTCTTAAACAAAATGTCTTCAATTGCAGCGATGAGCCACTCTCCGCTTCTAACTTCGCTATCTTCTAAATTCTTCGGACTTGATAACTTTGGCGAACTTGAAAACATAAAAGATCTAAAGAGCCTACTTGAAGGTCCTCAATACACAAGATGGAGAACTTTTAGAGAGAACGAAGACGCAAAATATACAGGTTGTATGGTAAATAGATTTCTTACTAGATCTCCATATATCCCAGAAGATAACCCTATAAAAAGCTTTAACTACCGCGAAAGCGTTGATAAGCACGATGATATGCTTTGGGGCAACGGCGCTTATGCGTTTGCTACAAGGCTTACAGAGAGTTTTGCCGACTATAGATGGTGCGGAAACATCATCGGACCAAAAGGTGGTGGCGCTGTAAAAGACCTACCAACTTACACTTATGAAAACTACGGAAGCGTTCAGACAAAAATTCCAACCGAAGTTTTGATAACAGATAGAAGAGAATTTGAGCTTGCAGAAAATGGCTTTATAACACTTACGCTAAGACGTGATAGCAACAACGCAGCATTTTTCTCTGCAAACTCAGTGCTAAAACCTAAAGTTTTCCCAAATACTCCAGAAGGCAAAGCTGCTGAGACAAATTTCAGACTTGGCACACAGCTTCCATATGTATTTTTGATATCTCGTTTGGCACACTATCTAAAAGTACTTCAAAGAGAAGAGATCGGTACTTGGAAAGAGCGCAGTGACGTTGAACGTGGCTTAAATGAGTGGCTAAGACAGTACATCTCAGACCAGGAAAATCCACCAGCTGATGTAAGAAGCAGAAGGCCATTTAGAAGCGCAAAAGTTATCGTTAGCGATATAGCTGGCGAGCCAGGCTGGTATAAGATAGAGCTTCTAGCCAGACCTCACTTTAAATTTATGGGGGCAAATTTCGAGCTTTCTTTGGTTGGTAAGCTGGATAAAGAGTAAATTTAAGCATGTCGCTGATAGATAAAATTTTATATGAATTTAGTGATGAGTCAAAATTTCGTCCCTACTTCAAAGACCTAGACAGCGACATCAAAGATCACATCGATACTATCTTAAACTCAAGGCTTGGAAACTACGGCCGTTTAAATGATAGTATCATCGATCTTTGGTCGGTTGGGGTCGAGATAAACGAGCTTGGCCATAGACTTGGCATGGCGATATATGAACTAATCACCTCAAACGAAAATAGAATAGAGATAACTTCTATCGGCTATGATGACTCGCTAAAGCCTTGGCGTATCATCTTTAACATAAACTATAAGCATAAAAACGACAATTTCAAAGAGTATTTGCTAAAGGTTATTTTTAAGAACAATAGATATTGTGAGATTTTATAATGGATTATAATGAAAATAATTTAGCTTATTTTCAAAAAGAGATGGCGTATCTTGATGAAACGAGAGCTCTTTTTATAAAGAATTTCCCAAAGGTTGCACCATTTTTAGATACTAAGAGCAAAGATCCTGATGTTGAGAGTATCATAGAAAATATGGCTATTTTGACATCAAGGATTAGACAAGAGCTAGATGAAAATATCCCATTAATAGCTGAGTCTTTGATAAATATCTTAATGCCAAGCTACACAAACCCTTTCCCATCAGTTTGCATGCAAGAATTTGCTCTAAGAGATGACTTTTCAGAAAAAAAAGAATTTATACCAAAAGGTAGCATCATAGAGTCAAAGCCAATAAACGGCGTGGCTTGTAAATTTCAGACGATATATGACGTAAATTTGCTTCCATTAAAGATATCAAAAGCTTTCATGTCAAACAACAAAAGCGACTATCTTTTAAATTTAAACATATCTATCACCAAAGATGAGCTTAGCACCAAAGAGCTTGATACCAACTTTTTAAATTTATACCTTGGTGATAACATATACTTCTCTTCAACTCTTTTGATGTGGCTAAAAAACTACTTAAAATTTATAGTCATAAGCTTTGAAGATAGCGACGAGGAGATAAAACTTGGAGCTGATAAGCTTAGCTTGGATGAATTTGATGAAGCTTTGATAAAGAGCGATGAGTTTGGTTTTGAGGCGTTTGAGCTTATAAAAGAGCTTTCATATTTTTCATCTAAACTAAATTTCATCCGTATAAACGGACTTGGTTTTTTAAAAAGATTTGACGCAAAAAGCTTTAACATCAAATTTGTCTTTTCAAAAGATATGCCAAATGGCTATGTACCAAGGCTAGAGTATTTCTCTCTTTTTGCCACGCCAGCGATAAATTTGTTTGCCAAAGGCGCTGAGCCTATACAAAATAACAACAAACGAAGCGAATATAGAATTTTCATCGACCGCTCAAACATAAACGCTTATGAGATAGTTTCTATCACAAAGGTCGTCGCTCACAGCAGCAATAATGAAAAAAGGATACTTAAAAACTACAAAAGCTTTGAGAGGTTTGAGTTTTTAAATAGCCAAAGATCAAAGGATTATTACTTTGTAAGCAACAAAATAGATATGAAGCTAAACTCTTACAAAGAAATTTCATTTTTTAAAAATGACACCAAAGAGCAGACTGTGAGCATCGAGACGCTTTGCTGTAACGGCGATCTACCAACAAACCTAAAACTAGGCGAGATAAACAAAATCCAAAATCACCAAGGTGTAGTGACCAAAAATTTAACTATCCCAACTAGCGTAAAACGTGTAAATGTAGATGGAAATTTACTCTGGAGGCTGGTTAGTATCTTGTCATTTAGCTATCAAAGCATACTAAACAAGGGCTCTTTTCTAGCACTGCTTAATGCCTTTATGCTACCTGATGATGAGTTTTTGAAGAAATTTTCTAGCTCGCTTCATGAGATAAAGACAAAACAGATCCACAGGGTCGATGGCGGCTTTGCAAAAAGAGGAGTGCTTTGTATATTTTATATAGATGAGAGCGAGTTTGAAAGCCTTGGAAATGTCTATGTTTTAGGTATAAATTTGGCTAAGTTTTTATCAAAATTTGCTTCTATTAACTCATTTTGCGAGCTTAAGATAAAGTGCGTAAAGAGTAAAATTTTATTTGATTATGGGTTTTTAAGCGGCACGAAAGAGCTTGTATGAGCGAAGAGATAAGCCAAGCTTCTTTTTTTAAGCTGATAAAAAACATCCTAAAAAATAGGGATAGGAGCGAGATATTTTTAAAAAATAGCTCGAGTTTTGCCTACCCGATCAAAGAGCTCGAGAGCTTAGATGAGCAGGAGCTTACAAAGATAATTGTAAATTTTATGGGTCTTTTAGGAAGCGGCTCGCACCTAACAAGCTACATTTTAGAGAAAATTTCAAAGACTAATGACAATAGCTATGAGTTATTTTTTGATTTTTTTGACAACTACTTGCTTTGGCTATTTTTTGACAGCATTAGTCTAAAAAACTACGCAAGATCTTTTGAAGATGAGCTTGATGATAAAATTTCAAAGATATTACTTGATATGCTTAATATAAAAGAAAAGCAGCTGGCAAAGAAATTTCTGCCATTTTCGCCACTTGCAGTTAGCCAAAGAAGGCCAAAAAAAGAGGTTGAATTTGCGCTTCAGAGCCATTTTGGGCTAAAAGATAAGCTTTTTATACTTGAAAATTTACCAAATCAAATTTTCATAGCTCCATCAAATTTAAACTCCTTAGGCCATAAAAATAGGACACTTGGTAAAAATTTCATCCTTGGTAAAAAGCTTTTTGAAAAACAAACTAAGATTGCAGTCTTTATAAACGGTATAGAGTACGAAGAGGCTGTAAATTTCTTCCCAAAAAAAGATAAATTTAAAGAGCTACAAGAGACTCTTTCTTATTTTACTAATGATGAATTTGTTTCTGATTTATATTTGAAGA
>NZ_CABPVL010000004.1:160514-166545 GCF_902460895.1 Campylobacter concisus | reverse complement strand
AAAAAAATCTGATATAATTACATAAAAGAAATATATTTATTTGTAAAAGGATTTGCAGCTATGGCATTTATCGACTACTTACGCAGATTTTTCACATTTTTTAGGTTTAAACACAGTGTTGTGTTAGTAACTTCTATCGCTCTTAGTGTTTTGTTTTGGCTCTATGCCCCGCTTGTAGCATTTAACGATATATACAGCTTTGCTAGCGTTAGCTCACGAGTTAGCGTGCTAGTTGCTTTTTGGGCAGTTATATTGTTTTTTGTCCTGCTTAGACCGCTGATGAACTATTTTGCATCACGCAAAGATGAGAAAAACGACAAACTAAAAGAGATCAAAAAAGAGTCATTGGATAGTTTTGGCAAAGCAAAGAGAAATTTCTTACTTTCGCTAAAAGACGCCAAAACGACTTGGAAAAAAGATATAAATTTTAAAAAATTGCCATTAATAATGATAATAGGCAACGAGGGCGCTGGAAAGAGTGCTTTTATAAACTATTCAAATATCGAATTTCCTCTATCTGATAGCCTGGATACTTATAAAAAGATACATCAAAGTACAACAAATTTTAACCTTTATGTATCAAAATTTGGCGCCTTACTAGATACTGAGGGCATTCACTTTGCGCAAGAGAGCCTCTATCAGCCAACTGCAACAGAAGAGCTTCCTGAAGATGATGTGGAGAAAAATAGGGACTATCTACTTAAAAAAGGCGTTTGGAACGAGTTTTTACACTTTTTAAAGAGAAATGACTTTAACTCAAGACTAAGTGGAGCCGTGCTTATCATCGATACTAAAAAATTCCTAGAAGGCACTCAAGAGTATTTTGACGAGCTTATAAGATATATGGTAAAGAGGATAAATGACTGCGAGAAGCATCTGGGCATTAAATTTCCTATCTACGTGGTCTTTAGCAAGCTTGACCTTATAGATGGCATGGGTGATTATTTCAAATTATTTAATGAAGACGTGGCAAATAAAGCTCTTGGTATAAATTTAGACTCAAATTTCACCGCTCAAACACTTGAAACAGAGCTTAAGGGCTTAAGCGACTCACTATTTAAACACCTAATGAGCAAAAACTCGATCTCGCACATGCTAGAAGATAAAAAACGCTCATATTTGTTCTTAAAACAGCTTGAAAATTTCTTCGTGCTGGTAAAAGACTTTGTCACAAAGCTAAGCTCTCAAAATGCTCTTAAAAACACATCTGTTATAAATGGAGTTTATTTTGTAAGTGCATATCAAGAAAACATCCCTATAAACTACCTTACAAATACAATTTGTGATAAATATAGCATCAAAAAACCACTTCTTAGAGCGGTAAATAATTACAGCAAACAAAGCTATTTTGTAAAATCATTTTTAAAAGAGATCGCTTTTAAAGCAAATGTAACTAAATTTGGCGCTCAAAATAGATTTATTAAATTTATAAATTTCGCCCTAGTGGCTGCACTTTGTGTGGGAGTTTATTTTGGCTCTAGTTATATTTTAAATATCAAAAATACAAAAGAGCAAATTGCGGCTAACAACGTAGATAAAATCTCTAACTATCTTGATAGCAAAAAGTTTAAAGACCTTACCGCTACACAAAAGATCGAGCTTTTAAATCTGCTAAAACAAAGTCTAAACGACTATCCAAGGATCTTTAGCGGTGATACTAAATTTGAGTACATCACCCTTGATACCTCTTATAAGGGTTTTGCGCCTGTTAAAGCGCTTTATTACGATCTTAGTGCTGACTTTTTCAAAAATACAGTTTTAACTGAGATGGAAAATATCCTAAAAACAGAGAGTGATCCAGATAAACTCATAAAAGCCTTTTATATGTATGATTCACTTTTTGATAAAAACTATACAAACGTAGATCTATTTAAAATTTGGATAGCTGCAAACTGGGATAAATTTGAAAAATATGGTGTTGCTAAAGATGAATTTCTAGCACACATCGAAGCTATTTTAAATGCTAAAAATTTAAGCATTTCAGCAGATCAGAGTGCTCAAAGTGCTGCAAATACTAAACTAACACCTGTTCAAAGAGCAAAAAGGCTCTACTCGATACTTGAGTTTATCTCATTTAAAGATGAAAAATCATTCTACGACATCAAAAAAGAGGTTGAAAATTTAAACCAAGTAGTTCAAGAAAAAGAGGCGTTTAATCCATTTAATAAAATTTATACAAAAGAAAATTTAAGAGACTTCTTGGCAAAACTTAGCTCAAACATCGATGAGACCGCAGGCATTGAGTCATGGCTGATGGATACCAACTCATCTTTAAAAGATATCAGCTCAAATGAGAAAAAAGAGCTAAGTATCGCAGTTGTAGAGCTTTACTTGCAAAACTATGCTGATAAATGGAACCAAATTTTAAGAGCGATCGAGCCAAATGAATTTGCTACTAAAAAAGAGGTCATAGATGAGCTTGAAATTTTGTCAAAAAGAGAAAACCCACTAAATTCTCTTATAAAACTAACTAATCAAAATACAAATTTAAATGATGAAAATTTACTAAAATACATCTACTCTCTAGGCTTTGCTTCAAGCGAGATAAAACGTGTATTTACAGACTTTAGCACTAAATTTACAAACTATCATGCGCTAAATTCTGACGGATCTCTAGATCTTATCAGTAATGACGTCACAAATGTATATAAAAAAGTTAGCGACTATAACTTTGAGATGCTTCAAAGCAGTGACGACAAGATTGTTTATGCGATAAATGGTATAAAAAATGAGAATGATCCATTTATCGTGCTAAATAATGACGCTAAAAAGCTTCCAGATGAGCTAAATGAATACTATCAAAAGCTATCAAAACTTGCTTGGAAACAGGTAGAAAACGGAGCTTCATCGCTTTTAGCAACAGCTTATAAAGATGATGTTCTTGATGACTTTGAAAGTCTTATAAAACCTTATTATCCATTTAATGAAAACTCAGCAAAGGCTGTTAGCATCGAAGAGTTTAAGAGATTTTTTGGAAAAGACGGAACTTGGAATAGCTTTTATGATAAGTATCTAAAACAAATTTTAAGTAAAACAGGCAGTGGTTATAAGGTAAGACCAAAATATGCAAAAGAGCTAAGATTTAATAAAAGTTTCCTTGAAAATATCGCTTATATCGATAGAATTTCAAATTTGATGCTTGACTCAAATGATGAGCTAAAACTAAACTATAACTTAAAAGCGGTTGATCTATCGGCAAATTTCAGCCACATAAATATAGGCTACGCAAATAACTCTTTGGCGTATGATCACACGATCCCATCAAATTTACTTGTCTCAAGTAAAAGCTTTGATATCTCAACACAGTTTAAATTTAATGCAGTTTCAAATGCAGGCAGTGATAAAAAAGAGATCAGCTTTGATGGTGAGTGGGGCTGGTACAAGCTCTTAAAGGCTTCAAATTTCAGCAGCATTGGCGTTAGCACGCTTAACTTTGATGGTAAAAAAGAGTCATATTTTGGCTTTGAAGTTACTCCAAATGGCGGAGAGCTTTTAGAGCTTATGAATATCATACCAACGATTGATTTACCAAGAAAGATGCTTTATTAAGGAAAAAATATGCAAGAAATAGCAGCGGTTATACAAAATTTTGATAAAGCTTCGAGCTTTTTGGCGCAGTATGTCATTTTTGATGAAAACGGTGGGGATATAGGCTCGCTAGATACGGTTAAATTTCCGTGCAGTGATACAAGCGGCTCTATAGCTTCAAAGCACGCTCATATAGGCTTTGAAGAGGGAGTTTTCACCATTTGCGGATATGAAGGATGCGAGATATTTTATAGCGATTCTTATTCGAAGTTGCCTGATGATTATGAAAGTGTGATAAATCCAGGAGATATTTTTAGGATAGGCGAGCTTAAATTTATATTTATAGATCCTTCTAGGATAGATGAATATGTCGGCAAAGCTCACAAGATCATAGAAAATACTAAAAATTTTGATGAACTTGATAATAAAGAATTTGAACCAGTTGGGAAAATCTCAAATGTTGATTTCAAAGAGGAGCCAAAGATAAATTCTCTCATAGATGAAGAAAAAGATATCACTTTAAATGAAAATGTTAATGATGTGCCTTTAAATTTAAATGAGAGCGCTCAAAATTTCGATGAAGAAGATATAAATACTCAAAGGATGCTAACAGCAAAGAGCATGGATGAGCTTTTGATGAATTTAGTTGAGAGCATAAAAGTGCAGCCAAACATGAGCCCTATAAGCGAGCAAAGCAGGACGTTAAACACAAAAGATATGGAAACTATTATAAAAACGCTGCCTTTAAGCGATAGTACGACGCTTGTTAATGCTGTTTTACTTAAGCTGATATGCAAGGAGCTGTATAGTCAAATGTACGATATAGTCGAGAATAATTCATTTTTCAAATATCTCTCTGGTGCTGTAACAAAAAGTACCAAAGAAGATAAAGAGGCGTTTAATTATTTATTACATAAAGCACTTGAAAGCTATATGTTAAAAAAGTAATGTTTTTAATGAAATAGAAAGTTAATAAAAGTTAAAATAACCAAATTTTTTAATAGGAGTAAATATGTCACAACCAGTGTATATTAAGGTGAAAGGTTCTACTCAAGGACTTATCTCAAGTGGTGCTTCAACAGAAGCTAGTATCGGTAATCGCTATCAGTCAGGTCACGAAGATGAGATCATGGCGCAAGAGGTTTCTCACATCGTAACTGTTCCAGTAGATCCACAAAGTGGCCAACCATCAGGACAAAGAGTACATAAGCCATTTAGCTTTACAACATCTTTAAACAAAGCTGTGCCACTTCTTTACAACGCACTAACTCAAGGCGAGAGACTTCCAGAGGTTGAGATCCACTGGTACAGAACATCAACTAGCGGTGGTGCTGAGCACTTCTTTACTACAAAGCTAGAAGATGCAACTATAACAGATATCACTCTAGTAAGCCCAAATGCTCAAGACAAGCTAAACAGCGACAAAACTGAGCTTTTCAAAGTTTCAATGAACTATAGAAAGATAGTTTGGGAGCACGTAGCTGCAGGTACAAGCGGAAGCGATGACTGGAGAGAAGCTACTAAAAAAGCTTAAAAAATAACCTAGGGATCCTCCCTAGGGATATCAATCTTCTCGTTGGAAGGACACAAATGAGCCCTTTTTATCATTATCTTTTAAAACACCATGATATGTGAAATGCGATATGAAACACTTAGCAATAATCATATTTCTCATAACATCTTTATATTCACACGAAGCAAATTGCACGGATATGTTTGCTATGATTTTTGATAAAAATACGACTGATGAAAATACTGCTAAATGTATAGAATATTACATAGATGATCTTGGATGCGATGCTAATATGACTATTAAAATACCAGATCTTTCAATAAAACCAAATTTATTAGAGTATGCTTATGACGCAAATAAAACAAAAACTTTTGATACTCTTTTGGCAAAAGGTACAGCCGCTAATGCAAGCCTAGCAACATCTATAGGTATGAGCTTTGCATTTTTCTTTAGAGAAAATGGTGTCGGTATAGACAACAAAAAAGCAAGCCCTGAGCTACTAGAATTTATAAAAACTCAAAAATATAAAGAATTTAAAGAAGAAAAATTTAAGCTAATCAAAAAGCTTTTAGAACATGGTCAAGATCCTTATCATTATGGCTATTTAAGGGTTATACTAAAGATAGTAGGAGATGAAAAAGATTTAGATAAGCTTTTAGAAAGCGAGAAGAGATGATGCTAAATTTTGGCTATAGACTTTTATTTTTAGTGCCACTCTCTTTCATTTTGGTTGGGTGCGAAGGAGTAGAGTGTTTAACTGATGAAAATCAATATGCTGAAAAAATGATATATCAAGGACTTAGTAAAGATGATGCAAATGGAACTTGGGCATGTTTTTTTAATCGTTACGATATAAATATATATAGCTCTGGCGATGAAGCTTTAAAAAAGATATTTGAAAATATAGAGATAGCAAAAATAAAAACGAAAGCAAATATAAAAGTAAATGTTTATAAAGAAACTTGGATACCTAGCAGTACACCACCTAGT
>NZ_CABPVL010000004.1:155552-159630 GCF_902460895.1 Campylobacter concisus | reverse complement strand
TAGTAGGAGATGAAAAAGATTTAGATAAGCTTTTAGAAAGCGAGAAGAAGTAATGGATATTTTTAATATAAATAAAAAGAAACTCGATATAAAAAATGACAATGCAGAACTAAAAGATTTTAGTGAAAAAGATAAGTATACGAGAACCGATGAGGCAATCAGTGGCACTAGTGTAATTTTTGATGCTTTAGGTTGTAAAACATGTGAAAAGGGTGCTGATATTGCGAAAATTGGTGTAGATATTTTTGCAGACAAGGATAACCGAGCCAACAAAGAAGCTGAACGTGGTGGCATAGAAGAAGAAGTTAATAGATTTTATAATATTAAAGAACCAGAAAAGAAATACTTTAAAAAACTTAGAGAAGAAGAAAACGAAAAAAGATTGAAAGAGCAACAAATGGACAAAAACATAACATCACCAACATCATCACTAACTAAGCCAGTCATGCTGGCATCTGGTAACTCAGTGGCAACAGACGGCTTTGTAGATTATGGCGTATCTAACGATGCCTTCTCGACTCTTCAGATAGCAAACGATAAATTTATAGTCACAAGGGCTGATATAAATGAGAGTTTAGAAGATATATTTAGCATAGAGTGCTTTGCCTATATAAATTTAGTCAAAAATCCGCTTTATGAAAATTTAGAGAGCATTTATAACGATAACGCTCAAACTGGCATATATAGATACCTTGATAAAGGCATGAAGCTAAGTATAAAAAGACCATCTTCTACAAACAAAAGTATCATCCCAAGCAATAATGGCAACGACTATATCTACTTTAGTGGCATAGTAAGCGATGTCGAGTATCTAGGCGTTGATGATGACAGCAGCACAAATATAGACAAAAAATATTTCTTCAAATTTAAACTCACATCCTCGCTATATAGACTAAGTATCAATAGAGCAAATAGAATTTACACAGATCAAAGCGTGCTTGAAGTGGTAAAAGAAATTTTGTCTTTTAACAAGCAAAGGCTAACCAAAGAGCTAGACTTCTCAAACATCAAAAATAGCTACAATAAAAAAGAATTTATAGCGCAGTACAACGAAAGTGACCTAGCCTTTATAACAAGACTTTGCCATGATAGTGGCATATATTTTTATGAAGATAATGAGAAAATTTACTTTCACGATACCTTTATACTAGCTTATAGCAACCAAGCTGAAGGCCTAACGCAAAGCGAACCGAGCAAAGGTAAAGAGGCTAGAAAAGTAAGCTTTAATATAAATTTAAACAACAATCTTGCAAGCGAGCACATAAATAAAATCACAAAGAGCGAAACTCTAAAAGCAAACAGCTTCACCCACTCATTTCAAAACACAGCCTATCCAAACGTGCTAGAGAGCAAAAATGAGAAGATATTTGACGAGCAGGTAAATATCTATGATAAGCATATAAATTTAGATGAGTATTCATTTAGTGATACGAGGTTGCTTGAGGTCAGCACCTATCTTAAAAAGCTAAGAAGCGATATGCTTTTGAAAGAATTTGTCGCTAGCTCAAACGTCTTTGCTCTAAATTTAAACGATAATATCTCAGTCGCCATAGATCAAAGTAGCGGCGAATATGAGTTTAAAATAATAGCTATAAAACACACTTATATAGACGAAAGCGTTTTAGAAAATACTCTAAATTTAGGTGACAATGTCCCTTTAAAGGATAAGAAGTTTATAAGCTCATATACAAATGAACTAAGCATCATCCCAAGTAGCGTAAAATTTGTACCAAGCTATAAACAAAAGCCAAAAGCGCCTGACATCACTCTAGGCCTTGTCGTAGGACAAGATGGGCTAAATAGCCAAACAAACACCATCCATACGGATAGTTACGGCAGAGTAAAGGTAAGACTAAACGCCTTTAGTACACAAGAGCAGATAGATAAAGACGACACCATAAACGCAAGCTATCATAAAAGTGCCTATCTAAGAGTGATCACACCTATCGCAAGCAACAGCTCTGGCTTCTTTGCGATACCTAGGGTCGGCGATGAGGTGATCATCTCATTTTTGCAAAACGACATAGATAACCCAGTGGTAAGCGGCAGCCTCTATAATGCCTCAAATATGCCACTAGTAAATGTAGA
Source organism: Campylobacter concisus (assembly GCF_902460895.1). Lineage (GTDB taxonomy): Bacteria > Campylobacterota > Campylobacteria > Campylobacterales > Campylobacteraceae > Campylobacter_A > Campylobacter_A concisus_BC. The sequence goes on along the minus strand of NZ_CABPVL010000004.1, from coordinate 157,542 downwards.
TAATAACTACCATCAAACATCGCTTAGCTCAAAAACGATCGGAGCAAACGAGACTGGCATAAACGAGATCACTTTGTCAAACTTAAAAAACAAAGAGCAAATTTATGTAAAAGCAGAGAAAGACTATGACGAGCTAGTAAATAACGACTTTTCTCAAACGATACTAAACGACAAGAGCTCTCAAGTGCATGGTAGCTACACGGAAAGGGTCAAAAAAGCACACATCCAAACGATAGATCTTGCTAAAAACGTAAATGTCGGCGGTGAATATCTAACGACGGTCGGACTTTCAAAAGATACGGTAGTAGGCGTCTCAAATACACTAAATGTAGCTGTTGATGATACAACTAGAGTTGGTCAAGATAGACATGAGTTTGTCGGCAATGATAAATTTGTCGAGATAAAATCAAACCTCAACACAACCATACACAACGACGAAACCAAAGAGATAAAAGGTACTAAAGAGCAAAACATAGATGGTAGCTATAAGCTAAATTCGCAAAAAGGTATAAATGAGTTTAGTAACGAGCACATAGTACTTCAGGCAAACAACTACATCGACATAAACGCTAAGTCAAATTTCACTACAAAGACAGCCGCGCAGCACACTGAGATGGCTGACTCAAAGTTTAGCGAGATCGAGACGACATACGAGGTCAATGCTAAAAATGAGATCATCCACCAAGTAGGCAGCACCAAAGTAACTATAAATGGGGCAAGTGTTGTGATAGAAGTTGGTGGCATAAAAGCGATATTTGACAGCATGGGACTAAGAGTCATCGGCGGAGATATCAAGGCGTTGTAAAAATAAATGGAGAATAATATGAAGAATATCTTTTTTATACTATTTTTAATTGTAAATTTATACTCAGATAATGAAAATTTTGAGTCAAAAGAGTGGGTAGGAAATTATTCGTTTGAAGATCAGATTATGCTAGATAAAGAAAATTATCGTGGGCATATTCAGGATTTGAATATATCGATGTGTAAAAACAATATTTGCAATGTTAGGTTTGAAAGTTACCGTACATATGGCGTTAAAGGAGATGAAGATAGCGAAGGTGCAAATATTTGTCTGATAGAAGTTGAGGACAAAGCGATGAATTTGCAAATTCTTTCTTCTAAAGAAGCAGTTTTAAAATTAGCAACAAATGACAAAAGTAAAAAGTGCAGCGCAAATATCATAAAGACTGATAAAGGCTTTAAATTTACTAAGCCAGAAATAAATGCAAATGAGTGTGCAAATATACTTATAGATTATGGTTGTGGAGAAGGAACTGATCCGTATTGGGATGGAGAATTTATAAGGAAAGATAAATGATCTTTAAAGAGCTAAGTAAAGATGAATATGGCAAATTATTGGGCATATTCATGTGCAATACAGAAGTGCATCCAAACTCTGAGCTAGTTAAGTCAGGACGATTTCTCAAGCCTCACGCTGATAATTATAAAAATGTTAATCAAGGAAATATCGCTATTGGCTATGGATTTGATTTAAAAGTAAATGATATAGCTCAAATTACAAAAATGTATAGAGGTGTCTTTGGAGATAAATGGCAATTAACGCAAGAAGAGACTTTGGTTTTAAAAGACTATAAAAATGGAAAAATAACAACCTCAGCAGCATTAAGTAAATTTGGCTCTATTCAAAATTTAAGCTTAGATTTAAAAACAAGAGATAATGCATATAAACTATACTCTTTAACTCTTAGTACTTATGAAAATAAAGTCAATAGTAACATTCCAAAATCCTACGAAAGGCTGGCATTAGTCTCAAGAGCATACAATCACTATGGCTCAGATCTTATGAAAGCTGTATCGCAAAGAGATAGATTTTTAATATGGTTTCATCTACGTTATACCATAAACACTCAAAGAGGCAAGGAGCTAAACGGTCTAACCAAAAGAAGGTTGTGGGAATCAGATATTTTTGATCTCATATATAAGGATGATTTTGAAGCGGTAATAAATATTTTTAGTAGCTTAAATA
>NZ_CABPVL010000004.1:135353-154553 GCF_902460895.1 Campylobacter concisus | reverse complement strand
TTTGCCAAAGAAAATAACTTTAATCTAAGAAACGATAAAGCTTCTTCAATGTTTAATATAAAGTTAAAACTATCAGATAAAGAGCCAAGTGTTTCAACTACTCATAAAGGAAATTTCGATCTGACTGTTTCGGATTTAATTATCACTGATGAAAATCAAAACAGCACAGATATCAAAAAAATTTATTTGCATAATGGAGAAGATAAAAAGGTATATAAGTCTTACTATCTAGAAAAAAATGGTTCTAGCGACAATGAAGCAGATAAAGACTCATATACGGCTAAATTTAATATAAATCTCATACAGGATAAAGATCAAAGTGCTTTTAAAAAGACTACAAAGATGATATTGGCTTCACGAGATCTTAGTAAGGATCACTCCACAGAAGAAATTCATAGCATGAGTGATAATGGCGTTATATCAGTCGAAGCAAAGAAAAAAGCTGAAGGCAGTACTACATATGATCTAAAAACTTCACTTGTTGATATCGCAAATAACATAACTAATGTTGTTATAGAAAATACAGGCAAGCTAAATGTAAAAGAAGCTATTAAACTAAAGGCAATGTATAAACCAAATAAAGGCGATGATAACTATAAAGATATAAACTGGGCTTATGAGATCATAAGACAAGATGAATACAACAAAGAGATAAAGGATAATAATCCTACAGGATATATAGTATTAGAAGGTGATAAATTTAAAGGTAAAGAGATAAGCTTTACTCCGCAAAATGACATAAAAGATAAGGAGTTGCTTGAAAAACTAAAAGAAAATAACAGCACGATAGTATTTTTTGCATATTTAAGAAGCCCATCTTATAAGACAAGATATGGCAAGACACATATAAGAGCAGACTTTAGGGTTCCTATGGAGCTAAAATATGAAAATAATAAACTTTATATATATGAATTTGGGCATACGGATAAGAGTTTAAGCTTTGATGCAAGCTTGTCAAATGCTTTTATTAATGAGATTAATGACACTAAAAAAACAGATAATGCCAAGGGAAGATACTATATAAGCTCAAATATAAATTCTCAAAGCATAAGTATTTATAAAGATCATAAGTTAAAAGAGTTGGCTTATTGTTCTATAAATGATCGCAATAGACCTGCTAGAGCACTTCTGGAAATTTATGCATCAGGTGACAACACTAAAAGCTCAATATCTAATTTCCAAAATGGAATAAATTTAATAAATAGTGAAAATAAAAGTAAATTTATCTCCAAATTTAATGAAGTAAAGCAAAGAGTTAAACTAGAAAATACCCAGAGTGTTAGCCTTGAAGTTATTGAGGAGGATAATGAGATAATCTTCCCTCTTAAAGTAAAGCCATTAAATGATAAAGATGGAGTTCATAGTAGGTATTACTGGGCTAGTGCGCCAGGAGCACATCAGGCCTCTTTTGGTAGTGGCAGAAGCGGTGGCAAGAGAAGACATGCGGGTAGGGATTTATATACTTTAGCGAATGCAGAGATTGTTGCAATAGCAGATGGAATTGTCTTAAATACAAGCTTCTTTTATTGTAAAACAAATCAAGTTACCATTATGCATTATTTCAAAGGCCGTAAAATTATAATAAGATATGGGGAGTTAGTTAACATTCCTGTAAAAGCAGGAGATAGGGTAAAAAAAGGTCAATTCTTAGGGCAAACTGGCAAATTATTAAATGATAGAAATCAACATATTAATGTTGTTTCAGGATACACAATATATATGATTCACTTTGAATATTACACAGATGGAAATAACACAAGAGATCCATTGACTGTTCGCGATCCAAATAATAAATTTAAAAGAAGGAGTGATTTATCAGATCCTTTAGAAATTTTAAGAATTGGTTATGGAAATAGCTTCAAGACTAAAAAATAAAAATGATTAGTAATATAAAAATTTAAATTTATATCACAGTGGCTAAATTTGAGATTATGATAAAAGACTGATAACTATATAAGACCTTTGACGACTACTATCATAAATCTTAAAACTTAAGCAATCTTCAGAAAAAAGTAAAATGGATTGGCGTTGTATTGCTATGGATAGTGTATTGTCTGTTTTTGTTGCTAAGTAAGATTCTATTTTATTTTTTTAAGACGACATGACTGTATTATTATTTTTTAAAGACGGTAAAGTTTGAAATATACTTACCACTTCAATATTTGAAAGAGCTTTTGTTAAAAATACTTCTTGGATAAATTTAAAATTAAAAACATAAAAATAGTATATGTATGTGAGGATAAAAATTAATGGATGATAATCGAGAAAGTTTAGTGTTCGAATGAAAATATTTTATATAGTAGTTTTACTAAGCAGATTTTTATTTGCTTCTGAAATTTCAGAAGCTTTTGGGGATTTAGACGGTGATAGCGTGAATGAAAGGGTAGTGGTTTGGCAAGATAGTGACTTGCATAGAGTTTTGCAAATTTTCAAAAAAGATAGTGAAAATAAATGGATAAAATGGCAAGAATTTAGTAATGTAATAATGAAGTCTGATGATGGTGGTGCCATGGGAGATCCTTTTGAAGGTTTGGAGATAAAAAATAGAGTGATCACAATAAACCATAGTGGCGGTGGTGGTAGATTTGAGTGGAGCTATGCCTATAAATACAGACTTGACTTAAAAGATAAAATTTGGAAATTAATAGGCGTTACCGTAGATATGCTAGATAAAAATGTAAGAGATCAAAACTTGGACTATAATCTCCTAACAAAGAAAGCTATATACAAGGTAGAGTGCTTAACCGAAGAGGTAAATAAATGCAAAAATATTAAAAATTTTATGTTTAATGTAAAAAATAATAATCAAATAAATATGAATGAAATAAAACTGGGAGAAAATGAACTTATAGTGCCAAAATATAATGAGAAAATATATTATTGACGCAACACGTGACAAGATATGGTTAGGTAGTTGGGTAAGGTTAGCATCATTTTTACGATAATTTAACTATCATAAATGATTTTTATTGGATTGCTTGGCTTAATTTATATAAATTCAGAGGTTGTTTGTGGCTCAATATTAAGCGATAACAGCATTTTCGCTTATTTAGACTTTATATGGAGCATGTTAGTCTTTGTGTCTTATTTAATTTTTAAATTTTATCTATATTGTGATTAGACATTATAAAGGGTAAAATCAGGTAAGTAGTTATAAATTTATAAAAGTATTCTGGAGGAAATTATGAAAAAAATACTGCTTACAGTAAGTGCAATATCTATGTTTTGCTGGTCAAGTGAGATTGTAGTTGATTGTGATGAGGGCTATGAAGAAAAAATTTGCAATGGCGATTATAGCTGCGTTGCGTCAAAGTGTATATATAAAAATACAGATTTGCTCGGGGCTTATAAGCACTATTTAAAGCAATACTTTCAAGACGATAAAAAAGAGATATATATGAGCGCTTCCAAAGAGATGGAAATGCCAAATTTAAATAAAATTATAAGGCTTGAATATAAATTTAAAAGTAGACCTGAAAATAGTGAAAACACATGCTATTTCAGCCTAACAAGGGCTGGCAAAAACTATCTCAAACTCGAATATAATGACTGTTCTAACGAATCTCTTTTTAATGTTGATTTTAAAAAAGTTAATAATGGAATAGAAGTAATTTTGAATGGCGATAGCGGCGCATAAAATTGGTAAATTTAACAGATTTAGATAAGCAACATAGTTTTGATGTTGCTGAAATTTATATCCTATTTTGAATATTATTTTGTGTGAGTTATCGATATTGTGTCAGTCAGGATTAAAATAAAAAATTTACGATGATAGAACAATAAATATTGGCTGAATAAGTATTAAAAATTTTAACCCAAAACCACAAGTAAATTTATATACAAAACTTTACCTTTACAATATTTTGTAATGTCACACGTTTTTGCTAAAATCGCCCATTTTAACTTACCTAAAAGGGAGAAAATGAAGAGATATTTAGCCGAGTTTTTTGGCACATTTTGGTTAGTTTTTGGAGGTTGCGGTAGTGCGATATTTGCTGCGGCTTTTCCAGAGCTTGGTATTGGTTTTGTGGGTGTTGCATTTGCTTTTGGTCTTACAGTTCTTACGATGGCTTACGCAGTTGGTCACATCAGTGGCGGACACTTCAACCCTGCTGTCTCAGTTGGTCTATTGGTCGGTGGAAGATTTGATAAAAAAGATCTAGTGCCTTACGTCATCGCACAAGTTATCGGAGCGATCGCAGCTACTGCTGTGCTATATCTTATCGCTTCAGGCAAGGCTGGATTTGACGCTGCTGCAAGCGGTTTTGCTAGCAACGGATACGGAGAGCACTCACCAAATGGCTACAGTCTAGTCTCAGCGCTTGTTGCAGAGATAGTTCTAACTGCGTTTTTCCTTATCATCATCCTAGGTGCTACTGATGAGCGTGCTCCAAAGGGCTTTGCGCCGATCGCTATTGGTCTTGGTTTGACGCTGATTCACCTTATCTCGATACCTATCACAAACACATCGGTTAATCCAGCTCGCTCAACTGGCGTTGCGATATTTCAAGGCACTTGGGCACTAGAGCAGCTTTGGCTTTTCTGGGTTGCGCCTATCGTTGGAGCGATCATAGGAGCTATCATTTATAGGATTTTAGGCTGCACATGCGGCTGCAAAAGCGCAAAATAATCAAATTTTATACTTCAAGGGGCGATCTTCGCCCTTTCTACTCTTTCAAATTTAAATAAGTAAAAAAGAAATTTATAATGTATTTTGAGGGGGCATCTAAGAAATTTAATTCTTAGATGAAAAGAGGATTTAGGCTTTTTTTGTCATAGCCCTAATAGGTATAACAAATATCGCTGCGATAAGGTAAAAAACGATACCAAATACAGCTGCCATCATAAATATCTCGCCGATATCATAAAAGCTTGACTCAAGCCTAATGGTATCCACGTAATTTATCGCAAACCATAATGCTACGCCAAGAGCGATAGCAAAAACAAAAAATCCCCAAGAAAATAAAAAATTTAAAATCTTAGTCATCAACTTTTCTCCTTTTTGAGTTTATTTATCTACCTTAAATCCGCCGCCAAGTGCCCTATAAACTTCGACCGCACTATCTACCTCATCAAGCTTTGCAGAGACATCTTGAAGCTTTGCTTGAAGCAAATTTCTCTCCGCATCAAGAAGTTCTAAGTGACCGATATAGCCAGCGTTATACTGATCTTTAGCAAGCGAATAAATTTTTTGCTGCGATTGTAGCAAATTTTTTACCTGATCCAAAGAGAGCTTTGCATTTTGCCTTGAGATAAGGGCATCTCTAACCTCGCCAAGGGCCGATCTAACAGTCGCTTCGTAAGTGATAGCTGCGATTTGCTCGTTTGTCTCAGCAACACGGACGTTGTTTTTTGTCCTGCCGTAGTCAAATATTTTTTGCGCTAAAGAGCCACCTATATTCCAAGTATTGGCATTTCCTACAAATATATTTTCAAAATCAATACTTGTAAAGCCCAAAAGTCCAGTAAGTGAGATTGTAGGAAAATAATCAGCCTTTGCTACGCCCACAAGGGCATTTGTAGCTTTTAGATCTGCTAGTGCCTTTGCCACGTCACTTCTTCTAAGCAAAACATCTGAGCTGATGCCAGCCTTTATCTCAGGTGAGCTTGGTAAATTTTGCGCACTAGCAACGGCTCCTTTTAAAATTTCATCATTGCTCTTGCCAGTTAGGATGGCTAGCGAAGTAAGCGCTTGTGACTTTGAGTTTAGCACTGAAGTTAGGCTAGTTTTTGCCCTTTCAACCTCAGCCTTACTTTGCAGATAGGTCATCTCATTTATGCCACCAAGATCAAGCTGCGTTTTGCGAAGTGCTAACGTATCTTCGTAGGTCTTTAGTGTCTCTTTTAGCACCGCTTCTTGCATGTTTAGTGACACTAGAGCAAAGTAGCTTTTTGCCACACTTGAGCTAAGGCTTAGTCTAGCGCTATCATAGTCAAATTTGCTCGCATTTAAATTTTCATTAGCTGCAAGCACGCTATTTCTTACTCTACCCCAGAGATCTATCTCGTAGTTTAGTCCTAAATTTATGCTAGAGCTTCTATAGCGTGTTTGAGGTTGTCCAGTGTAAGTTTCACCACTGGTCTTTGCTTTGGTATAACTTACATTTAAATTTACCCCAGGGAGCAAGCTAGCCTCAGCAACACCAAGACTCGCCTTTGCTTTTTGTAAATTTAAATATGCAATGCGTAAATTTGTATTTTTCTCAAGTGCACTTTCGACTAGTGCATTTAAATTTTCATCTTTAAATTCCTTCCACCAAAGATCTCTTACATCGCTTGTCTCGAAAGTGTATGTTGAGGTGAAATTTGTATCCACATTTGGCATATCTGGGCGAAACGAGCAACCAGCCAAAAACGCCGCTGTTATAAGTATAAACGCCTTATTTCTCATCTTTTTTTGCTCCCTTTTTCCAGTATTTTTCATTTAAATTTTCAAGCAAATAGTAAAACATAGGCACGAAAAATATCGCTATCGTTGTTGATGCGATCATGCCGCCAACTACGCCAGTTCCTAGTGAGTGACGAGATGCAGCGCCTGCGCCTGTGCTTATAGCCATTGGGAAAACGCCTAGAGTAAATGCGATCGAGGTCATTACGATAGGTCTAAAGCGAAGTTTGGCCGCATTTACAGCTGATTCAAATATGCTCTTTCCACTCTCGCGCTCTTGCATAGCAAATTCTACGATCAAGATGGCGTTTTTAGCCGCCAGACCGATGAGTAGCAAGAGTCCGATCTCAAAGTAGATATCGTTTGTCAGTCCTCTTATCCAAACAGCTAGCAACGAGCCAAATACTGCAAACGGCACGGCTGTGATGACTGCAAGTGGGATGAGCCATCTTTCGTATTGAGCAGCAAGGATCAAAAAGACAAAGACCATACCAAAGATAAAAGCGACCGTGCCTGTTCCTTGAGAATTTACCTCTTGATACGCCGTTCCAGCCCAGCTTATAGCGTACTCATCACTACTTAGTGTGTCATTTACGACCTCTTGTATCGCTCTTATCGCATCGCCTGATGTGTAGCCAGGTTTTGGATCGCCCATGATCTTAGCTGCTGGAAAGAGGTTAAATCTATCAACGATATCAGGTCCGATCGATCTTGTGAGCGTCGCTACTGAATTTAGTGGCACCATGCCGCCCTCGTATGAGCGGACGAAAATTTTTCTTAGATCCTCGGGGTTGTTTCTAAAGTTATCGCTTGCCCTTGCATATACGCGGTAAGACTTGCCAGCAAGGTTGAAGTCGTTTATGTAGTAAGAGCCAAAAGTAGCCGCTATCGTGCTAAAAATTTCGCTCTCGCTTACGCCAAAGAGCCTTGCCTTTTCTTTATCAACTGTTATCTTAAACTGGCGGTAGTTTGTCTCAAGTGTCGTTCTTACGCCAGTTAGCTCAGGTCTTGCGTTTGCAGCTGCAGTTACCTTTCTAGCATCCGCTTCTATCTCGTTGTAGCTCTTGCCACTCTTATTTTGTAGATACATCTCAAAGCCGCCAGTCATTGATAGACCCATGATAGGTGGCACATTTACGACAAAGGTCATTGAGTTTTTAGAGCCCCAAAGCATGCCGTTAAACTGACCAACTAAGGCATCTGCGCCGTCTGTTGCACCTTTTCTCTCGCTCCAGTCTTTTAGCTTGATAAAGCTAATGGCTGAGTTTTCTCTAAGTGAGCTAGCTAGCATATCATAACCTGCAACGCCCATAGTAAATTCGACATTTGGATTGCTCAAAATGGCGTTACTAATAGATTTTACCTCTTCTTTAGTCTTTAGCATATTTGTTGAAGGTGGAAGCGAGGTGATAACCATCAAAGCGCCCTTGTCTTCTGAAGGCACAAGCCCTTTTGGCACCTTTTGAAACAAGCCATACGTTGCAAATCCCATTATGCCAATTACTATAAAGCTAATGATGACGTGTTTTAAAATTTTTGCCACACCAGCTGTAAAGAGCTTAGTGCTAAAGTCAAAAAAGTCGTTAAATTTCTGAACGATCCAAAATGGCTTGTTCTCTTGCTTTTTAAGCATAACCGCACAAAGCGCTGGCGTAAGCGTAAGAGCGACAAAGCCTGAGATACAAACGGCGACAACAAGTGTTAGCGCAAACTGCTTTTGTATAACGCCAACAAAGCCCTCCATAAATGAAACTGGCACGAAAACTGCGCAAAGCACGAGCACGATAGAGATAACCGGAGCTTGCACCTCCTCCATCGCCTTAAATGTCGCGTCTTTTACGCTTATCTCTTTATCTTCGTGCAAAATTCTCTCGACGTTTTCTATAACGATGATCGCGTCATCCACGACGATACCGATGGCAAGAACTAGGGCGAAAAGCGTGATCAAATTTATACTAAAGCCCATCACATAAAGTCCGCCAAATGTGCCTATGATAGAGACTGGCACGGCTAGCATCGGTATGATGGTAGCTCTAAAGCTCTTTAAGAAGAAGTACATTACGATAAGAACTAGCACCATCGCTTCTACGAAAGTTTTTATAACTTCGTCTATTGAAACGGTGATAAATTCAGTTGGATTGTAAGCTATCGTGTGCTCTAAGCCAACTGGGTAGGTTTTCTTTAGCTCTTCAAGCTTTGCTTTGACCGCTTCAGCAGTTGCAAGTGCGTTTGCGTCGTTTTGCAAAAATAGCAAAAGTGGCACTGCTGGCTTGCCATTTAGCATAGCTTCAGATGCGTAGCTAGCAGCTCCAAGCTCGACTGTGGCGACCTCTTTTAGTTTTACAACGCTGCCATCTTCACTTTTTATCAAAATTTCGCCAAACTGCTTTGGATCTTTAAAACGTCCTTCAGAAACTACAGAATAAACATAAGGATTTTCACCCTTTGATGGCTGCTCGCCGATCTTGCCAGTGGCGTATTGTGAGTTTTGAATTCTTACTTGAGAGATGACGTCGCTTGGAGTTAGTTTAAACTGAGATAGTCTGTCTGGCTTTAGCCAAATTCTCATTGAGTACTCTTTGCTGCCAATTAGCACCGTATCGCCGATGCCATTTACTCTTTTGATCTCGTCGGCGATGTTTAAATTTACATAGTTATATAGCTCAACTTGGTTCATATTTGGATTTGTAAAGCCAACTACTTGAAGGATCGAGCTGCTTCTTTCGCGAACTGTTACACCCATATTTTGCACCTCTTGAGGCAATCTTGAAAGAGCAGCTTGCACGCGGTTATTTACATCTATCGTAGCTTGCTTTGCTGATGAGCCGATCTTAAAATAGACGCTTATATTCATAGTGCCAGCTGAGCTTGAGGTGCTTTGCATATAAAGCATATTTTCAACACCATTTATCTGATCTTCAATGGCACTTGCGACCGAGTCAGCGATAGTCTGCGCATCAGCGCCGCTATATGTCGCAGTTACAGAGACAGTAGGCGGAGTAAGACTTGGATACTCCTCTATAGGAAGTCCTTTGATACCCATAAAACCTGCTATAACTATGATGATAGATATAACAGTTGCAAATATCGGGCGGTTTATGAAAAATCTTGAAAACATCTATCTGCCTTTACTTGCTACTTGTAGCGTTTGCATCTTTGTTTAAGAAATTTGCGCTTAGGTCTTTGTCAGTTTCAACTGGTGCGCCAACTCCGATTTTAAGGAAGTTACTAACTATTATCTTATCGCCCTCCTCAAGACCCTCAGTCACAACGATCATATCTTTTGTTTGATATCCTGTTTTTACATTTTTTTGGCCTACTTTGCCATCTTTTACGACTAAAACATAAGTGTTTGTAGCACTTTGTTGAAGGGCAACTTGTGGGATGTTAAAGGCATTTTTTTGCACAAATCCGCTCATCTTTATATGACCAAACGCACCTGGCAAAATTTTACCCTCACTATTATCAAAGCTAGCCTTTGCCAAAACGCTGCCAGTTGCGGTATTTACGACATTATCTATAAATGTCACTTTGCCAGTGAAATCTTCATTGTTTAAATTTAAAACAGCCTCGCTATTTAGTTGCTGCCAAGCGCCACTATCTAAATTTGCTTTTCTGCTTAGATTATCCACGTCTGCGATGTAAAAGTCAGCCTCGATCGGATTTATCTTAGTTAGTCTTACAAGCTGAGTTTGGCTTGCTATGACAAGTGAGCCAACATCGACTTTATTATCGCCCACTACACCGTCAAATGGAGCTACTATGCTTGTGTAGCCTAGATCTATTTTTGCACTTTTTAAATTTGCTTTTGCGCTTACTAAATTTGCATTTGCGATATCATAAGCTGCAACGGCTGCGTCGTAGTCTTTTTGAGAGACTGCATTTTTCTTATAAAGAGCAGAAATTCTTTTAAACTCAGTCTCGGCATTTTTTAAATTTGCATTTGCAACGCCAACAGCTGCATCAAGTGAGTCGTAGCTAGCTTGATATTTCTCTGGATCTATGAGAAATAGCTTCTCTCCAGCCTTGACCTTGTCGCCAGGCTTAAAAAACTGCTTTATGATCGTGCCGCCAACCTTTGGATAGATGATGACGTCTTGGTTGCTAGTAACTGTGGCTGTGTAGTCAAAGCTAATAGGCACATCCGCTTTTTGTGCAACAAATATATCAACATGAGATGTTGGCATCTGGCGTCCTGCAGCGGCCTTTTTGTCGCCACTTTCAAAGCAGCCAGAAAGCAAAAAAACGGCAGCTGAAAGCATAAGAAAACTTTTAAATTTCAACATAAAAACCTCCCTTAATTTTAAATTTTAATCCCAAATTTAGTTTTGTAATTTTTATTACAAATTATAAAAGTTACTGAATATAACTAATTATAAATTAAAAGTCAATTCAACTTTTAACAATGCCATTTAAAAATAGCTCAACGCACAAAGCAACGTGCTCTTCACGCTCTTTTTTGCTTAGTTTTGGCTCCTCGTCTAATATGAGAGCATTGTAGTAATGTGACCCCTTTACATTTTCTATAAAGCATTTTGCGGCAAATTTGGCTGGAAATTTTGGATTAAGCTGGGCTTTTATCTCATCTCTTTCAAAGAAATTTATAAGCACAAGGTCGATCCTATTTAAAATTTGATCCAAAAATGCCCTGCCAAGTTTGCCACCATTTTTAGGGCCCTCACTCATCATTATCCTGCCAAGTGAGATATTTTTCTTGGTGCAGATGATAGAAAAAATAATGGTTGCAAATTTGGTTAAAAACTCCTCCAAGCTGTGAGAAATTTTAAGATCTATCCTCTCATCGACCTCTTTTATAAGCGCATCTATCTCTTGCTCAATGATCGCTTGAAAAAGCCCCTCTTTGCTCTCAAAAAATGTGTAAATGCTAGCAAGCGAGCCGCCACTTATCGCCACGATATCGCTAAGGCTAGTCTTTTCGTAGCCATTTTTTAAAAATAGATCAAGCGCTGTTTTTACGATGAGTTCGTATCGTTTTTTGCCTTTTTCTGAGATCGCCATTTCACTTCCCGCTAAATTTTCGCCATTTTATCATCTTTTAGGATAGATAAAGGTGCTAGCTCTTTGCACGCTGATAGTTGGCTCGTCAGTGGCGTAAGCTCTTATATTTATATGTTTTAAAAGATCTTTTTCGCTTGTGTTTTCATTTTTTGATTTTAGCGTGACGATGACCTTTTGCTTTGCGCCAGCTTTTAGCGTAAAAGGCTTATTTGGACGAGAAATTTCTATGCTTTTATCATCTATCTCAAAGTAAAATTTATGATCCTTGCTTTGGGTATTTTGCACCAAAAATACATAAGAATTTTCAACCTCACCTTGCTCTAAAACCTTGTAAAGCTCGCTAGTTCTATTTATATTTAAAAGCATGCTCTCTTTTTTACCGCTCATCAGCGCTGCAGCTACCAAAACTACGCACAAAATGACAAGATAAGCAACTGTTCTAAACCTAAAAATTTTCACCTTTTTATTTTTATTTTGAGAATTTATGCTTCTCCACTCAATGAGCGAGCTTTCGTTAAAATGCCCCATCACTTTAGCGCACGCGTCACTACACTCAAGGCAGTTTATACACTCAAGTTGCATGCCCTTTCTTATATCTATATGCGTTGGGCATATCCTCACGCAGGCTTCGCATCCAGTACAAAGCGCGCCTTCTTCTTTTGGCTTTTTAAATTTCTCTTTGCCATCATATATGACGCCGCCTCTTTTTTGATTATAGATAACTTGTATCGTGTCGCTATCAAACATAACTGACTGCACCCTCGCATACGGGCAGACATAGACGCAGAAATTTTCTTTTAAAATGACCACGTCATAGACTAGCCAAGCAGCTATGCTAAGCCAAAATGCAAGTAAAATTTTATGTTCGCTTGGCTCGCTTATATAGGCTAAAAACTCAAATGGCGGCACAAAAAACCACATGAAATTTGCAGCTATGATAAGAGCTAAAACAGACCAAATTCCAACAGCTATTGCACGTTTAAAAATTTGACCTTGTGGCTCATTTTGTTTATTTTGGATATTTTTTCTGATCTTTAAAATTTTAGTTTGCAAAAGGTCACGAAAGAGCGTTCTAAAAATGGTCTGCGGACAGCTCCAACCACACCAGACGCGCCCTGCAAGCGTTGTTAGAAAAAATATAGTCAAAAACAAAGTGATAAACAAAAATGGCAGCAAATATAGCTCTTGCATATCAAATTTTGTAAAAAATAGATCAACTCTGCTCTTATCAAAACTTAGCAAAAATAGCTGCGCATTATTTATCCTGATAAATGGCAAAATAAATACAAATAGCGTGATACAGGTAAAAAAAATGTAACGCCTCTTGGCGTAGCTAAGATGAAGATTCTTTGACATGGTGAGCCTTTTTTGAAATTTCAAGATTATAAATTTTGGGTTATTAAAAAAGTATTAAATATTTTAAATTTGCCTAAAAGCTTAAATTTATGAAAGTTAAACTATACTCACGGCTTATTTTAATCTGAAAGGTGGTGAGGACATTGCCTGGTATTAAGGTACATCCTAACGAGTCATTTGACGAGGGTTACAGAAAGTTTAAAAAACAAACTGACCGTAACTTAGTCGTTACTGAAGCAAGAGCTAGACGCTTCTTTGAGCCTAAGACTGAGATCCGCAAGAAACAAAAAATTGCAGCTCGCAAGAAAATGCTTAAACGTCTTTATATGCTTAGACGCTACGAGTCAAGACTCTAAAACCAAGACAAAGAGGGCTTTGCTCTCTTTGTTTAACTCTTCTTTTAGCCTTATTTTTTTATAATCAAAGCAATTTTTTTATTTTATTTTAAACGGAAATCCGATGCAAAAGCTAGCTGTAAATGAAGCTGCAGAAATTTTAGGCATAACAAAAGAAGCAGTCTATAATAGAATCCGCCGAGGCTCGTTAAAAACGGTCATTGAAAATGGTACTAAATTTGTCATCCTTGACGAGGAGCCAAGTAGCGAAAAACCCACAAAAACCGCTTCAAAAAGCACAAAATCTAAATCCCAAAACGACGAGTTTGTAAGTTACTTGCTAAATGAGCTAAATGAGCTAAAGAGCTTAAATTTAAATTTGCAAGCCGACAAAGATAGGCTTTTTAAAGAAAAAGAGCAGATGCTCATCGAGCGAAAAAATGAAATTTTGCAAATTTATAAGGATAGAGACGAGAAGCTCATGCAGTTTCTAAACGCCATGCAAAGACCGCTTTTAGCACCTAAAAACGAAAGTGCCGCAAGCGAAGTGGCGATAGATGCGCAGATAGAGGACGAGTCAAAATGGATAAATTTAAGCGAATATCTAAAGGAGTTAAATTTAAAACCAAAAGCGACAAAAAAGATCAGTGAAAAGATAATAAAAGCGATACATCACTCCAAATTTATCAAATTTAAACGCGGCGTGATACTTGTTAGAAGACATAAAAATTTAAAAGAGTTGATAGGAGAGATATGAAACATATTAAAAAAATAGCTACTTATGCTGCGGTTGGAGGATTTGGTGCCATTATCATGGCTGGACTTGCTGGTTGCGGAAGCGACGATGGTGGTAATGAAAACGCACTAAACGAAGTTGCGCAAAAAAATGGCGCCTTTGTCATCATCGAAGAGAGCGCGCCTGGCGTTTATAAAATCTTAGAAGAGTACCCAAGTACCGAAACTAGGGTCGTGCTAAAAGATATGAACGGCACTGAGCGCGTGCTAAGTAAAGATGAGATCGATAAGCTTCTAGCGCAAGCAAACGCAAAGATCGACAACAACACTTCAAATTTGACAAGAACTAGCGACGCACAGCTAAGTAGCGGCGGGCTAAGTCTTGGCGAGACGATCCTTGCCTCAGCAGCTGGCGCGATACTTGGTAGCTGGATAGGCAGTAAGCTTTTTGGTAATCAAAATTTCCAAGCAAATCGCCAAAGCACATATAAAAATCCAAGTGCTTACACAAGAAGTGTGGATAGCTTTAACAAGCAAAAAGCGGCAAATTCTGCTGCAAGAAGCGGCGGTGGAAAGAGCGGATTTTTTGGTGGTGGCTCAAAGTCAAGCTCTAGCTCATCAAGCTTTGGAGGCTGAAAATGATAAATTTAAGAAAAATCACCCCATTAAACAATGAATTTATGGAGAAAATAGGCTTTGCGTGGCACACGGATAACGACAACAGCTCGTATATCGCTGATGAGATCGTGCAAGTAAGCGAAAAAGAGGCAAATGCCTACTACGAGGCGGCAAACGAGCTATATGATATGTATGTAAATGCCGCTCAACACGTGATCGACAACAACCTTTTTCACGAGATAGGCATACCATTTAACCTTGTTGATATCATAAAAAATAGCTGGGAAAATGACGTTCACTGGCACCTTTATGGCAGATTTGACCTAGCTGGCGGGCTTGATGGTAAGCCTATAAAGCTCATTGAATTTAACGCCGACACGCCAACGGCAGTTTTTGAGACGGCGATCATCCAGTGGGCGATGCTAAAGCTAAATCACATGGACGAAGCAGCCCAGTTTAACGACCTTTACGAGTCGCTAAAGCAAAATTTCAAACGCCTTATCACGCTTGGCGACGAGGATGCGGACTTTGATGAGCTTTACGAGGGCTGGGGGATATTATTTAGCAGCATCGCAGGCAGTATCGAGGATGAGCAGACCGTAAAACTACTGCAATACATCGCAAAAGAGGCTGGTTTTGTAACAGACTTTGCCTACGTTGATGAGGTCGTTTTTAACGATGATGAGGGCATTTTTAAAAATGATGAAAATTTCGAGTATTGGTTCAAGTTAGTGCCTTGGGAGAGCATAGCGATCGATGAGGGCGAGCTGGCTCTCATACTTTCAAACATCGTCAAAAATCAAAAAGCTATCATCATAAATCCAGCCTACACGCTGCTTTTCCAAAGCAAAGGGATCTTAAAAATCCTTTGGGATCTATATCCTAATCACCCGCTCTTGCTTGAGACCTCAAACGAGCCACTAAAAGGCAAAAAATATGTGAAAAAGCCGGTATTTGGTAGAGAAGGCGCAAACGTCTCGATATACGATGAAAACGGCGCACAAATAGCAAGCAGTGATGGTGAATACGACTCAAACAAAGCCATCTATCAAGAATTTTACGAGTTTAACCAAGATGAGAGGGGCGAGAGCTACCAAGCAGGCGTATTTTACGCTTATGAGGCGTGCGCGCTTGGATATAGAAAGGGCGGCAAAATTTTAGATAACTACTCTAAATTTGTAGGACATTTCATTAAGGACTAAGGATGAAGATCGTTTGTTTGGACGCGGCAACGCTTGGAGAAAACGTAGATCTTAGTGTTTTTAAGAAATTTGGCGAGTTTATAAGCTACCAAAAGACTAAGAGCGATGAGGTCGTACCTCGTCTAAAGGGCGTTGATGTCGTCATCACAAACAAGGTCATCATCAACAAAGCCGTGATGGACGCGCTAAATTTAAAGCTTATCTGCATAAGCGCAACTGGGATGAATAATGTCGATCTAGAACATGCAAAAGCTAAAAACATAGTCGTTAAAAACGTCGCTGGCTACTCAACCGCAAGCGTCGTGCAGCACACATTTGCCTTGCTTTTTGAGCTAACAAATCGCATCAAATTTTACGATCACTACGTAAAAAGTGGCGAGTGGGTGAAGAGCGAAATTTTCACCTATCTTGGCGCAGATATCAGCGAGATCGCTGGCAAAGAGTTTGGCATCATCGGTCTTGGCGAGATAGGACGCGGTGTGGCGGCAGCGGCACGTGCATTTGGCGCAAACGTGAGCTACTACTCGACAAGCGGAGCAAATAAAAATAGCGAGTTTGCGCAAAAAAGCCTAGATGAGCTACTAAGAAGCAGCGACATCATCAGCATCCACGCACCGCTAAATGAAAAGACTAGAAATTTACTGGGCACAAACGAGATAAATTTGCTAAAAGATGATGCGATAGTGCTAAATTTAGGACGTGGTGGCATAGTGGATGAAGCGGCGATGGCAAGGGCGATAGATGAGAGAAACCTGCGTTTTGGCACCGACGTTTTGGAGAGTGAGCCGATGAGCGAAAATAGCCCATTTTTAAATGTAAAAAACAAAGAAAATCTACTAATCACCCCGCACGTAGCATGGGGCAGCTTGGAGGCTAGAAAACGACTGATCTCGCTCATAGTTAAAAATATAGATGAATTTATAAAAGGATAGAAAATGGCAACCGAACATAGCTTTGATATAAGCGCCGAGGTCGATATGATGGAGGTTAAAAACGCTCTTGAGACGGCGAAAAAAGAGATCGCAGCAAGGTATGACTTTAAGGGTCTTGCGGCTGAAGTTGAGCTAAATGAAAAAGAGAAATTTATAACGCTTCTTAGCTCAAGTGACAACAAGATCGACGCGCTAAAAGACATCGTGATCTCAAAGCTCATCAAGCGCAACATCCCACCAGTAGCGATCACAGAGACAAAAAGAGAGCCAGCAAGTGGCGGGAATTTAAAGGCGACGCTAAAGCTAAACGACACGCTTGATAGTGAAAACTCAAAAAAGATCACCAAAGCGATCAAAGACTCAAAGATCAAAGTAAGCGCGCAGATCAGGGGCGAAGAGATCAGAGTGACAAGCAAAAGCATAGACGATCTGCAGGAGTGTATAAAGCTCGTTAGGGGGTTAAATTTAGAACTTCCGATAAGCTTTAAAAACCTAAAATAACGAATTTTTCGCTTTATTATGCGTCGTTTATTCAAATTTTTGCTCGGTCATTACCAGCTCGGTAACTCCCGTCACAAAAATTTAAATCGCCTCGCCTAATTTTGCGAAAACATCGCATGATTTTCATGTTAAAATTTGGTAAGTTACTTGGCTAATTTTGCGAAATTGCCATGCGACTTTTATATTTAAAATTTCGCAGGATTTTTGGCTAAATTTGCTAAATCGTCGGACGATTTTAGTATTAAAATTTAGTAGGTTGCTGGGCTAAATTTGTGAAATTTAGCTGGTTCGTGGATGAAATTTCGCCTTATCGTTTTATTTAAATTTGATATATCTAAATTCTAAAAAGGAGTAAAAATGGGCTTTTTTGAGAAAATTCTTGGTAAGCAAATAGACCTTGGCGAGCAGATGCCGATCTATTTTGTAAGTAGCGACGAAGACTACATGCAGCGCGCATTTGAGCAAGCCAGAGAGAGCTTTAAGTATTTTTGGCGTGAGCTTTACTGGGAGCGCCGCAGGATCGTGCCAGGACTTGACTATGCGATGGTAAAAATTTGCTTTTTAGATGTTGTAAATGGCGAAGAAGTTGGCGAGCATATGTGGGTAAATGACGTTGAATTTGACGGAGAGACGATATATGGCACGCTCGTAAATGAGCCAGATAGCGTGCAAAACGTCAAAGTTGGCGATCAAATAAGCGCAAAATTTACTGATATGAGCGACTGGCTTTTTGCGATAGACGGACGTGCTTATGGCGGATTTAGCGTGCAAGCGATGCGCTCACGCATGCAAAAAGATGAGCTAGCCGAGCATGACGCGGCTTGGGGGCTTGATTTTGGCGATTTTAAAGATATTTTGGTGGTTTTCGAGCAAAAAGAGCACCCAGAAAATTTGATAGAGCATCCGATGAGTAAAAATATGCGCAGCCAGGTGGAGCAGTATATAAAAGCGCATCCAAACATGGTCACAGACACTGACGAGCTTGGCTTTACACAGCTTCACCACGAGGCACTTGCTGGAAATTTAACGATCGTAAATCTCTTGCTAGAAAATGGCGCTAGCAAAAACGCCCGCACAAAAAGTGGTAAAACCGCAGCTGAACTTGCTAGGCAAATAGGCTGGAGCGAAATCGCAAAGGTGCTTTCGTAGTTGACAAAGAATTTTTAAACAAAAAAGGTTTGAAATATGAAAAGTTTTGAGAGATTGGTTGAAGATAAAAATAGAGTTATTAAAGATTGCGACAATTTTATTAAAGAACTCAAAGACATTTCATTGCAAACTAGTGGTATTTCAACTTTAATTAAGTTACTTTCAGAGAAGAAAGAAAAATACTTAGAATTAAAGTATGATAATTATAAAGAATCAACACTATCCATAGAGAATCTTGACGAGAAAATTTACAGGCAAATTGTTTTATTAGAAAAACAAAATAGTCAAGAAGCAAAGTCTACACTAGAAAAATTTGGATATGAATATAGGGATCAGCAGAAAATCAAATTTATTTTAAAAAAATATATTTTGCAAAAAAACACTACAAAGGTCTAATAGCATTACTTGGCTTAATGCCATTTATAATATATTTTGTTCTTAATAGAAACATAGGTTACATTCCAATGCCTGAAAGTGGTGACATATTCTCGATTCTAGTTTCGCTAGCTTTAGCAGGGCTTAGTTTGCTATTTATATTATATCTTATGCCAATATTACAGTTAGCTGTTGTATTTTATATGCGAGATATTAAAGGCATCTTGCCAGTTTTTCTTCTTTCAATACTTTTATCTGTAGCATTAATTGTTTTGATATTAAACGACATTAGTTGGATTTCAAAAAATTTAGAACTAAGCTTTGTTTCTTTTTATATTATTGATATTCTTCTCATATATATTGGTTTGTTATTTAAAACAAAGAGTCAGAAATTAATGATTTTTAAAAGCGAGCAGTTTTGGCTACTAGCTTTTCATGGCTTTATATCTATCTTGAGCCCATTTGTGATATTTTTATTAGTTTATAGTAGAGTAAGTAATGATTCTATAGAGAACATAGTTATAGTATCTATTTTTATACTATTGGCAATAACATTGCTTTTCTTTCTATTGCTAGAAAAAGATTTATAT
>NZ_CABPVL010000004.1:112600-134214 GCF_902460895.1 Campylobacter concisus | reverse complement strand
TATTAATTTAATATTAGTTTGTCTAATTAGCGATAGGGTTATCCAAATTTCTGATCTTGGAAATATTAAATATAAATATTTAACTGTTGAAAAAAGCATAAGAGAGGCACTACCAATAGAAATTTGTAACAAAGATTGCAATACTAGTAAGACATACTATAATGAAAAAGAAGCAAAAAGTGTTATAAAAATTTATAACATTAAAGTACTTTCAACTCCTGGAAAATTTTATTATTTAGAAGCAGATGGTAATGCAACAGATAAAAAGGTTAAATTTAAACTCGATGCTAGCAAAATAACACCAGGTCCTATATTAGAAAGGTAAATTTTTGAGTTATCAAGACATTTTAGATGAAAAAGATGAGAGCGTAAAAGAGGCTAGTAAATTTATAAATTTCATTAAAGCTAGGTTTTTAAACTCTCATATCATAAGCAGCAAACAAGGTAGGCTAATAGCACTTTTAGAAAGCGAATGCGAGCTTTATTTAAAGCTAAATAGGATAAATTATGCTGAAATTTCAAAGAAGCTTAGCGAGCTAAAAGAGCGAATTTGCTTCGTGATCTTAGATATAAAAGATGAGATTGCAAAGGATTTTGAAGACAAAAACTATGAAATTTATAAAGGCACAGCAAATAGTGACGAGGAGCGCCTTGAAAAGATAAAAAATGAGCTGCTTTTTAATTCGTATTTTGAGAGCCGTCTTGGTGAGCACTCGGCAAATTTAAAGGCAAATTTTATAAAAGAGTGCGCTACAAATTTCTTTAAGCACTCAAATTTCATCGTCCCAGTCGTCAGCATGCTTTGCTACTTTTTGTATTTTGGCTTTGAGACCCGATATTTTCCGAGTTTAGATAGCTCAGAGATGATATTTACAGGTATCTTGCTATTTTGCGCGACCGCGACCGTGACGGCTTTTGAGATCGCTATCTTGGTCTTTGTCTCCTACCTTTACCAAAATGACGATAAAAAACATAAATTTAAAAAGCCGAAATTTCTATTTTTTTATAGCTCAAATTTCATCTATTTTTTAACACTCATCTCATTTGCCATTTTAGCCTTTGCAGCCTTCAAGCTAAACTACGGCTGGGGCGCCATTTTATCGCTACTTTTGCTCTCTTATACTGGGGTAAATTTGGCAGTTTTCTTTAAAGATAGATCAAATTTCATCATCTATCTTTTATCGCTTATCATGCTTTTGCTCTTTATCATTTCGGTTGTCGTCTTAAAAGATGGCGGATTTTTGGCACTTTGGATACTCTTTTGCTCGTTTATGCTTTCTTTTGTGCTAGGCGTTGCGAGCATCAAAGAGACAAAGGATTTTTCATTTGTTTTTTACGCTGCTCTTTCACTTATGATCGTTTCAAACTCGCTTTTGTTTATCAAATACACAGCAAAAACCTTTAACATAGGCGATGTGGATTATAAATTTTTGCTTGTAGATAAAAGTGCGTTAAAAGCACTACCTAGCTCACTCTGCGAGGCAAAAGGCAAAGAGCAAACGCCTTGCGAGATAGATGAAAAGGCGGTTAAAATTTATGATGTGAAGTCACTTTGCAATATCGGTAAATTTTACTACTTGCAGACAAAGGATGGAGTGAAATTTGAGCTTGACTCGAGCAAGGTCATCTCAAGAGTAAAAGAGTAAGTAGGCTAAAGCTTAAATTTATAGAGCAAAAGCGAGCTAGATATGTAAAAATCGCAGGTTTGTAAAAATAGAAAATTTAAAAAATGATCGCATTTTTTACTCAAAATTTACGTTAATGCAAGGCTAAATTTATTAAAATTTGGCTATCCTAATGGACTAAATTAAAACTAACTTATTTAAGGCGATTAATTATGATTTTTAAAAATATCATTGAGAGTTTTGCTGTAAATTACGCTCATAATTCTATACAAAAATCGCTATATAACGAATTTAACATAGACATTTTAAACACGACTTACACCAAAACTCCAAAAAAAGACAAAAAGTATATGCTCTACGCGCACGTGCCATTTTGTCACACATTTTGCCCGTATTGCTCGTTTCACAAGTATCATTACGAGCAGGAGCTTGCTAAAATTTACTTTGAAAATTTACGCGAGGAGATGAGGCAGGTAAAAGAGGCTGGCTTTGACTTTACATCGCTTTATGTGGGCGGTGGCACGACGCTTATAAACGAGCCAGAGCTTGAAAAAACGCTAAAACTCGCAAAAGATCTCTTTAACATAGAGGACATCTCAGCAGAGAGCGACCCAAATCACATCTCGCCAGAGAGCCTAAGCCGTTTTGATGGGCTCATCAACCGATTAAGCGTAGGAGTGCAAAGCTTTGATGATGAGACTTTAAAAAGGGTTGGCAGATACGAGAAATTTGGCTCAGCCAAAGAGACAAAAAGAAAGCTTGAGCAGGCTATCGGCAAGATACCAGTTATCAGCCTAGATCTCATCTTTAACCTGCCAAATCAAACAAAAGAGCAGCTAATAAACGACATAAACACTGCAAAATCAATATCTCCGCAGCAAATCACCTTCTATCCGCTAATGAAATCAGAGCTAACAAGAGAGAATATCGCTCGCGCACTAGGCGTCTCAAACGTCGATAATGAGCGCGAATTTTACGAGATCATCGTGAGTGAATTTGCTAAAGGCGGCTACAGGCAAAGCAACGCTTGGGCATTTTCAAATGAAAAAAGCGCAGACCTTCGCGACGAATATGTAGGCTCAAATTTAGAGTACGTGGGCGTTGGTAGCGGGGCGTTTAGCTTCCTTGACGGCGAGCTTGTAATAAATGCCTTTAACCTACTTGACTACGGCAGAAAGATCAAAGAAAGACAAAGCCCAGTCATCGCAAAATGCGCATTTAGCAAAAAAGAGAGACTAAAATATACATTTTTAACAAGGCTTTTTGACGGTGCTGTTGATATTAAAGCCTACAACGAGCAAAACAACGCAAACATCAACAAAGACCTATTTGTCGAGCTTAGCTTGCTAAAACTAGTAAATGCGATCTACGAAGAAAATGGCGTTATCAAGCCAACGTTTTTTGGCAAATACATCTGCGTCGTGCTCATGCGTGACTTTTATGCTGGCATGGACAAGGTTCGCGCGATATTTAAGGATGACGCGAAGATCAAACGCAGCAAGGTACTTCACATCATGAGTGAAAATACCGAGCAAAAATTTGATCAAAACATCATCCAGCCACGTGCTGCCATGTAATGCTTGTAAATTTAATAAAAAGCAATCTTTTTTCAATAATCAAAATAGTGATCCTGACGCTTGCCTTTAGCGGGCTTGGCGTCTGGACGCTCTCTTTTATCAACAACGAACTTGTAAATTTAAAAGAATTTGACGCCTTTGTGGCGGTTAAATTTATAGCGGTTTTGCTTCTCTTTTTTCTAAGCGCCATCGCTGCAAACATCTCACTTACAAATTTTGGGCATAAATTTATCTACGAGCTTAGATATCAAAGCGTAAAGCAAATTTTAGACACGCCAAATAGCGTAATAAACGAGATCGGCAAGGCAAAGATCATAGCAAGTCTAAACAACGACATAAAAACGATCACATTTGCCTTTATGAGTGCTACTGGCTTCATACAAAGCCTAGTTTTCATCATCTGCGCTAGCATCTATCTTTGCGTGATCGCGCCAAAAGTTTTTATATTTCTAGCCGTTTGGATAGGTGCGACGCTTTTTATAAACACGCTTTTGATGAAAAAGATCCATTTTTACTTTAAAGACTCAAGGACGCAAGATGACGCGCTGCAAAGGCACTACGACGACATCGTCGAAGGGCATAGAGAGCTTAGTCTAAACAGAGCAAGGGCAAGCATCTGCTTTGACGAGCTAAATTTGACAGGCGACAAGAAGCGCCAAAGCATGGTAAAAGCTGACGTATTTCACGCACTAAGTGATAATTTCACAAACGTGATGCTGCTTGGCTCAGTCGGACTTTGCGTATTTTTATGCGTGGCATTTGGCTGGGCGAGCCTGCAAACAGCACTTAGTATCAGCCTAACGATACTATTTTTAAGAGGCTCATTTATGAGTATGGTTGGCTCCATACCAGCCGCACTTAGCGCAAAGGTGAGTTTAGAGAAGATCATGAGTTTAAATTTAAATGAATTTAAAGAGGGCTTTAAATTTGACGATAGCCTAAGCGATGAGTGGCAAAGTATCAGGCTAAAGGATCTGAATTTCAACTACGCTCACGGCAAATTTAGCCTAAATGACGTAAATTTAGAGATCAAACGCGGCGAGATAACATTTATCATCGGTAAAAATGGCAGCGGCAAAAGCACGCTTATAAACATTCTTTGCGGACTTATCCGCCCAAGCAGCGGCGAAATTTACCTTGATAGCACAAAGATAGATGAGGCAAATTTACAAAGCTATCAAGCAAAGATAAGCGCTATTTTTGCTGATTTTTATCTATTTTCACAGACACTCTCTCATGAAGGCTTTGCCAGCCAAAGCGATATAGAGGGGCTCTTGGCTCTACTTGAGATCGATAAAAAGGTAAGTGTCATTGATAATAAGCTTAGCACCACGCAGCTCTCAACCGGCCAGCGAAAGCGCCTAAGCCTGCTAATAGCCATCTTAGAGCGCCGCTCTATCCTTATCCTTGATGAGTGGGCGGCCGATCAAGACCCATTATTCAAGCGTAAATTTTATAAAGAAATTTTGCCGTTTTTGCAAAGCAAAGGCATAAGCGTCATCGCCGTAAGCCACGATGATAGCTACTTTGACGTGGCAACTAGGATCATTTTAGTTAAAGATGGCTTTGTGCGCGAGCTTGATGAAGTAGAGCGCATAAGTGCCGCAAAAGACGCCGTGGAAAAGATAAAATAAGAGTATTTTTTACACAAAAAGAGATTTACATCGCTACTCTTGAGCTATTTCAAGGTCAAATAAATTTAAATTTAGTAGAATTTTCAAAAATTAAAAAAGGCGAAGTATGTCACACTCAGAGCTTGACAGCACCTATCTTGGCGCTTTTATCATACTTTTGTTAGCTACTTGTTCGTTTAGCTTGATAACATTTTTATCTTCAAAAATAAGCAAAAAGCTGGCCAACCGCAACACTGAGCGTTTAAAAGTTGGCTTTTACGAGTGCGGACCGACAACAGTAAAACAGCCAAATAAGATAAATATCCACTACTTTTTTTATGGAATTTTATTTATTTTATTTGACGTTGAGGTCATTTTTATGTATCCGTGGGCGGTGGATTTTAGGCTACTTGGGCTATTTGGGCTCATCGAGATGCTGCTTTTTGTGGCGATCTTACTCATCGGCTTTGCCTACGCATGGCAAAAAGGAGTCTTTAAATGGCAAAGCATCAGATAAACTACGTTGCAAATGGCGGTTTGCCAGTAGTTTTAACAACCGTTGATAAGCTCGTGCAGTGGGGCAGGAGCAACTCGCTTTGGGCGCTTAGCTACGGGCTTGCATGCTGTGCGATCGAGATGATGGCAAGTGGGGCGAGCAGATATGACTTTGATAGATTTGGCACTATATTTCGCGCTAGTCCAAGGCACTCGGAGGTGATGATCATAGCTGGCACGCTAACTAAAAAGCATGCCGAATTTACAAGGCGACTTTACGACCAGATGCCTGAGCCAAAGTGGGTCATCTCGATGGGTAGCTGCGCAAACACTGGCGGTATGTTTAACACCTATTCAACCGTTCAAGGCGTAGACCGCATAATCCCCGTCGATATCTACATCCCAGGCTGTGCCCCGCGCCCAGAGACGCTTCAATACGCACTTATGATGCTTCAAAAAAAGATAAGAAAACAAAGTGCATTTAGGGCGCAAAAGCCAAGAAAGCTCGAAATATGAGAGAGTATAAGCCAAAAAACGACCTGCAAAAAAAGCAGTACTACAGCGAGAAATTTTATATCGCCAAGCAGACGCCAAAAGAAGCAGCAAGTGGCTCGAAATTTGACGAAGAGCTGGCTGCTTTAGAGCAAAGCGGAGTGCAAATTTTACCTAGCTACGTGGAGTTTGACCAACTTGTTCTCTATGTAAATTCTAGTGAAAATTTTAAAGCGCTTGAAGCGTTAAAAAACTTTGGCTACGAGCAGCTTTGCGAGCTTGCGGCGATTGATTATATAGCTCAAAAAGGTGGATACGAGGTCTTTTATCAGCTTTTAAGTGTTAGCAAAAATAGGCGCAC
This sequence comes from Campylobacter concisus, assembly GCF_902460895.1. Classification (GTDB taxonomy): domain Bacteria; phylum Campylobacterota; class Campylobacteria; order Campylobacterales; family Campylobacteraceae; genus Campylobacter_A; species Campylobacter_A concisus_BC. The sequence goes on along the minus strand of NZ_CABPVL010000004.1, from coordinate 128,051 downwards.
GCGAGTAAAGTGCTTTGTCAAAAAGGATGAAATGCTAAAAAGCGTCTGCGAGCTTTATAAAAGCGCAAACTGGGCTGAGCGCGAGATGTATGATCTAAGTGGTGTCTTAATCAAAGATCATCCAAATTTAAAGCGTCTTATAATGCCTGATGACTGGCACTCGCACCCACTTTTAAAGAGCTATCCGCTAGTTGGCGACGAGGCTGCTAAATGGTACGAGGTAGATAAAATTTTTGGGCGTGAATTTAGAGAGCAGATCGGCGAAGAGAACCGCGACCCAGCCTTTGTCGATGAGAAAGATACCTTTGGCTTTTCAAGAGTGTTTGACGAAAATGAAGACTACGAGTATCAAGAAGAAGGCGGCGTGAGATTTGTCAAAAAGGCTAAATTTAACCAAAGCCAGATAGTAAAGGAAAGACCTTGAGCCAGGCACCAAACCGCTTAAAACCATTTTTTGAAAATTTAGAATTTGAGCAAAATGACGGCAAGATGATACTAAATTTTGGCCCGCAGCACCCAAGCGCACATGGACAGCTAAAGCTCGTGCTTGAGCTTGACGGAGAAAAGGTCGTGCGCGCTATGCCAGAGGTTGGCTTTATGCACCGAGGCGTTGAAAAGATGGCTGAAAATATGACCTATCAGGAATTTATCCCAGTGACTGACAGAGTGGATTACATCGCATCGAGTGCCAATAACTACGCATTTTGCGCGGCTGTGGAGAAGCTTTGCGCCATAGAAGTGCCTCGCCGTGCGCAGATCATTAGAGTGATGCTTTTGGAGCTAAACCGCATCAGCTCGCACCTTTTATTTTTAGCTACGCACGCCCTTGACGTGGGGGCAATGAGCGTCTTTTTATACGCATTTAGAGAGCGCGAATACGTCCTTGATCTCATAGAAAAATACTGCGGCGCAAGGCTAACTCATAGCTCGATAAGGATCGGTGGTGTGCCGCTTGATCTGCCTGATGGCTGGTGCGAGGAGCTGCTTAAATTCTGTGAGAAATTTCCAAGCGACATCACGCTTTACGAAGATCTGCTAAGTGAAAATAGAATTTGGCAAGCAAGGCTTGTTGATGTGGGCGTAGTTAGCAAAGAGCTAGCCCTTAGTAGCGGCTGCTCTGGCGTCATGCTAAGAGCAAGTGGCATCGCACGCGACATCAGAAAAGAAGAGCCATATCTCATCTACGACGAGCTAGAATTTGACGTGCCTTACGCCACCAAAGGCGACTGCTACGCGAGATACCTACTTTATATGAAAGAGATGCGCGAGTGCGTGAAAATTTTAAAGCAGTGCGTTAGCAAGTATCAGACAAGTAACCCCGCTATCATCGCCGACGCGCCAGAGTATGTGAGCGCTTCAAAAGAGCAGATAATGAGCCAAAACTACTCATTAATGCAGCATTTTGTGCTGATAACTCAGGGTCTAAAGCCACCAAAGGGCGAAATTTACTTTGCTAGTGAGTCGCCAAAGGGCGAGCTTGGAATTTATATAAACTCAGACGGCAGCGCAAGCCCGTACCGCCTAAAAATCCGCACACCAAGCTTTTGGCACTGCGCTATTTATGAAGATATGCTAGTTGGGCAGTACGTGGCAGACGTGGCCGCGATAATAGGCAGCACAAATATCATCTTAGGTGAGGTTGATAGATGAAAAGGGTCGATCTTAGGCATCTAAAGAGCGAGTTTTTGAGCACTCTTGGACAGCAGATAAAGGCTAGCGAGCCAGACGAAGTGGTGATATTTTTGTTTGAGATAGGCGATTACAGCGGCGTGGAGAAGGCTGTAAATTTGGCTTATAACCTAAACTGCGAAGTGATGAACTCGCTTAAATTTAACCAAGTTGATTGGGTATTAACGATAAAAAAGGGCAAGATATGAAATTTAATGATCTAATAGCAGGCAAGAGCCTAAGTATCGCAAATTTACTAAGTTTGAGCGACAAAAATTTAGCAAAAAAGATAAAAGAGCACGAGTTTAAATACATCTCATGCTTTGAAGATAACGAGCTTGGCGGCAAAAATTTGATCCGCTGCGAGATAGGATCAATAAGCTATGTCTTGGCGCTTCTTTGCAAGTATGCAAATTTGGTGCAAAATGAGTTTTTTGACGAGCTTGATGATGGGCTGATAAGCGGTGAGTGCAACGTGGGTGAGGAGGAGTTTGAGGAGCTTGGCGAGTGGATAAAGGACGTAAAAAACGTGATCATCGATGACTCTTTTTTTACTCATCCAGACAAAGATGCGATCTTTTGGCTACTTGAAATTTTAGGTAAAAATGTCGTCTTAGCAGGCAGCGAGATCAAAGAATTTGCAAGCGTCAAAGAAGTAAGCGAGCTAAGAGAGCTTGACAATTTTGACGGAGCGGTCGTCTATCTAAACAAAAACGCAAGCGACGAGATCGTGGGCGGCGTGCAGTTTGGCATCGTGGCAAAGGCAAAGGATGGCGAAACATTAAATTTAAAGGCAAAAGACTTTAGCGTGAGCGCTAAATTTAGGCTTGATCCAACGCTAAAAGGCACGGTTGCCGTGCTTGGCACAAAAAATTTTGATGGATATGCATTTAAACAAGTAGTAGTTAGCAAATGAAAATCACCATAAACGATCAAATTTTAGAGGCAAACGAGGGCGAGAGCATCCTAAACATCGCAAGGGCAAATGGCATCTACATCCCTGCGCTTTGCTACCTTAGTGGCTGTTCGCCAACGCTTGCTTGCAGGCTTTGCATGGTCGAGGCAAACGGCAAAGTGGTCTATAGCTGCAACGCCAAAGCTAAAGAGGATATGCAAATTTACACAAATACGCCAGAGATCGCTGCCGAGCGAAATGCGATCATGCAGACCTACTGCGTCAATCACCCCCTTCAATGCGGCGTTTGTGACAAAAGCGGCGAGTGTGAATTGCAAAATTTAACGGCGCATCTGCGTGTAAATGAGCAAAAATTTGCCATTACTGACACGCATAAACCGCACAAAAAATGGGGGCTCATAAACTACGACCCAGCCCTTTGCGTGGTCTGCGAGAGGTGCGTGACGGTCTGTAAAGATAAGATCGGCGAGAGCGCGCTAAAAACGGTGCCAAGAGGTGTAGAGGTGCCAAAAGAGCTAAAAGAGAGCATGCCTAAAGATGCCTACGCCGTCTTTAGTAAGATGCAAAAGAGCTTAATTGCCCCAAGTGTGGGTGAAAATTTGGACTGCTCATTTTGTGGCGAGTGCATCAGCGTTTGCCCTGTTGGCGCGCTTGTTAGCTCAGATTTTCAGTATAGCTCAAACATCTGGGAGCTAAGCCGTGTCCCAGCGGCAAATCCGCACCAAAGCGACTGCGAGCTCATTTTTTATGACGTAAAAGAGAAAAGCACTAGCGATAGAAGCAAGCAAATTTACCGCGTTAGCAACGACTTTCACTTTGGTGAGATAAGCGGTGCGGCAAGGTTTGGCTACGACTTTCACAACGAAAATGCCCGTAAAAATGAGGCGAAATTTAATGAGCTAGTCTTAAATTTTAAAAACGGCAACATAAAAAATATAAAATTTAATAGCTTCATAACAAATGAAGAGGCGCTTATTTTGGAGCGCTTGAGAGAGAAATTTGATCTAAATTTATTAAACTATGAGGCTTTTAAATTTCAAAATTTCTTAAATATTTTTAGCGAATTTAGCGGCCTTAGCTCATATAACGCAGACTATGAGAGCCTAAAAAATAGCGACTTTATCATCACGGCTGGTGGCTTCTTGCGCCATGAGAGCCCAGTTACAAGCTATAAGCTAAATAACGCCCTTAAGATGAATAAGGCTAGTGGAATTTACTTTCATCACATCGCCGATGAGGTGGTGAAGAAATTTTCAAAGAATTTTGCCTGTGTGAGCTATGAGGCTGACAAAGAGACTGGCAAATTGGAGCAAATTTTACTCTTTGTGCTTAAAAACTGGGGTGAGAATTTACCAGCAGCACTTCAGGCTAGACTTGAAAAATTTGATGAGAGCTTTGGCTTAGAAGTAGCCGCCCTCTGCGAAGGCAAGGCTAAATTTACGCTCATTTTAGGTAGCGACTTTTACGCTCATGAAAATGCAAATTTACTTGCCGCTCTTACTGGAGTGATCGCAAGAGCTACGCCTTTTGCTGTAATGCTGATACCACCTCGCACAAATTCGCTTGGCGTGGCTAAAATTTGCACGCTTTCACACGAGAAAAAGCCTGGCAAGACGCTAGGATATAATGAAATGGGCGAGTTTAAATTTAGCATTTTTGAGGGCGATCTTGACGCTGGTGCGCTAAATCAGCAAGAGGGCACATTTACAAGCATAAATAACGAAGTAGTGCCGACAAATGCGGCTTTGACACATGGTGGCTACTTCTTAAACGACATCGCAAATGCGCTTGGGCTAGTGGCTAAAAATACGATTGATTACACAGCGCAGCTGCCAAAAGAGAAGGGCTATAGGGGCGTTAAATTTGATGATTTAGAAAACTTTTACGCAAATGATGGCACAAGCCACAGAGGCTACAAGCTTGAAATTTCAAATTTCACGCCAAAAGACGATATAGAGCCACTTTTTAAAGAGAAAAATGAGCTAAATTTAAAAGAGGACGAAGCGCTAATAAGTCTTGCAAATCCTATAAATCTGCCTTCATTTTTTGCAAACTACGCTAGCCAGACAGCTAAACGCGCGAAACTTTACGCAAGTAGTGAGTTTATGGCTAAATTTGAAATTTCACAAAACGAAGCTGTCATTTTAGAAAAAAATGGGCAAAAGCTTGCCATTTGCGTGGAGCTTGATAGCGAGCTAGGAGGCGTGGCAGCCTATCTTGGCGACTACGATGATAAGCTTGATCTAAGCGCCATTTTTGAGGGCAAGAGTTTTGCTAGCGTAAAAATAATAAAGGCAGAGAATGAGTGAAATGCTATTTTTTGTGATAACAACTATTGTTAAAGCAGTCGTCATCTTGGCCGTCATGGCTAGCCTTGCAGGGCTTGCGACTTATGCTGAAAGAAAGGTGCTAGCCTACATGCAGCGCCGCGTGGGGCCTGATATGGTGGGGCCTGCTGGCGTGCTTCAGATCGTGGCTGACATGATAAAGCTCTTTACAAAAGAGGACATCGTCCCAGCAAATGCAAATAAATTTATCTTTCTAATAGCCCCTCTCATCTCTGCTATCGCGGCATTTGCAGCGCTTGCGCCTGTGCCATTTTTGCCTGAGTTTGAGGTTTTTGGGCATACGATTAGACCGATACTTGCAGATATAAATGTGGGCGTTTTGTATATCGCTGGCGTGGCAGCGGTTTGCGTCTTTTCGCCACTTGCAGCAGGTCTTGCAAGCTACAATAAATTTGCACTAATCAGCGCCGCTCGCGCAGTCGTATCGCTTCTTAGCTTCGAAGTGGTCGCTGGCATGGCGCTTTTAAGCGTTGTCATGGTGACTAGCTCGCTCTCGTTAGTTGATATAAACAACTACCAAAAAGGCATCTTTAATTGGCTTATATTTAAGCAGCCCCTTGCCTTCGTGCTTTTTGTGATGGCAAGCTTTGTGGAGTGCAACAGAACGCCGTTTTGTCTAACAGAAAACGAGACCGAGATCGTAGCAGGCTATGGCACCGAGTACAGCGGCATGAGATGGGCGATGTTTTTTATCGGCGAATACACAAACATGATCGCAGCAAGCATCATCATCACGCTTTTGTTTTTGGGCGGTTTCAATGAGTTTTTGTTTATCCCAGGCGGGCTAATGATACTTTTAAAATCAAGCCTAGTCTTTTTCTTTTTTCTTTGGACGAGGGCGTCGTGGCCGCATCTAAGGGTCGATCAGCTTAGCATGCTTTGCTGGAAAATTTTACTTCCGCTTGGCATCTTAAATGTCGTAATCACCGGCTTTGCACTACTTATCTAAGGCGTAAAATGAACGAGAAAAGATATATTTTGATAGACGAAAAGATAGAGCCAAAAGGGGCATTTGATAAATTTAAGCACTTCATCGCCGCTACTTTTAAGCTTGATCTTTTGGTGGGGCTAAAGATCACGCTAAAGCAGATGCTCTTTAGCAAGTCGCACACTCTAAAATACCCTATGCAAAAGATGCAGCTAAACGCCAGATATAGGGGAATTCATAGGCTTTTAAAATTTGTTGAAAGCGAAAATGAGCGCTGCATAGGCTGTGGGCTATGCGAGAAAATTTGTGTTAGCAACTGCATCTCGATGAAGACCTCGCTTGGAGAAGATGGCCGCAAAAAGGTCGCAAGCTACACGATAAATTTAAGTAGGTGCGTATATTGCGGATTTTGCGCTGATGTCTGCCCTGAGCTTGCCATAGTTTGCGGGCAAGAGTACGAGGTCGCAAGTGAAAATAAAATCCTCTTTGGCACAAAGGCTGAGTTTTTGACGGATGATAAATTTTTAAAAGATCAAGCTGAGTTTGAGGGCTATGGCGCGCTACCTAAAAATGCTAGTAGCCTAGTAAAAAAGACGCCAAATGCGCTTACAAATGAAGATAAGGCAGAAGTGATGGATATAAATTTAAAAGGGTCAGGCGATGTATGAGAGCTTTGCATTTTATCTTTTTAGCGCCCTTATATTAGTTAGTTTTTCTTTTAGCGTGCTTTGCAAAAACGCCCTAAATGCAGTCTCTGCGCTAGCTGCTGGCATGGTTTTTATCTCAGCTATATTTTTCTTGCTTGGGGCTGAGTTTTTAGGCGTGGTGCAAATCGTCGTCTATACAGGTGCAGTGGTCGTTTTATACGCATTTGCGATGATGTTTTTTGACACCAGCAAGGAGTGCGAGCCAAAAAGTAGCAAAAAAACAAAGATAATCGTCTATCTTCTAAGCAGCTTCATAGCGCTTCTTTTGATATTTATCTTTTTAGCGCCTATTTATAGCGCTAAGCAAGAGGTAGTAAATTCTACCCTCGCTAATCTTGGCAACATCGAAGCGGTTGGAATTTTACTCTTTAGCAAGTATCTGCTTGCCTTTGAGATGTGCGCTATCATGCTACTTGTGGCGATGGTGGCTGGCATCATCTTGATACATAAAGACCTAGACGCGCAAAGCAAATTTGAGGAGATGCTATGATATGCCTTACTCACTACCTCATCCTAGCAAGTCTGGTCTTTGTCATAGGGCTTGTTGGCATAATGAGAAGAAGAAATTTGATAATGCTATTTTTCTCAAGCGAAATTTTACTAAACTCAGCAAATATCGCGCTTGCTGCTATCTCGAAATACTACTTTGACCTAACTGGGCAGATCATCGCATTTTTCATAGTAGCCATCGCCGCTAGCGAGGTCGCTGTGGGGCTTGGATTGCTCGTGCTTTGGTATAAAAAGACTGGCAGCATAAGCCTAGAGTCGATGACAAATATGAAAGGCTAAGAGATGATTTTATTTTGTATTTCGCTATTTTTCCCGCTTCTTAGCTTCATCATAGCTGGTATCTTTTCGCATAGCAGCAAGAATTTATTTATCGGTCTTTTTTGCTCGCTTCTCATGATCGTTAGCGCCACAGCTTCACTCATGCTAACGGCTAGTCTTAGCGTAGATGAGCCACTAAATTTAACCCTAAAAGAGTTTATAAACTTAGGCTCGCTTGATCTTAGCTTTAGCTTCTACCTTGACGCCATCAGCCTTGTGATGCTTAGCACCGTGGGCGTGGTCGCTAGCATCGTGCATATCTACTCCATTGGCTACATGAGAGATGACGCGAGTTTCAACCGCTTTTTTAGTTACCTTGGGCTCTTTGTCTTTTGCATGAACGTCCTTGTCTCAAGCGATAACTTCATAGGGCTCTTTATCGGCTGGGAGGGCGTTGGGCTTTGCTCTTGGCTGCTCATTGGCTTTTGGTATAAAAGGCCTAGCGCAAACGTCGCTGCAAACGAGGCTTTCGTGATGAACAGAGTGGCTGATCTAGCCATGCTTGTTGGTATCTTTTATATATTTTATAGCTTTGGCTCGCTTAAATTTAGCGAGGTTTTTAACGCTAGAAGCGACCTTTCTGGGCTAAATTTAGGCATCATCGCCACACTTCTTTTCATAGGCGCCATGGGTAAAAGCGCGCAGTTTCCATTTCACACTTGGCTTGCAAACGCCATGGAGGGCCCAACGCCGGTTTCTGCACTCATACACGCCGCGACCATGGTGACAGCTGGCGTCTATCTAGTCATACGCGTAAATTTCATCTTTGCAAATGTGCCTGAAGTCTCGCACTTTATCGCCTGCCTTGGCGCATTTGTAGCGATATTTGCCGCAAGCATCGCGCTAGTGCATAATGACCTTAAAAAGATAGTCGCTTACTCGACGCTTTCGCAGCTTGGTTATATGTTTGTAGCCGCTGGTCTAGGGGCTTACAAGATCGCACTTTTTCACCTTGTCACGCACGCATTTTTCAAGTCTTTGCTATTTTTATGCGCTGGAAACGTCATGCACGCGATGAATGACGAGCTAAATATCAAAAAAATGGGCGGACTTTATAAATTTATGAAGCCAACCGCACTTCTTTCTATCATCGCAAGCTGTGCGCTAGCTGGCTTTTATCCATTTGCTGGCTTTTTTTCAAAAGATAAAATTTTAGAGGTCGCCTTTAGTGAAAATCAAATTTTGTGGGCCGTCTTGCTCTTTGGCGCGGTGCTTACGGCATTTTATAGCTTTAGACTTGTAATGCTAGTCTTTTTTGCAAGGACAAAGAGCGAGGAGCACGCACATGAAGCCAAAAACTACATGCTTGTTGGCATGAGCTTGCTTGGCGTTCTCTCAGTCATCAGCGGCTTTTTCTGGAGCAACTTTAGCGAGTTTTTAGGTGCTAGCCTTGGGGATTTTAAGCTAAATTTATCTCACAGCAGTGAAATTTTCTTACTCGTTTTAACGCTTACTCTGGTGCTTGCAAGCGCTGGCTTTGCTGTCTTTGCTTATAAAAAAGAAATTTTTAAAGAGAGCATCTGCGAAAGTAGAGTTTATAAAATTTTGCAAAATGCCTACTTTATACCAAAATTTTATGAGAAATTTTTTATAAATGGCTACGCTTTAATCTCTAAAATTTGTAAGAAATTTGATGAGATGATAGTTGATAAAAGTGTTGATTTTGTCGCACTTTTGGTTACTAAATTTGCATATCTTGCAAACAAGATGCAAAGTGGCGATCTTAGCGTCATGCTTAGGTTTATGGTTGCAGGATTTGCCTTGCTTTTAAGCTTTATATTTTTATTAAACGGAGCCAAATAATGCTAAGTGTCATAATATTTTTCCCAGCAATAAGCGCAATACTTGGCTTTTTGATAGAAAATAAAAGCATCAAATTTTATGGAGCAAGCATCGCGCTAATCGAGCTTTTGCTAGCCATTTTTATCTGTGTAAATGTCGATTTTCAGGGTTATGACTTTGTTTTAACGCATCAAGTCTCGCTCATACCAAGCCTAAATATCAGCTACTTTGTGGGCATCGACACCATCTCGCTTGTGCTTATAGTCCTTAGCGCATTTATGAGCTTCATCTCTATCGCCGCTCTTAGCGATGATGGAAATTTCAAGCACCTTGTTATTAGCGTGCTATTTTTAGAGAGCACGATGATGGGCGTCTTTAGCGCGCTTGATATGATCTTATTTTACAGCTTTTGGGAGCTTAGCCTCATACCGCTTCTTTACATCATCGGCGCATTTGGCAGTAAAAATAGAATTTACGCGGCGATCAAATTTTTCATCTACACATTTTTAGGCTCTGTCTTTATGCTAGTAGCGATCATTTTTATCGGCTATCTGTGCTATCAAAAAAGCGGCGTCTTTAGCTTTAATCTGCTTGATTGGTACAAGCTTGGCATCGGAGAAAATGCTCAAATTTGGCTATTTTTAGCATTTTTCTTCGCTTTTGGCGTGAAAACTCCGCTATTTCCATTTCACACGTGGCTACCTTACGCGCACGGACAGGCTCCTACGATCGGCTCGGTGCTGCTTGCTAGCGTGCTTTTAAAGATGGGTACTTACGGCTTTGTGAGATTTTCGCTCCCACTTTTTCCAGATGCGAGCCTGCTTTTAAGTGGCTTTGTCTGCGTCATAGCCATCATCATGATCATCTACGCAGCCCTCGTTGCCTACGCGCAAAGCGACATGAAACAAGTGATCGCTTATAGCTCCATTTCACACATGGGTGTCATCATGCTTGGTATCTTTTCACTAAATTTAATAGGCCTTGGCGGCTCAATATTTTTAATGATAAGCCACGGCATCGTTAGTGGCGCTTTGTTTTTGCTAGTTGGCGTCATCTACGAGAGGGCTCACACCAAAGAAATTTGCGAATTTGGCGGCCTTGCTAAGGTGATGCCAAAGTATGCGCTTGTGTTTTTTATAGCAACTCTTGCAAGCATCGGTTTGCCACTAACCATTGGCTTTGTAGGCGAGTTTTTGAGCCTACTTGGCGTCTTTAAGCTAAACAAGCTCTTTGCGCTACTTGGTGGCTTTAGCATCATCGTGGGTGCTGTTTATATGCTGGTACTTTATAAAAGGGTCTTTTTTGGCGAGTGCAAAGAGAAAAATTTAATCCTAAAAGATCTAAATTTTAAAGAGTTAGCCGCTCTTGTGCCACTTTGCTTGCTCATAATCATTCTTGGCATCGCACCAAATTTGATACTAAAACCGCTTGAGCCAAGCGTGCAAAATATCATAAGCAAAATGCAAACTAGAGCTGTAAATAGCGGCACAAAAGATAAAATTTCATCTTTAAATGGTGGGAGCAAACTATGAACGAAATAGCCTTTTTAGACCTAAACGAGATCTCTTTGCAATCACTCTCGCCGATGCTTAGCATGATGGTTTTTGCACTTTTTATCCTCATAGTTGGAGCGATAAAAAAGGATCTTTCGAGGAATTTCTACTGCGTATTTTGTATCATCGCTATATTTGTAAATTTAGGCATTACACTTGATTTTAACGGTCTTAGCCTAAGCTTTTGGGATATGCTCTTAGTTGATGGAATTTCTATCATCTCGCAGATCATTATCCTAATCGCCTCAGCCCTTTTCATCCCGCTGGCACTTAGCACAAAAGAGTATTTTGAGTATAAAATTTACGAGTATTACGCGCTATTTTTGTTTATGATCGCTGGATTTTTGTTTATGGTGAGCTCAAACAACCTACTCATCATCTTTCTAGGCCTTGAGATCAGCTCGCTTTGCCTCTACACCCTAATCGCCCTTCACAACAAGGCAAAAAGCGTCGAGGCTGCTATCAAATACTTCGCGATGGGTTCTCTCTCAGCTGGCTTTTTTGCGATGGCGATAGCGATGTTTTATCTAGCAACAAACTCAATAGACATCGCTCGTATAGGCGTTGCCATAAAAGATCTTAGCCTAAATCAAAATTTGATCATCTTGCTTGGCTGCGTTTTCATCGCTTCAGCCATTGGCTTTAAGCTCTCGCTCATACCATTTCACACATGGATACCAGATGTTTATGAGGGCTCAAATGCCCCGCTAGCAGGCTATATGTCGATCGTGCCAAAGGTTGCGGGATTTATCGTCGCGTTAAGAATTTTTGCGATGCTTGAGGGCTCTGGAATTTCATGGATAAAAGATATGCTCTACATCATCGCCGTGCTTACGATGAGCCTTGCAAACATCATGGCGCTAGTGCAAAAGGACGTCAAAAGGATGCTTGCTTTTAGCTCGATAGCTCACGCTGGTGTCGTGCTTTGCGCGCTTGTAGCGAATTCTCACGAGGCAAATGTCGCCTTGTTTTTTTACTGGATCATGTTTTTGTTTGCAAATTTGGGCGCATTTTCTATGCTTTGGGTGGCAAGGTGCGACGACGTCGTCTGCTGGGACAAGCGCTTTAAACATCCGTATGAGAAATTTTCAGGGCTTATTAAAATTTTGCCAAGTTACGCCGTGATAATGGGAATTTTCATGATCGCCCTTGCTGGCATACCGCCTTTTAGCGTATTTTGGGGCAAGATGGTGCTTATCTCATCGCTCATAAAGTCTGATTACATCGTGCTTAGCCTCATCATCATGATAAACTCAGCGATTGCGATTTATTACTACCTAAAGCTCATCGTTTTTATGTTTTTAAAAGAGCCTATCGTAAAAGATAAAAATATCTACATCTCAAATGTCTCGATGGCGCTAAAAGTGATCGTTGGAGTTGCCGTTGCTGGCACGGTCTTTGCCTTTTTGTTTTCTGGGGCGATTTTGGAATTTATCGAGCATTTTGTCTTTGCTTCAGGATTTTAGAAAATTTAACTATAATGGCGGCATGAAAAAGCTCTTAACCATCTTATTTTTACCGCTTTATCTATCCGCCTTTAGCCTTAGCCTAAACAGCGGCGCAAACGCAAATAAGCCTTATAGCGTCCTTCAGCTAAGCGACGAGAAAGAATTTGAATGCGTGGAGCAAATTTTAGCCTATGACACGAAGCGCTACGTTTGTATGCTCGATGATGGGATCTTGCCAAAGATCGAAGATACGACGCTGCCTTTAATGGACATAAAATATAAAAAGCAAGATGGCAAGCTCTTTATCGTCATCATGCCAAAGGCACCCTCAAAACTTCTAAATGTTCAAACTGAGCTTTACAGCAGCCCAAGCGTGCAAGATACGCCAAAGACGACCATTTCAAAGCACTTTAGCATCATCATCGACACTTCGATGAGCGAAAACAACAAAAGAGTATCTGGGCTAAATTTTTCGCCTGATTTTAGAGATATGCTAAGTCCAAGCATCGGAGCGCTTGATCTTAACAAAGCGCCTATCGCTGGGCTTGATAGCAATGATATAGACATCTACATAAATATAAAAAGAGCTTACGAAAAGGGCGCTTATGAAAGCGTGGTAAAAGATACGCAAACAGCGATGAAAAGGCACCCAGCCAGTCTTTTCTCAAGTGAGTTTTTACTTTTTAGACTAAGAGCGCTTGATAAAATTTTTGAGACAAAGAGCGAGTTTGAGGGGCTGGAGCCAAAAGATATTGTAAGCGAGGGCAGAGCTTGGATAAGAAAATTTCCTTCTGATGAGAACTACCCAGAGGTGCTATATCTCATCGCCAGAGCTTACCTCAAAGATAGCATCGCAAGTGATGCAAAATATATGCTTGACATACTAAGCGAAGAGCACGCAGAGTCAAAATTTACAAAGCTTGCCACGCTTGACTATGCTGACTACCTATATAAAATAGGCAGGCAAAAAGAGGCGCTAAGCGACTATGAAAAGGTGCTATACTCTACAAATGACATCGACCTTGCAAGTAGAGCAGCGCTAAGCCTAGCAGATGCAAATATCGATAAAGAGAAATTTGACGAGGCGAAGAAATTTGTACTAAAGATCGCAAATGCAAATGAAAAATTTTTCATGAACGATCCGACAAAATCGATGAATTTAGCCTATACATTTGCCAGTAAAGATATGCCAGACGTGGCTGCTAAAATTTATGAAATTTTGGTAAATAATAGCGACAGGACAAAGGATTTTTACGAGGCAGCACTAAAAAATTTAGCGCTAAATTTAGCCAAAACCAAAGATGAAAAAAGGGCGTATGAGTATCTAAATAGATACGAAAAAGAGTTTAAATATGGCGATTATATCGATGAGGTCGCTAAGGCAAAGGATGGGCTATTTTTTGAAGAGGACGACAAAAACGCCACCGCACTTCACGCAAGATATAAAGATCTCATCGAAAAATATGCCGGCACAAATATCAGCCAAAAGGCACTAATTAGCGAGCTCGAGCTTGATCTAAAAGAGCGTAAATTTGCCGACGCGCTAGCTTACAACAACCTCGCAAAAGATGAAAATTTAAGCCGGGCAATGGAGCTTGTAAATGAGGCTGCGCTTGAGCTAACAAAAGAGTTTTTCATCAAAGATGACTGCACGGCGGTTGTAAATTTACTAGAAAACTACGATGTGAGCAAGGTCTCTTTGCCGCAGTTTAAGCTATTTAACTGCTACTTTAGAACGGCGCGCTACAACGACGCGCTAGAGCTTGCCAAGGCGCATGTAAAGGATGAAAATTTAGAAGATAGAGTCGAGTGGCTGGTAAATTTGAGCAAAATTTTATATAAAAATAAAGACTACGAGCATGCGATCACTGCAGCAAACGACGCGCTCTCGCTTGGCTCAGCGGTCGAGTACTCAGATCCTACGCCATCTCTTTTTGATAGATTTTACTCGCTGCTTGCGCTAAAGCGCTTTACCGAGGCGGTCTCAACGATCAGTGCGATCGAGCAGCTAAGAGGGCAGGACTTTAAGATCATCGAGGCGTATGCGGCTATATGTGACTATGCGATGAAGAGCAACGACTACGCTATTGCTGCAACCTACGCTAAAAAGGCGCTTGAGCTACAAACTAGAGCAAAGATAAATACCTTTTCACCAAAGCTAAATTTTGACTACTCGGAGGCTTCGTTAAAGACAGATAATCTTGACGAGGCGCTTGATGAGGCGAAATTTATACTAAATATGAAGCTTGAGCCAGAGGACCGCTTGCATGCTCTAAATTTGGCAAGTGAAATTTACATCAGACAAAAGCAGTATAAATTAGCTAAGAGCTATTTGGACGAGTGCGTTAGCTCAAATTTCACAAGTGCTTACAAAGATGCCTGCAAAGCCAAACTTGAGATGATAAAGTAGAAATTTAGTGCCAAATTTAAATGACCTTGAAAAAGAGTATCTAGGGCTTAAAAAAGAGAATTTTCAGGACGGCAAAAGGATCAAATTTATAGCAAATTTAGGCGTTAGTGATGAGATAGCATACCACTATGAGCTCATTTGCAAAGAGTGGCAAGAGGGCTGGCAGCTAAATTTAGAAAGCAGTTTTGATAAGCATGGAAGCGCTGGGCTGGAGTTTTTGTTTGAGCGCTTAGCCAAAATGAGCGATCAAAAACTAAAAATAGAAACCATCTATCTTATAGCGCAAATCCTTTCTAAGTCTAAGCATAGAGATTTTTATGCCGCATTTTGTGACCGCCTTGTCCCTCAAATCACCTCTTTTTTGGAGACAAATTATGCCTTTCGCCGCAAGCTTATAATAGCGCTTGGCTGGGTTGGCACGTTAGAGCAAATAGATATTTTGATAAGCGAGATGTTAAACAGCAAAGATAGCCTTTGCAGGGCTTGGGCGGCAGCTAGCCTTATGCAGATGTCATTTCACAGGGCCAGCCAAGCAATCTTGCGAGATAAAACAAAAGCCTCATTTTTGCAAGGTATCTCTAGCGAAAAAGAGCTATACGCTTGCGCAGTTATGATAGAAGCGGCTCAAATTTTGTTTGGTAAAAAGTGGATATCTTCTAGTGCAGTCCAAAATCAAGACTCTGAAAAGATAGAAAAAGCTAGAAAAATGGCGGTAAGGTTTTTAGGCAGGGATTAAATTTGCCACTAAGCGGATTGTGTGCTTGATTGTGTTTTGCTTGTTGGATTATAAAGTAAAAATGGTTTAAATTTATAAGAAATTTTGGCTTTGAATTTATAAGATTTAAAAATAAAATTTTATATTT
>NZ_CABPVL010000004.1:101234-109552 GCF_902460895.1 Campylobacter concisus | reverse complement strand
AGTTTAATCACTGAAATTACGAAATACAAACCAGTTGCGCAATTATATCAAAATAATAATCATTGTCAATATAAAATTAAATTTTTATCCACAAAGGATAAATCAAAATAAATTTATTTTTATCATTTATATATCTAAAAAGTTTCATTTTTGAAATATTTTGTATAAAAATTCTTTTTTCTCATTATATTTTAATATTAGATTAAGATTATATCCTTTATAATGTCACTAAATTATTTTAGAAAATATAACTTTATAGTTATTTCCAAGGAAGGTTAAGATGAGAACTCTCTTATCTTTAAGCATGGTGTGTGCTGCGCTACTTGCTAATGAGACTAATCTAAAAAACGAGTTAAACAACGAAGAGATTAGGGCAAATATGGCAAGCTCTTTTAACGAAAGCTCCAACATAAATTTATTTAACGAAAAACCAACTTCAGAAGGTAAGCTAAATTTAAACGAAACCCCATGCTTTAAAATAGATAAAATTTCACTTCTTAGTGAGAATGAAGTAGCTAGCTTTAACGCTAGTAGTGGTGCTGATGAGGCTATAATAAGAAAAGCATATCAAGATAACTTTTCTAAATTTAGCTCTATTTTAGAGGCTAGCTTAAACAAGCTTGATTTTAAATCTGGCAGCTGCCTTGGTAAAAACTCTATCAATCTAATCATAAACTCTTTTAACAACGAGATAATAAAAAGTGGCTATATCACTTCAAGTGCGAGCCTTGTTACAAAGAGCCTAAAAGATGCCAAGCTAGAGTTTGTGATAAATCTTGGCTTAATAGATAACATAAGCATAAACGAGCTTGATAGCCAAAGAAACAGAGCGAGCTTATTTAGTGCATTTGGTGAGTACTCTCATAAAAATAAAGTAGCAAATATAAGAGATATCGAGCAGGCTCTTGAGTCACTGCAAAACGTCTCAAAAAATGACGTTAGCATTAAATTCTTACCTTCAAACAGAGCTGGCTTTTCAAATATAGTGATCACTAGAGTTGATAGCTTCCCACTAAAGGCTGCTATTAGCATTGATAACCTTGGCTCAAAACAAAGCGGTAAGTATCAAGGCATGGTAAATTTAAGCACGCTAAATTTACTTGGATTTAACGAAATTTTTAGCTTCTCACGCGGCAAAGATATATTTAAAAAGTATGAGGTCACAAATAAATTTAATGGCGCCACTGATCACGGAGCTTCAAATAACTATTATTACGGCTTTACTGTCCCATTTGGCTACTTCATGCTTGAATACGAAAAGAGTAAATATGACTACGCCCAGATCATAAACGCAGCCTACAATCTCTACACATATAAAGGTAGAAGCGAGAGCGACTCACTAAGCCTTGCTTATACATTTTATAGGGACTCAAATTTTAAAAATAGCGCCTATGTAAAGCTATTTAAGAGAAAAAATAAAAACTACCTAGAGGACTACGAGCTAGATAACCAAGCTAGAAGAAATGCTGGATATGAGGTAGGCGTAAAATCAAGCTGGAATTCTTACAACCAAGCTTTTAGCGCTAAGCTAGCTTACAAAAAGGGCACTGGTATATTTAGATCACAGCCTGATCCTTTGGAGGATAGCGGCGAAGCTACATCTAGGTTTGCTCTAATAAATTTAAACCTAAACTACAAATATAAATTTGAACTTCCACTAAGCTACGATCTAAATATCAACGCAAGATATGGACTAAATAAACTAAGCTTGCAGGATAAATTTAGTATCGGTGGATACCACAGTGTTAGGGGATTTGACGGGGAGAGCTCACTTGTTGGAAACCACGGAGTAAGCGTAAGAAATACCCTCTCATATAACTACTATAAGAGCAACTCTGTCTATGCAGGGCTTGACGCTGGCATGGTAAGAGCCCCAAGTAGCGGCATAAAGGATAAAAACACCCTTGCAGGATACGCCATAGGTCTAAGAGGCAACATAAAAGCCTACAACAACCTAAGCTACGACATATCTGTCTCTAAACCTCTTTATAAACCAAAGAGCTTTGAAACCAAATCAACAAATGTAAATTTCATCATAAGCTACGAATTTTAAGGATAAAATATGCTAAAGAACAACCAAATTTCAAATGCACAAAAGCCTAGCCTTTTAACCATAGGCTTAAATTTCTACGTAAGTCTCTCTTTGCTACTTGGCACTATGCCAGCATTAGCAAATGAGCCAAGTATCATAGCTGACCCAGGTGCTAGCAACCGTCCTGATATACTAAAAGCTCCTAATGAGACGCTAATCATAAACATCACAAACCCTGATAGCAAGGGCGTATCTATAAATGAATATAGCAGGTTTAATACCCCAACAACAGGCACTATCCTTAATAACTCTAATAAAAACATAGACACCAAGATAGCTGGCCAGATAGATGCAAACTATAGGCTAAATAAAGAGGCAAGCCTTATTATCAACAAAGTAAATTCGGCTGAGAAATCATCTCTAAAAGGAAATTTAGAGGTTGCTGGTAGCAGAGCTGATGTGGTCATAGCAAACCCAAATGGCATAAGCGTAGATGGTCTAAATATGATCAACTCTCGCTCACTCACACTAACAACAGGCAATATCAATAAACTAAGCCCTAAAGAGATAGAGCTAATATCTAATAACTCTATCGATATCGTAGGGGGCGGCCTAAACGATAAGAGCAGCGACTATACTAACGTAATCTCAAATGCTATAAATTTAAACTCAAATATCCACGCAAATGAGCTAAATATCATCGGTGAAAAGGCGGTAGCTTCAAGCAAAGATAGACTTTACAACGACGTAAAAGCTAAAAACCAAGAAAACAGCTTTAGTCTAGATAGTAGCGCGCTTGGCGGTATGTATGCTAATAAAATCAAACTAGTTGGCACAAGTAACGGCGTAGGCGTAAATAATAACGGCCTAGTGATAGCAAATAACAACATAGAGATAAGCCTTGATGGTGATATAGTTAATGCTGGTGCTATCGCTTCTAACAAAGAGGCCAAGATAGAGGCAAAGACTATAACAAACAAAGATGAAGCGCTAATAGCAGCCAAAGAGAGCCTTAACATAAAAGCAGACACTTTGGTAAATACCTCAAGTCAGATTTATGCTAAAGATATAAATGTAGAAGCTAAAAAGCTGGTAAATAACTCAAGCTCGCAGGCTAGGGTGGAGAAAAGCTCATTTGCTAAAAATTTAGCTCTAAAGCAAAGTGGTGAGAATAGATTTAAACTTGAAGAGGTAAATTTAAAAGAGATAAAAGCAAAGATAGAGGCTAAATTTAAAAAACTAGGCAAAGAGCTAAGCGAGCAGGAGCTAAATGCTGAAATTTTAAAAGAGGCTATAAATAAAGATAGCACCCTTTATGCTCTAAATTTACATAAAGACTCATATCTATATGGCACATCAACAAAGGTATTTAGTAATCTAAGACTAGACATCGACAAAAACGAAGTAGTACTTGATACTAGCAAAGCAAAAGACCGCGAAGTGCTAAAGAGAATTTATTACTCTATAAACAAAGAAATTTTAAACGAAGAAGATAAGGCAAATTTCATCCCAGGCAGCATAGTAGCAAGCAATGATATAAATTTAAAAACAGATGAGCTACTAAATGATAAGAGCTTTATCTATGCAGGCAACGACCTTGTGCTTGATAGCAAAGATATAACAAACGTAGCACTAAATTTAAGAAGAGATGGCCGAAGCTTTAATGAGTTTAAATGGAAGCAGCAAGAGTGGAAAGGAAAAATGGGAAAAGTCACTGGCAAAAAGAAATGGGTGACTAAAGGTGGAAAAAGCACGAATTTTAACTTCTCATACACTGATGTTGGTTTGCCAGCAGTCTTTGCAGCGGGCAATAACATAGTAGGAAGCACGCAGGACTTTTCAAGCTATGCACTAAATGATGATATAAAGCTAGCAAATGTTGATCTGGATAAATTCTCTGAGCCAATATTTAATAGCCCAATCATCAAAAACCTAAATAGAAGAGTTAAAAACCAAGGGTATTACTACAGCCTAGATAGTATAAACTCTGCTTATATAGCAAATATCCTTGATGGCTTATATGAAGCAAGAAACGAGAGCATAAGCAAATTTAAAAATGAAGCTAAAGATAAAAACGTAAAAGCATCAGCTCTAGTAATGGCTAATAACATAGACTTAGACGCCAAAGGCAACATAAGCTTAGCTGGCAGCGTAGTGGCTGATAATATCAATCTAAACTCACAAAATTTAAACCTAAATCACCTAGAGCTAAACTCTAAAGATCTAAATTTAAAAGCAGATGCAGCAAATATCAACTCAAGTGAAATTTCAGCCAAAAATATAAATGTAAATGCAAATAATATAAGCTTAGACAAAGAGTCATCTCAGTTTAGTAAGGCTTCAAATTTAAAAGCAGACGAGAGCCTTAACCTAAACGCTAAAGAAAATTTAAATATCGCTGGCTCAAATTTAGAGGCTGATAAGATAAATTTAAACGCAGATAATATAAACATAAACGCTAAAGAGTTTGCCTATAGCCATAGCGCAAAAGAAAAAGGTGTGGAATTTAAACAAAACATCCAAACGCTAAATAGCGCAAACCTAGACGCAAAAGATATAAATTTAAACTCTAAGTCAAACACACAGATCAGCTCAAGTAACTTAAGAGCTACTAACAAGCTAAACATAGAAGCTGGAAATGATATATATGTAGTGGGTGCTAATACAAACGAGAACACGCAAACTAAAGAGAAGTCAAAGGGCTTTTTCTCTAAAAAAGAGTCTCATATAATGGCTATAAATCAAAAGGTTATTAGCTCAAATTTAAATGCAGGCGATATCAGCTTAAAAGCTGGTGGCAATGCAATAGTAACTGGCTCAAATTTAAGTGCCAAAAATGATATAAACATAGATGCGAATAATATAGGCTTAGCTCCAACAGCTTATAAAAATGATGAGGCAAGATCTAGCTCTAAGAAGTCATTTGGTGGATTAAAATCTAGCCTTGATATGCACTCTCTTGATAAGACAAACTTGCAAGGCTCATCTTTAAGTACTAGTCAAGGAGATATAAATTTAAATGCAAACAACGACATCTCTATAATATCTTCAGATATTAAAGGTGGTAGAAATGTAAATTTAAATGCTGGTAATAACTTGTCTATATTAGCAGCCAAAGAGCAAATAAAAGAAAAAAGCGTTCATAAGAGCTCAAACATTAATATAATCTCATTATTGACATACCCAGGCATGCTGGTAGCTTCTGCGATAGATCCTATTGGAACTGGTTCAAATACCTACTTGTTTGAGCAAATGTTTGGAGATACTTTAACTCAAATTTATCGCTCTACATATAATGAAAAGGGAAGTCTTGATACACTAGCAAAGCTTTCAAATATATCTGCAGCCAAAGAGCTCAATCTAAAAGCAAATGAAGCTACTATAACTGCAAATTTATCAAGTAAAGATGATACTAATATAAAGGCAAATTCTATTGAGATATCAAATGCCGAAAACGAGCATAGTAGCTATGAGATATCTAAGAGCAAGGGTATAAATTTACCAAGCACCAAAGATCTTGCAAATGATCAAAAACCAAAACCTATAAAAGAATTTAAGTATGATACTAGCACTAAGACAAGAGTAGCAGACGCAGAGTATGAAAAATCTACCACTGATGTAGCATCAACTAAAGCTATATCGTCAAACCTTGTTTCAGATAAAAATATAAATTTAAATGCAAACGAAGAGATAGGTATCACTGGATCAAATTTGATCGCCAAAGAAGATATAAATCTAATAAGTAAAAATGCAAATATCGATATATTAAATAGCACTGACACTACTGATATATCAAAAACACTAAAACAAGCAAAAGCAGCTCTTTCTATCACTGCCCAAAACGAATACGTAGAGGTGGCTCCAGCTAGTCTTGCTTTGATAGAAGCTATAAAGCAGCTTAAAAAGGTAAAAAAAGAGTATGATAGCTATAAACACACTAGAGATGATCTAAAAGATAAACTACATGAGCTAAAGCAAGCCTATAAAAGTAAAACTCCTGGCATAGATGGCTCAGATATAGAAGATCTATCAGATATCCTTGAAAATGTGAATGATGAAGAGAGATACTATAAGGCAAATATAGCTTTGGCTATGGCAAACGTAGAAGCTAAGAGCCTAGCTCTAGTAGCTCAAGTAGCAGCAGCTGCAAAAGCAGCATCTAACTGGTATACATTTGGCTTTAGCGTAGGAGTAGCAGCTAGTGTAAATGGCCACAAATCAAAATCAAACTCAAATGAAGTAATCTCTAATCCGTCAAATTTAATGGCAAATAACATCAAGATACTAACTCCAAATGATACAACTATTACTGGTTCAAATTTAAGCGCTAATAATCTAATAGATATAAATACAAACAACTTAAACATAAACTCTAGCAAAAATACCTATACATCAGGAAGTAAAGACAAAAGCATAGGTGGAACTATGAGATATACTATGTATGGTGGTGGCGGCGGAAGTGCTGGGCTTAACTACTCTACTAGCAGCAGCGACACTGAAAGCCTAACAAACAACAACTCTCATCTTTACTCAGCTAAAGATATGAATATAAATACAGCTAATGACGCAACCATCAAAGGAGCAAATTTAAGAGCTGATGAGAGATTAAATTTAAAAGTAGGAAACAACCTAAGCTTAGAGAGTGTAAGAGACAAATACGCATACAACGAAAGAGGATATAGTGTAGGTGTTGGCATAGGATTTAGTAGTGATAAATCACCAAACTCAAGCTTTGCTAATCCATCTAGCACAAAAGCAACTAGCACCAATGCAAATTTCTCTAGATCAAGATCAAATACTATAACTAAACAAACCGTACTCTCATCCATAACAGCAAATGAGCTAAACGTAGAGGTAGGTAAAAACACTCATCTAAAAGGATCACTTCTAGCAGCAGGAGAGTATGATAAAGATAATACCTTTATAGATAACCACAACCTAAATTTAAAGACAAATACCCTAAGCTATGAGAACCTATCAAATACAAGCTATGCTAAAGGAACAAACTTTAGTATAGGTGCTAACTATATATTAGAAGATAAAAACAATAAAGATAGCAAATCAAATAACAATCAAGAAGATAAATTTACAGGTCTTAAATCAATAGATCTATCTAACCATAGAAATCTAAGCTACACACTATCTAAAAACCTAGCAACTCTAGGTAGTGGCAACATAGAGATAGCAAATAAAGAGAACTCTGATGATCTAACAAGACTAAATAGAGATACCACTAAACTAACAAAAGATCTAGTAAATACTAGCATAAGCTCAAATGTAGATGGTAGTATGGATTTAAGGGTGCTAACTAAGAGTGGGCAAAAGGATATCAAAGATGAGTTTAATACAGCCACTGCCATAACAAAAGCACTAAATGCAATTATAGAAACAGGTGAGTTTAATTTTAATAGTGAAGTAAAAGAAAATGTTGCACAGTATGAAGCTGGGAAACTATTAGGCAAAGAACTGGCTCAAAAACTAATAGATGATAGTGTCACCATAGAAGAAAAGGAGGCCTTGGGAAATAAATTTATAGAGCTATTTGCAAGTATGTCAGGTCTTGATCTAGATGGCATATCTTTAAGAATAATTGATGATAAATTTGCAAAGGGAAAAGACGATGAAAAATTCCTTGGGCATTTCAATAGTGGATCAATAATACTAAATTTAGCTCACATTAAAAATGTTGATCAGTTTGTGAGCACTCTAGGACATGAGTTAAAACATGCCATAGACTATAAAGCTGGCAAATTTATACCAGGAGATAGTAAGCAAGATAGATATGCAAAACTAAAAGAAGATAGCTTTAGCGATTATCTAAGTAAAGCTCTAAATTTACAAGATAGTGGCATCAATGCCAAAGATGCAGCGATAAAGTATATTAAAAATCAAAGTAGCTTAAACACCCTTCTTTTAAATTCTTATATGTTTAATGGTTTAGATAAGAGCAAGGGGGATAATAGACAATTTAGTCAGCCAGAAATAGACTGGCTAAAGGCTAATGGCAATAATTTTGCTAACTTCATTAGAGAGAGAACAGGTATAGATATTTCTCAAGATGAAGCCATTTCAAGACTTTCAGTGCAGGCACTAAAGCAAAGTGATAATGTTTGGTCTTTGATGTTTAATAAAGATGATGCCTTAGCAAAAGAGTTTTTGACAAAATCTGACAACAAAGATGGTCTATTTGTTGTTGATAAATTTGATAATAGAAATAATAGATTAAATTTAGATGTAGCTATTAATAATATAGATTTTTACAATAAATATATTCATCCAAACATAG
>NZ_CABPVL010000004.1:94232-98376 GCF_902460895.1 Campylobacter concisus | reverse complement strand
TTAAGGGTGCTAACTAAGAGTGGGCAAAAGGATATAGCTAAAGAGATAGTAGATGCTAACTATGGATTAAAAAAACTATCAGAGCAAATGCCAGACGAAAATAGCAAGAATAAAATAGTATCAATTATGGGAAAACTTCTTGTGTATGGAAGTATGGTTGCTTTGGATATAATACCAACCAGTTATAATAATGGAGGTTTATTTGGGCAGCTTGTTGGTTCTTTCGGTGGAAAAGAGATTGCAAGTGACCTTATTTCTGTTTTTAGTAAAAACTCAGAAAAATATGAACTATATAAAGATAAAATGGTTAAGCTTGAGGATAGTAAATACTTCAAGACCATTAGTCCAGAAAAGCGAGAGGAATTAAAAAAGCTTTCGTATTTTAAAGATCTTTATGTATCTAAAGAACCTTTAGGAATAGATGTGGATACTATAACACATCAAAATTTTGGAAATGGTATCTTGAATACGCCAATGGAGGCTATTATGAACGGACTTGAGCAAACTGGTCAGATTAAAAAGGATGGTACAAGGCTTGCTGGAAATACCATTGAATTAACGATAAAATATAATCCAACGCGTGGATTTTTTTCTGATTTGCTTGAAGCAGCGCAGGATAAATTTAGTATAGGCACAAGTGACATGGCAAAGCAAGTTGGTAGTTTTATATCGGATGTAACAAAAGCTGCTGAAGAAAAAAGAAAAAAAGATAATAGAGTTTTTGCTGTAAATTTTGCAGCACATTCTCAGTTAAATACATTAGTCTATAATGGTGTTAAATGGGGCATAGACAATGAACTTTATAGGCATTTAGATGGAGTTAAAAGTTTAATGAAAAAAGGTAAAGGCAATCCATATACTGTTTCTTCTTTTGGATCTCCAGTAGATGTAGAAAAAATGAGAGATGTATTAGAAGCGGCTAAAATTGATATAGCTGGAACATTTTCCAACAAAGGCGATTTTGTAGCAGAAGGTCTTGGTGGGAATAAAGATGTGAATAAAAAAGCAGATATGGCAGATCGCATAAATGTGTTAAATATCCCTAAATTATTTATGGATGATTCACCACATAGTTCTTATGTGTGTCAAGATTATGAAAAAGGGGGTGCTAGATGTGGTGTAAATTTTCAGTAGTAAAGCTTATTGTTATAACTTTTATTGCGCTATTTTCCGGTTGTCATGATATTCCAAATATAACTACAAAGCATCTTAAACCAGGTATTATGCTTTCATCTTTTCAAAATGAAAGCTTTACCTATGTGCTTCCAAGCAGTTTTGCTGATATTGATTGGTATTATTTTCTAGATGAAAAAAATGGCAGAAATGTTTTTGAACGTAATCTGCCGTCTATGTTTAATGAAAAATTTCAGATCAATACTTACAAATATAAAGAAAGAAATATGTCGCGAAGTAAGTTGGAAATTCGCAAAGATAGAGAAGAAAGTATTGATAGGAGTATTTATGATATTTTAATGGGTTGGCAACCTTACGAAAAAGGATTCTTTGCATATATTGATGGCATAAAGTGCGAAGCAGATTTTTTGATAAGCTCAATAACTCAAATTGGCTCTGCAAACTATGGCATTGATTGTCTTTATTACGATACTAGTGGTGCTGTATCAACTTTAGTTATTGGAGGCGCTTTTAGATTATTTTTTGATCCAGTTAAACATAAAAACTATAAAGCAGAAGATATGGCAATACTATTTAAAAATGATATGAGTGAATTTTTAAAATCGATAAAATTAAAAAATATGGATAGACAAAGAATGAAAAAAGAGGGCTTGCTTTTTGACAGAATATATAACCCTAGGGATGAATTTGATGAAATAATCTATGAGTGGTTTGATCCAAATAAATTTGACTGTACAAAGTACCAAAAAGAATATCAGATCTGCAAAAAATCACATCTTTGGAAAGAGATACGTAAAAATAAAAAATTTTTTGATGAGAAATACTATGAAACAGAAAGAAAGATAAGAGGTTAAGATGCTTAAATATAAAAAATTTATTTTTCTTTTTGTAGCTTTTTTGTTTATTGGTTGTTTTTCAGATAACTATCCTCAAGTGAATGAACGAAATGTAATATATAGCTATGATAGAAATTTAAAGGCCTATGCACCAGAAGCAAGAGGAGATAAAGTAAGGCTAGATACTGATGGGCTAAAAAAATTTATAATAAATAAGATAGGACAAAACTTTGAGTATAAAATCAGTGTCTATACTGAAGATGCTGATCATAGCAATGTAATAAAAGCAACAAGCAAAGAGGAGAGAATACAAGATAGAATGGAGTATTTAAAATCTCATGGCAAGATCTTTTCTCTTAAATCAAATAGATACATTAAACTAAGCGATGAGTATATATCAAATTTATTATGTCTTGCAAAGACAAATATTAATAGTAGTATCTATGTGAATATTGAATATACTTGCCCCTTTTATAGCAAAAATGGTAAGAAGAAATTTCTAATAGCAAAGACATCATTATCGGATTATGCAAGAGATAAAACTATAAAAACTAAAGAAGAGTTATATGAGTATAAGATAACTCAGGCTTATAGTACCCTTAAACAAGATATTAAAGTAGTAGCTGACTCTCTTTGGATAGATGAGATGGATATTGAAAGAATGAAAAGAGATGGCTTACTACATGAAAATGCCAAATATGGTGCTCAAGACGAAAATGCTGTCGAGTGGTTTAATCCGGACTTCTTTAAATGCAAAAGCATGAACGAAAAAAACCAAATTTGTGATGATAGGCTAAAGTTTAAAACTATACGAGACGAATTATCAAAAGAAGAGTAGGTGAAACAAAAATTATATGATAAAAAGAAATTCTGAATATACAGATGACGAAGTTAGAATTTTATTAGACTTGGTTCATTTTAAAAACAATACAGATACATTAAAAAACATGTTATCCCAGATAGGTTTTGATAGCGAAACCGAGCTTGTTTCTATGTCAAGAGATGATATAGTAGAAATTTTACAAAGAAGCTTGGATAAAAAGATATCTTTTTTAGAGCTTGAAGAGTGGGCAAATTTAATAGAATGTCGTGAAGATATAGGCTTTGAAGATGAAAAACACAAGAAATGGTCTTTAAACTAGCAAAACCTTATTTGTATGGAAAGTTAGATGAAAAGCAGGTGCTAAGCTATCTAAACGAATTAAAGGGAGTAGATGGATAGTAGTGATGCTTGTTTGTCAAAGATGGGATTTGAGATTAAAAAGTGGATCTGTTAAGGCATTGTTGATGAGTTGAAGAGTAGCTGTGATAGCTTTTAAAAGGTAATATGGATAAGGGTATATATTAATTACGTAGAAATATATCATCCTTTTAGTGCGTATTATTACGAAATAAAAGGATACATTAAAAATGGGCAAAAAGATGAATAATAGGCTAAAATACATGATTATCCAAGTGTTCTTTTTAGTGCAGTTGCTGGGTCGGTTGCTATACCAAGCGCATTAAAATCTTACGATAGTATCAAATATTCACGTAATGCTATAAAAGAATTAAAAGACCAACTTAAAACAGCTGTTTCGTCAAATAAGCGGGAGCAAATAAATAATAAAATTTTTGAGCACGAAGAAAATATAAAAGCTCATTAGCTGTTTCAAATAAGTAATGCCGCATTAAGGCAAGGTATAAAATATCCTACAACAAGGTTGAATGATGAATAAAATCTTAAGAATAGTTGTCGTTATTCTTTTTTTTGGGTTCGCGGATTATGGCTTTAAATATCCTATTCTTCACTGGATTATTTTTTATTTTTATACAAACACAGTAATATACTTAACTATAAAGACTTATATATATTCTAAAAAAATAACTAGAATAGATATTGCAAATTTAATACTTATCTTAGTTTTTTTGTTTTACTTGGTTATTTATCAATCAAGTGGCTGGTTGATTTATCCGTGTATTTTTACATTATTATCAATGTTTATTGTAAGTATTGTAGCTTTACGACAGAAAAATAGTTGATACAACAAATGATAACACTGTGATGTTGATGGTAGCAACAATGAATGAGTTTTTTAGTGCTTTATGGCGAGAATTGCAATAAAAAATAATCCAGTGAAGAATAGGATATTTAAAGCCATAATCCGCGAACCCAAAAAAAAGAATAACGACAA
>NZ_CABPVL010000004.1:93523-94211 GCF_902460895.1 Campylobacter concisus | reverse complement strand
GTTGATTTTGTGCCCTATTCTGTTTAACGGATATTACGTGATAAAAAATGGCATTAAAAGAAGTGACATAACTTTGTATAAAATAAAAAACGATCAAATAAAAAATAATGGATTTGTAGCATTTGTATGGCTTGTTTTTTGTGCTTTTATATTGGTATTTTGGATAGTTGTCAAGTGAAATAGGTCAAATGATTTTTGTACTAGCATGGAATTTGGCAATATTTGCAGTGATTATCTTTTTTGGTTTTAATGTAGCCTTTAATTTATTTTCTGCTGTTCTTATCGGATATTTAGCGCTTTGTATAGCAAAAAATAAAGTAAAAAAAGATAACATCACCTTTGAGAGAGTAAAACATGGCGAATTTAAGTATGGTGGAGTTGCTCTTGTTTGGGTGGTATTTATTTTGATATCCTGGATAACTTATGATGTTATAGAATTTTTAAAATAACATTTTTTAAATTTGTATTTATATCGTATCTTTGAGTAATTGCTGACATTCAAAGAGGATATAATAACGAGAAAATAAAAGGTTATACAAGCTTGTATAAATTTAAAAACAGATGAGCTACTAAATGATAAGAGCTTTATCTATGCAGGCAACGACCTTGTGCTTGATAGCAAAGATATAACAAACGTAGCACTAAATTTAAGAAGAGATGGCCGAAGCTTTAATGAGTTTAAATGGAA
>NZ_CABPVL010000004.1:91591-93502 GCF_902460895.1 Campylobacter concisus | reverse complement strand
TCTAAAAACAAATATTTTACTTTTAATTTCTATTATTATTGTTTTTTGCTTTCTCATTAAATTTACAATTTATAAATCAGATGGCTATTTAATCTATTTGTGTATTTTTTCATGGATTTCTGCTATTGGTGTGATTATTTGGGCCTTATGGCCTGAAAAATTTGTACCAAATAAACCACAAGACAAAAAACGCAAAAAGCAAAAGAAGCTAAAAATTAAATTTGAAAAAAGAATTCGCTTAATTTTACAAATGTAAAGTTAAAGAACAAACAATGCAGCAGGAGTGATGATGCGGTGACATAATCCATTAACGGAAAATTATATAGGCCTGTAGGGTAAATAAAAGGAGGAAAGATGCTAGTTTAAAATCATTATGAATTTACGCAAGATGGGCTTTTAGTTGTTAGGAAAAACGAATTGCAGCGTTCAGGCCTAAAAAATATCTCAAAGCAGGAATTTAAGAAAGCTAGCGATTTAAGCATGATAAATTATGTGCTATGGGGAGAAGATTTTGTTATAAGTTGTGGGGATACCAGAAGCTACTTGGGCTGGCATCGGTGGCTGGATTACTTCTGACCCAAGAAAACAGATAAAAGATACTTATTATTTTTTAAAAAAGGCATAATAAATACTATAAATTCAATACAAGAAATTAATACAAAAGAGGGAAAGTAGTGGATATAATTTTTGCGTTTTTTGTGGGTGTTATGTGTTTTTTGCATGTGTTTAGTCTACTTGTTAATCAAAGTGTAAAGATAGGTGAAAAATTTATTGATTTTAGAAATATGGGGGATTGGTATCTTCTATCAGTACTTACATTTTTTATTTTAGGCTGTATTGGATTTTATTTTGCTTTGCGTTCCACAAAAAACATCAAAAAATACCCAGAGTATTTAGTATGCCTTAAATGTAAAGCTACTTGGTGGTTTGGGCATTTACGCGATAAAAGTAAATGCAATTTTTGTGGTGGCGAGGTGATGGATGCAAATAAATATGGTGACTATATAAGAAAACTAGAATTTTTAGAAAAAAAGGAAAAAGGACCCAAAAGAAGAAGCGTTAGAAATAAGAGAAAAAAAGATAAAGGCAATGTTGATGATTGATGTAAATTTACGAGTAAATAGGCTTAAGTCATGATTAAAATACGGATCGTGATAGCAATATTTTTTACATCGTTATCATCTTTAAATTTATATAAACTATTAACAGACGAAGGCTATAAAGGAGGAAAAGTATATGTAGTATCAACTGCGCAGTCTATAATCATGCAGATAGTTTTAATTATTTTGTTGATCACATATACGATATATTTGATAAGGTTAAATTCTAAAATACCAGAATTTACAAAGTGCCCAAAGTGTAAAAATAGTTATAATTACGCTGATACTAAAAATGGCAAATGCCCTAAATGTAATGTTGAAACAATAGAAGTTGAAAAATATTATAGACAGTTTCCAGATGAGTTGAAAAATTTAGAAAAAGATAAAAGTGTTTAGACATTCTCTTGCCTTGGGCAGTAGGAGCTGGCTTGTATGGATTTTAAGATTGGAAAAACGACAAATGAGAGCTAAGATTTTTTTGATTTTTATATCTATTAGTTCATATATTTACGCTTTTAGTTTTTTGGAGTTTAATTATATTTCATATCGTGGATTTAAATATTACTTTTCAAATGATGTTGAAAAATTTATATTTTTTGCGTTATTTTTTATATTTGCGAGTTTTTGTCTTTTTGGCATTTTTTATAAAAAGAAGCCTAAATGAATAAAATGTTGCAAAAAGATATAAGTAGATCGCATGCATGGGAACAAATAGGCAAAATAGAACCGAGATATTAAATTTGCAAAAGATTGTTTAATGATAATATAGTCTTTGTTTAACAGGAGTAACAATAAGTGACTTATTCTTTTG
>NZ_CABPVL010000004.1:90861-91528 GCF_902460895.1 Campylobacter concisus | reverse complement strand
ATTTATCTTTTTAGGTTGTATTTTTCTTTTGGAAGCCATTTGGGCTTTATTTGGTGGCAAAATTTATTTTAGGTTTCATGGTTGGCAAACAATTGATGAAAAAAGTATTTTTGGATTTTTTATTGTTGGGTTATTTTTTATATGTTTAGGATTTTTCCACAAATCCAAAGAATAAGTCAAATTTAAAGATGTAAATTTAGAAAGTAGCAAAAACAATAACAACAAATTCAAGGAATATAAATTTTGCTATGTCTTTATTGGTTTTGGATTTTTATTTATTTCTATTAGGATATTTGCAAATAAAAAATTCGAAAGATTTGCAATAGTCTAGTTTGGGTGATACTTATGTTATTCCAGCTATTATCAGCCTGGCAGCTAGTTTTGCATTTTCTATCTTGCTTTTCGCTTCACAAAAAAATCAAAAAATGTCCGAGTAATGCAAATTTTCATTTTATAACACCAAAATCTAAAAAGAGAAATTGAAAAATCAAGAATTTGCTAAAGGTTAAAAATGTAAAATTAAAGGATAAAAGCAAAAGTTGGTGGATTTTGAGCCAATTGACAAGGTTTGGAGTAAATCCATTTTTCAGCTTACAAAGCAGTAGGATAACAAATGGAACTAGTATCTATTTTTTTAATATCAAATTTAGTGCTTTATTTAATACTA
>NZ_CABPVL010000004.1:70339-89692 GCF_902460895.1 Campylobacter concisus | reverse complement strand
GATTATATATTTTTATAGGTTATGCCATACTTGTTTATTTTGCTTGCTATATTGTGTATTATCACAACAATTGGTTTGAAATAAGCAGAGGAATATTAGTGGCCATGATAGTTGTTCTTTTTATGAATATGATCTGGCCAGCCATTATATTGATAGATTGGCAAAATAACCCTAAGCACTTTTCTGGCTATTATCAACTATTTTTGAATATATTTCTGATAGTTACTGTTTTTTTGATGGGGGATAACGTTGGCTTTTAATAATATTGGTCTAATTTTCGGATCTATTGCAAGTTTTATATTTTTGATTTTTTGGCTAAAAGAGTCTAAAAACAAGGGTCGAAAATTTATGATTAGATACTTGTTTGTTTTTGTTGGTGCTATAATGATCATCCTGACAAATTTTATAAACATTCCTCAATTTTTTGCATACGACCTAGGTGATAGAAATTTACTCTATATCGCATTTGCTTGTTTATGTCTTCAGCTAATAGTTGATATTTGCTATGTTATTTGTGTTTTTTTCGTAAAGATAAACAAATTGATGTGTGAATATAAATAATACCTAGTAAATTTAGCAATAGTGAGTTGTGAGATATTTTAATGGGTAGTTTTATTAGCAGAATAATTGACATTGGTTTTATGCCAAATGCTCCGTGGCTATATTGGTTGGTATTTGACACTGTAGGATTACTATTTTTAAAGATGCTGATAGAGGATGTTATTTCAAGTTTATATTATTTCAAATTTAAGACAAGGGGTAATATCCAGTCTATTTTATATATCTTGTTTGACCTAGTAATTATATTCTTGATCGCTTTTTTGTTTTATAGGCTATATTTTAGTGTCACTAGATTGGATGGCATTTTGCCCCTAACAGTTAATTTTTCACTTTTTCTTGTTGTTGCAGTTTGTTTTTATGCTATTTTTGGGACAATTAGGCATTTGGTAAAACCACAAAACAATGCTATAGAAGCCAAGCCAAAATTCTTTAGAATGTCTCGATCAAAAAGGCGTAAAGAAAATTTGAAAAATAATGCTAGAAAGTAGAAAACATGTTTAACCGCATAGGTGGCTTTTTTATAGGGTTTATGTGCTTGCTTTACTGTATCTCTATGCTAGCTAACAAAAATGTAAAAGTTGGTGAGAAGTTTTTTAAATTTGATGATACTGGTTATTTATACTTGCTACCAGCATTTGGATTTTTGGTGCTAAGCATTTATGGTTTTTGGATGGCTTTTAGAAAAGAGCCTCCAATCGTACAAAGGCTAGTTGGCATGTGGTGTCCTGATTGCATGAAATTTTATAATATAGGTGAAACTACATGTGAAAAGTGCGGACAAGGGCTACTAAAATGCTATAACACACACTATGAAACAAGGCCAAAACCAAAAACTGGGCCGCTGTTTAGATCAAAGCCTAGAAATAAAAAGCGAAAGCTAAAGAGATAAATTTATAAATTTTGTAATGCAAAAGGGAGCAAGGCAAAAATAATTCAAAGGTAAAGTCATTTTTATTTTTGTTATTCTAGCGCTCTAGCTATCACCGACCATTCTTTTGCGAGCTTTTCAAGGCTAAATTTAGCATTTGCAGGGCTGGTTGATGGTAGTTTTATCACCTCATTTTTTGTTGCTTTTATGATCTCGTCTTCTAAGTATTTTTTACAAATTTCATAAGCCTTGCCGCCGTTTGCGTAAACTTGCGTGATATTTGCCTCTTTAAATATCGGCTTTAAATTTACAGGCACGATCTTGCTCATTTTGGCGTCGCTCGAGCCCTTTATCTCACAAGAGATCGCAGCGTCGTAGATAGCGATGCGGTGAGCTAGAAGGAAATTTATCTTTTCATCCGTGCTTTCTGGCAGGTCAGCATTTAAAATCCCAGCCAACACCCGCCAAAAGCGGTTTTGTGGATTTGTATAGTAAAAGCCAAATTTACGAGAGATGACAGAGGGGAAAGAGCCTAGGATCAAAATTTTAGAGTTTCTATCAAAGATTGGCTTAAAAGGGTGCATTTGGCTCATATTTTACCTTTTAAATTTGAAAATTTAGCCGCCAAAAAACGGATAAATTTAATGAAATTTTCTCTTGCCGTTTAAATTTGGCAAGAGAAATTTAAATTTACTCAGCGCTTTGCGCAGCTTCGCTGCTCTCTATTTCGTCGCTAAAGTCAGCTAGGCTAAGGCGTTTTAGCTGGCGGTAGCGTCTTTGCGCGTCAGCTTTGTTTTTAGCTAGTAGCTCGTCTGCGTGCTCAGGGTTGGTCTTCTTAAGCGAGTTGTAGCGAACCTCGTTTAGTAAAAACTCTTCATAAAGCGACCAGTCTGGCTCTTTTGAGGTGATTTTTAGAGGATTTTGTCCCTCTTTTAAAAGGCGCGGATCGTATAGATATGTCGGCCAGTATCCGCATTTTGTGGCGAGTTCGCCTTGGCCGCCTGACTGCGATAAGCCACCTTTGATGCCGTGAGCGATGCACGGAGAGTAAGCGATGATGAGGCTTGGGCCATCATACGCTTCGGCCGCTGCGATCGCTTTTATCACGTTTGCTTGGCTCGCGTTTGAGTTGATCTGTGCTACAAAAATGTTGCCGTAAGTCATCGCGATGTAGCCAAGGTCCTTTTTCTGAGCCGGCTTGCCGCTAGCCGTAAACTGCGCTATCGAGCCTGCGCGGCTTGATTTAGAGCTTTGGCCACCAGTATTTGAATAAACCTCGGTGTCAAGCACTAGCACATTTACGTTCTCACCGCTTGCTAGCACGTGGTCAAGTCCGCCAAAGCCGATGTCATACGCCCAGCCGTCGCCGCCGATGATCCATTGCGACTTTTTGACGAGGAATTTCTTAAGCTCTAAAATTTCTTTAACGCCTGGCGCGCTTAAATTTTGCTCTAAGATAGGCAATAAATTTTTCGTGATCTCTTGCGTTTTAACGCCATCATTTTTGAAATTTATCCAGTCGTTGTAAAGCGCTGAAAGTGCGTTTGGTACGCTATCTATGTTGTTTCTCATTATATCTTCGATGCGGTGGCGCATGGTCTCCATCGCTACGTTCATACCCATGCCAAACTCGGCGTTATCTTCAAATAGCGAATTTGCCCACGCAACGCCCTTGCCTTCGTCATTTGTGGTGTATGGAGTAGATGGGGCAGAGCCACCATATATCGAGCTACAACCAGTCGCGTTTGCCACGATCATGCGCTCGCCAAAGAGCCTTGTTATAAGCGTGATATACGGAGTTTCGCCACATCCTGGGCAAGCGCCGTGGAATTCAAAGAGCGGCTTAGCAAAGCCAACGCCCTTAACGCTCTCTTTGTTCATAAGATCGTCTTTGTAAGCGACCTTTTTAAATAGATAATCAGCATTTTCTTGCTCGTTTTTGCCTAACTCTTCTTCAAGCGGCACCATGACGAGCGATTTTTCTTTACTTGGGCAGTTTTGCGCGCATAGCTCGCAGCCGGTGCAGTCTAGCGGGCTTACTTGGATTTTATATTTTAGTCCCTTGACCTCTTTGCCTTTTGCATCTAGGTTGTGCTCTTTTACGCCTTGTGGTGCTGCGCTAAGCTCGTTTTCGTCTATTAAAAATGGCCTGATTACAGCGTGTGGGCAGACAAATGCGCACTGGTTGCACTGGATGCAGTTTTGCTCGATCCATTTTGGCACCATGACGCCAACGCCACGCTTCTCGTAAGCCGTCGTGCCAGCTTCAAAGTGGCCGTCCTCGTAGCCTATGAAGGCTGAGACTGGCAGGCTGTCACCGCGAGCCGCATTTATCGGTTTTACGACGTTTTCGATGAAGCTGTTGCCGATGTATTTCTCATCTTTTTGTTCATCGTCTGTTAAATTTGCCCACGCAGGATCGACTGGCACTTTTATGAGCCCATTTGCGCCAACGTCGATAGCGTTGTAGTTCATCTGCACGATCGCCTCGCCTTTTTTAGCGTAGGCTTTGTGAGCGTACTCTTTCATATATTTTTGCGCATCTTCAAATGGTATGATGTCCGCAAGCTTGAAAAATGCCGACTGCATTATGGTATTTGTGCGGTTTTTAAGGCCGATATCGTGTGCTAGCTTTGTTGCGTTTATGATGTAGAAATTTATATTTTTGCTAGCTAAAATTTTCTTAACTTTATTTGGTAGCTTCGCTATGGTCTGCTCTGCGTCCCAGATAGAGTTTAGCAAAAACGTGCCGTTTTCTCTGATGCCGTCAATAACGTCGTAAATTTCAAGATATGCAGCGACTGAGCAGGCTACAAAGTGCGGATTTGAGACGAGATAGGTCGAGCGGATCGGCTTTTTGCCAAAGCGAAGGTGTGAGCGTGTGTAGCCGCCTGATTTTTTACTATCGTAGGCAAAATATGCCTGCGCATAAAGGTCAGTCTTATCGCCGATGATCTTAATAGAGTTTTTGTTCGCGCCCACGGTGCCGTCAGCTCCAAGGCCGTAAAATAAGCACTCTTTAACGCTTTCGTCGCTTAGTGAAATTTTCTCTCCAGTCGGTAGCGACGTAAAAGTTACGTCATCAACGATACCAACTGTAAAGCCGTCTTTTGGCTCGCTTTGGCTTAAATTTTCAAATACAGCTAGCATTTGCGCAGGATCGACGTCCTTTGAGCTTAGGCCGTATCTGCCGCCAACGATCACTGGAGCGTCCTTTTGGCCGTAAAATGCAGCTTTTATATCAAGATATAGCGGCTCACCAAGACTGCCAGGCTCTTTTGTACGGTCAAGGACGGCTATGCTTTTTACGCTCTTTGGCATCACGTCAAAGAAATATTTTGTGCTAAATGGGCGGTACAAATGCACCTTGATGATGCCCACCTTTTCGCCTTTTGCGTTTAGATAATCCACGACCTCTTCAAGAGTTTGCGTAACTGAGCCCATGGCTACGATGACACGTGTCGCTTCTGGGTCGCCGTAGTAGTTAAACGGCTTGTAGTCACGACCAGTGATCTTTGAAATTTCAGCTAGGTAGTTTGCTACGATATCTGGCACTGCGTCATAAAAGCGGTTGCTTAGCTCTCTTGTTTGAAAATATATATCGTCATTTTGCGCTGTGCCACGAGTTTTTGGGCTCTCTGGGCTTAGCGCTTCGTCTCTAAATTTTTGCAGTGCCTCGCGGTCAAGAAGTCTATCAAAGTGTGCGTAGTCAAGCACCTCGACCTTTTGAATTTCATGGCTCGTTCTAAAGCCGTCAAAGAAGTGTAAAAATGGCACTCTGCCCTTTATCGCCGCTAAATGCGCGACGCCAGCGATATCCATCACCTCTTGCACTGAGCCGCTTGCTAGCATAGCAAAGCCGGTTTGACGACAGGCATAGATGTCTTGGTGGTCGCCAAAGATTGAGAGAGCCTGTGCTGCTATCGAGCGAGCTGAGACGTGGATGACGCCGGGGAGGAGCTGGCCTGCTATTTTATACATATTTGGAATTTTTAAAAGTAGGCCTTGAGAAGCTGTGTAGGTCGTAGTTAGCGCGCCAACTTGTAGCGAGCCATGCACCGTGCCAGCTGCACCGCCTTCGCTTTGCATTTCGACCACTTTTACTGGCATACCAAATAAATTTTTCTTGCCCTGCGCTGCCCAAAGGTCAGTGTAGTCAGCCATAGGCGAGCTAGGAGTGATAGGGTAAATTCCAGCTACTTCGGTAAATGCGTATGACGCGTAAGCTGCGGCCTCGTTTCCGTCCATAGTTTTCATTATTTTTGACATATTTCCGCCTTAAAATTATCTTAAAAATGGCTTTATTATAAGGAAATAATCCAAAATTTGTCATTAATCTCTATCATTAAAAAATTAAAATTTATAAATAACTAAGATGTAAGTCAAATTTTAATATTGTAGGGGACAAAGTAAAAAGGATGAAATTTTGATAAATATTCATAAAATAGCCTATCTAAGGGTTATCGCGCTAGCTTTTGCAGCTTTTATATTTAATACAACTGAGTTCGTGCCGGTGCCGCTTCTAAGCGACATAGCAAAGGATTTTGGCATGAGTACGGCTGATACTGGGCTCATCATCACGATATATGCGTGGAGCGTGACGATACTCTCGCTACCATTTATGCTTTTAACTGCAAATTTAGAGCGAAGGTCGCTGCTTTTAAAGGTTTTTATCATTTTTGTCGCTTCTCACGCACTTTGCGCGGTCGCTTGGAATTTCACGGTTTTAGTCATAGCTCGCGTGCTAATAGCCATCTCACACGCCATATTTTGGTCGATTACCGCCTCGCTTGCCGTCAGGGTCGCACCTATCAATAAAAGCTCGCAAGCTCTGGGACTTTTGGCACTTGGCACATCGATGGCGATGATACTTGGCTTGCCGCTTGGTAGAATTTTAGGCGATAGCTTGGGCTGGCGTGTCACATTTGGGCTCATAGGGATCTTTGCTGTGGGTGTTGGCGCTTGGCTATATAAAATTTTACCACTTTTGCCTAGCAAAAACTCAGGCTCGCTAAAAAGCTTGCCAGAGTTAGCTAAAAATGGCTTTTTGATGGTGATATTTTTGCTAACTGCTATCGTTATCAGCGCGCATTTTAGCACTTATAGCTACATCGAGCCATTTGCTAAAGATATTAGCGGCTTTGATGGTAAATTTATCACTATATTTTTGCTTTTGTTTGGCGTCGCTGGTATCGTAGCAAGCGCACTTTTCTCTAAATTTTATAAGCTCATACCAAATGCTTTTACAGCTATCTCAATAGCGATCATTTTAGCCTGCTTGATTGCGCTAAATTTGATCGCTACAAACGAGAGCTTGATGCTTGCACTTGCTTTCATCTGGGGACTTGGCATAGCTGGGATAAATATGAGCTTTCAGATCAAGGTGCTAAATTTAGCCTCAAATGCCACGGACGCTGCGATGGCGATATATTCAGCTATTTATAATATCGGCATAGGAGCTGGCGCGCTGATAGGTCATCAAACGATAGTTCATCTTGGCGAGCAAAATATCGGCAACGTTGGTAGCCTTTTTGCAGCGGCTGGACTTGTCGTTTTTCTTGTTGCAGCGGTTAAATTTAAGAAGGCTGAGTAAATTTAGCTTTTTTAAAAAACCAAAAACGTTACAAATTTCTACAAATAAGTGATAATAAATATCATAACTAAGAATAATTTTAGCTAAGCTTTTTTATAATCGTTATCAGAAAACGAATAAATTTTAGGAGCTTGTTATGTCAGTTTTAGTTATCGGAGCAGATGAGATCACGCCTATTAAGGCTGTTTTGCATGATTTAGGAGCTGAGAAGATAGAGCACTGGGACGCCAGAAACGAAAACCGCGTAAATCGCAAGCCGATCCCGCAAGATACTGAGTGCGTGGTGATGCTAACTAGCTTTTTAAACCACAACACGATGAAGACTATTAAAACTCAGGCAAAAAAGAGAAATATCCCTATCGTTTGTGCGAAAAGAAGCGTTAGCTGCGTATTTTGCGAGTATTGTAAGGTCTTTGGCCTAGATAAGGAATTTGGATGCAAAGAATAATCGATGAAGTTCGGGTTTTTATCAGATATTGGCGAAATAACTCCAAGTATTTTTGCAAAGCTTGACAAGCTTTCACGTGCGAAAATTTTCATCGCACTTTATAATGTTGGCGTTGAAAGCGAGCTAAAGATCCCGCTTTCTTACGCTAAATTTCTAAATTTCAAAGATATTTTTGAGGCTAGGATAAATTTCTTACTTCGCGATAAATTTCTAAATTTTAAACCAGTTGATAGCTTTTGCATGCCTTCAAACATCGTTATAAATGCTTATTTGAAAAATGATTTTAAAGGGTTGAAATTTGTAGCAAAAGAGCCAAAGATGGCAGCTGCAAAGATGATAAAGATGCTTTATAAAAGCGGGGAATTTGAGTTTTTCATTGACGCAGCGCAGATGTTTTGCCAGTTTGTTTATGATAAAATACGCCTCCGCCATCAAGACAAAGATGTCGTGCTAAATGGCGGCGTCATCTCGGTCAAACAGGGTGGCAAAAATTTACTCAGCGTCATGCCAAGCTTTAAAAAAGTGAGCTTTGATGATATGAGAAATTTAAACGACGACATTGATGCAGCCGTTTGCGCGCTTGGTCGCGAGTGCGAGATGGTCTATATCGTTTGTCCTAGAAATGAG
Organism: Campylobacter concisus; assembly: GCF_902460895.1. Classification (GTDB taxonomy): domain Bacteria; phylum Campylobacterota; class Campylobacteria; order Campylobacterales; family Campylobacteraceae; genus Campylobacter_A; species Campylobacter_A concisus_BC. The sequence goes on along the minus strand of NZ_CABPVL010000004.1, from coordinate 81,595 downwards.
GAATTTAGGCGGCACGTTGAGGTTAGACACTGCTTTGCAAGAGGGTGCATAAAGCTCGTGCCTTATACGATTATTAGTAAAATTTTTTAAAAAGGATAAAAATGATAGGTATAGTTTATGGAAGCAGCATGGGAAATACTGAAGATGCAGCAAAACTTATAAGCGAGAGCTTGGGACTTGAAAACGAGCTTTTAAACGTCTCTGACGTGGACGGGGCAAAGATAAATAGCTTTGATAAGCTCATCCTTGGCACATCGACTTGGGGTAGCGGCGACCTGCAAGATGACTGGGATGCGTTTGATTTTAAAGCGTTAAATTTAAGCGGTAAAACGGTCGCAGTTTTTGGCATGGGCGATAGCGAGAGCTACTCTGATGAGTACTGTAATGGCATGGCAAAGCTCTATGACGAGGTCGTAAAAGCAGGTGCAAAGGTAGTTGGCGAAGTTAGCACTGATGGATATACATTTGATGGCTCTGATGCCGTAAGAAATGGTAAATTTGTAGGTCTAGCGCTTGATGCTGATAACCAGAGCGATAAAACTGAGGGTAGAATTTCAGCTTGGATCGAGCAGATAAAACCATACTTTGCGTAATTAATTTAGCTAGATCTTCTAGCTAAATTTATATATCCATAGCCGAGATGAAGCTTTTTATCCTCTCATTTTGGCTGTTAAAAAACTCATCAACTAAGCCATCAAACGCGATCACACCTTTATCTAAAAACAAAATTCTATCAGCTATCTTTCTAGCAAAATTCATATTGTGAGTGACGATGATCATAGACTTTTTCTCTTTTGCAAGAGATAAGATGACCTTTAAAACTTCAGCCTCAAGCTCTGGATCAAGCGCACTTGTAGGCTCGTCAAGTAGCAAAAAGTATGGATTTACAGCTAGCGCTCTAGCGATGGCCACGCGCTGTGCTTGTCCGCCTGAGAGCCTGTTTGGATAGGTATCTTCTTTGTGGCTAAGTCCCACTTTAGCCAAAAGCTCTTTTGCCTCTTTTATCGCTTCGTTTTTATCCTTTTTTTGAACGTGGATCGGAGCTTCGGTGACATTTTGAAGCGCTGTTAGGTGCGGGAAGAGGTTGAAGCTTTGAAAGACCATGCCTGTTTTTTTACGAATTTCTAAAAGCTCTTTTGAGCTAATCTTCTCTTTAAAATTTACACTCCTATCATCTACCTCTAAAGTGCCACTTTGTGGGATCTCAAGTAAATTTATGCATCTAAGAAGTGTTGATTTGCCACAACCAGATGAGCCAACTATCACGGTCGTTTGCCCCTCTTTAAAGCTTGTATTTATGTTATCTAGCACCAAATGATCGCCGTAAGATTTGCTTATATTTTTAAAATTTATAGCCATTAGACATACCTTGAGACAGCTTTTTCAAGCCTTGATTGAAGATAGGTTAAAAGTGTGCAAACCACTAGATAGATGAGTGCTGCTAGGATATAGAGGATGAGTGGTTCAAAGGTCCTTGCTGCGATCCTTTGAGCGACCATAAACATATCTACCATCGTTATAGAAGCTGCTAGCGAAGTGTCTTTAACAAGGCCTATAAATGTGTTTGAAAGCGGTGGCAGCGAGATCCTCACTGCTTGAGGTGCGATGATGCGCTTTAAAATTTGATAGTGCGTCATGCCAAGCGATGTGGCGGCCTCCCACTGACCTTTTGGCACAGAAAGTATGGCAGCCCTTACAGATTCAGACGCATAAGCACCCACGTTTAGGCTAAATGCGATAGTCGCCGCACTCCAAGTATCAAGCGTGACGCCGATGCTAGGAAGCCCGTAAAATACGATGAAAAGCTGCACAAGAAGCGGCGTGCCACGAAATATCCAAACATAGGTGGCAAATATAAATTTTAAAATTTTTATATTTGAAAGCCTTGCTACTGCTGTGATAATGGCGATGACAAGCCCTAGCGAAAACGAGAGCAAAGTAAGTGGGATCGTCACTTTTAAAAGTGCGATGATCATCGGTAGCGTCGAGCTTGAAATAAGCTCGATCACTCTATCTAAATTTTCCATTTTTGCTTTAACTATTCCTTATTTTTGAAGATATAAAAAAACATACATAAAATTATTATGAAAAATATAATTGGTAGATATATGTTGAAAGCTTCTAGGTTACTCTCTGAACCAAATAGTGGCAATATGCCTTTTGCTTTTTCTAAAAATTCAACGCTTAATAAATTTAGATAATCATTCCAAACACTTAGAAGCGCAATGAATTGAAATAAAGTTATAAATAAGAGTATCTTATTTTGTCTTTGCTCCATTTTGGAGCTTTTCTTGGTGTAAATTCTTGCTAGATAATCTTTAAAATAGACGACATATTCGTTTGAAGTTTTGATCATATTTTCTATATTCCATTTTTCTTCTATTGCGTGGTAAATTTTACTATCAGCCTCAATAGAAAGTTTAAATTTTTGATTAAAAATATTTAGATTTTCGATTTTATTTATTATTGCATCGATTTTATCGCTGTATTCTGATATTTTTGATATAGAGTTATCTTTTAAAATATTGTCATTGTAAAACTCGAGTATTAAATTTATCTGCTTAGATAAATAAAACCAAAGGTATTGCATTTGAAATTGTATTGGTATGTATCTGTATTTATCTTTTTGATTTTGTAATATTATCGTATGAAAGCGACCATTAAAAAAGTATAAATTATCGTGTTTTGAGTTTGCTGATTTTATTTTTATAGGAGAACTATAGTTTTGATTTCTTTCAGCTAATGAATTTAAATTTAGTAAATAATTTGAGTATTTTTCAAATTCTTTATCATTTAAGTTTTCTAAGATAGCTACATTTGTTATATTGCCGCTATTATTTAGTATTTTAAGGCTATCTGCACTATCTTTTAAGTTAAAATTTACATCTATAAAATTCATTGCCTCTTTTATTAAGCTATCTTGCAAATTATAAATAATAGACGGTAGATACGAACTATCGGTTTCTTTAACAAAGATATTGCGAATACAATTATAAAAATCTAATTTGTCTTGTTCATGTCTAGTGACATTTTCTATATTATTTAGCGGCAAAATAAAGTCAAGCTCATACACTATACAAAATTGAAATAGCCTGTAGTCAAACATTAAGTATGCTTGCAAGTCATGTTCGTCTATAAAATCAGATATATTAAATTTGTCGTTGATATTAAAATGATCACTTTTCAGTTCTGCTTGTAAATCTTTAGAATTTATAAGTTGGTTATCTAAAATTATAAATGAACTATATAGATTAAAAAGCTCATCCATAGTTTGTTTCCAACAAGGTGCTTTAACGTTTTTATATTTTTTAAAATTTTCAATATTTATTTTTGTATCAAAAAGCTTTATTAATGTTTGTGTATTGATTTCTATTGGTTGAATAATTGTAGTTTTAATGCGTATCACAAAAACCCTTTTTCTTTATCGTCAAGGTACTCTTTTTTTAATGGTTCTTTGTTGTAGTCTATAACTATTTCATCATTTTTATTTATTTGTTTTATTGTTTCTATGCGAATTGGATTGTATTTTATCTCTACATTTGGCACACTTGAGTGATTTATATAGCTGTATTTTGTTCTAAATGCTCGTACAAGTAATGTTTTATTGCTAAGTGCGTTCCACTCCATAAAAATATAGTTTTGATATTTTCCTAAATTTATACTCTTTGCTATTTCATCATAGTGATCCCAATTCATTATTTGTCCATCTAAAAAGCAAAGTATTGTGCCACTATCTAAATTTTTATTAGCAAAAAGTCCAAATCCGTGAATTTTACTTTCAGAAATATACGTAAAATTTATATTGTCAATTATAGTTTCATTTATAAAGTCTATGTCTTTTGTTACATCTGTATCTTTTTCGCTCAAAATTTCTCCTAGTTATACAAAAAGTAAAGCCAATAAAAATATTGGCTTTAAAAATTATTTTGAAATATCTTTTCCAAAATATTTCATCGAAATTTCGCTTATCTTGCCTTCGGCTTTTAGTTCATCAAGCGCTTTGTTTATCGCTTCTAGTAGCTCGGTGTTGCCTTTTTTAAGAAGTGCAGCTGTTGGCATCGGCTCGTTGCTAGTATATGCGATCTTTAGCGGTGCATTTGGACGTTGTTTGATGTAGTCAAAAAATGTGACGTTATCATTTATCGTATCGTCAGCTCTTTTTGAGATGATAAGCTCCACGCCTTTGCTAAAGCCATCAGCCACAACCACTGTTGCGCCATTTTTCTCAGCTATCGCTGCCCAGTTGCTAGTTGCAGAGTGTACGCTTTTTTTGCCCTTTAGATCAGCAAAACTTTTGATGTCGTTATTATCTTTATGTACGACTATTACGGGATATGGCATGGTGTAAGGCATGCTCATGTCATACTTTTTCTTTCTATCTTCGTTTATGCTAACTTGGTTAAAAACAACGTCTGCTTTGCCAGCGTCAAATGCCGCAAGCATCGCATCCCATGGGGCTGTTAGAAACTCAACTTTTAAATTTAGTTTTTGCGCTACTGCTTTTGCGATATCTACGTCATATCCTACTAGCTCGCCCTTTTCGTCATAAAATGAGTAAGGTGAGTAAGTGCCTTCAGTTGCAACTATAAGCTCACCTTTTTTGATAGTTGAAGCATTTAAATTTAAAGCTAAAAAAGCACCTGCGATAAAGCCAAAAATGGGCTTAAAATTCATTGATTCTCCTTATTTAGAAATGTCTTTGCCGAAGTATTTAAGCGAAATTTCGCTTAAAACTCCTTCTTTGCTAAGCTCATTTAGGGCATTATTTATCTTATTTAGTAGCTCTTTGTTACCCTTTTTAACAATCGCAGCCGTATACATCGGCTCGTCGCCAGCTTCGATGATCTTTATAGGGGCGTTTGGGTGTTGTTTGATGTAGTCATAAAACATCACCGCATCATCTATCGTATCATCAGCTCTTTTTGTGATGATCAAATTTATCTGATCGCTCAAACTATCGGCCACAACTAGCTTGGCGCCATACTTTTCAACGGTTGGTATCCACATGCTATTTACTGAATGCACGCTTCTTTTTCCTTTTAGATCAGCAAAGCTTTTGATGTCGTTATTGTCTTTATGCACGACGATGGCTGAGTAAGAGAGCATATATGGCACGCTGTAGTCATACTTTTTCTTTCGCTCGTCGGTTATACTTACTTGGTTAAACACCACGTCCGCCTTGCCAGCGTCAAATGCCGCAAGCATCGCATCCCATGAAGCTTCGATAAATTTTGGCTTTACGCCTAGTTTTTTAGCCACGGCTCTTGCTATCTCCACATCATAGCCCATTAGCTCATCTTTTTCATTGTGAAACGAAAATGGCGAATAAACACCCTCGGTCGCTATCCTTATAACGCCATCTTTTTTGATCTGCTCGTAAGAATTTGCCAAGGCAGAATTTAAAGAGAACAAGCAAGCAACTACGAAGGTTGCACCAAATTTAAAAGCACTAGAAAATTTCATACAAAACTCCTTATTAAGAAAAATAAAATCAATAACGGAATTTGCAAAAAAAGATAAATTTAAGATTTATGCAAATGTCAGTCGCAACTGCGACCTAGGTAATATTTTGGCGCTATTTTATCACAAAAATAAAAGGGCGGCGCCTCACTCCGCTAAAAGTGAGACCGCTAGAGCTTTTACCCCCTTAAAATCAACCTTGCCGCTTGCAAGCGTTGGGATATCATCAACGATAAATATATAGCTTGGCATCATTATAGGAGCTAGGCTGCTCTCTTTTAAAATTTGCTCGATATTTTCAGGTTCAGTGCCACTTTTTACTAAAAGTGCGATCGCTTCACCTTTTTTGCTATCTGGTACGTTTGCGCTACTAAAGACAACGTCGCCCCCAAGCACCTTTGCAAGCTCTTCTTCGACGCTTCCAAGGCTTATCATCTCGCCGCCAATTTTAGCAAATCTTGAGTATCTATCGACGATAAATACAAAGCCGTTTTCATCGATGTGGCCTTTATCGCCAGTTTTATAGTATCTTACGCCATCAATGTGCGTGATGACCTCGCTTGTTTTGGCTTCGTCGTTTAGATAGCCCTTCATCACCTGCGATCCGCCGATGACGATGAGGCCGTCTGTGCCAGTTTCTAGCTCTTCAAGCGTCTCTGGGTCGATTATTTTTATGATAGTACCAGGCAGAGGCATGCCAACGCTGCCAGGTCTATTAAATGTAAGCTCTTTTAGGCTCTCTTTTTCTAGGATATTTGGCATATTTACAGCAGCTACTGGCGCAGTTTCGGTCGCGCCATATCCTTCATAAATTTCTATGCCAAATTTGAGCCTAAACTCGTCTTTTATCTCAGGTTTTAGCTTTTCAGCCCCAGCTACGACCATTCTGGCACTTTGAAACATCAACGGATGAAGCTTTTTGTTTCTGGTGTAGAGCCTAAAGAATGTTGAGGTGCCAAAGATGATGCTAGCGCTGTGTCTTGCGGCCATTTTGCCGATAGTAGCTCCGTCTGTTGGGTCAGGCACACTTACCATTTTTATGCCCTCGCAAAGTGGCATGAGCGTGGTGACCGTTAGTCCAAATGAGTGAAATACTGGAAGTGAGTTTAAGATGACGTCATCTTTTTTGAAATTTAGAAGTTCGCTTATTTGCTTAATGTTTGCAAGTAAATTTTTATGGCTTAGCTCGATGCCTTTTGGCTCGCCCTCGCTGCCGCTACTAAATAAAATAGTAGCCGTATCCTCTAAGCTTACACGCTTAAAATAGCAAAGCTTGATGAGCCAAACTGGAGCAAAAAAGGCCGTTAAAAGCGCTAAAAATTTCTCTTTTTTTGAGACGCTGGCTGAGAGATCTTCTGCAAATTTAGCCTTGCCGCTCATCGCATCTTTTAGATCAAAGCCCTTAAGTGCGAGCTTTTCAAGAAATTTGCTAGAGGTGATCACCGTGTTTATATTTGCCTTTTTTAGGGCGTGATTTAGCGAGGTAGCATTAAGCGTATAGTTTAAATTTACGCTTACTTTGCCCATGGCAAGAAGCGCCATATTGACGATAGCTGCGATGCTTGAGCTAGGTAGCAAGATGCCTATATTTTTCTCATCTTTTAGTTCGCGTTTGAAAATTTTGATAAAGACTAAAACAGCTGTTATAAATTTCAAATTGCTTAAATTTAACCCTGTGCTGTCGCTCACGCACTCTTTAAATTTATCCTCTTTTGCGTTGTTTAGCCATTCGCTTGTTAGTGGTTTTTGCCTTGAGATAAAGCTTTCCCACGATGAAAAGCTAAGCTCAAGCACCTTTTGCTTCATCTTTGCAGCGTTTATAAATGTTGTTATTGGCTTGCCAAAGGCGACGATGATGTCGCGTCTGCCGTTTTTAGAAGTGAGGTCTTTGTAGAATTTACTAGCTCTTGAAAAGCTAGATCCCCAAAGGCCACGAAGATAAAATGGCACGATGCAAATTTCTTCTAGATCTCTGATGATAAGCTCAAAGCCCTTTTGAAATTCATTTACCTGGCCGTTGTAGCTGATGTGGCCCTCTGGGAAAAGTGCGACCACTTCGCCATTTTTTAGGCACTCTCTAACTAGCTCGATCGACTCTTTGCTAGCCCCTGCGCCTATTGGGATCACTTTAAAAAATTTAAAAATTTGCTTTAGATACCATTTGTTATAGATCGTTCTATACATGACAAATCTTATGCCCCTTGGGCTTGCAGCTTGCAGCACGAGCCAGTCGATCCAGCTGATGTGATTGCCAAGAAGTAGCGCGCCGCCACTTTGCGGTAAATTTTGAAGTCCTTCAACAAAAAAGCGGTACTTTGTCTTTAAAAATGGCAATAAAAGTAGCCTTGTAAAAAGGTGTGGAAGCTGCAAAATAGCGTAAAAACTGCCAATCAAGCAAACAAGAGCTGTAAATACAAAAAGCCCAGTGGTTGAAATTTCAAAATATACCAAGCCTATGCCAATGGCTAGAAATAGCAGCATTGAGACGTTTTGCAAGAAGTTATTTGCCGCCATTATCTTGCCGGTGCTCTTTTGAGGTGCAAAGTACTGGATCATCGCATTTAGCGGCACTATAAAAATTCCACCAAAAAAGCCAAATGCAAATGAGCTAAGGCTCACTACGCCGATGCTTGAACCAAATGCGAAAAATAAAAGCGAGAAAAATATACCAATAGCACCCATCGGCACGATGCCAAGCTCGATGTGTAGCTTTGACATAGAGCCAGCCACGTATGAGCCAAATGCGATGCCTATGGCGCTTACTGCAAGGATCGCTTGCACTGCTAGGGAGCTGTCGTCGTTAAAAACTGCCTTGTAGTGAGCTGGGAAGGCTGCTATGATGATCTGAGAGATACCCCAAAATATGCTAAGACCAGCGATGCTTAGCCAGATATTTTTATCTGATCTTACCTCTTTTAAATTCTCTCTTAAGTAGCTAAGGCTGATGTATCTTTTAAGCTCAAATTCTCCGCATTGTTCGTTTGTTTCGCTGATATAAGGTAGCTTGTAAGCAAAAAATGCTTCAAGCGCGCTAAATACGACTAAAAAGATGCCGATAGGATAGACGCTTTTTAAAATTTCTTCTGAGTTTTCGCCTTGGATATATAAATTTTCAAATATAAATGAAAACAAAAATGAACTAACAAGTATCGCTACGATGGTAAGCGCTTGGATGATGCCGTTTGCTGTGCCAAGCCGCTCAGTACCGACAAGTGCTTTGATGATGCCGTATTTTGCTGGCGAGTAGATCGCACTTTGAGCAGCCAAAATGAGCGTGAGTGCAAATGCCACGCCAAAGGCACCCAAAAGGTAGCTAATAAGCACCGCAACGCTGATAACAACGCCAAAGACGGCGCAAATTCTAATAACCTTTGTCTTTGTAAATTTGTCATTTATAAAGCTTGAAGGCGAAAATAAAAATATAAATGGAAGCAAGATCATCGCATTTATAACGGCTGTTAGGATAAAAAGCGTGTCGCCTGAGTAGGTCTTTAAAAGGACGTTTTGGATGGTTATTTTGTGCGCTAGATCGACACTTGCGTTTAAAAATGCGATCGCAAGGTAGGGCAAAAAGCCAGTGACTTTTAGTAAATTCCTCATGAATAAAGCCTTTTTAGATTTAAAATTTTGTAAATCTAGCAGTAAAGTATTTAAAATATCATTAATAAAAAACTCTAGCCATAAATTTTGTGGTGAAATTTCTTTGAAAAAATTTAAATTTTATATGCTTTTTGATAAAATCTGTCCATCAAAAAACAAGGAAAAATTTATCATGAACTATGAAATCATCGTCGTTGGCGGCGGACATGCTGGCATTGAGGCAAGTCTTGCGGCTGCTAGAATGGGCAAGCAAACTTTACTGATCACTATCTTAGCCGAGCAAATAGGCGCTGCAAGCTGTAACCCAGCCATCGGCGGCCTTGCAAAAGGGCATCTTGTAAAAGAGATCGACGCGCTTGGCGGTCAAATGGGGCTTACAACTGATGCTGTTGGTATCCAGTTTCGTGTGCTAAATGAGAGCAAAGGCCCAGCAGTACGTGGTAGTCGCGCTCAGATCGATATGGATAGATACCGCGTTTATATGAGAAATTTGCTTTTAAACACTCCAAATTTAGAAATTTCTCAAGAGATCGCCACTGAAATTTTAAGCGAAAATGGCGAAGTAACTGGCGTTAAAACCCACCTAAACAACATCTATAACGCAAAAAAGGTGATAATTACAACTGGCACATTTTTAAACGGGCTAATCCACGTTGGATTTAACAAACTTGAAGCTGGTCGCGTGGGTGAGCTAAGCGCAAAGGATCTAAGCTCTAGCCTAAGAGAGCTTGGGCTAAATTTAGGCAGGTTAAAGACTGGAACATGCCCAAGGATCGACGCAAAAACGATAAATTTTGAAATTTTAGAAAAGCAAGATGGCGATGCAAAGCCAGTTGCATTTAGCTTTAGAACTAAAAATTTCTCCCCAACGCAGCTGCCATGCTACATCGCCTATACAAACGAAACCACACATGAGATAATCCGCTCAAATTTCGACAAAGCGCCACTTTTTACAGGTCAGATCGAGGGTATCGGACCAAGATATTGCCCTAGTATCGAGGATAAGATAAACCGCTTTGGCGACCGCGACAGACACCACCTTTTTATCGAGCCTCAAACACTTGAGGCGACAGAGTACTATATAAACGGCTTTTCAACGAGCCTGCCTTATGAGGTGCAAATGCAGATGCTCCGCTCTGTAAAGGGCTTTGAAAATGCCAAAATAGTAAGGCATGGATATGCCATAGAGTACGACTACGTCGAGCCAACGCAGCTAAAACACAGCCTTGAGACCAAAAAAATAAAAGGGCTATACTTGGCTGGGCAGATAAATGGCACGACTGGATACGAAGAAGCCGGCGCTCAGGGGCTAATGGCTGGTATAAATGCGGCGCTTTCGCTGGATAACAAAGAGCCGCTTATCTTGCGCCGTGATGAGGCCTATATCGGCGTTTTAATAGATGACCTTGTGACAAAAGGGACAAAAGAGCCATATAGGATGTTTACGAGTAGGGCGGAGTATCGTTTGCTTTTGCGTGAGGAAAATGCAATTTTAAGGCTTGGCGGATATGGTCATGAGCTTGGGCTGCTTGATGATGAGACTTTTAACGAGATAGAAAACATAAGAAGAAATTTAAAAGAGGGGTTAGAGTTTTTAAACGAGACTCAGATCACGCCAAGTAAGGCAAATTTGGAGCTTTTAGCAAGCCTTGATGAAGAGCCGATCAGTCAAAACGTGAGCCTTCAAAAGATAGTCGCTAGAAAGAGCTTCACGGCTGAGAAACTAAGAAAGCTTGATGAGAGATTTGTAAATTTAGACGATGCGAGCATGGATCAAATTTTAACCGAGTGCAAGTATCAGCACTACATCAGCGAGCAAAAAAATCAGATAGAAAAAATGAAAGATATGATGGATGTGAAAATTCCTGAAAATTTCGACTTTAGAAGCATAAGCGGACTTAGCAACGAAGTGGTCGAAAAGCTTGAGAAATTTGCCCCGCCAACGCTTTTTGCGGCGAGTGAAATTTCAGGTATCACGCCAGCGGCGATCGATATCTTACATATCTACATAAAAATGAGCGAGAAAAAGGCTTAAATTTAAGCCTTTTATGGTTTTAAAATTTAACTAGCATTTAAAATTTAAAACAAAGCTTCTCGTTTTTAATAGTTGCTATTTATAATTTTTTAAGTTTAATAAATTTTATTATTAAAATTTTCTATTTTACGAGAGCTAAAATAGAAAATTTTTTATCTTAA
>NZ_CABPVL010000004.1:33434-70244 GCF_902460895.1 Campylobacter concisus | reverse complement strand
TAATGTTTAGACATTAGATTAAATTTCTCTTTTATAAAAAGCTAAAAGTCATGACATACAGGCATTTTTAGATAAATTTATTTCAAATTTTGGTGTAAAAAAAGCTTAAATTCACTTTATTTTTACAAACTATATTGTGAGATTATAGTTTTTTAATTTTTTGAGAGTATAATCGTTTAAATTTTATTTATAGAAAGGAAATTAATGTCAGTAAAGCAAGAAAGACGAAGCTTTATCGGCCTTGCGTTTGGTGCCGTGGCAGCTGTTGGTGGCGCGATGTCACTAGTTGCCATGAAAAAGACCTGGGATCCGCTCCCTAGCGTAAAAGCTGCTGGTTTTACAACTGTCGATCTAAGCCCGATCAAAGATGGCGAGATGAGACAGGTTGAGTGGCGTAAAAAGCCTATTTTCATCCTCAAAAAAAGCCCAGATATGGCTAAAAACGACAAGAGAGATGTAGTCGTTGGAGATGCGAGGTATGTAGTTCTTATCGGACTTTGCACGCACCTAGGATGTATCCCTGAGTATAAAGCGAGCAAGCAAATGTTTGTCTGTGCCTGTCATGGCGGCGAATTTAACGTTGATGGCGTGCAGACATACGGACCTCCACCAAGACCGCTTGATATCCCACCGTTTAAGATCGATGGTACCAAGCTAGTTCTAGGCGAAACAAGCCCAGAATACGAAAAATTAGTAGCTAAAGCTTAGGAGGTTAGCGATGTCTTTATCTCATAAATCAACTGGCGTTATTGACTGGCTTGACCAGCGCCTAGCTTTTACAAAACTTATGAAGGTTCTAGTTAGCGAATACTGGATCCCAAAAAATATAAATTTCCTTTGGGCGATGGGCGTTATCCTAACGACGCTTTTCTTGCTTTTGATCATCACTGGCTATTTGCTTATGATGTATTACAAGCCAGATGTAAATTTAGCCTTTGACAGCGTAAATTACACTATTATGCAAGAGGTCGAGTATGGCTGGCTGTGGCGTCATATCCACGCAGTTTCAGCTTCTACGATATTTCTTATCATGTATATCCACTTGCTTACTGGACTTTACTACGGCTCATATAAAAGAGGCAGAGAGGTCATTTGGGTAAGCGGTATGGTGCTATTTATCTGCTTTTCGGCAGAGGCATTTAGCGGCTATATGCTCCCATGGGGTCAGATGAGCTACTGGGCGGCGACTGTTATCACTCAGCTTTTTGGTGGTGTGCCAGTTATCGGCGATGCTTTGGTTGAGTGGATCAGGGGTGACTACGCAGTTGGTGACTCAACACTTACTAGATTTTTCATGCTTCACGTCTGCTTGCTACCACTTGTAACTATCGTTGTTTTGGTTATCCACTTCTACTCATTAAGAGTTCCTCACGTAAATAACCTAACAAGTGAAGATATCGACTTTGACGTAGAGGCGCAAGAGTACTTGCATGGTGACAGAGCAAAAGCTAAAGTTATACCATTTTGGCCAGGATTTTTGGCAAAAGACTTTATGTATGTATCATTTTTCATGATCTTTGTCATATATCTTGTTTGCTATCACTTCAACTTTGCGATGGATCCTATCAACTTTGAGCCAGCAAATCCGCTAAAAACTCCACCACACATCTACCCAGAGTGGTACTTCTTGTGGCAATATGAAATTTTACGTGGCTTCTTCTTTGATATAGCTGGAATTTCAGCTTATAACATCGGACTTATCGCATTTGCCTTTGCAGGTGTTGCGTTTATGCTTATACCACTTTTTGATAGAAGCGACCTTGTAGCTCCAGCTCACAAAAGACCACTATTTTTCGTATGGTTTTGGGTGCTAGTTGCAGACCTTATCGTATTATCTATATATGGCAAGCTCCCAACAGGCGGCATCAACGACTGGATAGGATTTTATGCTTCACTGCTATTTTTAGTGCTATTTATAATCGCACTTCCAGTTATCACAATACTTGAAAGAAAAAGGGGCTAATCATGAAAGAGCTTAAAATTTTTGCCATCGTTGTTATCCTTTCAGGTATTTTATACTGGGGTATCGAGCCTTACGCTCACACAAAGCTTCATCCGCACACTGCAAATGCTGAGTACAACTTCTCAAAAGAAGATACTGACTATGCAAAGCACTTTTTAGAGCAGAAAAAAGAGGCGCTTGAGGCCGCAAAAGCTAGCGGCAACAAAGCTAGCATAGAGGCAGCTACAAAAGATGTTGAGACAGCACAAAAAATTCTTGATGACTACACAGCTTTTTGGGCTGATATAAATTCGATCGACCTTGCAAAAGGTGACGCTGCAAAAGGCGCTGAGACATTTGGCGCAGCTGGATGTACAGGATGTCACGGCATCGAAGCAGCTGGTATGCCAGCTAGCATGGACGCTGAGACAGCTAGCCAAAGCTTTGGCGTAGTGCCACCAGATCTTAGCACAGCTGGTAAAATTTATGACGAGAGATTTTTGGCTGCACTCATCAAAAATCCAACTATGGCTGTAAAACTATCTCATAAATTTAACGACGAGCATCCTTATCCGATGACTGCATTTATGGGTGCTGGCGGCGATATAAACGCTGAGATCGCTGACATAGTTGCTTATCTTAAAAAAGTATCAGCTGAGGCGGATGCAAAGAGCAAGATCACTGAAGAAAAGGTTTTTGCTGACGCATGTCAAAGATGCCACGATATGAAGTATGACAAAAAATATACTCTTAGCAACAAAGTAAGCCTAGCAGCATATATGGGCTCAAACCCACCTGATCTATCTATGATGATCCGCTCAAAAGGTGCTGACTACTTGCATAAATTTATAAACGATACTCAAAAGATGCTTCCAGGCACTGCGATGCCTAGAGTTGGCTTAAATAAAGCTGCTGAAGACGACATAGTATCTTACATAGAAAAAGTAGGCGACAGCAAAAAGGCTGAGCGCGAGAGCACAGGACTTTATGTCATGATCTACTTCTTCATCTTAGGAATTTTTGCTTGGCTTTGGAAACGCAAAGTCTGGAGCGAACTCCACTAAAATTTAAGAGCCTTTTTGGCTCTTAAATTCTCTCTAGTAAATTTACATATATAAATAGGTATTCTTTAAATTTATTCTTTTATAAATTTAATCAAGCTGTCTTTGCAAATTTTAAAATCTCATTCACTCGTAAGAATTGACTACTAAAATTACTCGCTCATGAAATTTTAAAATTTGTCAGAGCTTTTAACGCATGCGGCACGATAGTGCTATCGCATGCACTTTGAGCGTGTTAAGGGATTGGGGGATATAAAGGGGGATAATAAGGGGGCGACTTACGCAATTTAAGCCCCTTTGGATAAAACAAATTTGTAAATTTCGTCAATCTTTTTGCAAATTTTAAAATTCCATTCACTCGCAAGAGTTGACTACTAAAATTTGGCTTCGCTTATCGCTTAGCTCAAATTTTAGAGCCGAAATTACTCGTTCATGAAATTTTAAAGTTTGCTGGAATTTTGCGCATTAATGGCATTATACGTGCAGTTTGTAAGAAAAGATGTGCTTAACAAAAGATGTGGCAAATGTGAGGATATTAACAGCCACTAAGCGAGTAAATTTGTATTTTCTAGCAAATTTACTCAGCAAAAAACCACATAAATTTACGCAAAACAGCCAAATTTAGCTCGCCGTAAAGCCACACTAAACAGCTAAATTTCTTTAGCGATTTTGCTCATTTTGTTTATCAGCTCTTCGCGCTCGCTTGATTTTAGGTTGCCGTATTGAAGCTTTGTCATCATCTGCATGAAGTCAAACTGCTTAAACATCTGCGCGTCGCTCTTTAGCTCTTTCTCAAGCTTCTCGTAGATCTTTTCTGTCTCTTTGTTCGCTTTTTCTAAATTTTGTAAAAAGCTTCCAGTAGCGCTTGCATCAAGGTCGTTTTTTGCAGCCTTGTCGATGGCATTTTTTAAATTTGATAAATTTTCAGAAATTTTCATCTGCACTTCCTTTTGGATTTTAAAATTTAGAGCAAATTTTATTCCTAAATTTCATCCCACCACTTTTTTCTAGGTGGATTATGCGCGGTGAAAACCTCTCCGATCATAGGTGTTGCGTAGTTTAGCTCAAGTTTTGTCGCTGCCTTTTCAAAACGCTTGATCGGCTCATCCCAGGTGTGATAAGAAAGATCAAATTTACCCCAATGCACCGGCACGCCAAGCTTAGCTTCAAGATCTTTTAGCGCTTGCGCTGACTCTTCTGGCTTCATGTGCACGTAGGGCCAGCCGTCGCTGTAAGCGCCATTTTCTATAAAAACTAGATCAAATCCGCCAAATTTCTCATTTATCATCTTAAAATGCTTGCCATATCCGCCGTCTCCACTAAAATAAAAACTAAAGCCAGCCTCCTCTACCGCCCAGCCGCCCCAAAGTGTGGTATTTCTTTTAAATGTGCGCCCGCTAAAGTGCCTTGAGGGGCAAAAAGTAAAGTTTAAATTTCCTATCTTTTGCTCATTAAACCAGTCAAACTCGTAAATTTTGCCTTCATTCACGCCCCATTTTACAAGGTGGGCTTTGACACCAAGCGGCACTAGAAATTTGGCTATCCTATCCTTTAGCTCAAGGATTGTTTTATGGTCAAGATGGTCGTAGTGGTCGTGCGAGATGAGGGTGATGTCGATCACCTCTGGGTAGTCGCTGGCGGTGATGGCGTGCTCGTAGGCAAAGGGCTTGCCGCCAAGTGGGAGAGGAAATGCTCGGTGCAAAACTGGGTCTGTGACGATGGTTTTGCCATCAAGCTTGCAGATTAGGCTAACGTGCCCAAGCCAGATAAACTCGCCATTTTTGAGGGCATTTGCGTCAAATTTTAAATTTGGCAAAGGCTTAGTTGGTAGCTTGCCTTTTGGTGGAAAGAGTGCTTGAGGGACGTAATTTAACATAGACGCTTGCGGATTTTTCTTTACCATATCAATCGTCGGCTCTAAATTTATAAAAACTTTGCCGTTAAAATTTGGCGAAGCCTCTATTAGCTTTTTGCTCTTGACATCTGGTCTGCCGCCAAAAACAGGGGCAAATTTCATAAAAGCAAAAACTGAAGCGATAAATAAAACTATGACTGTAAAAATTTCCATCAATAACCCTTTTAAATTTAAAGGTTGGATTATATTTTAAATTTTTAAATTTCAGTTTCATTTAATTAACCCAAGCTTAAAAAACTAATTTTTAAGTTTAAACTTAATTAAGATAATTTTACTCTTTTTACTAATTATTCGTTATGAAATATTAATCTTTTTTGATTAATCACACGATAATAACGCTGTTTAATAGCATATCTTAAACTAATATAAAATAAAAATTTAATTTCAAAAATACAAAATTTGTCAGATAGCTGACGGAATTTAATCGCCAGAAGTTATAGAATTGTTCCAAAAATTCAGGAAGGAGCGTTTGAGATGTTAAATAGAAATTTAACTATCTCTATTCATGTGATTAACAATCACTCTATTAGTGAGCAGGGCGGTCTTGCCTTGTTTTTTAGGAGGAATTTATGAAAAAACATAAATTTGTGATTGCCGATTCTAAACGCTGCATAGGATGTGCGACCTGTATGGCTGCATGTTTTAAAAGTGCTTATGAACGCGGCAAACTATCACGTGCAAGGCTAAGCGTCTTAAGAGAAGCTAGCGGTGTTATGCCGACTCAGTGCAGACAATGCGACGATGGCCCTTGCGCAAATGTGTGCCCAACTGGAGCGTTGCGATTTAACGATAATTGCATCGAGCTTCACGAGGAAATTTGTATAGGTTGCAAGATGTGCACGATCGCTTGCCCTTATGGTGCGATAAGCTCAAGTGCAGAGCTTATGCCTTCAGTAAATTACGCTGTCGAGCCAAAATACTATCTTGAAGTAGAGTCACAATCAGGCGCAAAAAACATCGCAGTAAAATGTGATATGTGCTTTGGCCGTGAAAATGGACCAGCTTGCGTTGATGTATGCCCAACAAGCGCTCTTATAATGGTAGATCCAGAAGAGGGCAAACATAAGCTTGGCAAGAGGATAGACTACGATGCAGCGAATAAATTTGCTACTAAAATTTTAAACGGACAAGGAGCATAAGATGACTACGGTTTATATGCTATTTCTTGTAAGTGCCGTCGTTAGTATCTTGCTCTACTGCGCTCCAAAAGCCGCTGTTAAAGTTGGTTTTGGACTAAGTGCTATAAGCTGCTTTTATGCGATGTGTCACTTCGTTGCAAATATGGGAGTAAGTGATAGCTTTGCTCTTATGGATGGCTTTTTGTATTCGCCAAAATTTGCGCTAAATCCACTTGGAAATTTCTTCAGTTTTGTCGTTGTTTTCATCGGATTTGCAAGTAGTGTTTATGGTATGAGCTATGCAGAAGAGTACATCAAAAAAGCAAACGTTGGTGTGTTTGCATGTTTGTTTAACACATTTATCCTTTCAATGCTTCTAGTAATAAGCGCTGATAATGTATTTTGCTTTGTTGTTTTATGGGAGCTTATGACTCTTGTATCATCATTTCTTATCATCGTCAATGACGGTAAAAATACACTTAAAGCGGTTATGGTATATCTTGGTATCGCACAAATCGGTGCATTTTGTATAACCTGTGGCCTGCTTATCACAGCTTACTACGCAGGAAGCTTTGAATTTAGCGCATTTATGGGTGTTAAGATGCCATTTGGCGCTTCTGCTGCTGTATTTATACTATTCTTGGTTGGCTTTGGTAGTAAGGCTGGTATGTGGCCATTCCACGTTTGGCTTCCACAAGCTCACCCAGCAGCACCATCAAACGTTTCAGCCCTTATGTCAGGCGTTATGATCAAAGTTGCTCTATTTACACTAGTTAAATTTACACTTTATCTACCACTTAGCACATATTTTGGTCTTACAATACTCGCTCTTGGTGCAGCTAGCTCACTATTTGGTGTTTTATACGCTCTTTGCCAACACGACTTCAAAGCCTTGCTTGCTTACCACTCAGTTGAGAACATAGGCATTATCTTGCTAGGTCTTGGTACTGGTATCTACGGCGTTGCAGCTGGAAATTTAACACTTGCAGCAGTAGGTTTTCTAGCAGGTTGCTACCACGTAGTTAACCACGCTATATTTAAAGGTCTGCTTTTCCTTTGCGCTGGTTCAGTTATCCACGCTACTCATACACAAAATATGGACATCCTTGGTGGTCTTGCTAAAAAGATGCCATGGACAAGCCTTGGTATGTTTATAGGTATCATGGGTATCGCAGCTTTACCTCCAGTAAATGGCTTTGTTTCAGAGTGGTTTACATATCAAGGTATGCTTCAAGGTGCAATGGGAGAAGGAACATTAGTTAGATATGCATTTACACTTGGCGTCGTAGCTCTTGCGCTAACAGGCGTTTTGGTTGGTATGCACCTTAAACTTTACGCTGTTATCTTTGCAGGTACTCCAAGAGATCAAAAAATTTGGGAAAATGCTAAAGAGAGTCCGATAGGTATGGTTCTTGGTATGATCATCCTAATGATAGGCTGCGTTGGCTTTGGTCTTGGCGCAAATTACATAGTTGATTACATCATGCAAGCTGTAAATTCCATCGCTATAAGTGACTATAAAGCTAGCCTTGGTGCTATAAACGTAACTTCACCTATGGGCAGCATGATCTCAACTCCACTTATCGCTTTGGTTCTATGTGCGACTATGATTTTGCCATTTATCATCCTTGCTGTTATGAAAGCAAACAGAGATAAACCACGCGAAACTGATCCTTGGGCTTGTGGCTTTAAATATAGCTCACGTATGCAAATGACAGGTGGTCCATTCACTGGCGACCTTAGAAAGATTATGCAATGGCTATTTAGAGCTGATAAAAAAGTAGTTACTAGAAATTATTTTGACGCGGTTGAGTATCACAACCATCCAAAAGATATTTGGTGGGGAATGTTTTATGAGCCAGTCATTAAATGGTGTGTGAAATTTGCTGATAAGCTAGGTATCGTTCAAAGTGGTTATACAAATGTATATACACTTTATATCTTGCTATATCTTTGTGTCATACTTGCTGTGAGCTACTTTTTAGTTTAGGAGACGAAAATGCAAACTATACTTTTAATGATATTTCAAGTAGTCGTTATCGTTTTGGTAGCTCCTTTGTTTGATGGTATGGCAAGAAAACTTAGAGCTAAACTTCAATCAAAACAAGGTAGCGATTTCTTTCAAACATATCGCGACATTATAAAGCTTTTTAGAAGAGGAAGAACCGTCCCTGAGTGCTCTCACTGGGTATTTAGATGGGCTCCATTTTTCCTTTTTGCAACTTCAGCTGCAGTGCTAGCTGCTATACCTATCACTTATAGCAAAGACACCGTATTTGGAGCTTACTCAGATATATTTGTTATCCTCTATCTTGGTGCGCTACTTAGATTTGTATTTGGTGCAGCTTCAATGGATAGCGGCAACCCATTTGCAGCAACAGGTGGCGGCAGGGAGCAAATGCTTGGTGTTTATGTTGAGCCAGTTATGATTATGTGCTTAATCGTGGTTATGCTTGCAGCTAAAACATCAAATTTAGTTGAGATCCAAGAGATGGTAAGAACTGGCGTTATCGGATATCAAATTCCAAGTTTTGCCGTTGCTTCTATCGCATTTTTGTGGTGTATGTATGTTGAGACTGGTAGAAAGCCATTTGACTTAGCTGAAGCAGAACAAGAGCTTCAAGAGGGTGTTCTTGGTGAGTATGCTGGTAGCGACCTTGGCCTAGTTCAAGCATCACTTATATTAAAACAGTTTGCTATGATCGGACTTTTCCTAAGCATATTTGAGCCATGGAATTTTAGCAATCCTTTCTTAGCTATTATCGTTTTTGTGATAAAAACTGGAGTATTTTACGTCGCAGCTGTATTTATAGACAACTTTGGACCACGCTTTAAAATGACTTCATCTTTACGCAAAAATGCTCTTGGTGCACTTGCTATTTCGTTTGTTGCACTAACACTTTATGTAGTAGGAGCGTGAGATGCAAACACTAGATATATTAGCCATTTGCATGATCGTAACTTCGCTTGCGGTTTTTGGTCTTAGAAGCTTGAAACTCTCAATCATCGCTTATGCGATAGAGACACTACTTTTAGTTAGTATATTTTTCTTGCTATCTGAGAAATTTAACGCTGAGCAGCTAAAAACTTGGGCGATCGTTGCGTTTTTTACCAAAGTTCTTTTCGTGCCAGGAATTTTGTTCTGGCTTATCAAAAAACTTGGCGTAGTTAGCGAAGATGAGCCAGTTGGTGGATTTTTTGTAAGTCCTGTTATTGCTATGGGATTTTCTCTAGCTCTTTCAATGAGTATCCACCCTATATTTTTAAAATTCTCTCTTATTAAAGAAGAGATCATGTTGATCGCTGCTGGAACAGTCTTTATGATGGGAATTTTTGGCTTTATGCTAAGAAACTCATTTATAAAACAAATTCTAGCTTACTGCTTGTTTGAAAACGGTATCCACCTAAGCCTCGCTCTAATGGCTTACAACTCACATGAGCTAGTTGAGCTTGGAATTTTAACAGATGCGATATTTGCTGTTATTATCATGAGCGTTCTAGCGATTAGATTTTATAAAGCTTATGATAGCTTAGATACTTCTAAAGCTTCAAATTTAAGGGGTTAGAGATGGATAGTTTAGCTTTAATACTTATCATACCGCTCCTTGGTGCTTTGATCTTGTTTTTAAGTCCTAAAAACTATGCAGTACTTAGCGGACTTCATGTCTTGTTTTCTGCTGCGACATCAGTGGCTTTACTTAACAATGTTCTTAAAGTTTTAAGTGGCGGAACTTTTTATAGTTTTGATAAATTTTTATTCTTAGATAGCTTAGGCTGTGTTTTCTTAGTGCTTATCGCTGTAACTGGATTTATAGTAAATTTCTACTCTATCCATTACATGAGATGGGAACTTGAAGATGGACACATCCACTTAAGCGATCTTAAAAAATACTACGCACTAAGCCATGTATTTATCTTTACAATGACTTTAAGCGTTATCTGCAACAACGTTGCGTTTATGTGGGCAGCTATCGAGGCTACAACACTAGCTTCTGTATTTTTGGTTGCTATACACAAAGATCAAAAATCAACAGAGAGTGGTTATAAATACATTGTTCTTTGTTCAATCGGTCTAGCATTTGCTCTTTATGCAACCGTTCTTCTATACTCAGCTACATATAGCACACTAGGAGACGGAGAGGCTTCTATGCAGTTTTCAAGCATAATGGCTAACGCTAAAAATTTAAATCCAGATGCAGCAAAACTTATCTTTGTATTTGCGCTAATTGGTTTTGGTACAAAAGCTGGTCTTGCTCCAACTCACACTTGGTTGCCAGACGTTCACGCTGAAGGTCCAGCACCTATCTCAGCATTGCTATCAGGCGTACTTTTAAAATGTGCGATGCTTGCACTTTTAAGATACTACGCTATCACAGCTCAAGCAGTTGGATTTAGCTTTGTTGAAGGCGTGATGATCGTATCAGGAACTATCACACTTTTTGTAGCAGGATTTTTCCTAATAAGACAACACAACGTAAAAAGAATGTTTGCATACCACTCAATCGTTCACATGGGTGTTATCGCATTTGCACTTGGTGTTGGCGGTAAATTTGGTCTATTTGCAGCGATATTCCACTGCTTAGCTCACAGCTTCACAAAAGCTTTGGCTTTCTGCTCAACAGGTAATATAGCAAGAATTTACGGTCACAAAGATATGAGTAAGATGGGCGGCATGGTTAAGATCGCACCTATTACAACTATAATGTTTGGTGCAGCTGTATGCTCACTAGTTGGTGTTCCAGCATTTGCTATATTTGTTAGCGAATATAACGTCTTTGTTGGAGCTATCACAAGTGGTCAATACATCGCAGTTGCGCTATTTGCCATTGCACTTGCAGTTATTTTCATAGCTGACTTTGCGCACTTTAATATGGCAAGCTTTGGCGAGCCAAAAGGTGTGGTTGTTCATAATAAAGAGATGAGTTTATTTGAAAATTTACCTCTTATAGCACTCTGTGCCCTTATCATAATCTTTGGCGTATGGCACGTAGATAGCTTTTATACGCTAGTAAATAACGGTGTTAATATAATGATGGGAGCTTTAAAATGAGAGGCGATAAATTTGTTGAAATCCTAAAAACAAAGGTAAAAATTTTAGAAGTAACTCGTCAAGCAGACGATCAGATCACAGTTTTGGTTGATAGAAACGATCTTCCACTAGCTGTTAAAACACTTTATTATGATATCGGTGGCTTTATAAGCACTATGATACCAAACGACGAGCGTCAGATAAATGGCTGCTATGCGCTTTACTATGCTATCTCAATGGAAGGTAGCAAGATGACTGAGGCGGACGACTTTGCAGCTGAGGATAAGTGCTTTATCACAGTTAAAACCCTTATCCCAGGAAGCGATCCGACATTCCCATCAGTTACTCCACTTGTACCAGCTTGTGTTTGGTATGAGAGAGAAGCTTATGATATGTTTGGTCTAGTAGCTGAGGGTCTGCCTGATAAAAGACGTCTAGTTTTAAGTGATGACTGGCCAGACGGACTTCATCCACTTAGAAAAGATGCTATGGACTACCGCTACCGCCCTGATCCAGTAGATCACAGAGATGAGCCTGATGCGGAGTTTTTGTTCCCAACAGGCGATGCAGTAGTTGATGTGCCACTTGGACCACTACACGTTACATCTGATGAGCCAGGTCACTTTAGACTTTTCTGCGACGGCGACGAGATCATCGACGCTGACTACCGCTTGTTCTATCAACACCGCGGTATGGAAAAGCTAGCTGAAAATAGAATGAACTATGATCAAATGGGCTATCTTGCAGAGCGTGTTTGCGGAATTTGCGGTTATGCTCACGCTATCGCTTGTATCGAAGCAGCAGAAAAAGCTATCAAGCTTGAAATCCCACTAAGAGCTCAAGCTATACGCGTCATCTGTCTTGAGATCGAGCGTCTTCACAGCCACCTTTTAAATATAGGTCTAGCTTGTGAGGTCACTGGTAACTACAACGCTTTCATGCATATCTTTAGGGTTCGTGAGTACTCTATGGAGCTAGCTCAACTTGTAACTGGCGGACGTAAAACATACGGCAACGTCGTTATGGGTGGCTTAAGACGTGATATGACAAACCATGAGATCAAAAAAGGCTTAGAGATCATCAACAAACTTGACATTCAAATTTCAGAAATTTGGGATGCAGTTTTGGAAGACAAACGTCAAATCGGACGCTGGAAAGGTGTAGGTATCCTAGACCGTCAAATAGCACGTGACTTTAGTCCAGTTGGTCCAAATATGAGAGGCTCTGGCTTTAAACGTGATAACCGCTACGATCACCCATACGACTTCTTCAAACAGATAGAATTTGAAGTAGCAGTTGAGCATGGTTGCGACGTTTTTGCTCGTGAGATGGTTAGGTATAAAGAGCTAAAAAGCTCTATCCACATCATCCGCCAATGCTTTGAGATGATGCCTCAAACTCCGATCATGATCGATCCTGTGACTATGATCAAGCCAGAAAATTTCGCACTTGGTCACGATGAAGCACCACGTGGTGAGAACGTTCACTGGATCATGCAAGGTAGCGCTCAAAAAGTATATCGCTGGAGATGTAGGGCTGCGACATATAACAACTGGCCAAGCCTAAGGTATCAATTTAGAGGAAACAACATAAGTGACGCTGCGCTTATCGTTTGCTCACTTGACCCTTGCTACTCATGCACCGAGCGTGTTACTTTGGTTGATGTAAGGACTAAAAAAAGTAAAATTTTAACAGAAAAAGACCTTAAAAAATTCTGTCAAGATGGCGGGGTTAGTAAGAAGGATTTAAGATGATGAAGTTATTTGACATCACAGAAAAATATGGAAAGGCGACATACGCCTATCCATTTGAGCCATATATTGTGCCTGAGAATTTTCGCGGTCAGCCAGACTATACGTACGATCTTTGTATAGGTTGTGCAGCTTGCGGTATCGCTTGCCCTAGTAACGCAATAGAGCTTAAGATGAACGATGAGCAAACAAGGCTTGTTTGGCAGTTTGACTGCGGTCGCTGCATATTCTGCGGTCGCTGCGATGAGGTTTGCCCAACTGGAGCCGTAAGACTTAGCGATAGCTTTGAGCTTGCGGTTAAATTTGACAAGAGCGCTCTTATCCAAAGAGGCGAGCTTGAGATGCAAACTTGCAAATGCTGCGGCAAACCATTTACGCCAAAAAGGCTTATAAATTTCACCCTTGAAAAGCTTGGCACAGCAAATTTACTCCCAGGCAGACTTGAAGAGGCAAAAGAGTATCTTTTTATCTGCCCAGAGTGCAAGAAAAATCAATCTGCTGAGAGGCTAACAAAAGGCGTTGAGGAGGCTATAAAATGAGTCTATATCAAGTCCCAGAGGACATAAAAACAGCAAATGACCTAACTGCAAAGCTAGAGCATTTAAAAAATATCAAAAGAAGCTTTAGCGTTTATAGGATCGACTGCGGAAGCTGCAACGGTTGTGAGATCGAAATTTTCGCTGCTATCACTCCGATGTGGGACCCAGAGCGCTTTGGCTTTAAGCTTGTAGCAAACCCAAGACACGCTGATATCTTGCTTTGCTCAGGACCAGTCACAAGACAGATGTATTACCCACTTCTTCGTGCTTATGAAGCAGCTCCAGATCCAAAGATCGTAGTTGCTTTTGGTGCTTGTGGAAGTACTGGCGGAATTTTCCATGACGCTTACAGCGTTTGGGGTGGTATAGATAAGATCATACCAGTTGATGTCTATATCCCAGGCTGCCCTCCACACCCAGCAAGTGTTATTTATGGTCTAGGTATGGCTCTTGGCATCATTGATCAAAAATTACACAAAAAAAGCTATGAAAATGACAGCACTACACCTCCTCCAGTTAAGAAGTCAGTAATGGGCGATATCTTGTTTGAACGTGACTTGCATGCTGAAAGTAAAAGGCTAATGAGTTATATCTTTGGTAGAACACTATTTGAAAAATATATGGACGCTATCAAAGCTTCAAGCGATATCCACAACCCAGAGCTTGCACGTGAAGCGGTTATAGCAGCTATCAAAAAAGAAGATGATCCTAGATATGCTGAGTGCATGGCACTTTTACACAACGATGTCTATCTAAAATATGCAAAAGCTGGTAAAAATTTTGCGATTGATGTTGATAGTGAGGTTTGGAGTAAAAGATGATACAAGTTTATAAGCTTACAAAAAGGCATATGGACGACAACGAGAAGCTTCCACGCGAGCTAAAGGAGATAAAAATTTTCTCCACTTGCGTGGGACACGGCGTTGGTACGATTGATTTTAGCGAGAAGATCTTAGAGCTAAGCGATGAGGAATTTGACGAGATGATCAAAAACTCAGGCGAATATGTGAAATTTAAGATCGGAAATTTAAGCAAGTATTTTGAAGTTGAAATTTTTGCTGAGCATATCGCTAGACTCTTGCCACAGCTTTGTGAGTGTAAGCTTAAAGAAATTTTGGCAAATTTAAAAGAGGGATATATCGTGCTTAGGAAGGACTTTTGATGAAAAAGGCCATCCTTTGCATCGGTAATCCTATGCGTGGTGATGATGATGTTGGCAATGAAGTCGGCCGCATCGTAGAAACTGAGCTAAAAGAGTGGAAGGTCTTTTTTGGGCAAGATGTGCCTGAGAATGAATTTTCAGCTATTAGAGAATTTGCGCCTGACATTTTGATAGTAGTCGATGCGATGAGCGGCTTTGATGAGGATAAGATAGAGTTTTTTGATCTAAGTGACGATAGAGACTACATCTACTCAACCCACAACCTACCAACGCCGGTACTTTTAAGCTATTTGCGTAAAATTTGCCCAAAGACGCTTTTTCTTGGCATTAGCGTCTTGCTTGAAAATGTCCTTGATTTTGAAGAGGGTCTAAGCGAGCAGGCTAAAAAAAGTGCAAGAAAAGCCTTTTTAAGAATTGTAGAGATTGATAAAAATTTAGTTGGTTAAATTTAGCAAGTGCTAAATTTAGTCTGGGGTTTGCTAAAGATAAATTTGATCGTTTTGGATTTGAAATTTAGTGTAAAAACAAGCTTTAAACATTAAATTTTAACGCCAAATCTCTATCTTTGGCACTGCTTCTTTGCTTTATATTTGTTATAGATCAAAGAAGGTTAAATAAAAAGGAGACGTGATGTTAAATCCGGCAGAAACCGCTCAAGCGGTCTCAAGTTCTATGGAGCATAAAGCTCATACACCACTTGTAAGCATTATATTTCTTGCTATCATGGCTGGAGCTGCTATTGCTATGGGTGATATTTTCTGGGCTCACTCAACAGTTGGTATGGCTGAAAAACAGTCTATCGGTCTTTCAAACTTCATCGGTGGTATCACATTTAGCTGCGGCCTCATGATGGTTGTATTTTATGGCGGTCACCTATTTACTAGCTCTGTTTTAAGTGGTGTTAGTGCGTATGAGGGCAAATTGCCACTTGGTAAAACCATAAGCTACTGGGTAATTGTTTGGATATTTAACTTCGTTGGCGGTGCATTGATCGCTTATATGTATTACTACTCTGGTTTGCCACTAAAGTATGACGGCTACATCTTGCAACACTTCGTGCCAGCAGCTATTGGCAAGATCACAGCACCATTTCATGAGCTATTTCTTCGTGGTATCTTTTGTAACGTCTTTGTTTGTATGTCTATTTGGACTGCGACAAGCGAGAGCAACCTATCTGGTAAATTCTTTGCCATTATGTGGATGATCGGTGCATTCGTTGCTTGCTCAATGGAGCACTGCGTTGCAAATATGTTCATCATCACTGAAGCTATCATCTCTAAAGCTCATTATATAGCAGCAAGTGGTGGCGATATCAACGCTGCAGCAGCTTTACTTCACACTACAGCTGATAAACTAGATGTCATCAACTGGACAAATTTCTTAAGCAAAAACTTGCTTCCAGTTACACTTGGCAACATCTGCGGTGGTCTTTTCTTTGTTGGTCTTGTTGGCTTCATGGCTAATAAATTTGATATGAAGAAAAAAGCTTAATAAACTCCCTTTTAGTCTTTGCTTTTATGGCAAAGGCTAAATTACAAATTTCTCTTTTTTACCTTAAAAGTTTCAAAAAAATCTCTTATTTTTCATCTAAAAAATGTCACACTCATCTTAAATTTATCGTTTTAACTCCCCCTTATTTGAAAATTTGTGACATCTTGGAGTTTAAAACATCTTGGCTAATAAATTTAGAGCAATAATAAAGCTAAAATTTAATATAATCCCACGAAAAAAGGAGAGTCTATGAAATTTTTCAATGCATTTTTTACTGGCATTATATTTGTTCTTGCTCCTATTTTTACGCTATTTGTTGGAATTTACAACAACTACTTTTCATTTTATGGCATAAATGAGTATTTCAATGTGATTTTTGTAGATAATGTGCCTTTTTTGTGGCTTTTACCTGTGTTTTTTATATTTGGATATTGTTTCTTTTACGCGCCATTTAGGAAAATTTTTAGAGCCTTTTATCTGCTCCTGCTCCTGCTTTGCGCACTTAGTTGGTATCCTGATTTTGGACGAAACTTGGGCGAGGCTTATTTTATGAGTAAGCCACTTGAGATGGATCTATCTTCAAATTTACAAAACGAGCAGAAAATAAGCGGCAAAGTCCTTTATGACGGACGAAGAGAAATTTATTTTCTAAGAAGTGACAATGATAAAGTCGTTAAAATTTCAAAGTAAAGTTTTACCTTTATTTAGTTACAATGGCATAAAAATTTAAAGGTTTAAAATGCGTATAAAACTTCCACACGTACCTTATGTCTCACATAAAATAGCAATAGATCTTTTAAACTGTGGTTTTGTAAAGTTAAACAAAGGTATTGAGCCAATCGTAGCAAAAGCAAGTGAAATTTTAACTACCGACGTTCAAAAAGAAAGAGCGCTAGACGAGCGAGTAAATGAGCTTTTAGAGAAAAACGAGGACGAGATGCAAACGATGCAAATCGACCGCAAAAATATGTTTTGGCTCGTTAAAAAGAAACTTGCTGGCGAATTTGACGTCATTTTAACTCATGAAGATAGATTTAGCAATGTCGCCCACAAGATACTTGAAACTATTTGGAAGAGCGGGTTGGTTGATTATAGCGTATCTGAAAACCGCGTAAAAAACGTGATATATGGCTCGATAGATGAGTATCTAAAGAGCTATGAGAAGATAGAAGATAGCGTCTATGAGATGATGCAAAACTACAAACGCAAACTTATCCCAGGAACTGATGAATACGACTTGATTTTTGAGCGTTTATATCAAGATGAGCTTAAAAAAAGAGGAATGCTTTAATGAAAGCTTATATCTACATTGAAAACGGCGTTTTTTTAGAGGCAAAGGCCTTTGGTGCTCACGGCGAGTGTGCAGGCGAGCTCGTTTTTAATACCTCTATGACTGGCTATGAGGAGATCATGAGCGATCCAAGCTATGCTGGTCAGTTTATCGTTTTTACTATGCCAGAGATCGGCATCGTTGGCATAAACGAAGATGATATGGAGAGCCTTAGAATTCACGCAAGTGGTGTAATAATGAGAAGCTACAACAAGACTCCGTCAAACTACCGCTCGCAAAAGTCTTTAGGCAAATTTTTCGAAGAGCAGGGCAAATTTGGTGTTTATGACGTTGATACTAGATATCTAACAAAGATGCTACGAGATGAGGGCGCTTTGATGGCATACATCTCAACACAGATAAGCGACAAAGATGAGCTAAAACGCAGGCTCGAAAGTAGCGGACGCATAGAAAATATAAACTATGTAAAAACAGTGAGCGCAATGGATGAGTACGAGCATAAAAAAGGCGCTTGGGACAGAAATTTAAAATCATATAAACCGCTAAAAAGTATCGGTAAAAAGATAGCTGTTTTTGACTTTGGTGTAAAGAGAAATATCCTAAATGAGCTATGCGAAACTGGCCTTGAGGTCATCGTAGTGCCACACGATACTAAGGCTGAGGTTTTGATAGAAAAATTTAAAAATGGCGAGATAAACGGGGTATTTTTATCAAATGGTCCAGGTGAGCCAAAGAATTTAAAGGC
This sequence comes from Campylobacter concisus, assembly GCF_902460895.1. Lineage (GTDB taxonomy): Bacteria > Campylobacterota > Campylobacteria > Campylobacterales > Campylobacteraceae > Campylobacter_A > Campylobacter_A concisus_BC. Next base: position 52,200 of record NZ_CABPVL010000004.1, on the reverse strand, counting down.
TGAGATCGCCGAGATCAAAAAGATGATAGAGGCAAGGATCCCGATATTTGGCATCTGCCTTGGTCACCAGCTGCTTTCAAATGCCTTTGGATACGAGACATATAAACTTAAATTTGGTCAGCACGGAGCAAATCATCCAGTCTTAAATTTAGAGACAAAAGCGATCGAGATAACAACGCAAAATCACAACTACAACGTACCAGAGAGCATAGCTGAAGTAGCGGTTGTGACACATAGAAATTTGTTTGATAACACGATCGAGGGCGTAAGATACAAGGACTATCCGATCTTCTCGGTGCAACATCACCCAGAAGCAAGCAGTGGCCCTACTGAGAGCAAGTATATATTTAAGCAGTTTTTAGAAATTTTATAATGCAAGATATAAGCCTCTACACGATCATCGCGGTTGCTTTTATGAGCAGCTTTAGTCATTGTGTTGGCATGTGTAGCGGGTTTTTGGGCTTGCAAGCTCTATTTTTTAAAGGCAAAAGTAAGAGTAAAATTTTAATGCTAAGCACGCTTTATAACATGGCTAGAATTTTTGCTTATGTGGCTTTGGGAGCACTGTTTGGCGCTTTTGGAGCAGCCATTAGTTTTGGTATGCAAGCAAGAGGCGTTATATTTTTTATAGTTGGCTTAGTGATCGCATTTATCGGTATTGCCTTACTTTTTAGGGGTGAGCTTTTAAAATTTGTAGAAAATGAAAAAGCACTTAAATTTGTTGTAAAAATGGCAAAAGATAGGCTAAACAATAAAAATTTAGCAAATTTCTTGCTACTTGGCTTTTTAAATGGACTGCTTCCTTGTGGAGTGGTCTATTATTTCTTAGCGCTTGGAATTTTAAGCGCAAATGTGGCTGACGCATCCCTGATAATGCTTATCTTTGGGCTTTGCACCTTACCAGCGATGTTGCTAGCTAGCTTTGTTTTTGGCTTACTAAGAGAGAAATTTAAAGAGATCATGTTTAAGCTCTCAGCTTGCATAATGATCTTAAACGGACTTTATCTATCATTTTTAGGATATAGAGCAAATGCCTAGTTTAAATTTAGATGAAAATTTTCTATCAAGTAGCGATGGTATGAGGATTGCTAAGCTCGCGATGATGGGCGAGATGATGGCAAATATAACTCACCAGTGGAAGCAGCCACTAAATGAGCTAAGCTTAGTTTTATATAAGATGAAAAAGCTCGCTGGTAGCAAAGATAACGAATTTATCGGCTCTTATGAGAGGGCTATGCAGATCATAAAGTATATGTCAGAAACTACTGATGAGTTTAGCTCATTTTTAAATCCAAACACTCTTTCTCAAGAATTTAGCCTAGCAGACGCAGCTAGAGCATCGATACAGATCGTAAAAGGCGTGATGAAAAAAGATGGCATTCGTATAGAGCTTGAAGTGCTAGGCGATTCTAAAATTTATGGTCACAAAAACAGGCTCATGCAAGTCATCATAAATTTACTAAATAACGCAAAAGACGCACTAAATTTACAAAAGATAGAAGATAAAAATATAAAAATAAAGATTGATAGCGATGAAAAATTTGCTTACCTAAGCGTAGAAGATAACGGTGGTGGCATAGATAAAAATGTGATAGATGAGATATTTAAGCCATATTTTACCACCAAAGAAGATAGTAAAGGCACTGGCTTAGGACTTTATATGTCAAAGCAAATAATCGATCAATTTAACGCAGAAATAACAGCGGGCAACAGCGATAATGGAGCCTGTTTTTTAATAAAGTTACCACACAAAGGAGAGATAGATGAATAAAATTTTAAAGAACCTAACGGTTTTGCTTGTCGAAGACGATAGCGACAGCAAAAAGATCATGCACGATGTGCTAAGTGACAATTTTGAGAAAGTTTTTACTGCTCAAAATGGCGATGAAGGTTTGAAAAAATTTAAAAAATACAACCCAAATATGGTAATTACAGATGTATTTATGCCAATTAGTGATGGACTTGATATGACAAGATATATCAAAGAAATTTCTAAAGACACACCTGTCATCGTCCTAAGTGCGCATAGCGAAAAAGAGACTTTGTTAAAGGCGATCGATGTTGGTGTTGATAAGTATCTCATAAAACCTATTATGGCAGATGATCTTTTAAAAACGATAGAAAATGTCGCAAAAAGCAAGATAGAAACTGCAAACATCATCCAAGTTGCAAACGGATATAGCTTTAACAAAATTAAGCGCGTACTTATCAGAGACGGTGTTGAAATTTCACTTACTAAAAAAGAGCTTGCATTTATCTCACTTTTGATAAAAAGACTTGGTACGCTCGTGCTTCATGATGAGATCAAAAGCGTCGTTTGGGTTGGCGAGAGTGTGACTGAGGCAGCTATTAGAACCTTTGTTAAGCGTGTTAGAGACAAAGTTGGTAACAACTTTATAAAAAATGTCCCAGGACTTGGTTACAAAATAGACAGAAGACTTTCCTAGTTGATGAGAATTTATATTAATTAAGTTTTTTTATAGTCCTTATATTTTAAAATAACGAATCATTAATATAAATTTAACTAGGAGGATATTTTATGCGACCATCTCAGCTACTACACTATGATTATAGTGTAGCAAAGCTATTTATGTTTGCCACGATACTCTTTGGTATCATAGGCATGGTTGTTGGCGTAGTTATAGCTTTTCAAATGGCCTGTCCAGAGCTTAACTACATAGCCGGCGAATATTCGGCGTTTGGGAGGTTGCGTCCTCTTCATACTAACGGCATCATTTTTGGCTTCATGCTCTCAGGTATCTTTGCCACTTGGTACTACATCGGACAGCGTGTTTTAAAGGTCTCGATGAGCGAGTCGCCATTTTTGATGTTTATCGGCAAGCTTCACTTTTGGCTATATATGCTTGTTATGGTTTTGGCTGTTGTTACGCTTTTTATGGGCGAGAGCACAGCTAAGGAGTACGCCGAGCTTGAGTGGCCACTAGATATCGCAGTGGTTGTTGTTTGGGTGCTTTGGGGTGTTAGTATATTTGGCCTTATTGGTATCCGCCGCGAAAAGACACTTTACATCTCAGTTTGGTACTACATCGCTACATTTTTAGGCGTTGCGATGCTATATCTATTTAACAATATGGAAGTTCCAACAAGACTTGTTAGCGGATATGGCTCATGGTTACACTCTGTATCTATGTACGCTGGCTCAAACGACGCTTTGGTTCAGTGGTGGTACGGTCACAACGCGGTTGCATTCGTTTTTACAGTGGCTATCATCGCTCAAATTTATTATTTCTTGCCAAAAGAGAGCGGTCAGCCGATATTTTCATATAAATTATCGCTATTTTCATTTTGGGGTCTGATGTTTATCTACCTTTGGGCTGGCGGACACCACCTCATATACTCTGCTACGCCTGATTGGATGCAGACTATGGGTTCAGTTTTTTCTATCGTTTTGATCCTGCCTTCATGGGGTTCGGCGATAAATATCCTTCTTACGATGAAGGGCGAGTGGGCGCAGCTTAGAGAGAGTCCGCTTATTAAATTTATGGTTCTAGCTTCGACATTTTATATGTTCTCAACACTAGAAGGCCCTATACTTTCTATAAAGTCTGTAAATGCCCTAGCACACTTTACTGACTGGGTACCAGGACACGTTCACGACGGCGCGCTTGGCTGGGTTGGCTTTATGATCATGGCGGCACTTTATCATATGACGCCGCGTGTATTTAAGCGTGAAATTTACTCAAAGTCGCTAATGGAAGCTCAGTTCTGGATACAAACAACAGGTATCGTCTTATACTTTGCCTCTATGTGGATCGCTGGCATCACACAAGGTATGATGTGGAGAGCGACTGATAGCTACGGAAATTTACTCTACTCGTTCATAGACACGGTAGTTGTGCTTATCCCATACTACTATATAAGGGCTATTGGCGGACTTCTTTATCTAGTTGGCTTCTTGATGTTTGCTTATAATATCTACAAATCAACTTCTGCTAAAGCTATCTTAGCAGAGCCAAAAAGCGCTTCGCCAATGGGCGGCGGGGCAAAAGCTAGTGCGGAGGTGATGTGATGTTTGCTTGGTTAGAAAAAAATCCATTCTTTTTTGCAGTTTGTGTATTTGTCGTCATCGCTTACGCTGGCATAGTTGAAATTTTGCCAGACTTTGCAAACAGAGCTAGACCGCTTGAGGGCACAAAGCCTTACACCGTCTTAGAGCTAGCTGGTAAAAACATCTATATGCAAAATGGCTGCAACACTTGCCACTCTCAAATGATCCGTCCGTTTAAAGCTGAGACTGATAGATACGGTATGTATTCGCTAAGTGGCGAATTTGCATATGATCGTCCGCACCTTTGGGGCTCAAAAAGAACGGGACCTGATCTTATGCGTGTGGGCAACTATAGAACGACTGACTGGCATGAAAATCACATGCTAAATCCAGCCTCAGTAGTGCCAGGCTCGATCATGCCAGCATATCCATTTTTATTTAAGAAAAATGCTGATATCGAGACTGCTTACGCTGAAGCGCTAACGGTTAAAAAGGTTTTTAACACGCCTTATGACGAAAAGGATATGCCAGCACTTGGCACGCTAGAGCAGACAAATGCTAACGTCAAGGCCGAGGCTGCAGCTATCGTTGAAAATATGAAAGATGAGCAGGTAAAAAGTGCATTTGCAAAAGGTGAAATTCGCCAGATCGTAGCACTGATTGCTTATCTAAATAGCCTAAAGTAGGAGCGTAAGATGGAAAACATTAGAGAGTTTCAAGCTTATGGCTATTTTTTCTTGACAGCATTTTTGGCGATCACTTTGTATGCCTACTTTTTTCATCTTTATAAGAGCGAAAAAACTGGTAGAAGAAACTACGAGAAGTATTCAAAACTAGCGCTTAACGATGAGATCGGTGGCGAAATTTTAGAGCGTAAGACTACAAAGGAGAGCGTATGCAATGGCTAAATTTAGAAGATAATGTAAATTTACTAGCTCTTATAGGAGCGGCTCTAATCATCGTGCTTACCATCGTTGTGGCTGGCAGGTACGTGGGGCAGATGAAGGTTAAAAAAGATGAGAGTGTTGAGCTTAGCGAGCATAACTGGGACGGCATAGGTGAGTACAAAAACCCTGTCCCACTTGGCTGGGCGGTCGTCTTCTTGCTAGCGCTAGTTTGGGCGGTTTGGTACTATTTGCTAGGCTATCCTTTAAATTCTTACTCACAAATCGGCGAGTACAACAAAGAGGTCAAAGAAGCAAACGCTAAATTTGAAAAAGAGTATGCAAATCCAAGCAAAGAGACGCTTCACGCTATGGGCGAGAGCATCTATCTCGTGCAGTGCTCAGCATGTCACGGCATCACAGGCGATGGCATAGGCGGCAAGGCTGCAAATTTACAAATTTGGGGTAGCGAAAAAGGCATAGTTGAGACTATACTTAATGGCTCAAAAGGGCTTGAGTATCCTATGGGCGAGATGCCAGCAGGTTTAGCTGACGCTGATGGCGCAAAGGCGATCGCAGCATACGTAGCTAAAGAGATAAGCGCGATAAAAAGCACAAAAAATGAAAATTTAGTAGCAACTGGCAAAGAGCTTTACGCTGCATGTGCGGCGTGTCACGGCGAAGATGGCAAGGGTATGGATGGTATGTCAGTTGATCTTAGCAAATATGGCTCGGCTAGCTTTGTGGCTGATGTGCTAAATCGCGGCAAAAAAGGAGCGATCGGTACTATGCCTAAATTTAATGATGGCAGGCTAAATGAGATACAGCAAAGCGCAGTTGGCGAGTACGTCATATCGCTATCAAAGGGCGAATAATGGAAAATAAAAATAGAAATATCTTTGCCTTAAACGGCATTAGCGGATTTTTAATAGCGGTGGTGCTTTTGCTCTCTATCCTAGCGGTGCTTACATACGTTGGCATCGGCTTGCAAAAAGAGGTCGCAACTAAGCCTTACTCACTAAAAGATGCAGCTAGCATCGAGATGAAGAGCGTAGATAACGCTAAACACGTCATTGTAAAGGAGTAGCGATGCTAGGCATAATAGAAAAAGCCATTATCCTGCTAATAGTCGTCGCAGGTGCCATTTGTGCCTGGTCAGTACTTACGCCAAATCACCTATTTGTAGGCTAAATTTGAAGAAATTTGCACTCATTTTTATCATTTTGCTCTGGCAAAATTTGGCTTGGGGTGCAAATTTCGTTATCAATGATGATGGAATTTTAAGTCAAAAAGTGAGCCAAAAGCTAAATGAGATAGGAGACGAGCTTTATCAAAAAAGCGGCATAAATTTAGTAGTTGGCGTATATAAAGATGGCGAGCTTGGCATGCTTTTTAAAGAGCAAAATTTAAGCTCGCCTTTTGTCTTCTTAGCGCTCATAAAAGATAAGCAAAAGGTTGAAATTTTTAGCGATACAAACACTTCAAAGCTCTTTAACAAGGAGCAAATTTTAAGCGTAAGTCCAGAATCAGGCACTATCATCCCCATTTTAGTATCAAAAAATGGCAAAGATGTCTATAATGCCGCCATCTTAAACGGCTACGCTGATATCGCCGAGCAGATCGCTGGGAGCTTAAATTTAAAGCTAGAAAGTGGCATCGGCAGCTCAAACAAAACGACCTTAAATTTCTTGCGAATTTTTATCTACGGCTTGATCGCATTTTTCGTTCTCATCATCTTTTATAAAAAGGTAAAAAATGGCTAAAAAGAGCTTTTGGCCCTACGGCATCGTGCTTAGTATAGTGGTTATCATCTTAGCTTGCGTCGCAACCATCGTTGTTGCGATCAACAACCCAGTCGAGATGGATAGCGCTTATATGCAAAGTCATCAAAGCGTCGATGAAAACATCACATTTATAAAAGAGAGCGAGGCGAGATTTGATGAGAAATTTGAGCTTAAATTCAAGCCAGAATTTAAAGGTTTGCAGGGTAAGTTTAAATTTCTCCTAACGCCAAAAAAAGGTGAAATTTCAAGCCTTAGCTATGAAATTTTACTAACTCGCCCACAAACAAACAAAGATAACAAAACATTAAGCGCCTCATGGCAAGAAAATGAGTTTGTAAGCGAGAGTGTTGGCCTAAAAGAGGGCAGGTGGCAGCTACTTTTAAGGCTAAGCGACAAGCAAGATACGAGATATTATAAATTTGATTTTAACGCTACAAAATAGGCTAAATTTGCATCCAAAAGTTTTTAGCCAAGGTCAAAATCAAATTTAAATTTTCGCTTTCTAGCCAGCCAAAACGCCAGATCAAACCTCTTTAAAGCCAAAATTTAATCCCAAACGCTTGCCAGTTGTGACGTACTCTTTAAATTTATAGATGAGCGGCGAGTATTTTTTAGTATCTAGCTTTTCATCTTTTAACAAATTTTCATCCACAAAGATGCCAACTATCTTGCAAGTAACGATGCAAAACCACTCCTTTATCTCGCATTTTTCTACGATCGTTTCTATCTGTATCTTGCACTCTTTTATGCGCGCGCTTTAGTTTTTGGTGCTAAATTTTAGCAATATAAACCCTGCGGCGCCTGAAACTACCGAACCTAGCAAGATAGCAAGCTTGTCGGTGTAGGCAAAGGCGTCCGTGTCGTTGTAGGCTAAGCCGTTAATGAAAAGGCTCATCGTAAATCCTACGCCGCAAAGTACCGCGATGCCGTAAAGTTGGATGAAATTTGACCCTTCTGGCAGCTTGGCTAGCTTAAATTTGATCGCTAAAAAGCTAAAAGAAAATACCCCGACTTGCTTGCCGACGAAAAGCCCCAGCGCCGTTCCTAGCGCGACCGGAGACAAAATCTCGTCCAGTCCGACGCCTCGCAGTGAGATGCCTGCGTTTACGAAGGCAAATATCGGCAGCACGCCAAACGCCACCCAGCCGTGCAGGTCGTGCTCGATGCTTTTTAGCATAGATTTGCCCGGCTCGTCTTTAAAGCTAAGCGGTATGAAAAAGGCCGCCACGACGCCGGCAAGCGTGGCGTGAACGCCAGATTTTAGCACCGCTACCCACATCACCGCGCCTACGATTAGATACGCCGCCTTGCTCTTTACGCCGAGTCTGTTTAGCGCAAAAAGCGCGGCTAGGCAAACGCCAGCTACCGCAAGCATTTGGGCGTTAAGCTCGCTCGTGTAAAATAGCGCGATAATCACGATCGCGCAAAGGTCGTCTACGATCGCTAGCGTCATGAGGAAAATTTTTAAACTAGTCGGTACGCGAGGCCCAAGTAGGCTCAAAATCCCCAGAGCAAACGCGATATCCGTCGCCGTCGGTATCGCCCAGCCGCCAAGCGCGAAGGAGTCGTGTTTCGTAAAAAGATAAAAGATAACCGCGGGCACTATCAGGCCGCCTGCCGCGCCGATCGCTGGCAGCGCGATTTGCGACGGATTTTTTAGCTCACCCTCCAAAACCTCGCGCTTTAGCTCGAGTCCGATGAGAAAGAAAAATACCGCCATCAACCCGTCGTTCACCCACAAGATCAGGGGCTTGCTTAGTCCGTATTCGCCGAAGCTCACGGTAAATTTGGTCTTTAAAAATTCGTTGTAAAAATCGCTCAAAAATGTGTTTTGACACAATAGCGCCGCGACCGTAGCGATCATCAGCAAAATCCCGCCGCTGGCTTCGTGTTTTAAAAACTCTTTTATTCCGCCCATTTTGCTTCCTTTTTATAAATTTTGGCAATTATAGCGTATTTTTACGCTCGCATAAAATTCGGGCGAATTTGGCTATAATCAAGTCAAATTTAAAGGCGAATTTGGTAGGCGCGTCGCTAAAAATTGCTGTGCCGAGCTTGGCGGGCTACTTTTGCGTTTACTAGGGCGGGACTCTTGCGTACGGTTTTTATAGATTAAGGAGCGAAAATGAATGAAATTTTAGATATATGTAAGCGAGCAAAGGCTGCTTGCGGCGAGCTTTTAAGACTTGACAGTAGGGCTAAATTTGCAGCCAAAAGTTTTTAGCCAAGGTCAAAGCCAAATAAATTTACCAAACGCTAGATCAAACCTCTTTAAAGCCAAAATTTAATCCCAAACGCTTGCCAGTCGTGACGTATTCTTTAAATTTATAGATGAGTGGCGACCAATTTTTAGTATCTAGCTTTTCATCTTTTAACAAATTTTCATCCACAAATATGCCAACTATCTTGCAAGTGACTATACAAAACCACTCCTTTATCTCGCACTTTTCTACGATCGTTTCTATCTGTATCTTACACTCTTTTATGCGCACGCTTTTTGCCTTTACGCCTGGCTCTTTGTGTAAATTTGCCACCTTAAATTTATCGCTTTCGTAGCTATATCCAAGGGCTCTTTTCTCCTCTGGCACCTCCTCGTCGCCTGTTAGTTTTTCTATCTTTTTTATAGCTTCAAGCAAGCTCTCATCACATAAATTTAGCGTGATATCTGAGCCATTTTGGATATTTTTATAGCCTTTGTTATCAACTCCGATGCCAAGCACCACGCTATCTCCTAGCGTCCAAGACGACGAAAGCACGGTGATATCGTCTCGCCCTTTTTGATCTTTTGTGGTGGCAAGCAAAACTGGAAAGCCGTAGTAAAAGCCAGATCTGTTTAACTCTTTATGCATTTTTGCTCCTTTTTGAAATTGTAGCCCCCAGCACTTTAAGGCTTAAATTTTTAATGAATTTAGAAAAATTTTCAAAGCTTAGCTTAAGTGAGAAAAAGCGCTCTTTTATCAGCTTTTGGCTATCATTTTTTAAAAATTTAAGAGAGAAAAATGCGCAATCTAAATCAACTTTTCGTCTTTACAAACTCACGTAAGATCAGGGAATTTAACGCTTGCTTTAATGACGAGCTAATCCCAAAAAGTCTAAGCATCGCAGAGTTTTACAAAAAGGTCGTTTTTGTAAATGGCCGCTTTGAGTGCGATAGCACCTACGCTTTGGTGCTTATGAACAGAGCCTGTGCCAGCGTCAAAGAGGCAAACTCGGTGCTTAAAATCCCAACTGAGTTTTTTGAATTTTTGAAAAATAACGACTATCTTTTTTCATTTTTTAAAGAGCTAGCCATCAGCAAAAAGAGCATTAAAGAGATAAAATTTAACGACATTTATGCTGATTTTGAGGAGCATCTAAGCATACTTGAAGCGGTTTTAAAAGAGTATGAGAGCTTGCTTGATAAAGAGGATCTTTATGATGATATAACCTTGCCAAAAATTTACTCGATAAATGAAGCTTACATAAAAAGTTTTAGTGAAATTTCACTGCACATTGATGGCATTTTAAGCGAGTTTGAGTGGGAAATTTTAGAAAAAATCTCAAAACTAACAACGCTAAAGATCATCTTTCAAACTAGCGTTTTTAATAAAAAACTTATCGAAAAGATAAGACAAATTTCAGCCATTAGCGAGTTTGAAAACTATAAAAAATATGAGCTAAATTTAAACACAAACGAGCTAACTTGCCTAGAAAATATCACAAAATTTGAGCCAGTTTTAGTAAGAGAATTTGCCACAAGAAGCTTGCAGTGCGCTTACGCTATGGCAAAGGTGAGCGAGTTTGTGCGCGAGGGGATAAAGCCTGAAAACATCGTTGTCATCTTGCCAGATGAGGGCTTTAGCGAGATTTTAAGGCTTCATGATAGTGCTAAAATTTTCAACTACGCTATGGGCGAGAGCTTTAAAAATACAAAATTTTATGAAGCACTTTACTACATCACAAGAGCGATCAACGAAGAAGCAAGCCCAGTTTTTGATCAAAGCAAGTGTGAGAGCTACGAGGAGCTTGGCTTTATTTTGAGCGAATTTGGCGTGAGCGAGCAGCTTTTTGAGAAATTTAAGGCTAGCTATTTTGAGGCGTGTGAATTTGCTAAATTTAAAGAGCTAATAGATGAGCTTTTGGCGCTTGAAAATGAGCCAAGATGCGAAGAAAAGCTCGCACTTGAGCTTTTTAGGATGGAGAATTTATGCAGGTATTTTAGCTTTAGCTTAAAGCAGCTAAGTGAAATTTTCTTGCTAAATATCTCGCGCCTAAGCATCGACGACGTGGGCGGCGGAAAGATCAGCGTCATGGGCGTGCTAGAGAGCCGTGGGATGAAATTTGATGGCGTCATCATAGTTGATTTTAACGACAACTTCATCCCCGCAAGAAGCGCAAATGAGATGTTTTTAAACTCAAAAGTGAGGCAAAAAGCGGGGCTTATAAGCTATGTGGAGCGTGAAAATTTGCAGAGATTTTACTACGAAAGCCTCATAAATAACGCCAAAAAAGTGGCGATAAGCTGCTGTGTAAATGAAGAGAGCATACCTTCAAGATTTCTAAAAAATTTCAAAACGATAAAAGATGAGAAATTTAGCGATGAGGCCTATTTGAAGCTATTTTTAAAGGGAGATGCTAGCTTAAATTTAAAGGATGATGAGGTTATTTTAGAACATGATTTTTTCACAAACCCACTCTCGTTTTCGACGCTAAATTTATTTCTAACCTGCCCAAGAAAATACTACTACACAAAGATAGCTGGCATAAAGCCTGCAAAAGGAGTAGCAAAAGAGCTTGGCACAAAGCAAGGAAATAGCGTTCATAGCGCACTTTTTGAGTATTACACGAGTGAGTTTTATAAGCAAAATAACACCTTTGATCTAGCCTTTTTTAAAGAGATGCTTGCAAAGCAAAATCTTAAGCCACTTGAGTTTGAAATTTGGACGCATAAATTTAAAGAGTATGAAATTTATGAAAACGAGCGTTTAAGGGCTGGTTTTAGAGTGCTTGAGTGCGAAAAAGAGGTGCAAAGCGAGTTTTGCGGCGTGCAGATAAAGGGATTTATCGATAGGATCGATGCAGACGCAAGCGGCGACATGCTTATACTTGATTATAAAACGGGCGAGGCAAATGTAAATTCGCTCCAGCTTGCCTTTTACGAGGCGCTTTACGGCGGAGAGGTACGAAGTGCTTACTATGCCCTAAAAAACGAGCCTAGCTTAGTTAGCTCTAAAAAAAGCGTAGAGGATCTAAACGGCGAGATAGAAAAGCTAAAAGGCATAAACAAAACCAAGATAAATTTTGAGAGAAAGAGCGGTGCTTGCGCATTTTGCGAATACGCTACACTTTGTAGGAGAGAGTTATGAAAAATTTTTTAGCCCTAAAAGCAAGCGCTGGAAGCGGTAAAACCTTTGCGCTAAGCGTTCGCTACATCGCTTTGGTGCTTCGAGGTGAAAATATAAACGAGATCGTCGCTCTAACTTTTACAAAAAAAGCAGCAAACGAGATGAAAGAGCGTATAATCGCCACTTTTTTGGATCTGCAAAACAAAAAAGGCGAGCTTGAAGCGGTGTGCGCGGAGCTTGATATAAGCCAAGACGAGGCGATAAAAAGGCGAGATGAGAGGCTTAGCGTCTTTTTGCAAAGTGAGTTAAAAATTTATACATTTGATGCGTTTTTCTCTGGGATACTAAAGAAATTTAGCCAAAATTTAGGGCTTAGCCCTGATTACAGCGTGCAAGATAGCTTGCAAGATCTGGCGTGGAAAAAATTTGTAAAAGAGGTGAGCAAGGATAAAAAACTGCTTGGCGAGCTAGCCTTAATGATGATAATTTCAAGCCAAAAAGAGGCTAGCTTTTCGCAGACTTTGGCGAAATTTTATGAGAGCTTTGGCGGCGAGCTAAAAGATAGTGGCGCAAGCTATCCAGATGATAGCAAGGTAAGGGCGGCACAAAAGGCGTTAAATGAGCATATAGCCTTGCAAAATGGCGCTAGCGATGTGGCTAAAAAGACATTTGGCGAGCAAAATTTATTTGAGCTATTTAAGAATAAGGTTTTTGCTAGGCAGAGCCTAGACTACCGCACTTTTAGTAAAATTTACACCCCTGAGCTTGATAGGCTTTTTTGTGAGCTAAAAGAGGCAGCGAAAAACTACATCTTAGAAGTCGAAAAGTATAGGCTAAGTGGCTTTAGTAAGCTATTAAAGCTTTATAAGGCTTCAAATTTGGAGCTAAACAAAGAGATAAATACGCTAAGTTTTGCTGATATAAACAAGCTGGTTTTTAAGCTTTTGGTGCAAAGCTTAGACAAAGAGGCGCTTTATTTTAGGCTTGATGGCAGGATAAATCACCTCTTAGTCGATGAGTTTCAAGATACAAACGTGATCCAGTATGAGATCATCTTACCGCTCATCGCTGAAATCGTCTCTGGATACGGACAAAACGGGCTTGGAAGCTTCTTTTACGTGGGCGATACGAAGCAGAGCATCTATAAATTTAGAGGTGGCAAAAAGGAGCTTTTTGACAAGCTTGGAGATGATTTTAGCCAGATAGATATAGAAAATTTGCCAAGCAACTACCGCAGTTTAAAGGCTTTGGTGAAATTTAATAACGCCATTTTTGAAGAAATTTATCACAGATATGGGCTTAGTTTTGAGCCACAAGAGCCAGCCAAAAAAGATGAGGCGCTAAGCTACGAGGTAATCGGTGAGTGTGCATACTTTGAAGTAGAAAAAGACGACTACGGCTACTTGCGTGTGCTAAGCGATGAAGATATCGCAGGTGCGGTCGTTTCGCAAGCAAGTGAGCTTTTAAAAGCTGGCGTAAATGCAAGCGAGATAACCGTGCTTTGCTGGAAAAATAGCGACATTAGCCTCATCTCAGAAGTGCTTAGCAGTGAAGGGATAAAAAGCGTCAATGAAGGCACTTTGGAGCTAAAAAGAACGCCACTTGTTGCAGCGATCATCGAGTATGCGAAATTTTGCCTATTTAAAGAAGAAATTTATGAGAAAAATGTAAAAGCGCTAGTAAATGCAAAAGTCAAAAAACTAAGCATAAAGCCTGAAGAGAGCGCTACAAATAGCCTATTTTACTTAGCTAAAAATTTAGGCATAAGCATGGCAGATGTTGATATCTTGAGGCTGTTTGAGCTAAGCGTGGGGTATAAAAATTTAAGTGATTTTATATTTAACCTTGAAAACTTTAGCTCAAAGATCAGCCCAAAAAGTAGCGATGGCGTGAGAGTGATGACCGTGCATAAGTCAAAGGGGCTAGAATTCGCTCACGTCATAGTTTGCGACATGATGGGCAAGGGTAGGGGGGATGACTCAAATTTCATAACCGAATACAGCGAAGAGGGCGAATGGATCGTAAAGAGTAAAATTTCAGGCAGAGAGAATTTTGATAGCGACTACGCAAGCGTTTTGGAGCAGATGAAAGAGCTTGAAAAGCAAGAAAATATCAATAAAATTTACGTCGCTTTCACAAGGGCAACAAAGTCGCTCATCATCATCAAGCAAGCCGTCCCAAGCGGAAGTAGCCCAAGTTTTTTTTCATTTTACACAAAAAGCGACAAGAGCGAAGCAAACGACTATCTTGATCTCAAAGAGTTTAGTTTTGGCAAAATTTTACCTAGCAAGAGCGAGCAAAAAGAGGCAAAAAAAGATGAGGAAATGCCTGAAATTTTAAAGATAGAGAGGCAAGAGGTTGAGGTAAAAGAGCAAAAAACGAGTGGAAAAAATTTAAACGCGATATATTTTGGCCTGGCGTTTCACTATCTGCTTGAGATGAGCGAGAAATTTGATGAAATTTCACTAGAAAAAGCTAAAAATTTGATGCTAAATAAATTTCATAAGTTTTTGCCGCTTGAAGTCCTTGAAGATGCCCTTACTAGGGCAAAAATGCTTATAAATGAACCAAAATTTATAGAGTGCATAAAGGGCAAAGAAATTTACAAAGAGCAGCCATTTAAAGTAAAAAATGAGTTAAAACAGATGGATCTTTTTTGCTTTAACGATCGAGAAATTTGCGTGATTGATTATAAAACGACAGACAAAAATATAGAAGAGAACAAAAAACAGGTAAAAGAGTATAAAGATGCGCTCGCTAAATTTTATGAAAAACATAGTATAATCGCCGTCATCTTCTATGCACTTGAAGGCAAAATTTCATATATTGAAGTTTAAACGCTACTTAATTTAAGCTTTATTAAAGCATTGTTTAAATACAATCACAACTCAAAAATTAACTTGGCAAAGGTAAGAAAATGACAAAAATAACAAAGCCAAACGAAGTTAAGCGAGACTGGATCGTAGTTGATGCAGCTGGTAAGCGCTTTGGTAGATTGCTAACTGAGGTAGCAACTATACTTCGTGGCAAAAACAAACCATGCTTCACGCCAAACGTAGATTGTGGCGACTATGTTATCATCATAAATGCTTCTAAAGTAGAATTTACTGGTAATAACAAAGCTGAAGATAAACTTTATCACAGACACTCAGGATATTTTGGCAGCGTAAAGAGCGAGAAATTTGGCGATTTGATAGCAAATAAGCCAGAAAAACTATTTAAATTAGCTGTTCGTGGCATGCTTCCAAAGACAAAACTTGGAAGAGAGATGATAAAAAAACTAAAAGTTTATGCTGGCAGTGAGCATCCTCATACGGCACAAATAGCTAAAAAAGAAGGAAAATAATTATGGCAAAAGTTTATGCAACTGGTAAAAGAAAAACTGCCGTAGCAAAGGTTTGGATAAAGTCTGGAAGCGGTAAAATCGTAGTAAATGGTATGGATCTTAACACTTGGCTTGGCGGTCACGAGGCTATCAAGCTTAAAGTTATTCAACCACTTTTAGTAACAAAACAAGAGAGTTTAATAGACGTAGTAGCTACAACTTTAGGTGGCGGTTATTCAGCACAAGCTGAGGCTTTAAGACACGGCATTTCACGTGCTTTAGCTGATATGGATGCTGATTTTAGAGCAGCGCTTAAACCAAAAGGCTTGCTAACTAGAGATTCTCGTGTTGTAGAACGTAAGAAATTTGGTAGAAGAAAGGCTAGAAGAAGCCCACAATTCTCTAAACGTTAATGGTTTTTTGCAAGTGCTTTTGCATTTGCAAAATTTAGGTTATGTAAATTGTCAGATTTACATTAAGAATTTGGTTATAATTTAAAGTTGATTTATTTTTATTTAGGTAAAATTATAGTCAACATTAAAAATCCCTATTTGAAAGGAATTCTATTATGAAAAAGATTGCTTTAGCTATGGTTGCCGCAACAGCGGTTTTTGCGTCTAACGCAGCATACAACTATGAGATCACTCCAACTATCGGTGGTGTTCATCCAGAAGGAAATCTACGTGTAAAAGACCACAACTTTGTTGGTATTAGAGCGGCTAGAAACCTTGAAGATTTCTTCTTTGATCAAGTTGAACTTGGTGTTGATTACTCTCAAAAACTTAAAGAGAGAACAGGTAACGTTGTAAGAGAGGGTAGAGCTCTTAGATACCACGCTAACCTTGTAAAAAATATCGTTGACTTTGGACCAGTTAGCCTATATGGTTTAATCGGTGCTGGTTATGAAGATGTTCCAGCTATTTTTGTTAAAAACGAAGATGGCGGTTTTGGTCAATATGGTCTTGGTTTAAGATACCAAGTAACAGATAGATTTGCTCTTAAAGCAGAGGCAAGAGATGCTATCAAATTTGAGCATGCTGATCACAACCTATTCTATTCACTAGGCTTTGGCATCGGTCTTGATTCAAAAGCAGCTCCAGTTGTAGCAGCAGCTCCAGCAGCTCCAGCAGCAGCTCCAGCTCCAGTTCTTGATGATGACAATGATGGCGTGCCAAATGATATCGATCAATGCCCTAACACTCCAGCTGGTGTAGTTGTTGACGAAAGAGGATGCGAGAAAGTTATCGTTCTTAGAGACCTAGATGTTAACTTCGCATTTGATAGCTACAAAGTTGGACCAAAATATGCAGCTGAGATCAAAAAAGTAGCTGACTTTATGGGCGAACACCCAGATTATAAAGTTGTACTTGCTGGTCACACTGATAGCGTAGGTGCAGAAGCTTACAACCAAAAACTATCTGAAAAAAGAGCAAAAGCAGTGGCTGAGGTTCTTGCTGGTTACGGCGTAGAAAAAGCTAAAATTTCTACAGTTGGTTACGGCGAACTTAAACCAATCGCTACAAACAAAACTAAAGAAGGTCGCGCTCAAAACAGACGTGTTGAAGCTACTTTCCATAAATAATTTTATTATTTAAAATTACTTCTTTAGGGCTTGGCTTCGGCTGAGCCCTTTTTTATTTCTGCGGAGACTATCATGAACAAAACTATACTTTTTGACTTAGATGGCACACTTATAGACTCTACTTCTGCTATTTTAAAAGGCTTTGATGCGGCGTTTTTGGCTCACGATAAAAAAGTGCCCGATCATGATACACTAAAATCTCTAGTAGGATATCCGCTTGAAATAATGTTTGAAAAACTCGGTGCCAAGAAGAATTTAATAGGTGAATATGTAAAAGAGTATAAAGCTTGCTATGAGAAGATCTATTTAGATGAGACCGTGCTTTTACCGCATGCTATGGATGCTTTAAAAGAAGCTAGCACGTTTGCTGATGTTGGTGTTGTTACGACAAAGACATCAAAATTTTCTATCATTTTACTTGAACATTTAGGCGTTATGAAATTTATAAAAACAGTTGTCGGACGAGATGATGTAGTAAATCCAAAACCAGATCCAGAACCTATAAATTTAGCTTTAAGGAGACTAGGCAAAGAAAAAGATAATGCGTTTATGGTTGGCGACACTATCATGGATCTAAAGGCTGCTAAAGCTGCTCTTATAACGGGCGCTGGCCTTACATGCGGATATGGTAAAGAGTCTGATTTGAGGCAGTTTAGCGAGCATATATTTGCAAATCCACATGAAGCTGTCAACTTTATCAAAGAAGCATAATAGTGAAAGTTTATTAAGGCTCCTGAGTCTGATACCTTTTAAACGTAAATTTATTCATAAATTTTTGTTTTAAGTTATTGCAAAATGCTTTAATGGACCAAAAAGAATTTTATAATTTCATATCAAAAATACCTGCTACTATTTTATTAATCTAGATAATTCTTGTTTTTAATAAATTCTGCATTTTTTGTTGTGTTAGATAAATTTATTAGTAAGATATGCAATAAATATGCTCGTATTAGAATTTATTAGTTAGAGATTTTGAGATTTTGTTGGTATCGAAAAAAAGATCTCATAGCACTTGTTATAAACACAAGCGATACTAAATCAAGCGTTGATGATGGCAAAAAGATCCGCCAAAATGTGCTTAGATTTAAGATCCCATACTTTACAACTATCCGTGCAGCACTCGCAGCTGCTAAGTCACTAAGCACAGTTCAAACTGGCAAAGCACTTGAAGTAAAAAGCTTACAAGAGTATCTAAGCGAGAAATGAACCAAAAAAAGTGCGTAGTAGAAGCGTTAGCTAGCCTTGGTGGCATGGCAACGCTTTTTGATCTTTACCATAAAACTTGATGTTAGCACTTGGGGCAGCAAAACTCCATTTGCTAGTATAAGACGGATAGTGCAGACTAATAAAGAATTTTATAAGATTAGAGCTGGACTTTGGGGACTTTGTGATTTTAGAGATAAAAATTTAGCCAAAACAGACGATAGTAAGATCGAGCAAAATGAGAAATTTACACATTCTTATTTTCAAGGTGTTATGCCAAGATAGGAAATTTAAGGCATTTTCAAACGTTTATCCCAGCTCAAGATAAGAATAAAATTTATAAATCAGACAAGAAGCTTTGTGAGCTTACGAGCTTAAGCAAAAAATAGTAATTTTAGTAGCAGTTTTGGCTGCCACTAGCTAAATTTCACTTTTCTATTTGATTAGCTATTTTTTAAAGCGTTAGCCACCTTTAGAGCGCTTGCAAATGCAAAATGTAAGTTATATCCACCAAGCATACCAGTGATATCTAAAACTTCACCTATAAAATAAAGCCCCTTTACGCTTTTGCACTCTAAATTTTCATCTAAAAACTCTGTTTTTACACCGCCTTTTGTAACTTCAGCCCTTTCAAAGCCAAATGTCCCAGCTGGGG
>NZ_CABPVL010000004.1:18636-33273 GCF_902460895.1 Campylobacter concisus | reverse complement strand
GTTTTTTACCATTTACTAAATTTTTCTCACTAAATTTAGGCAGAAAATTTATGCAAATTCGCCCCCTTTGCCAAAAGAGTGAGGCATTTAGTATCGCTGGACCGCTTATGCCCCTATGTGTAAAAAGCAGGTCACCACTAAATTTATGGCTCTCGTTTTTGCCATTTATCTCCACGTCCGCGCTTAGACTAACACCGCTAAGCTCTTTAAACCAAAACTCGTCTTTTTGCACGCTAAAGCCAACAAGGGCAGGCGCGAGAAGTGAGAGCTCAAGGCCAAATTTGCTTGCTATCTTGTAGCCAACATCGCTTGCACCAAGGGCTTTGTAGCTTAGTCCGCCACTTGCGATGACTAAATTTCTAGCTCTAAATTTCTCATCTTTTGTCAAAATTTTAAAAATTTCATCTACTTTTTTAGCGCCGATAACCTCTTTGTTATAAAAAATTTCTGCATTTTGCCTTTTTAAAAGCAGGCTCAAAACACTCTTTGCGCCGTTATCACAGAAAAATTGATTTTGCTTTTGCTCGCTAAATTTAAGCTCACTAAAAAATTTCAAAACTTGATCAGGGCTTAGTATTTTTAAAATTTGCTCTATAAATTTTTGCTCGCCAAGGTAGTTTTTGGCGCTTACAAAGCGGTTTGTGATGTTGCATCTGCCGCCACCGCTTGCTAAGATTTTTTTGCCAGCGCTGCTGTTTTTCTCTAAAATGGCAACCTTTTTGCCCTTTAAATTTGCCCCTAAAAAGAGCCCGCTAGCGCCAGCACCAACGATGATGACGTCGTAGATCAAAACTTCAAGCTCTCTTTTAAGGCCTCCTCGCTTGTTAGGCGAGAGTCAAATTTGATCACTTGATTTTTCTCGTTTTTGTAATAATCCACCACGCCTTTTTGGTTGTTTAGAAGCTCTAAATTTAAGCTCGCTTCTGGGCTTAGATAGATATTTTTAAAAATTCTTGGGTCATTTAGGCTAAATAGCAAAACAAGCCAAATCACGCAAAGCACCACACAGATGGTGGCTAGCGTTTTAAAGTCAAAGGCGTGCATGATATATCCGCCAACAGCGCCCCCAACAAAGCTGCCAAAGTAGCCAAATGAGTTAAAGATGCCAAGAGCGGCGCCTTTTTGTGAGGATTTTACAAATTTTGTCGCGGTTGATTGCATGATTGGCTCGTGAAGGTTAAAACCAACAAAAAATATTGCCACGCCAAGCACAAAGACAAAGAGCGTAAAGCTCAAGGCAAAAATGGTGTAGGTTATGGCAAAAAGCAGCGTGCCTGCTATCAAGATGACCTTGCTAAGCCCCTTGCCATCGCCCAAAGCGCCAGCTAACCCCATAGCCAAAAAGCCAAGTGCAGCGCCAAGCGCATAGACCTTGTAAAGCTCGCTGCTCTCATAGCCATACTCTTTTACCAAAACGATAGGGATCACCAAAAATGCGATGCTTGTGAGCATCTTTTGCATAAAAGAGGTGAAATTTATGATCATATAGTCTTTTTGTAAAAAAAGCTTGCCAAATGGCACCTCCTGGGCCTTTGCGCTCACTTTTATCTCTTTTGGCACGACGGTGTAGAGTAGCACCACGCAAAGTAGGCTAAGTGCGGCGCTAAAGTAAAAGAGGCTTGAAAGTCCGTAGTCTTTGGCAAGTAGCGGTCCAAGCACCATTGAAAGCGTAAAACTAAGCCCTATAAAAGCGCCCATTATCGCCATGGCTTTTGAGCGATTTTCTTCAGCCACAAAGTCGCTTATCATCGCTGTTGCCACAGCTCCCACAGCTCCGATGCCTTGCAAAAACCTACCAAATAGCATAGTGTAGATGTCGCTTGAGAGAGCACATATGATAGAGCCTACCACAAAGACCAAAAGGCCTATGGTTAGGGCTTTTTTGCGGCCGATCTTGTCTGAGAGTGCGCCAAAAGGTACTTGAAATATCATCTGTGAGATCGCATAGACGCCTACTATTAGCCCAACTAAAAATTCGTTTGCGCCCTCTAATTTTAGGGCATAAAGGCTAAGCACCGGTAGGACTATAAAAAGTCCAAAAAATCTGCTAGCTACGATAAAAGATAGTGGCAAAACGCTTTTTAACATAAATTTTCCCTTATTTTTAACAGGACTAAGTTTATCATTTTAACACTAATTTAAATTTAAAAATTTAATCTACTTTTTTGTAAAATACGCCCAAAAATCAAGGAGTTTTGCGATGAAAATCGTGCTTGCGACATCAAATTTAGACAAAGTAAAAGAGATAAAAGAGTTTTTAAAAAGCTATGAAATTTACGCTCTAAGCGAGGTTGTAAAGCCATTTGAGATCGTTGAAGATGGCAGCACTTTTCAGCAAAATGCGCTCATAAAGTCAAGAGCCGTCTTTGCAAAGCTTAAAAAGCAGGGACTTGATAGCGAGTTTATCTCGCTTAGTGATGATAGCGGCATTAGCGTGGATGCGCTTGGTGGCGAGCCAGGGATCTACTCAGCGCGCTACTTTGACCTTGATGAAAATGGCAAAGTGTGCGGCAAAAACGCAAATGACGCAAACAACAGAGCAAAGCTAATTAGCAAGCTAAAGGCGTTAAATTTAAAGAGCTCACTAGCTCACTACACCGCTTGTATCGCCATTAGCTCAAAATTTGGAGATTACACGACGCATGGCTTTATGTATGGCGAGGCGATTAGCCAGGAGCGCGGCAAAAACGGCTTTGGCTACGACGCACTTTTTATACCAAATGGCTTTAACAAGACGCTTGGCGAGCTAGATAACGAGACAAAGCTTAAAATTTCTCACCGCTCAAAGGGGCTGGAACTTGCAAATTTTGTGCTAAAAAGTCTAAAGAAAAACTACAAATAAGAGCAGTTTATGAAGAAAATTTTACTTTTTATATTTCTTGCTTTTGGTATTTTGGCGGCGAGCGAGTATAGGGCGCTTGAGCATAAAAGCATAGTTTATAAAGATGAAAATGGCAATGGAAAGATCGACTACATCGCACTTTTTAAGGCAACGGACGAGCTATATATCTATGCAAGAGCATATCCTTTGAAATTTAAAGACGAAGAGCAAAAGAAGGCGGCGTTTAGCGACCTTTTGAAGGTGGAAAAAATTTTTGATTTTATGGATAGTGAGGGCTTTAGTAAGAGCTTAGGCGGGCAAGAAGGTGAGTATTTTAAAATTTGCCAAGCCAGGATCCACGTGATGAAGCATAACTTTGACGTGCAGGGCGAGGCTAAGAAGGCCGATAAAATTTACGGCGAGCTTATAAATTTGATGCCAAATAATGGGGAAATTTATGCTGAATTTGCTGACTTTTTAGCAAATTCTAACCGCCTAGAGCTTGCAGAGCAAAACTACGATAAGGCGCTAAATTTAGGCGTAAAAAGGGCAAATTTAGGCCTTGCACTAGTAAAGCTTGCTAGGATGGATCAAAAAGGTGCGTTGCCATACTTAGAAGAGTATCTAAAAAGCTACGCAGACGATGAGTTTGCCAAGATGCTAGCAGGCTCTATAAAAGAGGGCACGCTAAAGGTAGAGCCCTAGTTAAGCTCCTTTAGCCCCTTGCTGGCTCGCTCCAAAAGACCAAGCGCACGAGGGTTTTGCTCCTTGCCTTTTAAAATTTCAAGCACTTCTTTGTAGTTTTTGGCGGCTTGATCTTTTCCATCAAGCTTTGCTAGGTCGTTAGCGACCTCTATTAAAAGCTCTGATCGCACAAGCTCGTTATTGCTTAGATCTGGCGTGATATCAAGTAAATTTAACGCTAAAATGTGGTTTTCGTAGGCTTTTGCAAAGTCATTTTTCATGTAGTAGGTGCTGCCGATGGACTTTATGCAAAGCAGCTCGTCACGCATCGGCGTATTTGAGTTGGTGTCATAAATTTTTTGAGCTTCTTGAAAATTAGCAAGCGCTTCGTCGTATTTGCCTAGCGCCTTTTTTGCTGCGCCTATGTTTTGATAAGAGCGAGCTAGTAGCAGTTTGTCACTAACGTTTGCCACGAGCTCTAGGGCTTTTTGCGAGAGCTCTAGTGCCTTTTGAGGCTCTTTATTTACCATGCAAATGCTGGCGCCATTTATGAGCGAAGTGATCGCCTGCTCGGTGTTGCCCTCTTTTAAGCAGACATCAGTCGCTTGCTCGGCTAATTTTATGGCTCTCTCCAAATTTCTATCACTTTTATAAAACTCATTTACGCTCTCTTGCACCAGCTCGTCGCAGCTACTTGCAAAGAGGCAAATAGGCGCTAAAAATGGCAAAATTTTCTTCATCTTTTTACCTTTAAAATTTGGCTCATTTTACCTTTTGAAGCTAGAAATTTATATTAACTTTGCTAAAATCACTAAAATTTTAAGGAGCCAAAAATGTCAAATATCTTAATCATTGGTGCAGGCGGCGTTAGTCAAGTCGCAACCGTAAAATGTGCGATGAACTCGGACGTTTTTACAAATATCACCCTAGCAAGCCGCACAAAAAGCAAGTGCGACGCGATCGCTAAATTTATAAAAGATCGCCTTGGCGTGCAGATAAACACCGCGCAAATCGACGCTGACGACACAGCTGCCGTGGTGGAGCTCATCAAACAAACAAAGGCTGATTTGCTTCTAAACGTCGCACTGCCATATCAAGACCTAACGCTCATGGACGCTTGCGTAAAGGCTGGCATACCTTACATCGACACCGCAAACTACGAGCACCCAGACACCGCAAAATTTGAGTATAAGCTTCAGTGGGCGAAGGATGGTGACTTCAAAAACGCTGGCACCATGGCGCTTCTTGGCTCTGGCTTTGACCCAGGCGTGACAAACGTATTTTGTGCCTATGCACAGCAAAATTTATTTGACGAGATCCACGAGATCGACATCCTAGACTGCAACGCTGGCGATCATGGATATCCATTTGCGACAAATTTTAACCCAGAGATAAATTTACGCGAAGTTAGCGCAAATGGTCGCTACTGGGAGGCTGGCAAGTGGATCGAGACAAAGCCGATGGAGATCATGTTTAAGTGGGACTACCCAAAAGTTGGCGTCAAAGATAGCTATCTGCTCTACCACGAGGAGCTTGAAAGTTTAGTTAAAAACATCAAAGGACTAAAGAGAATTCGCTTTTTCATGACATTTGGGCAGAGCTACCTAACTCACATGAAGTGCCTAGAAAACGTGGGAATGCTCCGCATAGACGAAGTCGAGCATAATGGCATGAAAATCGTGCCGATCCAGTTTTTAAAGACGCTTCTGCCTGATCCTGCGAGCCTTGGCCCACGCACAAAAGGCAAAACAAACATCGGCTGCGTGATACGTGGGCTCAAAGATGGCAAAGAGCGCCAAGTCTATATATACAACGTCTGCGACCACGAGGCTTGCTACGCCGAGACAGGCGCGCAGGCTGTTAGCTACACCACAGGCGTGCCAGCGATGATCGGCTCGCTAATGGTCGCAAAAGGCATATGGAGCGGCAAAGGCGTCTTTAATATGGAGAATTTTGATGCAAAACCTTTCATGGACGAGCTAAATAAGCAGGGGTTGCCGTGGGAGGTAATTGAAATGAAACCAGGAGAGAGATACGAAGTTTAAAATTCAGACTCTTTAGGCTTGTCTTTTTCTACTTATACTTCGTTGGTTTTAAATTTTGCTCGGTCATTACCCACTCGGTAACTCCCGTCACAAAATTTAAAACCGTCTCGTCTAAGCGAAAAATACTTCACCTAAATTTATTAAATTTAACCACTAAATTTTATCTCTCCTTTTTGGTTGCAAGCTATTTTTCACAACTCTTTTACAAATTTTCAAATATAATAAAGTCAAAATTTAAAAGGAAATTTTAGTGCTAACGATAGAAAATTTATATATTTTGGTGGCAGCTCTTGCGCTTGTTTGCGTGATACTAGCAGCTTTTTTGATAAATGCAAATTTGAAAAATGCAAAACAAAGAGAAGCTTTAGAAAATTTACAAGATGAGCTAAAAGATAGCGAGCGGCTAAATATCGAGCAAAGAGCAAAGCTTGAAGCAAGTAGCGACAAGATAAATGAGCTAGCTAAAAATTTAGACGAGTATAAAATTTCGCTCAAACAAAAAGATGAAAAAGAGGACGAGCTAGAGCGCGAACTAAGGCGTCTAAATGAGGAGCTTGGCAGCCAGACAAAGATGGCTGAGATGGCAAAGTCGCTATCTTTAAATTTACAAAACGAGCTTGGTGCAAAAGAGGATGAGCTAAAAAGATCAAACGAGAGTGAAAATGAGCTAAAACGCGCTATCGTCGCACTAAAAAGCGAGATCGAGGCAAAAGAAAACATCCTAAGGTCACAAGAAGAGAATTTAAAAAAGGTAAAAAACGAGCTAAATTTAGAGTTTGCAAACCTTGCAAATAAGATATTTGAAGAAAAAAGCGCAAATTTCTCAAAAAACAGCAAAGAGTCGCTTGAGCTCTTGCTAACGCCACTGGGAGAGAAGATAACAAGCTTTGAAAAGAGGGTAAATGACGCCCACAGCGACTCGCAAAAGAGCGCAGGCGAGCTTAGCGCGCAGCTTAAAGAGGTGGTCGAGCTTGGCAAAAATATGTCAAAAGAGGCAAACTCGCTAAGCACGGCGCTAAAAGGCAGCAACAAGGTCCTTGGCAACTGGGGCGAGATGCAGCTTGAGCGCACACTGGAGGCTGCTGGGCTAGAAAAGGGCACGCACTACGTAACGCAAGAGAGTTTTGATGTGAGCGGCAAGAAGCTCATACCTGACTTTGTCATAAATTTCCCAGACGATAAACAGATGATAATAGACAGCAAAGTCTCGCTCCATGCCTACGAAAAGGCAGTCGCGGCAGCTGACCCGGTGCAGAGCAAGCTAGCCCTTAGCGAGCACATCGCTTCGATAAAAAAACACATCGACGAGCTAGCTAAAAAAGACTACTCATCGCTTGTGAAAAGCCCTGATTTTGTGCTGATGTTTGTGCCAGTTGAGCCGGCATTTTTGGAGGCTTTGAAATTTGATCCAAATTTATTTAACTACGGCTACGAGAAAAAAGTGGTGCTAGTCTCGCACACGACGCTCATGCCGCTACTTCGTGTGGTCGCAAATTTATGGCGCATGGAGCATGGCAACAAAGAGGCAAAAGAGATATTAAAGAGTGCAAATGAAATTTATGAGAAATTTTGCACCGTCGCTGAGAAGCTAAATAGGCTTGGAAACTCGGTGAGATCGGTAAATGATAACTTTAATGAGGTCGTTAAAAGCGTGAGCGGTCAAGGCGGGCTTGATAGCAGGCTAGAGAAATTTAAAAAGATCGCTCTAAATCCCAAAGATACGCAGGTAAAAGAGCTTGAAGCAAGACCTAGAGAGATCTTGCTAGCTAGCTCTAAAGAGTAAATTTAGAAATTTAGAGCAAAAGTTTTTTAGCAGGCGCCAAAAAGCCTTTAAATTTAGTGATGCATGTGCATATTAGTTGAGTTATCTTCACTCATATTTTGCATCATCATCTTGTGGTGATCATGCATTGGCATATCTGCTGGCATGTTCATTGGCATATCCATCTGCATATCCATCGCGCCATCATTAGCTTTGTAGCCTGTTATGGTAGGATCAACCATACCAAATATCATAGCGACGTGTCCGACGATCAAGAAGAAGATAAGCAGGCAAAAGTGAAGCTTTAGCTTTGCCTTTTGGCTTGCATTTTTATATATCAAATTTAGCTCTAAAAGCGCGATGCCAAGAAGTGGGATAACGCCTATGAGATATGAGTAGATAGCGATGACATCGGCATATCCGCGCCATTTTATGGTTGGATAAATTTTTGCTAAAAAGTAGATCACAAGAGCTGTAAAATAGACCCCAAGCACTATGCCAACAAATTTGCTAACGGCCTTAAAGCCAGCGTTTTTGCCGCTATCCATGTGATACATCGTGAAAAACTCCATCGCCACTAAAAGCTCCGCAAGCCCCATAGGTATCACCATGTAGAGGATTAGATTGTAAGGTTGATCGAGCGATAAAAGCTCCATGTAGTGTGTCATTACCATTGTAAATCCTTTGTAAAAATTTAAAGAAATTTACTACTAAAGGGCTAAGATAGTTAAAAAATATTAAGAATAGTTGTGAGATTTAAGCGGATGTTAAATTTACTCCTAGCTAGGCTAAGAGTAAATTTAAGCTAGTCTTTAAACTCGTGTGAGATGACTGGGGAGAATTCCTCCCAGTGAAGCTTAGTTTTAAAAGTTGGCATCTTGCTTTGATAAGGCTCTTTTTTAAGCGCTGCAACCGCGACGCTATCGCCTTGTGGCTTGGCTGGTGCCTCTAGGCTTAAAACGGCTCTTTCAAGCTCGATGAAGTCTTGCAAGATGAGCGCATACGAGCGGAAGAAATTTGCACTTTTATGAGCTAAAACGAGCGAGCCAAACTCATCTATAAATAAATTTAAAGTCTCGCTAAAGAGCTTGTCGCTGATATTTTTTGCGCCGTTAAATTCGTCATTTAAAAACGTAGCCATCGCCAGAAATATAAAGCCAACGTAGTCCTCGCTATCTTTGCAAAGCTCCTTATCACGCCTATATGGGCTAAGGTTTAGGCAGTGTATCACCCTAAGTCTAGCCGCGCCGTTATCTCTGCCCTCTTCATAAAATGAGGCGCTTAAAGGGATATTTGTAAAGCCAAAAAGAACCTCATTTTGCTCATTTACAAGCTCTTTAAAGCTAAATTTTTCTAAATTTGCAAATGCCTCCGCGCTTTGCTCGCTCAAAGGATTTTGCGCTAGGTAGCTTAGCTGCTCTCTCCACCTTGCAAATTTCTCATCGCTCGTGTGAAAAAATAGCGGATAAGCTAAAAATTCGTAAAAATATGCCCTTGCTTTTGTGATGTTCTTATCCATTTAATAAATCCTCTCTCATCGCGTTTAGTTGGGCTTGCACCATGATCTTTGCCTTGCAGTCAGCACAGCAGTAAAGAGCTTTTATCTTGGCTCTGTCGTTGCCAAAACGTGGCTGCATGATCGCTGCGATCTTCTCTACCGCCTTTTTGGTCGCAAACTCTTTTCCGCACTCCACGCAAGCAAATAGTTCATCATGCGCAAGCTCGCTATAAACGAAGCTCTCAGGCTTAAGTGCTAGCTTGCCGACCTCAAGTGAGATGGTATTTTTCTCAGCGCAGCTTAGCTCGCAGTAGCCACAGGCGGTGCAGACGCTTGGGTTAAATAAAATCGAATTTGTCTTCTTATCAGCCACCAAAGCGCTTACGTTACAAGCTCCAACGCAGCTAAGGCAGAGCGTGCAAGTTTCAGCGTTTATCTTAACCTCGCCATATCTTATCATCTCGCCGCTTTTTACGACGCCAAGATCATCACCACCCACGATAAACTCAAGCCTTTTGGCAAAAATTTCTCTCTTTGGTAGCGCATATTCGTTAATTGAGTGCTGAGAGCCAGCTATTAGTTTTGCTTTTTTAAGCGCACTTTCAAGCTCAGCCTTGTCTTTTGCGTGGTGTATCGCTTGCTCTTTAAATTTAAGCTCATAAATTTGATTTAATATGCTAATGGCGTCCTTTTCACCCTTTCCAAGGCTCTTGCTATATAAAATCACACTCGCGCCACTTTCTTGAAGAAGCGTCAAAAAGTGTGTTTGGCTTAGTAGATGTGGGGCTAGGATGACAAAAGGTAGGACATTTTGCGGTAGGCTCACGCTAAGCTCTTCTAAATTTATCTCTTCAGAGACGATGAGTGGGATCTTGTCCTTGTAAAGCTTAGCGATTGTGGCAAATGAGCTTTGTGGCATGAGCGTTGAGTCCAGCGAACCGCTAGGGCAGACGCTGATGCAGTTTCCGCAGTTTGTGCAATCTATCGCTGAAAAGACCAGGTGCTTTGTCTCGTCCTCTTTTAGGATAGCAACCGTTGGGCAAACCTCGGCGCAACGTCCGCAAATTTCAGTCCTGCGCTCGTGATACTGGCAGATTGATGAGTCGTATTGAGTAAAGCTTTTGTATCTAAATTTTGGGCTTTTTGCATTTAAAATTTCAAGCACTTTTTCATCTTTTAGTCCTGAAATTTCGTAGCAGCCGCTTTGCTTTAGCATATAATCCCTTGCGTTTTCAACCAAGAAAAAGTCACAATCAACCTCAAATTCGTCATTTGCTCTAAGCACCAAAACGCTTAGCTCGCCAGCTGCGCCGTATATAAATTTGACTTCAAAGTGCGTAAGCTCGATCACTTTGTAGCCATTTTCTTTTAGTAAATTTGCTAGCTCTTCGCGGCCTGAGTTGCTAACAATGATGACATTTTTGCCGACCTCTTTTTCGTAATCCACATCCTTTGCCATGTCAAAAGCGCTCGCTCTTGCCTCGTAGAGTAAAAGGGTATTTTTGGCTTTTTCTAAGACGCTTGCGGTGGTGTTTTTCAGGTAGAAATTTATCTCAGGTGCGACGACATTTGCCTTTAGCTTTGGAGAGTTTGAGACTAGATAGTCGCCATTTTCGTTGTTGATCTCTATCTGCTCGTTTAGCATCAAAGCATCGTCAAAATCGTTATAAAAGCCAAATTCTTTCATTGTTTCTCCTATTATCAAAAACGGCCTTATTCTAATATTAATGGGATTAATAGACTCTGAAATTTATATCCTCTTTTTTTGCTCTAAGTTTTAATTTATAATATTTTTATGTTAAAATCACGGCTTGGTAAAACTAACTTACTAGGAGCGCAAATTGAACGATTTAAGAAATATCCCACAAGTTGATAAGATCATAAAAAACGAAGCATTTTCGGGACTTGACACGAGTTTAGTCACTATGCTTGCAAGGCAAATTTTAGATGAGGTTAGAGCCAAAATTTTAAATGAAAATGCTAGCTTTGAGAGCGAAGAGATAATAAATTTGATCCTAGATGAGTATGATAAATTTAACGAAGCTAGCCTTCAAAGGGTGCTAAATTTAACCGGCGTTGTCATACATACAAACCTCGCTAGAAGCGTCATTGATAAAGAAATTTTAAGCCGTGCGACACCTGTTATCACAGGATACTCAAACCTTGAATACAACCTAAAAACAGGCAGCCGAGGCAACAGATATGACTACGTTGGCTCGCTAATAGCAAGGGCCTTTGGTTTTGAAGACGCCATCGTTGTAAATAACAACGCAAGCGCTGTTTTTTTGGTGCTAAACACCTTTGCAAAGGGCAGGGAGGTAGTCGTTAGTAGGGGCGAGCTAGTCGAGATCGGCGGTAGTTTTAGAGTGCCAGAGGTGATGGCAAACGCAGGCTGCATCCTAAAAGAGGTCGGCACGACAAATAAAACTAGGCTAAAGGACTACGAAGAGGCAATTAATGAAAATACGGCGATGCTTGTAAAGGTTCATCGCTCAAATTTTGACATCGTTGGCTTTAGCGAAGAGAGCTCAGCAAATGAACTAAGCGAGCTAGCAAGCAGGCAAAATTTGATAGATTATTTTGATCTTGGCAGTGGATTTTATGGAAATTTACCATTTAATCTCGACAAAAACGAGCCAGATCTAAAAAATTTAAAAGATGTTTCGTTAGTTAGTTTTAGCGGCGACAAGCTGCTTGGCGCGGTGCAGTGTGGCATCATTGTTGGCAAAAAAGAGCTCATCGCAAAGCTTAGAAAAAACCAGCTTTTAAGGATGCTTCGTGTCGATAAAGTGATCATCTCGCTTTTGGCTGAGAGCATGAAAGCCTATCTAAACAAAGAATTTGAGCTAATCACAACGCAAAAACTACTTCACAAAAGCGTAAAAGAGCTTGAAGGCTTAGCAAATTTTATAAATAAAAGCCTAAAAACTCCGCTTGAGATAGTGCGAACTTCTACCTTTGTAGGAGGCGGTGCTATGCCAAATAAAAAGATCCCAAGTGTGGCTTTGACATTTAGTGGTGATGCAAATTTAAATGAGCTAAAATTTAGGCAAAAAAAGGTGATCGGACGCATAGAAAATGACAAATTTATGCTAGATCTCAGGTCGCTTCTTGATGAGGACGTAGAGACGCTAATAAAAATAATAAATGAAACGGAAGAAAAATGAGTTTAATAATAGGAACAGCAGGGCATATCGACCACGGAAAAACCGCGCTTATAAAGGAGCTAAACGGCTTTGAGGGGGACAATCTTGAAGAGGAGAAAAAGCGTGGTATAACGATCGATCTAAGCTTTTCAAATTTAAGCAAAAATGATGAGAATATCGCATTTATCGACGTGCCAGGGCATGAAAATCTCATAAAAACGATGATAAGTGGCGCATACGGCTTTGACGCGTGCTTGTTTGTGGTGGCGGCAAATGACGGGCTTATGCCCCAAAGCTTGGAGCACCTTGAAATTTTAAATCTTCTTGGCGTGAAATCTGTGATCGTAGCGCTTACAAAGTGCGATCTCGTTGATGAGGCCACCATAAATTTAAGAAAAAAAGAGATAAGAGATGAAATTTCTAAATTTAAAAACCTGCAAATTTTAGAAATTTTCGCCGTTAGTATAAAGGATAAGGCAAGCACTGATGAACTTAGAAACTATCTCTTTACGCTAAGAGCCAAAAAGCGCGATGAGGAGGGCGTTTTTAGATACTACATCGATAGGGTTTTTAGCCTAAAAGGTATCGGAAATGTCGTAACTGGCACCGTTATAGAGGGAAGCGTTAGCAAAAATGAGAAGCTTTTTAACTACGACGCTGGCAAAGAGGTGCTAGTAAGAAGCGTGCAAAGCCACGATGAATTCGTAGAGCGCGCAGGTGTTAGCAGCCGTGTGGCGCTTAATCTAACAGGTATCGAGCTTAGCGAGCTAAAAAAGGGGCAGCTACTTAGCAAAAAGGGCTTTTTTAGGGGATTTAGAGAGGTTGATGCGGTCGTAACTGCTAAGAATTTGATACATTCACAAAGCGTGACCTTTTGCGTGGGTGCTAAAAACGTGCCCGCAAAGGTGCTAATCCTTAGCCAAAAAGATGATAGCTACTTCGTGAGCTTTAAATTTCAAAGCGATATGTTTTTGAAATTTGACGAGGCCTTTGTTCTTATCTCAGATGCGCGTGTGATAGGCGGTGGTAGGGTGCTAAATCCTGTGCTTGAGCCACTAAAAAAAGCTGGTAAAATTCTCTTTTTAGCCTCGCTTTTAAAGCATGATTTTGTAGAAGCCTTTTCTATACTTAAAGAAGCCCACAAAAATGGCTTTGGCATCATCTCTTCTTATCAAAGATTTAGTCTAAATCACGAAGAGGCCGTAAATGTAGCCAAAAAAGTCTCAAACGTCTTTGTCGATGAAAAGGCTTTAAATATCTACGATCTAAGCGCGGTTGAGCGGATAAAATCAGCCATTAAATTTATGATAGAAAAGAATGAATTTGCTGTCTTTTCAGCTCAAAGTATCAGTCTAAAACTTGCTTGGGCTAGCCAAAATTTAGCCCAAAAAGCACTTGATGAGCTTGAAAGTATAAATTTAATCTCTAAAGATAGTGGCGTCTATACCAAAAAAGGCGTTGATCTTAGCAAGCTAAAAGTAAGGCTTGAAGAGAAAATTTATGAAATTTTAGAAAGTGGAAAGCTAGCCCCAACTGCGCCATATAATATATATGATGAGTTAGAGATCGATAGAGTTAGCGGCGATAATGCCCTTAAAAAACTAACCGCAATGGGCAGGGTCATAAGGCTAGAGCATAACCTTTTTATCACTAGAAATTCGCTCAAACTAGCCCTTGATAAGCTGCGAGTCATCATAAAAAATCAAGGCTTTGTAAATGTCACAAACGCCAAGGATGCACTAAATTTAAGTAGAAAATATATAATCGCCTACCTTGAGCAACTTGATCTTGAGAGTGACATAATGAAGCAGGGAAATGATAGGGTTTTTCGCAGTTAGTATTCATTTACAAAAAGCAAATATAATCCGCCAAATTTTTAAAAAGGATAAAAATGAAAAAAGTGATCTTAGCCTCAATCATCGCGGCAACTAGCCTAATGGCAGCAAGCGATAAGCAAATAGAGGACTTCTACTCCCAAATGGTTGATAGCAGCGTAAAAGTAAAGGTAGCTGACCGTCACAAAGTTGCAGGCGACATCGAAGCTGTCGTTGTGAAGTTAAGCAAAGATGGCAACTCACAAGATGAGATTGTTTTTACAAAAGGCGACTTCATCTTCCCAGACGTGATTGATCTAAAAGAGCAAAAATCATACCTAGCTGAAGTGAAAAAAGAGGTCATCGCAAATGGAATTTCTAAAATTTATAAAGATGAAGACAAGGCAAACATCATCGTTCTTGGCAGCGACCCTAAAAAGCCAACTATCATAATGTTTTCAGACCCTGAGTGCCCATACTGCAGAGCTGAGCTAGCAAAGATCGAGACAACGCTAAAAGATAGCAACGTTGAGATCGTCCTAACTCCAGTGCATGACATCTCATCACTTCAAAAAAGCTCGCTAATCTACAAAGATGCAAAAGCTGCTAAGAGTGACAGCGATAAGGTTAAAATTTTAAGAAAATACTACGCTGAAGACTACAACGTAGATGATAAGAGCGTTAGCAAAGATGATGTCGCAAAGATCGATAATCTCCGCAAAAAATACTTTGCAGCTGGCGTTAGATCAGTGCCATTTATCGTAAATAAAAGCGATCTAAAATAACATTTTCTAGGGAGCTCTCCCTAGAATTTCTACTACAAATAAATTTCATAAATTTAAAGTATATTTAACTATATTTTTAATA
>NZ_CABPVL010000004.1:0-18483 GCF_902460895.1 Campylobacter concisus | reverse complement strand
AGGGTACTAAAATGCCCTAAAATAGGCTATTTGTGATATTTTAGAAATTCTAAATATGCAAATTTTACATATTAATGAACCAAATTTCTCAAAAATTTTGAGGCATAAGGAGAAAAAATGCAAGGATCAAGAAGAGATTTTCTCAAAAAATCTCTAAAAGTCGGTGCTGCCAGCGGAGTACTCGCAGTCTCAGCCGTAGCAAAAGTGACTAGCGATGACTTGGCTCCTGATGACAATGGCGTTGTCGTAGGCAAGTCTAACAAAAAAGAGGTGCTTTATAAAAAAAGCAAGAACTGGGAAACCTACTATAAAATCGCTTACTAAGGGAGAAAACCATGAGTGATGCACGTATAGGAAGACGTTCATTTTTAAAGCTAGCCGCACTAGGTGCAGGCACCACAATGGCTTTTGGACAAAATGATACGATAAGACAGGCGAGCGCAGAGGAGATAAAAGATCCTTTTCCTGGCTCAAAAAAGGTTAGAACGATATGTTCTATATGCTCAGCAGGCTGTGGTATCGAGGCTGAGGTACAAGATGGCGTTTGGGTTCGTCAAGATATGGCGATGTTTCACCCGATATCTCAAGGCTCACACTGCTCAAAAGGTATCGATCAGATCGACCTTACACACAGCAAACAACGCATCAAATATCCTATGAAAAAAGTTGATGGCAAATGGCAAAGAATTTCATGGGATCAAGCCGTAAATGAGATCGGTGATAAGATGCTTCAGATCCGCAAAGAAGATGGTCCTGATAGCGTTATATTCTTAGGATCTGCGAAATTTAACAACGAGCAAGCATATTACTTTAGAAAATTTGCTGCGTTTTGGGGCACAAACAGCAACGACCACGTAGCAAGAATTTGACATAGCGCAACAGTCGCCGGTGTGGCGAATACTTGGGGTTATGGCGCGATGACAAACCACTTTGGAGATATGGCTGCAAATTCAAAATGTATATTTATAATAGGTGCAAACCCAGCTGTGGCAAATCCAGTTGGCGGTATGAAGCACACTTTGCAAGCAAAAGATAGAAACAACGCAAAGGTGATCGTAGCTGATCCAAACTTTACAAAATCAGCCGCTCACGCTGATCTATATCTAAGACAAAGATCAGGCACCGACATAGCGCTTGTTTATGGACTTATCCACATCATCTTAAAAAATGGCTGGGAAGATAAAGAATTTATAAAAAATAGAACTTACGGCATCGATGAGATAGCAAAAGAGGCTGAGCACTGGACACCAGAGGTTACATCTGACGTTACAGGCGTGCCAGTTGATAAGCTGATAGAGGCTGCAAATATCCTAGCTCACACAAAACCAGGCACAGTGGTCTGGGCTCTTGGCATCACACAGCACTCAGTTGGTAGCTCAAATACTAGAATTTTACCTATACTTCAACTAATCTTAGGCAATATGGGCAAACCAGGCGGCGGCTGTAACATCATCCGTGGTCACGACAACGTTCAAGGCTCAACCGATATGTGTAACCTCTCAGATAGCTTGCCGATGTATTACGGACTAACTGACGCGGCTTGGAAGTATTACTGCCAAGGCTGGGGCGTTGATTATGACGAGTTTGTAAAACGCTTTGCAGTCTCAACCAAAGAGCCAAAACAAGGCGGCACGCCAGTTAAAAACACTGTTTTTGAAGAGTATTACTACCACGATCCTAAAAACCCAGAGGATAGAAACTGGAGAAATGAAAAAGGCTGGTCACTTTCAAAATGGTGGCAAGGCGTCTTAAAAGAGGAAAATACCTTTAGCAGTGGCGCGTTAAGAGTTCTTTGGGTTCAAGGAACTGGCCTTACATCTATGGCGCACCTAGCTAAAATTCAAGAAGCGGCTTCAAAACTAGATATGATCGTAGTTGCTGAGCCATTTGTAAATGAAATTTCTATCCTTTCAGATAGAAAAGATGGCGTTTATATCTTGCCAGTGGCAACT
The DNA here is from genome assembly GCF_902460895.1 of Campylobacter concisus. Taxonomy (GTDB): domain Bacteria; phylum Campylobacterota; class Campylobacteria; order Campylobacterales; family Campylobacteraceae; genus Campylobacter_A; species Campylobacter_A concisus_BC. The sequence goes on along the minus strand of NZ_CABPVL010000004.1, from coordinate 16,531 downwards.
GCCTTTGAAAACGAAGGTCACCTAAACGCTACAAACCGCTCAGGTCAGTGGAGAACAAAAGTCGTTGATCCACTTTATGAGAGCAAGGGCGATCACGAAGTAATGTTTGCATTTGCTAAGAAATTTGGCTTTTACGATGAATACGTAAAAGGCATGAAGATGGCTGTTGTAGATAGGGAGCTAAAACAAGTAAAAGATGACTTTGTATGGCCAGATGATGCGACAAACGAGATAGCAAGGGTTGGAAATTCTATCGGTTATGGCGGCAGAACTGCTGAGATGTTTAGACGTCACCAAGCAAACTGGGATAAATTTGACCCAGATACGCTAATAGGTCTTGGCGGCGAAGTAAAAGGCGAGTACTACGGCAAGCCATGGCCAGCATGGGATGAAAAACACCCTGGCACACCGATACTTTACGATATGAGTAAGCCTTATGCAGAGGGCGGCTCTGGCTTTAGAAACCGCTTTGGCTTAGAGCATAACGGCGTTAGCCAGCTAGCTAGCGAAGAGGCAACTTTGGTTGGCTCAGCTATAAAAGGTGGCTATCCACAAATCACAAAAGATAATATAGAAAAAGTCCTAGGCATCACTCTAACAGAAGAAGAGAGAGCTAAGATAGGACCAAGCTGGAGCATGGACTACAGCGGTATCATATTAGAAAAATGCCGTGAAAAAGGGGTCGTGCCGTATGGTAATGCAAGGGCTAGAGCTATCGTTTGGGAATTTCTTGATCCTATCCCAAAACATAGAGAGCCTATCCACTCACCACGATGGGATCTTGTCCAAAAGTATCCAACATTTGATGATCAAGCTAGAAATTTCCGTGTTTCTACTAAATTTAAGTCAGAGCAACAAGCAAAAGACTGGTCAAAAGAGTTTCCTATCGTATTTAGCACGCAACGCGTCGTAAATTTAAGTGGTGCGGGAATGATAGAAAGAACTAGTAAATACCTCTCAGCTATCACACCTGAGATGTTTGCTAATGTCCATCCTGAGCTTGCTTTAAAATACGGCATAAAAGATCGCGATATGATGTGGATCCACAGCCCACAAGGCACGAAGATCAAAGTAAGGTGCTATCACAGCTATATGGTCACTCCAGATAGAATTTGTATGCCTTACAACTTCGCTGGCGTTATGCAAGGTGTCGATCTCTCAGCTCGCTACCCAGAGGGCACTAAGCCTTATGTTATCGGCGAGAGCTTTAACACAGTTACTAACTACGGATTTGACCCTGTTACTCAAATTTCAGAATTTAACGCAGGTCTTTGCCGTATAGAAAAAGCTGAGGAGAATACCTTTAAAACATCGTTTTATCACGAGTATGGCGAGAGAGACGCCCTAGGTAAAGAGTAAGGAGAGAAAAATGGCAAGAATGAAATTTTTTGTAGATACTAATAGATGTATCAGCTGCTATGGATGTCAAGTCGCTTGCTCTTCTGCTCATGAGCTTCCAGTAGGAATTTATAGAAGAAAGGTTATCACACTTCACGATGGTATCGAGGGCAAAGAGGTTTCAACCACTATCGCGTGTCAGCACTGCACCGATGCACCTTGCGAGCAAGTTTGTCCGGTTGATTGCTTCTACATTAGAGCTGATGGCATCGTGCTTCACGATAAAAACAAGTGCATAGGCTGTGGATACTGCTTATATGCTTGTCCATTTGGTGCGCCACAGTTTCCTAAAGATGGGGCATTTGGCGTAAAAGGCGTAATGGATAAATGCACTATGTGCGCAGGCGGTCCAGAGCCAACTAACTCACACGAGGAGAGAGAGCTTTACGGTCAAAACAGAATGGCTGAGGGCAAAGTGCCTATGTGTGCGGCTATCTGTTCTACAAACGCACTTTTAGTTGGCGACGCTGCTGAGGTTTCAAATGTATATCGCAAACGCGTTATGCTAAGAAATACAGGACTAAACGTATAACATTAAGGAGGGCGCTTGCTCTCCTTTTAAATTTATAAAATTTAAATTATTTTTATGATTTTTATAATCTAAAATTTCATCAATAATTTTTCTTATCTATTAAAATTATCAAAAATATATAACTTTTTTATCTCAATATGAAATTTTACTCTAACCCTCTAAAGCCCTAAATTTACGTAAAGTTGATTATTAGATTGTAAAAAATATTATTTATGCTTTCAATTTACATTCTTTTATGATAATCGTTTTTATTTTAATCAAAGTAAAGGCTTGCTAATATTCGGGCAAAATATATTTTACAGGTGGTTTAACTAATGAATAAATTTTTTAAATTTATGCTTATCATGCTACTGCCTATCTGGCTTGTAGCAAAAAATGACGACTACACACAAGTCGCAGCTCAGATAAAAGAGTCATTACAAAAAGTAATAACAGAGTATAGAGCTGGCAACGTCGAGCAAGCAGTTAGCGATACTCAAAATGCTTATTTTGGCCTATTTGAAGATGTCGAAGCTGGCATCAGAATAAATTTAGGTCAGAAAAAAGCTTACTCTATGGAGAAGCAGTTTGGCGAGATCAGAAAGGCGATAAAAGCTGGCGAAGCACCAGATGACGTGCAAAAAAGAATAGATCAGATAAATAGCGAAATCGCTGAAGTTTTGCCAGTTATTTTAAATGGTCATAAGCTTGTTGGTGAGTACTCAGACAGCCCAGCACAAGCTGCTGCAAGTGGCTATGACACTTCTAAATTTATCCCTGAGTGGAAGGTGGCATTTGAAAATTTATCAGCTACTTTGGATAAAGCCATAGCAAGCTACGAGAGCGATAAACAAGATGATGCTAAAAATTCTATCCAAGATGCTAAATTTAATGATTATAGAAACACTCAACTTGAAATCGCCGTTCGCCAATATATAGAAAATGGCAAAAGCATAGATGCTGACATCCAAAGAAAGATGGGTGAAGCGATCAGTGGCATCACAAATGGCATAAGCAAAGATGACTTTAAAGTAAAGCTAGAAGAGATCAAAAAGTTAGCTTATGATGCCGTTGCAAAACTTCCAGCTGAAACAGTAAAACTAGCAAAAGTTGATATGAGTAGTGCAGCATCTAGCGATAGCAGCGAAGATAGTGGCACAGACTACACTCAAACTGTTAAAAACATAAATGACAAAATTCAAGCAGCCATCGCGCTTTACAAAGGTGGCAATAGCGCTAAAGCTATGGGCGATATCCAAGACATCTACTTTGATGAGTTTGAAGGTAGCGGCATGGAGAACAAAGTAGGTGCGATAGATGTAAATTTAAAAACAGCTATCGAAGCTACATTTGGTAACCTTGTGGCCCTTATGAAATCAGGTGCAGACGAAAAAACACTTGAAGAGAGTGCAAGCAAGATGTCATCTCAGCTAGCAGCCGCACTTGAGAAAACTAGCGGTTCAAGCTCACCTTGGACGCTATTTATCTGGGCTCTAACTATCATCTTAAGAGAGGGCTTTGAAGCTCTTATCATCGTTGCAGCTGTTGTTGCATATCTTGTAAAAACTGGCAATGCAAAAGCTATGGGCAAGGTTGTATATAGCTCAGTTGGCGTAGCTGTCATCTTAAGCTTTGTCATGGCTTGGATAATGAACGTCATCTTTGGCGAGGCAGCAGGTCAAAAAAGAGAGCTTATGGAAGGCATCACGATGCTTGTTGCTGTGGGACTTCTATTTTATGTTGGCTTCTGGCTTCTTTCAAATGCTGGCGCTAAAAAATGGAACGACTATATCAAATCTCACGTATCTGAGTCTATCTCAAGTGGCTCAAGCACAGCGCTTTGGTGGACTGTATTTTTAGCGGTATTTAGAGAGGGCGCTGAGACAGTGCTATTTTATCAAGCGCTTATCTTTGATGCAAAAGACTCAGCTGGCTACTTAATGATCGCAGCTGGCTTTGTTGTAGGTCTTATCGTTCTTTTGATAGTCTATTTCTTATTTAAAATTTTCGCTATTAAAATTCCTATTAAGCCATTTTTTATATTTACATCAGCTATCATCTTTTACATGTCGATCGTCTTTGTTGGCAAGGGCGTTGGCGAGCTAGTTGAGGGCAAAATTTTCATCCCAACTATCATAAAAGGACTAAATTTTCCTGACTGGATGAGAGACTGGCTAGGACTTATGCCATATTACGAGAGTTTAATACCTCAAATCATTATGGTGCTTGCCCTAATTATAGGTATCGTTATCATGAAATCAAAACAAAATAAAAACTAATCTTATTAAAAGGAGAGGAAATGAATAAAATTCTTAGTTCAGCTCTAGCACTTAGTCTAGCAGCTGGTTTTGCACTTGCTGGAGAGCACCCAATCGGCGAGCCTGTAGAGGCTAATGGTATGGAGATAGCTGCTGTTTATCTTGAGCCAATCGACATGGAGCCAAAAGGCGTTGATCTAGCTCCAAGCTTGGCTGATCTTCACTTAGAAGCTGACATCCACGCTGTAAAAGGCAACAAAAACGGCTTTGGCGAAGGCGAGTGGATCCCATACCTAAAGATCAACTATGAGCTAAAAAACCTTGATAATGGTAAAACTAAAAAAGGTACATTTATGCCAATGGTTGCAAGCGATGGCCCACACTACGGTGCTAACGTAAAAATGGATACAGGCGTTGGTAACTATGAGCTTAAATTCCACATCGACAATCCAGAAAAACAAGGCTTTGGTCGCCACGCTGACAAAGAGACTGGTGTTGGTAAATGGTTTGAGCCTTTCACAACAACTTATAAATTTCAATGGACAGGTGGTCCTGTTAAATAATCACTTTGGGGCGTTCTCGCCCCTTTTTAAAAATTCTCATAGGGTTTAGTTATGTCAATTTACTTCTATCAGGTCTTTTTAGCCCTCCTTGGATTTACGCTTTTTGCTGCCTTAAATAACAATGGCAAAAGTTTAAAAACGATCTTTTTACCGTCATTTCTTGGCGTTGTTGCTGGTGTGCTTATCTTTAAAGCTGCTCGTCATGCGCTTGTTGATGATCAGTTTAAAATTTTCATAGATTCTGTGACACTAGTTTTTTTACTAATTAGCATTTTATGGATATTTTTCGAGCTTAAGATAGCAAAAATCGTAACGTTTTCTATTTTAGGCATCGGCTTTGGCTTTGGCTATAGCTCAAGTAGCGCTTTGTTCCCGTTATTTGGTGGCGAACTGCTTGACACGCTTTCAGTCATAAGCTTCTTTTTGATGATCTTTGCGATGATCTTGATACTATTTTTATTTTTCTTCATTTCAAATTTAAAAGCAAGCATACCATCATCAATAGCTAAAATTTTAGCTCTTATCACATTAGTATTTTTACTAGTTGATAGAAGCTCACAAACTGCACTTGAGCTTTTGCGTGCAGGCGCTTTAAAGATAAGTAGCGAGCTAAATTCTCAAATTTTATCTATCAGCGCAAAAGGCATCTACGTCACAGAATTTAGTGCCTATTTTTACATAGTAGTGATCCTACTTTTATGTATCATCGCGCTTTGCTTTATGCCAAAAAGTATCGATAAGAGCACGTTTGGCTCTATCAAATACCGCTTTACAAAAGCTATTAGGGAAAATGTCTTTGACAATGCAAAATTTGCATTTTGTAGCGTTTTAATAGCGCTTGGATTTTCACTTTATTTTGATCTTTACGCATCTCGCCCACCTCAAATTTCAGAGCCGATCTTGGTTGAGCCAGTGGGAGATAAATTTATATTTGATGTTGATATGTTAAAAGATAATGAACTTCACAGATTTGCCTACATCACAGATGAGGGCAAACAGATAAGATTTTTCTTGCTAAACCGTTTTAGTGACCGCCCATCTCCAGTCATCGTCTTTGACTCGTGCATGATCTGCGGCGACATGGGCTATATCAAGAAAGGAAACGACCTTATCTGCATCTCTTGTAATGTCAGAATTTTCTTGCCGTCAGTTGGTAAAGAGGGCGGTTGTAACCCGATCCCTATGGCATTTACCTTTGATGGTAAAAATATCATAGTTGATTATAAAACGATCGTCGCAGGGGCAAACTACTTTAGCAAGGTCGTCGAAAAGATGGTGCTTGACCCAGTTAGTCGCAAAAAGGTGAGCAATCTTGATTCAAGATCATATTTATACTACGGACGCACATACTTCTTTGAGAGCAACGAAACTCAGGCGAAATTTGAAGCAAATCCAGAAAAATATGTAGAAACAAATGGAACGTTAAAATGAAAAATATGCAACTAAGAATGATAAAAAGCTCGATCACTGGCTCAAAGGTGCAAAAGACGATGGCGTTTATCACCATCTTACTAGCTGCTCTTTTGATAGCTTGCATGCTAAATATCACGCTAAAAATCGGCGATCAAGTGGCAAGCGAGCTTAGAGGATATGGCTCAAATATCGTCGTTTTGCCACGCGGTGAGAGCCTGAGCATCGAGATCGAGGGTAAAAATTTCACCCCACTAAAATCACAAAATTTACTCCCAGAGGCTGATATCTACAAGATAAAAGAGATCTTTTGGCGAAATAACATCGTCGCTTTTGCTCCATTTTTAGAGGCAAAGGTAAAAGACGCTAAGGGCGATGAGTTTAGCTTTGAGGGGACATATTTTGATAAAAATATCGGACTAAAAGACGAGCCAGAATTTAGCACAGGCGTTAAGAGCTTGTATGGATTTTGGGGTGTTGAGGGCGCTTGGCCAAAAGATGAAAGCATGGATGAAATTTTAGTAGGAGATGAGCTTGCTAAGGCTAAAAATTTAAAAGTTGGTGACAAGCTTAGCCTTGTAGGCAAAAATGGCACAAAAGAGGCTAGCGTGGTTGGCATCTTAAAAGGGGCAAGCGATGAGGCACATAAGCTAATAGGCTCGCTCAAACTTGCTGGCGATCTCTCAGGACACGCTGGCTCATACACAAAAGCTGAGGTCTCAGCCATGACGATCCCAGAAAACGACCTATCGCTAAAAGCAAGAAGAAATTTAGACAATCTTGATAGCGCAGAGTACGACAAATGGTACTGCTCAGCCTATGCAGGATCTATCGCATTTCAGATAGAAGAAAATTTACCAAACGTTAGCGCAAAGGCAAGCCTTCAAGTAAGTGATGCTGAGAGTAATATCGTAAAGAAAATTCAAAGCCTAATGGGCATCGTTAGTATCATCGCTCTTGTGGTCTCAGCTATTGGCATAACGTCGCTAATGACAAGTGAAATTTACCGCCGCAAAAAAGAGATCGGCCTTTTAAAAGCCATAGGCGCAAGTAACTTTGAAATTTACGCCCTTTTTGCTAGCGAGAGCCTTGTGGTTGCCTTTTTTGCAGGCATCACGGGAGCATTTTTAGGATACGCGCTAAGCTACGTGATGTCTTACATCATCTTCTCTCACGGCATAGGCATAGCATGGATCGTGCTGCCAATTAGCGTGGCATTTGCCTTGCTCATCTCAGTCGTTGGCTCGCTAATGCCAATGAGAAACGTCATAAATTTACTACCTGCGGAGGTGCTATATGACCGCAAATAGCAAATTCTTTTACAACCTGATCTACAAAAGCCTAAAAAATGGCTCATCAAGGGTTATGGTCATCGTCATCTCGATCTTACTTGGAGCGTGCGTGTGCGCGGCATTTGTCAATGTCTATTTGGACATCGACTCAAAGGTCTCACGCGAGCTAAAAACTTATGGTGCAAATATGATCTTTGCTCCAAAAGATATGGCGACAAGTGATGATATGAGTGAAAAAACTTATAATGAAATGATCGCTAAAGTGCCAAAAGATAAGCTTTTAGGCGAGAGCGGTTATCTCTTTGCTCAGGCAAATATCGGTCCAACAAATGCCATCGTAATGGGGACAAAATTTAGCAATCTAAAAAAGGTTAAGCCGTTTTTAGATGTTAGAGATGGAACTATGATAAATGTCGATTTTGACGATAAAAACGTGCTAATAGGCGTCGATCTTGCTCGTCAAGCTGGCTTTAAAGCAGGCGATGATATAGAAATTCGTGCCATTGGCTCAAATGAGAGCATAAATGTAAAGATAAAAGGCGTAGTGGCAAGTGGCGATAAAGAGGACGCTCTTTTGATCACGTCACTATCTTTGGCTCAGAAAATTTCAAACAAAGTTGGCAAGACAAACTATGCTGAAGCTGTTGTGCTTGGAAATTTTGACGAGATAACATCACTTGCAAAGACTATAAGCAACGATGAAATAGTCGCAAAACCAGTGGCAAAGGTCTCAAAGTCTGAGGGCTATATCTTAGAGAAGATCAAACTTCTAATGGCTCTTGTCAGCCTTGTCATCTTGCTTATCACTTCAATGTGCGTAAATACAACGCTTAGTGCTATCTTGCTCTCTCGATCACGTGAGATCGCACTTCTTAGAGCCATAGGCGCAAGCAAAAAAGACGTGCTAAGGCTGTTTGGCTTTGAAACATTTGTGACAGCGCTCATCTCAGCGTTAGTCGGAGCGTTTTTAGGTTATCTACTAGCTCAAATTTTAGGTTATGCGATATTTGATTCTAGTATTGATTTTAGAATTCTAAGCATCCCAGTAGCTGTGGTCATATCACTTCTTTTTGCAGCGATCGCAGCGTTTTACCCGATTAAGCGGGCACTTAATAACAAAATGGCAGATACACTAAGAGGAGAATGATATGCAAAATGCACTAGAACTTAAAAATATTTGTAAAATTTTTGGCGATGTAAAAGCACTTGATGATATAAGTTTTGAGGTTAAAAAAGGCGAGTGGGTCAGCGTCATGGGGCCAAGTGGTAGTGGTAAGAGTACGCTTGTAAATATCCTTTCTCTAATGGATACTCCAAGTAGTGGCGTTTATATGCTTGGCGGCGATGATGCGAGCAACCTAAATGCCGATGATACGCTTAAATTTAGACGTGAAAAGATCGGACTTGTCTTTCAGCAGTTTCACCTAGTGCCGTATCTTAGCGCGCTTGAAAACGTGATGATAGCGCAGTATTATCACAGCTCAGTCGATGAAGAGGATGCTAAAAAGGCGCTTGAGGCAGTTGGCCTCTCTCACAGGCTAACGCACAGACCAAGTCAGCTAAGTGGTGGCGAGCAGCAACGCCTTTGTATCGCGCGCTCGCTCATAAACGACCCTGAAATTTTAATAGCAGATGAGCCAACTGGTAACCTTGACGAGGCAAATGAGAGGATCATACTTGATCTATTTTGTAAGCTAAGAAAAGAGGGCAAAACGATACTTCTAGTCACGCACAACCCAGATCTTGGTGAGTATGGCGATAAGATCGTCTATCTAAGACACGGCAAACTAGAGAAGATCCGCACTATCGAAAATCCAAAGGTGCCAAATGCGATATAAAATTTTACTTTTATGCCTAGTCTCAGCCCTAGTTTTGGGCTGCGTCAAGCAGTATGAGAAGCACCACATCACTCTAAATGACTCAAGTGGCATCGATACGCAGTTTTTCCCTACCGAAAAGCGCCTAAAGATAGGCGATAAGCCATATATGCTCTTTTTCTTTGGCACGGACTGCGGAGTGTGCAAGGCTGCGATCCCTGATCTAAACGCACTTGAAAAAGAGTATGGCAAAGAGGTTCAGTTCATTGGCATTTTAGGGCCTAGTAAGGGCTTTGATAAGGATATCGAAATCTTAAAAGAGCACAACATCACCTTTAAAACTACAAGCGACAAGGTCTCAGTGGATTACTTCAGCAAGGCAGTTGGTGGCGTTATGGGCGTGCCAGTTATCTATTTTTTTGATAAAGATGGTAAGATGCGATCAAAATTTATCGGTCTTACACCAAAAAGTGTGCTTGAAGGTGCTATAAGATCGCTCTTATAGGAGTGAAGATGAGAAATTTCTTTTTATTTGTTCTGGCGGTGTTTTTTGTCGGATGTGCTAGCAGCACGCCAAATATCTCAGTAAAAACGAGTGATCCGATCTTTTTTACGCTTGGAGAAGCAAACAAAAGCGTATATGTAAATTTTAAAAATAGTGCGACTGGACAAGATGTAAATGCTGAAATTTTAAGCGAATTTGCAAAGGCTGGCTTTAGAAATGAGCCAAATATCAAAAATGCCGACTTCATCATCCTTGGCGATGTGCAAAGCTTTTCTAGGACAACCAAAAGAGATCCTAGATTTTCAATGGGCATGGGATATGGATTCGGCAGACCAAGTTTTGGCTTTGGCTACTCGATGTTTTTCCCGTTTGATTATGATGATTATGATGACGACTTTAGCACAAACAGCTATGCTTACTACATGCAAGTAAGCGTGCTAGTGCGCCCAAAAGATGGCGGTGAGAAAGCGACAAATATCTCGCTCATGCAAGCTGGCAATGTCTATTCGCCAAGTTATATCTGGCCATTTTTCAAAGAGCGTCTAGCAAAACAGATCGTTAGCTTTTTTTATAACGTCTCACAAAGGTAGAGAAATTTAGCAAAATTTAAAAGGAGTTAAGGTGCTAGTTGATGGAAGCTACGAAATTTTATCTTGTGATGATGTGGAGCTTGGCATAAAAAGAAGCTCTGCTTTATCTTTTTATGCCTGTTATGACGATGTCAAGGAGGCAAAAGCACTTTTAGTCATCATCCCTGGACTTGGAGCAGACTCTGACTCTGGATATAGAGCTCATCTCATGCAGACCATGGCAGAGAACTATGATGTGGCGTGTATTAGTGTGGATTATCACTGCATAGGCAACCGCCCACAGCTTGGGGCTCAATGTTTGTTAGATGATTTGGACCGTGCGATATTAATAGATGAGTTAGCCAAAATTGGTATAACATTACCAATAGATATAAAGGCGGTCGATAGTTATAAAAAAACATGTTTTTTATTTGAAAGTCTTAGTGAGGAGATCACTCTTAGAAAAAAGGCAAATATTTTGCCTGCAAGTTATAAGCTAAATTTGAGTTGCACAATGTATCCAACAAAAGATGAATACCAAAATTTTGGCATTATGCAAGCTACTGATATATTAAATGCTATTCTTTATACTAAACATAATTTATGCGCTGGAAAATTTAGTCAAATTCCTGTTATTTTGGTAGGAAGCTCACATGGTGGCTATCTTGCAAATTTATCAGCTAAAATTGCTCCGTGGTTAGTAGATGCTGTGATAGATAATAGCTCCTATGCTATATTTTTATGGCGTCTTATTGGCTTTGGAAAAGAGATTGATTTTACTAAATTTTTTTGTTGTGCGACTGATGACTTTTATCAAGATATTTGCCTCTATCTTTTTGATAAAACCTATTGGACACTAGATAAGACTTCACTATATTATTTTAATGAATCTAGAGAAGAGATAAGAAATATCTTAAATCTGAAACATTTAAAGGTACAGAGTAAATTTAAAAAGACGTTTTATATTGGATATCATTGTGTGAATGATGATATAGCTCCCGCAAATGATAAAACCGAGCTTTATGAGGCTCTTAATAAGCTTAAATTTGACGCGACGCTTCATATGATAAAAGATGAGAGCGAGGTTGATGGTAAATTTATAAAGTCTCTAACTCACGGCATGGGTATGTCTTATAAACTGCTTTTGCAAAGAGAGCTTCCTGGCGTTATGAAGAAAATCTTGTCTAAAAAAGATGAGATCAATGAAAAATGTATAGAGTATAAGTGTGGTGATTTGCTTTATAAATTTAGTGAAGTCTCAGATCAGATAAGGCTTGAGGTTACTAATATTTAAATTTAGAGCCGTTTTTATCTAAAGCTAGAGGCTAAATTTAAGCTCCTAGCTTTAAATTTCTTTAGTTATCTATCATAAAATCATAAAATTCGTTGTTATATCCTACGTTTCCTACTTTGCTATATTGTATAAGTGCTGCTTTTATGTTATCGATTTGCTGATACATAAAACCAAGGGCGGCTCTGTTTTCAACAGAGCTTGGATCATTTAGCTTTGTAAGCTCCAAAAGCGCGATAGCATTTGTTATTTTGTTCGCTCCAGTGGCTGCTACACTCGCTAAAAAGAGCGTGCCAGCGTCATTTATCTTAAACTCGTCTATGGCCTCATTATAAAGCTTATAGCTCTCATCAAAGTCGTTTGTAAAGATATCCACGTAGGCTAGAGTTTGGATCAAATTTATATTTTTTGGAGCCTCTTTTAGCTGGGCTCTTAGCTTGTCACGCTCCCTTGTTAGCAGGCCTGAGATCTGAAGTAGCTTGATGTATTGCTTTTTAATGATATCAGCACCGTGGTAGAAGGCATTTGAGTTGAGATTTTTATCGATGAAGTAAATTTGTATCGCTTTTGCATACTCTTTGACGTTTTGATCTTTGTTTTTAGAGATGAAATTTAAGATATTTGCGATGATATCGTTTGGCAAGATTTTTATAAGCTCATCAGCTTTTTTTGACATTAGCTCATCGTTGTTTGAAATTTTAGCGATGATGATATCAAAGGCCAAATTTAGCGTCGTAGGCTCTTTTGGCTCTTCAAGCCACCTTATCATCGCACTTTGGTTGCCGCTAACTAGGCTTAAAAGTGAGGCATATAAATTTACAGGCTTTAGGCTCTTGTCATTTTCTAAATTTTCGCCGATCTCTTCAACTAACTTTGGATTTAAATTTCTATTTATATCCATGCAGATAGCGCCAAAGATGCCAGAGAGATGGTTATTTACATCTTGATGATAGCTTGCTATAAAATGCTTTGCAGCAAGGCTAAAATTCCCAAGCTGAGCGTAGCTAAGAGCTAGGTTATACTGCAAGATCGAGTGGTTTGGATAGGCTTTGGCAAGCTCTTCAAAGTCCTTGTTTGCCTCTTTTAAGCGGTAGTTAAGTGCCTTTGCGATGGCTTCGCTAAGTTTGGCATTGACCTTTGAGGCGGCGGCACTTTGGCTAAGGTAGTCATTTGCCGCTGAGGTGTCATCTAAAAATACGCTAACACCGCCTTTTCTTATCTGCTCGATGCTCTGTTTCGCGTCAAAAACCTTGTAAGGTGCGAAGTAAAAGAGTGTCTCGTAGCGTCTTGTTCTATCAAAAAACATATCGTCGCTAAAGTGCGCCTGAGCTAGGCTGACGTCAAAAAGATCTGGCTTTAGGATGGTCTTTATCTTGTAAATTTTACTTGGCATCGAGGCGTTGTAGTCATAAACATCTTTGATAAATGCTGCTGCGTCGCCATAATCAGCTGTTTTTAGATCGATTAACGCCTCAGTCATCTTGATAAGGTCGATATTTGGCGTGTTTTTAGAAGCCTTTGTTAGATAGTCCCTTGCCTTGTCGTATTTGCCAAGCCTTGCATAAAGCTGCGCTAGCGTAAAGTCAGCCTTAAACGCCTTTTGCCCTTCAAGCTTGGCTATGGCTCTCTCATCATCGCCAAGAAGCGATAAAATTTTAGCGCTCAAGTAAGCATACTCGCCCTTGTAGTCATCTGTGCTAGGGTGAGAGAGAGCTTGCAACGCCTCATAGTAATTACCCTTGTAATAATTAACCAGCGCATAGTAGTAGCTGTAAAGTGGCGAGCTGTTTTCATACTGCAAAAAGGAGTCCGCAAGCCCTATGTAGTAGTTGAAATTTTTGGTGTTATTTAGCTCGAGCGAGCAAACAGCGGCGTTTATGGCGCTAACTGCGGTGTTTTCGCGGTCAGTTATCGCTTTGTTAAACGAGATGATCGCCTCGTCACATTTTTCTTGTTTCATCTGCGAAACGCCGAGGTTGTAGTTTGAAAGCGACTGGTTGTAAACAGCTATGTTTTCATAAATTTTTAACGCTTCAAATTTATTGCCACGCTCATAGAGCTGGTTAGCCTTGTTTATCATCTCGTCGATCTTTGAAGCGCCAAAATTTTGTGTTTGGTAGTTGTTTTCTATATTTTTTACGATAGCTGTAGTGTCTATCTCCTCTTTTTTATCTTTTTTTAGCAAGACGATTAACAAAACAGCGATCAAGATGACAAGCACCAAAGCAGCCGCACCGATGATGATAAAGAGCTTTTTCTTGCTCTTTTTTACTGGTATTGGCTCTGGGATACTCTCATCTTGAAGCACGCCGTCACTTGCGATGCTATCAAGCGAGACGATCTCTTCAGGTGCCTCTGTCTTTGCCTCCTCAGGCGCTTGCTCTGCTTGCTCGCCAGGTGGTTTTAGAACTACAACCTCGTCATCAGCCACTACATATACCTTTTAAGAACTTCTGGAATTTCGATAGTGCCATCAGCCTTTTGGTAGTTTTCCATTATCGCTATTAGCGTTCTGCCAACTGCCAGACTTGAGCCATTTAGGGTATTTACAAGCATATTTTTCTTGCCATCTTTAAAGCGAATTTTCGCTCTTCTTGCTTGAAAATCACGAGTGTTAGAGATAGAGCTTATCTCGCGGTATTTGCCCTGACCTGGTAGCCAAACCTCAAGATCTACCGTCTTTGCCGCACTAAATCCTAGATCGCCGCTGCAAAGAAGCATGTGGCGGTGAGGCAAACCAAGGCTAGTTAGCAAGTCGCTCGCGCAAGATATCATCTCAGCAAGCACGCCCTCGCTTTGATCAGGCTTTGTGATGCTTACAAGCTCGACCTTTTCAAACTGGTGCTGGCGGATCATGCCCCTTGTGTCACGTCCTGCTGAGCCTGCCTCTTGGCGGAAGCATGCTGAGTAGCAAGTCATCTTTATAGGTAGCTGCTCGGCTTCAATGATGGTGTCATTGTATAAATTTGTCACAGGCACTTCGCTAGTTGGAATGAGGTAGAGATCCTCGTCACGCACCTTGTAAAGATCCTCTTCAAATTTAGGCAGCTGACCGGTGCCAAAAAGTGTGTTTGAGCTTACTAGATAAGGGACATTTACAAGCTCAAAGCCACGCGCGCTGTTAAAGTCGATCATATAATTAACAAGCGCTCTACTAAGCCTTGCTCCCATGCCACGAAGCACGGTAAAGCGCGATCCTGAGAGCTTTGCGCCCCTTTCAAAGTCAAGCCAACCAAGGCTCTCACCTAGCTCCCAGTGCTCCTTTGGCTTAAAGTCAAATTTAGTTGGCTCAAGCACTGTTTTTATGCAGACATTATCGTCCTCGTCCTTGCCAAATGGCACGTCATCGTCGGTGATATTTGGCACGCTAAATGAAATTTGCTCAAGCTTTTCTTCATATTGTTTAACGATCTCATCAGCGTCAGCAAGGGCAGCTTTGTTTAAATTTAGCTCACTCTTAAGCTCGCTTACGTCCTCGCCGGCTCTTGCTTTTACACCAAGCTCTTTGCTCTTTGCATTTTGGATCGCTTGGAAATTTTCAAGCGCTTTGCGTTTTTGCTTTAGCTCGTTAAAAGTCTGCAAAAGCTCGTCTAGTAGGCTAGCTTTAACGTTTTTGCCCTCTAGTTTTTTTACGAATTCATCGTAGTTTGTCTCAAGTAGTTTTAAATTTATCATCGCTTCTTATCCTTATTGAATTTAGGGCACATTTTAGCGAATATTAGTATAATTTTGACTAAAACTTAAAGGAGGTACGATGCGGACGCAAGATATTTTTGATAATAAGAATATTACAGCAAATAGCAAGCAGTTGGCTATTTTAAAACAAAATTTTCCACAATGCTTTGATAAAAGTGGCAAATTTGACATTGAAACGTTAAGTCAAATTTTAGGTGTAGAAAATATCAAAAAAGAAGGTTTTGAGTTAAAATTTTTAGGCAAATCTTATGCGAGATTAATGGCTAATTTAAATCCCAAAACGCTTTTAATGCCAGATATCGATCATAATTCTAAAAACGAAAATGCACAAAATTTACTCATAAAGGGCGACAACCTTGAAGTATTAAAACATCTTAAAAATGCTTATTTTGAAAGTATCAAGATGATTTACATCGATCCCCCTTATAATACTGGTGGTGATGGATTTGTGTATAAAGATGATAGAAAATTTAGTGTCGATGAACTCTCTGGTCTCGCCGGCATCTCACAAGAAGAGGCCAAGCGAGTGCTTGAATTTACTGCAAAAGGTTCAAACTCGCACTCTGCGTGGTTAAGTTTTATCTATCCGCGTCTTTATATTGCCAGGGAGCTACTTCGCGATGACGGCGTGATATTTATAAGTATTGATGATAATGAACAAGCACAGCTTAAAATTTTATGCGATGAAATTTTTGGGGAGGATAGTTTTGTGGCTTGTTGCCCTAGGATTACAAAAGTTCAAGGAAAATCAACTAACGAAATAGCAAAAAATAATGATTGGCTTTTTTGTTATGCAAAAACAATGACTCTAAAACAAAATGAAGTTAATGAAGAAGATTATTTTAAACAAGACGAATTTTTTAAAGAGCGTGGTGGCTATAAAACGAACCAAACACTAGATTATAACTCATTACAATATAGTAAAACAATGGATTATGAAATAGATATAGATGGTAAAAAATTCTATGCTGGTAGCGATTTTAATTCATTTCAAGAAAGGAAAAATGGTAATCATGGTAGTCTAGATTGGGTTTGGCGTTGGAGCAAAGATAAATTTAAGTTTGGACTGGAAAATGGGTTTATCGAGATTATAAATAACAGGATTTATACAAAAACATACTTTAAAGCCAAAATTTCTAAGAAAAAACCATATAAAATTGAGTTTTTTGAAAGAACAAAAGCCATTTCAAGTCTTGAATTTACTAACAGTAAATATTCTAA
>NZ_CABPVL010000003.1:162745-171218 GCF_902460895.1 Campylobacter concisus | reverse complement strand
CTATAGAATTTTTACTAGAGAGTGCCAACTATTTTTTACAAAATTATAAAGATATTTTGTTTTTAGTTGTGGGAAATGGGTCTAATAAAAATAATCTAGTAAAAAAATATAATTCAAGTAATATTTTGTATATAGATGCAGTTAAAAAAGAGGAAGCTTTTATGATAATGTCTAAATGTGATGTCTTGTACCGTGCAATGTTGCCATTAAAAATTTATAGTTACGGGATATCTCCACTTAAAATGAATGAGTACATGTTTGCTGGTGTACCAATAGTTCACTCTTTTGACTATAAGGAGCATGATATTGTAATGAAAACAGGATGTGGTATTAGCGTTAAATCCGGCAGTGCGCTTGAAGTACAAAATGCTATCTTAAAAATTTACAATATGCCAAAAGAGGAAAGAGAAAAAATGGGGCAAAATGGTAAAGAATATGTTAAAAATAATTTATCATATAAAGTATTAGTTAAAAAAATGATAGAAGTTTTATGACTAAACGCCTTTTTTAGTAAAAATAATTACGATAGTTTTTGCTATGATCTTTATCTCCAGCCAAAGCGACCAGTGTTTGATGTAGTAAAGATCATACATGAGTTTCTGTTTGGCGTCGTGTGTGTTTGCGCCGTAAGGGTAATTTACCTGTGCCCAGCCGGTAATCCCTGGGCGGACGATGTGGCGTTCATTGTAGTACGGTATCTCTTTTTCAAAGAAATTTATCCAGTATCTTCGCTCTGGCCTTGGGCCTATTAGGTGCATTTGCCCGCGAAGCACATTTATACACTGTGGCACTTCGTCGATGCGAGTTTTACGCATAAATTCGCCAAATTCAAAGACTCTCTCATCGTTTTTACTAGCAAATTTAGCCCCGTCTTTTTCAGCGTCAACCACCATCGAGCGAAATTTGATACATTCAAATTCTCTATTGCCCAGCCCAACCCTATTTTGCAAGAAGTAAAGGCTACCAGGAGACTGCTCATCTATCTTTTTCTTTACGTAAAATTTAAGCGCAAAAAGCATCACAAGAAGCAGTGAGCAGCTTACATAGTCGATCACGAGTTTTAAGGCGTATTCAAGGGCATTATAAGGCTTGATATCGTTTAAAAAGTTTAAATTTTCGCCATTTTCTGGGATGTAGCACTTTTGCAAGTAAATTTCTAAAAAGCTCTCCACATTTAGAAATTTGATATTTTTATACTTCGTCTTAAACTGCAAAAGTGTGAGAAATCTCACCAGCTTGCCATCAACCGGCTTTTCGGTATTTAGCACTATTAGCCTTTGATCGCCTGATTTTATGAGATTTTCTAGTGCGCTTCGTAAAGCCTTAGCGTCGCTATTTTCATGGGACAAAAAATTCACTTGGCCAAATTTCTTCCTAAGCTTCTCTAGCTCGAGTTTGGTGAAAGTATATTTTTCGCCAAGGATGATCATAGGCCTATCCCTTTATCTTTATTTTAAATTTGCATTATATAATTCGCCTAATTATACCCAAACGTGCTAATTGCATTTTTAAAAAAATAGTTAAGGTTAAAATATGTCTCAAAAATTTCTTGCTGTGCTTGTTTTGGCGCTGATCTGTGCCATTTCTTTTGCGCTCTCAAACACGGTTTTGGCTAAATTTCACACTAGCCCGCTCATCATCTCGATCATTCTTGGCGCCATTTTTGCAAATCTTTTTACCAAACAAACTCAAATTTTAAAAAGTAGTGGCGTAGTAGCGATCGCTGGGAAGCAAATTTTAAGGCTAGGCATCATACTTTTTGGCTTCAATATAAGCCTTAGTGAGATCGCAAGTGTCGGAGTTCTTGGCGTGATATACGCAGCTTTTATGGTCTTTGCGACCTTTTGCTTTGCGCTTTTTACCGCTAAGGCTTTGGGGCTTAGCAAGGATAGTGCCGTGCTCATTGGCTCAGGGGCAAGCATATGTGGCGCAGCTGCTGTCATGGCTACTCAAAATGAGATAAAAGCAGACGCAAACAAGCTTGCTATCGCCATTTGCACGGTGGTGCTATTTGGGACGATTGGCATGTTTATCTATCCATTTATCGCTAAATTTCTAGCTCTCACGCCACACCAAACTGGCTTTTTTATCGGCGGCTCACTTCATGAAGTAGCCCACGTAGTCGCAGCCTCAGCGGCATTTGACAGCACAGCAAGTAGCACTGCCCTCATCATAAAAATGCTTCGCGTGATCATGCTTGTGCCATTTTTGTTTTTGCTAAATTTCTTAAATTTAAGCCAAAATAGCGGTGGCTCAAAGCTAAAGAGCATACCATGGTTTGCGCTATTTTTCTTAGTGGCGATCTGCGTTAGATCTTTGCCATTTTTTCCTGAAAATTTGGTGCAAATTTTAAAGCTAGCCGCTAGTATCTGCCTTTGCGTCGCGATGTGTGCTTTAGGATTTGGGATAGATAGAAGCATTTTTAAAGCGACGGGCAAAAAGCCATTTTTGCTAGCTTTTTTTATATTTTTATGGCTTATTTGCTCATCGCTTGTTTTTGTTAAGACTCTTTGCTAGTTTTTAGCTTTTGCAAAAACTCTTCGATGTTGTATTTTGCCCTGTAAGCTGGGCTTAAAAGATGTATCAAAATGTCGCCAAGGTCCATCACGATCCAATCAGGTGAGCTCTCCGTACCTATAAATTTCTCCCCAAGAGGCTTAAGCTCCTCTTTTAGATCCTCAGCCAGCGAGTAAGCGTGCCTCTCGCCAAGCGTAGTAGCGATAACTACGGCCTTTACGAAATAATCATCCCCGCTCATATCAAACACTTGTATCTCTTCAGCCTTTTTTGCGTCTAAAACCTTAACTATACTTTCGGTGCGCTCTTGCATCGATCTCTCCTGCATCTTTAATCCTTGGTAAAAATTTATAATCTCATCTTTTATCTCGCTAGGCAGCTCATCAAGCCCCTTTTGATGCCTGATCTGCGACGAGCTAACATCCACGTGCACGTCCATTTTTTGTAAATTACGTGGAATTTCTATGTGATTGCGCTTGGCGATCACAAACTGCACTAAGCTTTTTAGCTCCTCATAGCCGTGCCACTTATCAAGCGTGGCTAGGTGGTCCGCGCCTATTATGAGATAAAATTTCTCTATCTTGAATTTCTTATACAAATACTTAACCGTCTCTATGGTAGGCACTGGGCGAGCTAAATTTATCTCATAGTCTGAGATCTCGACCTTCTCTAGGCCGCCCCAAATTTCTCTTATCCACTTTAGGCGAAGCTCTGGCGGAGCTGAAAATTCGCTCTTAAAGGGACTTATAAAAGTTGGCATGATGATGAGCTTGTCGATATTAAGGCCGCTTATTGCCATTTTCACAATGCTATCGTGTCCTAAATGAACCGGATCAAAGCTCCCGCCAAAAAGTGCTAACTTCATCTATTAAAGTGCCTTGTTTATATTTGTTTTAAAATTCTTTTTTGTAGAATTAGGCGTAATTATATCAAAAGGAGCTAAGATGTCAGTTAAAGTAGCAATAAACGGCTTTGGGCGTATCGGTAGGTGTGCTGCTCGTATTATTTTAGAGCGTGATGATGTTGAGCTTGTCGCTATTAACGACACCGCAACAAGGGATATGACGAGGTATTTGCTCAAATACGACAGTGTGCATGGCGAATTTAAGCAAGACGTTAAGGTGATAAGCGACGATTTTATAGAAGTAAATGGCAAAAAGATAAGAGTTTTTTCTACAAGAGATCTAAACGAGCTTAGCTACGCAGACTACGGCGTAGACGTGGTTTTAGAGTGCACTGGCAAGTTTTTAACCACTGAAAAATGTGAGCCATATCTTGCTCGCGGCGTCAAAAAAGTCGTCATGAGCGCTCCAGCAAAAGACGACACAGCGACATTTGTAGTTGGCGTAAATGACGATAAATACGCAGGTGAAGCGATCGTCTCAAACGCAAGCTGCACCACAAACGGCCTAGCTCCAGTTGCAAAGGTGCTAAACGATAAATTTGGCATCGTAAAAGGGCTGATGACCACGATCCACGCCTATACAAATGGTCAAAGCCTAGTAGATGTAAAAGCTAAAGACTTCCGCCGCTCACGTGCAGCAGCGCTAAATATCGGACCTACGACCACAGGTGCTGCAAAAGCGATCGCTAAAGTGCTTCCCGAGCTAAGTGGCAAATTGCACGGTCAAGCAGTCCGTGTGCCAGTGGCAAACGTCTCGATGGTCGATCTAACGGCGGTTTTAAAAAGACCAGCTAGCAAAGAGGAGATAAACGAGGCGTTTAGAGCGGCTGCGGAGTCAAATTTAAAGGGAATTTTATTTGTCGATGACGACTACAGGGTTAGCAGCGACTTTTGCACAAGCACCTTTAGCAGTATCGTAGCGAGCGACACTACGCAGGTCATCGCTGATGATATGGTGAAGGTCTTTGCGTGGTACGACAACGAGTGGGGCTACTCAACAAGGCTTGTGGATCTTGCTAAGATCGTGGCTACAAAGTAAATTTAAAGGGTGAAAAATGAGTGATATTTTATCGATCAACGACCTTGAGCTTAATGGTGCAAAAGTCTTTATAAGGTGCGATTTTAACGTGCCTATGGACGAGTTTTTAAACATCACTGATGACCGCAGGATCCGCTCGGCGATACCAACTATCCGCTACTGCTTGGATAATGGCTGCAGCGTGGTTTTGGCTAGTCACTTAGGGCGTCCAAAAAACGGTTATGAAGAGAAATTTTCACTTCGCGGCGTGGCAAAGAGGCTATCAAGACTGCTTGATAGAGAGGTGATATTTGCTGAAGATGTGATCGGAAATGACGCTAAAACAAAGGCTGCGGCTCTAAAGCCAGGCGAAATTTTAATGATAGAAAATTTACGCTTTGAAAAGGGCGAGACCAAAAATGACGAGGCTTTGGCAAAAGAGCTTTCAGAATTTGGCGAATTTTACATAAATGACGCATTTGGCGTTTGCCACAGGGCTCACGCATCGGTTGAGGCGATCACTAAATTTTACGATGAAAAGCACAAAGCAGCGGGATTTTTACTACAAAAAGAGATAAATTTCGCTCAAAATTTGATAAAACATCCATCACGTCCATTTGTCGCAGTTGTGGGCGGTTCAAAGGTAAGTGGCAAGCTTCAAGCATTGCATAACCTTTTGCCACGCGTCGATAAGCTGATAATTGGCGGCGGTATGGCATTTACATTTTTAAAATCAATGGGTGAAAATATCGGAAATTCGCTCCTTGAAGAGGACCTTATCGAAGACGCGCGCGAAATTTTGCGTAAGGGCAAAGAGCTAGGAGTGAAAATTTACCTACCAGTAGATGTCGTCGCTGCTCAGACATTTTCAGCTGAAAGTGCCGTAAAATACGTCCCAGCTCAAGAGATCCCAAATGGCTGGATGGGGCTTGACATCGGACCAGCGTCGATTAGGCTATTTAAAGAGGTCATCGCCGATGCGCAAACCATCTGGTGGAACGGACCTATGGGCGTTTTTGAGATGGATAAATTTAGCAAAGGTAGTATCAAAATGAGCCACGCCATCATCGACACTCACGCAACAACCGTCGTTGGCGGCGGCGATACAGCTGACGTGGTCGAGCGCGCTGGAGACGCTGATGAGATGACATTTATCTCGACTGGCGGTGGTGCTAGCTTGGAGCTAATAGAAGGCAAAGAGCTGCCTGGCATAAAGCCGCTTAGAAAAGAGGAGTAGGTCTTGAAATTTCTAGCGAATTTAAAGTGCAACCACACAAGAGCAAGCTTTAGAGAGTACGCGAAAATTTTAGACGAAAATTTAAGCGCAAACGACGATGTGAGCGTATTTGCTCCAGCTAGTGCCTTTGATGAAAAAAGGCATATTTTTAGGCTTGGGGCGCAGAATTTCTACCCATGCGAGAGTGGGGCATTTACTGGCGAGATCGGCAAGGCGATGCTTGATGAATTTGACATAAAAGACGTGCTGATAGGCCACTCTGAAAGGCGTGAAATTTTAAAAGAGAGCGAGGAATTTTTGCGAGCGAAATTTGACTTTGCCGCAAAAAATGGCTGGAATGTGATCTACTGTATCGGCGAAAATTTAAGCACAAATGAAAGCGGAGCGACCAAAGAATTTCTAAGCCGCCAGCTTGAAAATATCGACCTTGGCTATAAAAAATTAGTCATCACCTACGAGCCGATCTGGGCGATAGGAACCGGTAAAAGCGCTAGCATAGAGCAGATAGATGAGGTGCTAAGCTTTTTAAAGACAAAGGCAAATGTGTCGCTACTTTACGGCGGAAGCGTCAATGCGGCAAATATCGCTGATATCGCGGGTATCAAAAGCTGCGATGGGGTGCTGGTAGGCACAGCCAGCTGGGATGCGAATAATTTTTTAAATTTGATACGCGTTGTCTCGTGAGTGCCTTTTAATGAGTTCGAAATTTTAAGTCTGCGACAGGCTATTTGCCTAGTCTTGACCTAAAATTTCGAACTCATTAAAATTCATCTCGCGATACTGCCGCTATTAAATTTGGTTTAAAATTTAAATATCGCTTAAAAGCCAAACAAAATAAAAAGGAGAAATGATGATACTAAAGGGTAAAAAAGGTCTAATCGTAGGCGTCGCTAATGCAAAATCGATAGCTTACGGCATCGCAAAAGCTTGTCACGATCAAGGTGCGCAGATGGCATTTACATACCTAAATGACGCTCTTAAAAAGCGTGTAGAGCCGATCGCTGATGAGTTTGGTAGTAAATTTGTCTACGAGCTTGATGTAAATAACCAAGCACACTTAGATGGGCTTGCTAGCCAAATCAAAAAAGACCTTGGCGAGATCGATTTTGTCGTGCATGCTGTGGCTTACGCACCAAAAGAGGCGCTTGAGGGCGAGTTTGTAAATACAACAAAAGAGGCATTTGACATAGCGATGGGCACTAGCGTCTACTCGCTGCTAAGCCTTACTCGCGCGGTCTTACCGGTGCTAAAAGAGGGCGGCTCGGTGCTAACTCTTACATATCTTGGCGGACCAAAATTTGTGCCACACTACAACGTTATGGGCGTTGCCAAAGCAGCGCTTGAGAGCTCAGTTCGCTACCTGGCACACGACCTTGGCGCTAAAAACATCCGCGTAAATGCGATCAGCGCAGGCCCAATTAAAACGCTTGCTGCAAGCGGAATAGGTGACTTTAGGATGATTTTGCGCTACAACGAAGTAAACAGCCCGCTAAAACGCAACGTCACCACTGAAGATGTCGGCAACAGCGCTATGTATCTGCTTAGCGACCTAGCTAGCGGCGTAACAGGCGAGGTTCATTACGTAGATTGCGGCTACAACATCATGGGCATGGGCGACGTGGCTACCGACGCCGAGGGCAACACTATCCTAGCTTGGGACGCAAAATAATCTACCTATATAAATTTGGCGGGGCGACTCGCCAAATTCTTCTTTTAAATTTCACCAAATTTATAGCAAGGACAGAAAATGAGAGCTTTAGACGAGCTTATAGATACAAATGAGCCAGGCTGGGCACTGATTGAAGAGTGGCTAAAAGAGGCCAAAAACGACTATGAAATTTTGCCTCGCGATGAGAGCAGGGCGCAAAGTGAGCTTTTAGGGCTTCAGGTCACCACTCGCTCGCCGATGGGGGCGCTTGTTTATGGGTGTGGTGGCATAGTGATAGATGGCGGTTGGCTGCGCCTGCTTGGCTCAGGATGTGAGCAGATGAAGCGCGGAATTTACAGCTTTAACCTTGGCAAAAGCTTTAGCGAAGCAGGGCAGATGCCTGGCTATTTGCTCGTGGCGGACGATGTTTTGGGCGGATTTTTCGCGGTAAATGGCGGCGCCTTTGGTGGCAAAGCTGGCAACGTCTTTTACTACGCACCAGACAGCGGCAAATGGGAAGATACGCAGCTTGGCTACTCGCAGTTTTTATACTGGGTGCTGTGCGGCGATATATCTAAATTTTATGAGCTTTACCGCTGGGATGGCTGGCGCGATGATGTTAGAAATTTTAGCCTTGATAAGGTGATGTTTGCACTACCACCACTTCTTTGGCAAGACGCCGACATAAGAGCAAGACTAAAAGATATGAAAAAAGATGGCGTTAATATCGATGAGTATTTTGTTTCTTTATTTAAGGGCGAGAAATAGATAAATTTTAGTGGTTTTTGCAAATTTTAAAATTTGCTATAAAATTTTTAGAACTAAACGCATGCAGTGCGAAACACCGTTGCATGCACTTCTAACGTGCGAGGGGTTTTTACTAGGGCTTTGCCTCATAACTGCGGGCAGACAGGGGATTGTTAAGATGGAAGGGAGCTCTTTTGCTTCGTGAGCTCGCAACTGCAAGCAGACCGTAATTCAAGCCTCTTCCCCCTTAACGAAGAAATAAAAATCTAAATTTGTACTCGTAAATTTTAAAATTCCATTCACTCGCAAGAGTTGGCTACTAAAATTTGGCTTCGCTTAACGCTTAGCTCAAATTTTAGAGCCGAAATTGCTCGCTCATGAAATTTTAAAATTTACTTGACG
>NZ_CABPVL010000003.1:143622-162006 GCF_902460895.1 Campylobacter concisus | reverse complement strand
GTCATTTAGCATTTTAGATATCTCAATGCCAAGAGAGTTTATACCACTTGCTATCTTACCATCATCATCAAGTCTTTTTGTGAAGTCTTGGTTTTTATATGTGTTTAGTAGATCAAGTACATCTTTACCATTACTTGATATTGCTTCTTTAAGAGCTACTTGAAGATCTTTAAATGTATTTTTTAGTTGATTTAGAGCTGGGTTATTAGTATCAGCTTCTAGGCTTGCTTCATAGTTACCATCTTTTATCTCGTTTACGAAGGTGTTGGCTTTTTGGATGAAGATACTTTGATCTTTCATACCATCTTCAATGGCCCTTGTATTTTTGTTTATGAGCTCTGCCATTTGACCAAATTCATCTTTAGATGTTATCTCTATAGGCTGTGCTTTGTTTGTCTTGTGATTTAGTAGATCAAAGAAAGATAGCAAGCCTGTTTTTAGTTTGAGGATGATTTTTAGGAGGTAAGACGACATTAGAAGTGAAACTATCACAGAGATGATGATCGCTGCTAAGATAACGCCGATAGCTGAGTAAAATAGCGTATGCAAATCTTTTAAAAGCACATCCTCGTCCATCTCACCAAATAGGTACCAATCAAGGCTTGGGATATATTTTGAGCCAATTATCAAATTTCTCGTGCCGTTAAAGTGACGGATGACGCCGCCATTTTTATTCATCAAGACATCAAATTTCTCTTTGCCAAGGACATCTTTTACATTTACTTTGCCTACCCTGTCACTCTTTTCTATCTTTACGATGCCACTTGAATCAACCATTAGGAATTTACTGCCCTCACCCATGCTTTTTGAAGTGACTAAATTTACGATGTC
Source organism: Campylobacter concisus (assembly GCF_902460895.1). Taxonomy (GTDB): domain Bacteria; phylum Campylobacterota; class Campylobacteria; order Campylobacterales; family Campylobacteraceae; genus Campylobacter_A; species Campylobacter_A concisus_BC. The sequence goes on along the minus strand of NZ_CABPVL010000003.1, from coordinate 161,175 downwards.
ATCAAGGTTCATGCCTATCGCACTGACGCCATAAAATTTGCCGTCTTTTTCAACCTTGCTATTTACATAAAGTGTTAGCGAGCCAGTAGCTTCTGAGACTTGGATGTTTAGAGAATTTACCTCTTTGCCATTTTTAACGTCAAAGTACCAGCTATCGCGTGGATTGTCCTTACTAAGTTGCTTTAAAATTTTGTCGTTTGTGTAATAGTTTAGAGTTTTATCAGAGACAAACATCGCCGTTGAGAGGTTAAACGCCTTCATAAGGTCGGTGTTGTAGTTAAAAAGCGTTGCTAATCCATCCTTTGGCTCGCCCTCGTCGATCCACTTGAGAAGATAGTCGTTTTTGGTCATCTGATAAGAGGTGTTGATGATCTTATCTATGGCATAGCCGATCTCACCTGCAACGTTAGAGACGGCTAGTGGTAGCTCATCTTTCACAACTTTTTCTGTATATAGGTTGCGAGCTATGTTGTAACTAATGATGCTAACGCCGATTAGTAGCAGCACGATCACAGCTGTCAAAATAACAGAAATTTTAATCCTTAAAGACTTCATAAATCACTCCTTGATCAATATTTGCGTAATTATTCAACTTTTTATATAAAAGTAAAATTAATTTAAATAAATATGAAATTTTGTTTTAACTATGTCACTTTGATGGGTTATAATGACACAAATTTAAATCACTCCCTGCCTTAAAGTGCTAAAAATTTCTAAGCAACTTTTCAAACTGCACACCATAGCTTGTGCGATTATCATCTTTTAGCGTGATCTTGATGCTTTCAAGCACAAAATTTGCTGCCTTTTTGATAGCATTTTGCATGCTTTCTCCATTTATCAGCGAGCCAAAAAGCACTGAAGCGAAGATATCTCCGGTGCCACTTGCGTGAAATGGCAAATACTCGTGAAAATACTCCACTTTTTCTTTCGTCTTTGCATCATAAGCTATGATACCACACTCATTTTGCTTGTATCTAATGCCTTTTAAAACGATCTTTTGCGCGCCAAAACTAGCCAAGCCCTCAAGCAGCTCCAAAATGTAGTCCTCGCCGTATCCCTCGCTTAAAAATGACTTTTCACACATAAAACTTGCCTCAGTTATGTTTGGCGTGATGACGTGTGCCTTTGTGCAAAGCTCTCTCATCTTTGCCACAAATTTCTCATCAAAGCCGTGATAGAGCTTGCCATTATCACCCATGCAAGGATCCACAAGCCTTAGCAAAGAGCCGCTATCAAACTCAGCAAAGACTTTCTCTATAAGCTCAAGCTGCCTAAAACTACCTAAAAATCCAGTGTAAATTCCATCAAAGCTGATGTCCTCTTTGTGCCAAACCTGCGTTATAGCGTCAAATTCATCAGTCAAATCACGAAAAGTGAAATTTTTAAAGCCAGTGTGAGTTGAGAGCAGTGCCGTTGGCAAGATGCACGCCTCGATGCCTTGGGCGCTGATTATGGGAAGTGCGACTGTGAGCGAGCATTTGCCCACGCACGAGATGTCTTGTATAGTTAAAATTCGCTTCATCTATCATCTTAATTTATAAAATTTAACGCCAGCAACGTCAGTTTGATAAACCGCGCCGTCTTGCAAAAGGCTGTTTAAAATTTGCTTTGAGTGCTCTGAGAAATTTTCTTCTACATTTGCCGTAGTTTGCGGACGGCGCTCTAGCATGGCTAAAATTTCACTCTTGCTAAATTCATACTTTTGCTCTATCTTGTGAGCCCTAGCTATGGTGACTGGCACGCCTTTTATCTTGCTTGCAAGCTCTTCAAGCCTACTAGCATCAACGCCTTTTACGTTGTAAGCTGGCGGGCGATCTATCGTGCCCACATCCACTCGGTGCGGGGCTATCTCATTTATAGCCTCATTAAGCGCTATAAATTCCTCTTCTTTGTCGTTAAATCCAGCCACGACCAAAATTTCAAGCACAAGCTCGCCATTAAATTCCTTGCGAAATTTAGCCATTGCCTTTACAAGCTCACCAACTTCTATGCCACTTTTGTTGCGGTCTATCTTTTTAAATGTGCTTTGCACGGCGCTATCAAGGCTAAATTTCACTATATCAAGCCCTTGCAAGGCTTCACAATTTTTTTGATCTCTCGCGCCTGAGCCGTTGCTTAGGATGAGAGTTTTTGCCCTGCCCTTTAGCTCATTGACTTTTGCGATCAGCTCTTTTAAGTATGGATAAAGAGTTGGCTCGCCATTTGCTGTAAGCGTGATGACATCGATGTTTTGATGAGCCTTTAAAGCTTCTTTTAAAGCGCTTATGATTTCATTAACGCTTGGTGGATTTTCTATCTCTTCAACCGGCTTTGCGCCCTTTAGCTCGCAATAAACACAGTCAAAATTGCATGATTTTTGCTTTGGGCTTAGATCGATACCAAGGCTCATGCCAAAACGGCGCGAATTTATCGGCCCAAAGACTGGAGTGCTATCTTGCACTTTTTCTTTGAACCTCTTTTATAAAATATTTTGCGTTTTCAACTGGCACATCAGGCAAGATCCCATGACCAAGGTTGAAAATGTGCGGCACGCCTTTCATCGTGCTTAAAATTTTATCCACGCCCTCATCGATCGCTTTTTTGCTATATAGCCTTGTTGGCTCCATGTTGCCCTGAAGGACGTATCTTGGGCTAAGTTTTTCTTTTGCTAGCTCTATCGGCGTGCTCCAATCGACGCCAAAAACGTCAAATTTACCTGAAATTTTATCCATATATCCGCTTATACCTTTTGGGAAAACGATGACTGGGATCTCTGGAAACTCAGCCTTTACGCTATCAACTATCTTGTTTATATAGCTAAATCCAAACTCAAAATATGCCTGCTCTTCAAGCGCAGCCGCCCAGCTGTCAAAAATTTGCACCGCATTTACGCCAGCTTTTATCTGCTCTTTGACGTAAAGGATGAGTGCTTGCGTCACTTTTTCTAAAATTTGATGTAAAAATTCTGGATTTTGATAGAGCATCTTTTTGCAGATTGCATAGTTTTTGCTACCGCCACCCTCTATCATATATGTAGCTATCGTCCAAGGTGCGCCACAAAAGCCAATGAGCGCCTTATCTTTGGCTAAATTTTCTCTTGTAAGCTTGATCGTGTCATAGACGTATGCTAAGCCTTTAACCGATCTTTCGATACTAAGCGCATCAAGTGCAGCCTCATCACGCAAAGGCTTTGTAAAAACTGGTCCCTCGCCCTTTTCAAAGCGCAGATCCATGCCCATTTCAAGAGGCACGACAAGGATATCACTAAACAAAATCGCCGCATCAACGCCTAGGATTTCAACTGGCTGAAGCGTGACCTCGCTAGCCTTTTTATAGTCTTTGCAAAGCGATAAAAAATCCCCTGCTTTAGCTCTTACAGCCATATACTCTGGCAGATATCTGCCAGCTTGGCGCATCATCCAAACAGGCGTATATGGAGTCGGTTTTTTAAGGCAAGCGTCTATGAAAATCATCAAATTTCCTTTAAATTTTTAAATGGATATTATCCAAAAATAGCTAAAGAAAAGATGTAGGAGAAATTTTAAGCGTAAAAACGCTTAAAATTTTAGTGATCTCCTTTGTGAAGAAAGTAAAGTCCAAGGCAAAGTGCGAGGATAGAAGCCGCAAGATAGGCCATCTCAAGCGGTGTTGTAAAGCTAGCGTGAAGCACTCTTTGGAAGAAATTTACGATGAGGACCATGACGATCACTTTGCCAAGCTTGTCTTTTAGCTCATCAAGAGAGTGAACCTCTAGGACTTTGCTCTGCTTTGACTGCTTTAGCTGTGTGATCTCTGAGATGAAAAGCTCGTAAATTCCGAAGCTAAATATATAAAGAACAAGCGCCATCAAGTATAGATCGATCGCTCCAACTATCTCGCCAACGACCTCTGAATGGAAATTTTCAACGTGAAAATCCGCAGCAAAGAAATATTTATAAACCTCTAAAAGCACCTTGCCGACATCGTAACTTGCGATGATGAAAAGCACGACCGCACCTAAAAGTCCAAAGACTACTGGAAAAAGCGTGAAACTGTTGCTTGCAAGCAAAATTCTCTCAAATATTTTACGCAATAAAAACCCTTTTTGTGAAATTTAAAAAGGGGGGGGGTATTTTATAGTTTTTTCCTTAAAATTTAGGTGCAAAATCGCAATTAATTTTAGTGCAAACTACTCTTGCATCATGGTCCATTTTTGTGCGATCCTAACGGCATTTGTCGCAGCTCCCACACGGATCTGGTCGGCACTGCACCTTAATTACGACTTATTTAAATTTCAGTAGCTAGCATGTAGAAATTTAGTGGTGAGGTTTCATTGCGATTTGTATTTATTTGACTTCAAATTTAGGCTATTCACAAGCAGGATTTTAAGTCTTTTAGACTAGAAATTTAACCCAAAAGATAAATATCAATTAGCCAAAACGAATAAATTTAGCAGGCTAACGCTTTAGCCTGCAATGATTACTAAAATAAGCTATTTACGCTTTCGTTGTGATAAACACGGCGTATCACTTCGCCAAATAGTGAAGCTGTGCTTAGCACTTTTATACAAGGGAGTTCTTCTTTTAACGGGATCGTATCAGTCACCACTAGCTCGTCTAAAAAGCCAAGTTTTAGCCTATCATAAGCTGGTCCGCTAAGCACTGGGTGCGTGCAAAAGGCCATTACACTAGTTGCGCCGCGCTCTTTAAAAATTTCAGCTGCTTTTACGATGGTGCCAGCAGTGTCGATCATATCATCGACCAAGATCACATCTTTGCCTTTCACATCGCCGATCACGTTCATCACTTCGCTCTCGTTTGCTTTTTCACGGCGTTTATCAACGATGACCATATCTAGCAAATTTAGATTTTTCGCCAAGGCTCTAGCACGAGCTACGCCGCCTACATCTGGGCTTGCGACGACTGGGTTTGGTAAATTTTTAGCTTTTACGTAATCGTTAAAGACAATGCTACCATAAAGGTTATCTACTGGGATGTCAAAAAATCCTTGAATTTGCCCTGCGTGAAGGTCCATAGTAACGACTCTGTCAATGCCTGCTATTTGCATCATATTTGCCACTAGTTTTGCAGTGATAGGCACTCTAGGAGCTGCTTTTCTATCTTGTCTAGCGTAGCCAAAATACGGCACGATCGCTGTTATAGAGCTTGCGCTGCTGCGTTTTAAAGCGTCAGTTAAGATAAGAAGCTCCATTAAATTTATATTTGCTGGGGCACATGTTGGCTGGATGACAAAAACATCTTTTCCACGCACGCTTTCGCCGATTTGCACGCTGATCTCACCATCGCTAAATCTTTTTATACTAGCCTCGCTAAGCGGAAGCGACAGATATTGCGAAATTTTCTTCGAAAGCTCGATATTTGCGGTGCCTGAGAAAATTTTATAGCCTCTCATAATAGTAACCTTTTTTAGTGATTTTTATGTTGGGATTTTATCAAAATGAGCTTTAAATTTAAATTTATTTACCAACTATTTTTAGTCAAATTTTCTACTCCAAAAGCCAAAATTTACACTAAATTTTTAAACCATTTTATATTTATAAATTTATGAGGACTAAGATAACAATCATGTTTAAGATATGTAGAATTTACGACTTTATTAAAAGCGACGACGAGAAATTTAAAGGTGTCTTTATCGATAGACTATATCCTAGGGGCGTGAAAAAAGAGATCTTTTCTAGCTTCATCTGGCTAAAATCAGTCACTCCGTCAAACGAGCTAAGGTCATGGTTTCATGAAGATAAGGAGGCTAGGTTTGATGAGTTTTGCAAAAGATTTAGGCAAGAGCTAAATGGCAAAGAGGAACAAGAGGGGCTAAAAGAGCTTAAAAAGCTAGAAAAAGAGTATAAAAACGTGGCGCTTCTAACTGCTGTCAAAGAGCCAGAATTTAGCCACGTTAAAGTGATAAAAGAGGCGCTTAGTTCTTTATAAAACCGCTTGCGATGACGCGATCACCGTCATACATCACGCAAAGCTGACCTTGAGCCACGCCAAGTGCGTTTTGATTTAGCGTTAGTTTTGCGGTTTTACTAGCTTTATCAACCTCTACAAAAGCCTCAAGTTTAGGGCTTCTATACCTTATCTTGGTTTCGCACTCAAATTTATCTTCATCAATAAATAAATTTACATTTTCAAGCTCGACCACCTTTTGAGCAAGGTCATCTTTCGTGCCGACAACGATCTCGTTTTTATCAGCGTTTATCTTGATGACAAAGTGTGGCTCGTGAGCGCCAAAAACCTCAAAGCCACGGCGTTTGCCGATAGTGTAGTGCATGTAGCCTTGGTGGCGGCCGATGATATTGCCGTCTTTACCCACCACGTTGCCTGGCAAATTTGTATTGTAGTGCTTGTTTAAAACCTCGATGTAGGTATTTTCAACAAAGCAAATTTCACTGCTTTCTGCCTGAGTAGCGAACTCTTCAAGCACTTTTACGCCTCTTGCTAGCTCTTTTATGTCTTTTTTAAATTTATCCCCAAGCGGGAAAATGACATCTTTTAGCACCTCTTTTGGCACCTGAGCTAAAAAGTAGCTTTGATCCTTGCTAGGATCTTTGGCGCAGGTTATAAAACCATCAACCACCTGCACGTAGTGCCCAGTAGCAAGCTTCTCGCAGCCATTTGCCTTTGCAAAGTCAAGTAGAGCACCAAGCTTTATAAATTTATTACACAAGGCGCAAGGATTGGGCGTTTTGCCCTCTTTATAAAGCCTGACAAATGGATCATAGACATATTCGTTAAATTTATCCTGCAGGTCAAGGATATGCACTTTGATGCCAAGGTATTCGCCTACTTTTTTGACTTTTCTGATGTTTTCTTCGTGATATCCTGGCTTTTGATGAAGCATCATGTAGCAGCCTTGCACCTCATGTCCAGCCTCTTGCAGAAATTTAGCCGTCATCGTACTATCTACGCCGCCACTCATTGCAACCATTATTTTCATATTTTTACCTTTTTTAAATTTAAAGGCGATATTTTATATCTTATTTTTAAATAGCCAAAATTTCACTTACGATAAGCTCTATATCATCGGTGATTTTATATAAATTTAGATCTTCTTCGTTTATCGTTTTTTGAGGGATCAGCGTCTTTCGTATAAACTCATCAAGACCTTGCCAAAACTCGCATCCGTAAAGAAAAATTTTCACTTTTTTGCTGCCAACGTGAGCTAGGACTAAAATTTCAAATAGCTCATCAAGCGTCCCAAAGCCGCCAGGGAAGACGACAAATGCGATAGAGCTATCAGTTAGGGCAAATTTTCTTGGACTTAAATTTGAAAAGAGGTATTTTGCAGTGACGTATGGATTTGTTTGTTGTTCAAACGGCAGCCTCACGTTTAGTGCGACGCTAGGGGATTTTGCGCTATCAAACGCACCCTTGTTTGCCGCCCTCATTATGCCATCTCCGCCACCAGTTAAGATGGCAAAACCTAGCTCATTTAGCTTGTAAGCTAGCTCGTATGCCTTTTTGCAGTAGAAATTTTCTTCATCAAATCTAGCCGAGCCAAAGAAGGTTACATTTTTGTTTTTATACTTTAAAACGCTTGGAAATTTTAAGAGATCATTTACTAATTCATTCATTATTTTAACTGCTGAAGCCTCTCGCGTTTTGAGCCTATCTGAGTGATCTGGATGCCAAAGTTGCCGTCTATTATGACAACTTCGCCAAGTGCTATCACCTTATCTCCTATCAAAATTTCAAGCGGGTCGTTTGCTAGCTGATTTAGCTCGATGACTGAGCCTATATCCATAGTGAGCACATCTTTTAAGAGCATCCTTTTTGAGCCGATACGAACACGCATTGGAAGTCTTACGTCCATAATAAGGCCGATATTTCTCATCTCTTCTGCGCTAAATTCGCCCTTTAGTGCATGAGGAGCGGCTGCGGCTTTTGCTGCATCTGCTGGCTCACTTTTAGCAGGCTCAAAAAATCTCATAAGCGTGTGATCGCAGACAAAAGCCACATGCTCATTTAGATCCTCGATCTTTATGTTAAACAAAAAAAGCTTTTCAAAAACGCTAAAATCAAGCGATGAGTTTTCATCTAAGAAATTTACATTTATCACCTCAAAGCTGATCTTTGGCATGCCCTTTTGCGCTCCAAGAGAGGTGCTAAATGCGCTAAAAAGGTTTGAAAATATCTCTTTTGCAGCGTCAAGCTCGTCGCTACCGAGATTTTCATTCTTTGAAATTTCTTCTTCGCCCATCATCCACTCGCTAACTGCGCTTATGAGCACCGGCGTGCAAGCGATCTCAGCTTTTGCATTGATGTCGCCGCTTAATGTCACACTAGCCATGACAACTGGCGGTTTTATACCATTTTGCGCTGGCGCGTCAAATTCGTTTCTCTCGCCGATCTCTGGTGCTCTACCAGTTAGCCCTTCAATGGTCGCTTTTAACTCATTTGAAAAGATGTTAAAAAATTCATTCGTCATTATCTTCGCTCTCTTCTTCGTTGTTGTGTTCGTTGGCCTCGTCGTATGCCATTAGTTTTGCTTTTCGCTCTTCTTCGTATTTTTCTAGGATGTGTTTGATCTCGTCTTTATCAGAGCGGATTAGCTGCTCGATCTTGATAGACTTTCTAAATCTATGAAGCCCAACTTCAGCCAAAAATACCTCTTTTTTATCGATGCAAACGATCGCCTTATCATCAGCGCCTCTATCAAGCCTTAAGATATCGCCCTCTTTTAAATTTAAAAACTCATTTACGCTAACGATTGACTTACCAAGGATCGCCTCATAAAGCACCTCAGCACGGCCTATTAGCGTTTTTAGCTCTTTGTTTCTACTCTTTTTAGCGCTAGTTTCGCCAAGCATGATGTCTCTGTTTGCAAGGCGCGAAAGGATCGGCTCTAGGTAGATGACTGGATAGCATAAATTTATCATGCCGCTTGAGCCACCAACGATGATCTCCATGACGACCATGATGACGATCTCGTTTTGAGATACGATCTGAACGACGTTTGGACTGCTCTCTTTAGCCTCGACGTTTGGATACATATCAGTTATCATCGACCAGCTCTCTTTTAGGCGCTGCATGATCATCCTAAGCACCGCATCAAGTAAATTTACCTCGATGTCAGTTAGCTCTCTGTTTGCCTCGAAATTTTCACCAGTTCCGCCAAGCAAGCGATCTATCATAGGAAAAGCTATGCTTGGATTTATCTCTAAGATGCAGTTTCCATCAAGCGGCTTGATAGAAAAGACGTTAAAGCTAGTTGGGCTTGGCAAACTCATCAAAAACTCGCCGTATGTCATCTGATCTACGCTGTGAAGTCTAAGCTCGACGATACTTCTCATGACGCTTGAAATTTGACTAGCTAGGTTTCTAGCAAGCTTGTCGTGGATGCCTTTTATCGCACGGAGCTGCTCTTTACTAACGCGGTTTGGGCGCTTGAAGTCATAGATAATGATCTGTTTTTGTTCGCCTTGTGGGCTCTCTTCTATCTCGATATTGCTCGTATCGCCGTCTTCATCGACGACTTCAAGTAGCGCATCTATCTCTTCTTGACTTAAAATATCAGCCATTAAACCCCCAAGCTGCGTCTGATGCGATCAAGCAAACGTTTATGAATTTGTGAAATTCTACTCTCGCTGATGTTCATTATCTCGCTGATCTCTTTTAAATTTAGCTCTTCGTAGTAGTAAAGCTGAACTATCATCTGATCACGCTCGTCAAAGTCTTTTAACGCACTTTCGATCTTTAAGATAAGATCCTCTTTTTCTACGCTTTTTTCAACATCGCTTTGACCGATTAGCTCCATTTGCTCGTCTATTGGCAAGATAGTGATGATACCGCTAACTCCCCTTGCCTCTCTTATCTTTTCGATATCTTCATTTAGTTTTTCAGCCAGATACTCGTCGCTTGGCTCTTCTTCGTGCGTGTTAAAGTAGTTATCTATCTCGGTATTTATGCTCTTTACTAGCTTTCTGTCGCTTCTACTAACGACGTCAAGCGCTCTTAGGTAGTCAAGCATCGAGCCATAAATTCTCTTTTTGCCATATCCCCAAAATGAGTCGTTTTGCTCTTTATCATACTTCCTGCTAAGCTTTATCATCTCCTCAACACCAACGCTTATAAGGTCGTTTACGTCAATGCTTGAAGGCAAGCGCTCCTTTAGTCTAAACGCCATTGCACGCAGAGCTGGCATGTATTTTAAGACGATCTCGTCTTGCTCCTTTTTAATGGTACTTTTATAAGCGTTAAGCTGCTTTTGCTTTAGTTCGTACATTTTGCTTACCAGAGTCTAAATTTTCGGTGGTTACTTTTAGCATGATATTTTCCATCCGTTTTTCCCTAACGTTTAGCTCAGAGATGAGATAGTCCGCGATCTCCTCATGTCTTTGCTTGTCAAAAAATTTCTTCAAAGTCCTTTTTACATCGACGTAGTTCATTATCACGATGTGAATTATAAGGTAAAAAAATAAAGTAATAACTAGCGTATAAACGAGCATTTCGATAGGCTCACTTACCTTTAGCAAGGTAAAAACTATGCCTATGAAAAATCCACAAACCGTAAAAAATGCTATAAAATTTTCTGCACGCAAAGCTCAATCTCCATTAAAATTGTTCTATCAAACGCTTAAAGAAGCCCCCAAAGCTCCTGCTTTGCTCATCTTTAAGCACTTTTCGTTCCAACCTATAAAGCAAATTCGAAGCTATCTGTTTGATCTGCACGCTAGCAGAGCCGTAAGCTTCGTCATCTGTAAAAAGCGTCCTTTGCTTTATGCTCCTTGCTACGCTCTTATCAGAAGCCACGTAGCCAATTAGCTCTAAATTTAAATTTGGCCCAATATTTGCATTTGCCACTCGCTTTACATTTTCATAAATTCTAGTGGCCTCAGCCTCGTTTTTTACCATATTTAAAAGCAAAAGCTCGCTATTTTTAAACCTTGAAACGATCTTTATGACCGCGTACGCGTCAGTTATCGCCGCAGGGTCAGGCACAGTCACCACGACAACCTCATCAGCCGCCTCTAAAAAGAGCTGTGTGCTGCCGCCTATGCCAGCTCCAGTGTCGATAATCAAAAAGTCAAGCCCATCAAGCTCGCTCGCCTCATCTAAAAATCTCTCAAATAAAAATTGATTGTTAAATTTCAAAATTTCATCGCCGCTCTCGCCAGGGATAAGGATGAGATTTTTATTTATAGGTATCAAGATATCTTTTAGGCTGCACTCGCCCTTTAGCACGTGAAGCAGGTTTTTGCCCATTTTGACGTTTAAGATCACATCAAGGTTTGCAAGGCCGATATCAGCGTCAAAAAGCCCTACTTTATAGCCATTTTGCGACAAGACATTTGCCAAATTTGCACTTATCGTGCTCTTACCAACGCCGCCTTTGCCACTTGTAATCGCTATAAAATGCGTATTTTTAGCCTTATTTTGAGACTGAACTAAATTTTGTAGTTTTTGCGCTTGGTTATTCATCGCTAGCCTTTTGCTTTGTAAAGCCGTCAAACACGCACTCTACTAAAAATTCGCTCTTTGCCTCTACGAGATCATCAGGCACCTCTTGACCCACGCTAAAGTAGCTAACTGGCGTGTTTGTCTCATATATGAGCGAAAAGACGTTACCAAAAATTTTGGTCTCGTCAAATTTTGTGATTATTAAGGTGTCGATCTCCAAAAATGAAAATCCATTATAAATTTCTATTAGATCCTCGACCTTTGAGCCAGCCGAGAGGACTAAATTTACATCGATTTTTGCGCCGCTATGCTTTAAAAATTTATCAAGTCTTTCAAGTTTTTCTTTGTCATACTGCGAATTTCCAGTGGTGTCGATTAGTATCACATCGCAGTAGCTAAGCTGCTTTATGGCGTTTTGAAAGTCCTCGACCTCTATGACATCAAGGATGGGTAGTTTCATCATCTTAGCGTATTGAAAGAGCTGCTCGACCGCTCCGATACGATACGTATCAAGGGTGATGATGCCCGTTTTATAGCGCTTTTCGTTGCCGTATGCAAAACGAGCCGCGAGCTTTGCAAGAGTCGTCGTCTTGCCAACTCCAGTTGGACCAACTAGCATCATTATGCGCTGTTTTTTGTCACCGAGCTCTTTTCTGCAAGGCAGCATATTTCTCAAAAGTGAGTAGAAGTACCTTTTTACCGCGGTTGGGTTGCTTTTCATAGAAACAGGCAAATTTTCAAGCGTCGTTTGCATGATCGCCTCTAGATGCTCCTCTTTCATGCCACTTTGTTTTGCGAGCTTGTAGATAGTAGCAAACTCTGGTGGGATCGAGAGATTGTTGCGATTTGGTGCTTTTTCGTCCCAGATCATATCTGTTATCAGCCCTATTTTCTCGCTTAGCACGCTTACTTGCTTTGCCACGTCGTCTATTTTTTTATTCATGCCATTTGTATTTGGCTCTTTTATCTCGTTCATATCGACATTTGCGATCGCGCTTATCTCTTTTGCGACGTCTGAGATATTTAAAAGCACGCTCTCATTTGGATCGTAAGGCTCAGGCGACGTCGTCTTTGCTTCAAATTTAGCAGGCTCCTCTTTTATCTCAAATTTTGGCTTTGGAGGCTCGTAGTTTTTGCTAAATTTAGAGTAGGCATTTTCATAGTTTATTGCTTTTACATTTGGCTTTGGCGGCTGTTTTACCTCGTCTTCTTCGACGCTTACTAAAATTTCATAAAGCGGCTTTTTGTTTATCGTTTTGGCTTGAATTTGCTTTGTGGTAACGAGTATGGCCTTCTCGCCGCACGCTTCTTGAGCCTTTTTCAAAGCCTCGATGGTGCTCTCACCTGTAAAAGTATGAAATTTTGTAGCCATTTATATCCTTTAACCTCTCATAAGCCCTAGTGGCACGATCACGCTAAGCCTCTTACTAGCCCCTGGGTGCGGGACGATAAGGCGCGGCGTCTTATAGACTTTTTTACTAAAATACAAAATATCCAGATCAAGCGTGCGTGGCGCATTTTTAAATGTCCTCACGCGCTTAAATTTACTCTCATAATGCCCTAAAATTTTTAGCAAATTTCTAGGGCTCATAGATGTTTGTAAATTTATAACAGCGTTACTAAAATCATCCTGCGCTTCGTAGCCAAACGCCGCATTTATAAGGATCGGCGAGACTTCGACTACGTGAAAACGCCTATCTTCACTAATCGCTCTTATAAATTTATCAAACCTCTTTGCGCTATCGCCGATGTTGCCACCCATGCCAACTAGCGCCTCATACTTAAACTCATCTCTTTTATGAAAAAAACTAGGGCAAAAACGGCTTTTTACGATCTTCCTTGCTCCAGCTAGCCTCATAAGATCTCACACCCACCTTCTCTTGCGACCACCACGTCCTCGATGCGCACGCCAAATTCATTTTCTAGATAAATTCCAGGCTCCACGCTAAAGACCATGCCCTCTTTTATGAGCGTTTCGCTTCTTGCTGAGATGACTGGAAGCTCGTGTATATCGACACCCACGCCGTGTCCTGTCGAGTGAAAAAAGGCCTTTTCATATCCAGCCTTTGCTATGACGCTTCTTGCTGCAAGGTCTATCTCGCACGCCCTAACGCCAGCTCTTGCGACCTTTATCGCAGCAGCCTGAGCCTCTTTTACGATCTCGTAAATTTCTTGCATCTTAGCGTTTTTAAATTTTTGCTCCTTTGAGAAGTTAAAATTTTCATCAAAGCAAGCAGTTCTGGTGCGATCAGAGCAGTAACGCTTAAATTTCACCCCGGCGTCAAGTAGCAGCAAATCGCCCTTTTTTAAAATTTTATCTCCAGGTAGCGCATGCGCCTTTGCGGCATTTTCGTTTATCGCTACGATCGGATCAAAGCTAAGACCTAGCTCATTTTTTTGCCTAAAGATGAGCGAGGCGTTAAAATGAAGCTCTTTTTCGCTCATCCCTTCGCCATTTTCACGCACAAATTTAGCAAATTCATCAAAGCATTTTGCTCCGAATTCGCTAGCCTTTTTTAAAATTTTTATCTCATCTTCGCTCTTGCAAATTCTCTTTAGCCTAGAGAAATTTGCCTTTGGCTTGAAATTTATCTTAAAACCCTTGCTAAGCGCGTTAAACTCGCTTAGACTTAGCTCATCAGGGTTAAAAATGAGGCTGCTTGGCTTCATCTTTCTTAAAAATGCCCTAACCTCGCTTATTAAATTTCTCTGTGCCAAAAGAACGACCACGCCTGCATTTACGCAGCTTTTTGCCTCGAAATAATACCTAGCGTCCGTAAAAAAGTATTTCACGCCATCAACGCATAGCAAAAACTCATTGTCGCAGCTGTAGCCGCACTCGTAAAATACGGCGTTTTCGTCCTTTAAGATGAAATTCATTGCGCGTTTTGATTTGCTCTTACTGCTTTGATTTGCTCAAAAATTTGAAGCATGCCTATCATCGCCAAATGATAGCCAACTGGTCCAAAGCCCACGATCTGGCCTGCTGCAACTGGTGCGATGAGGCTTTTGTGGCGGAACTCTTCTCTTCTATAAACGTTGCTGATATGCACCTCGATAACTGGCAGCGCAACCGCACTTAGCGCGTCACGGATAGCGATAGAGGTGTGAGTGTAAGCGGCTGGATTTATGATGATGCCGTCAGCATCGCCCAAGCACTCTTGGATCTTATCGACTAGCTCGCCCTCAAGGTTGCTTTGAAAAAACTCGATCTCAACGTCATTTTGATCGGCAACGATCTTCATTTGAGAGTGGATATCCTCCATCTTCATAACGCCGTAAATTCCTGGCTCTCTAGCGCCAAGCATGTTGATATTTGGGCCTTGGATAACCATTATTTTTAGCTTCTTATCCATGTCACTCCTTTTTGATTAAATAGCCCAAATTATACATTTTCGTTCCTAAATTTTCGCTACAATAACAAAAATTTAAGGCTAGAAATGGAAATTTTAAAAGCAAAAAAGATCATCACTGGCGGAGAAAATCCAAAAATTTTAAGAAATTCTTGTCTAGTCATCGATGATGATAAAATTTTAGAAATTACAAGCGAAAAAGAGGCGCAAAAGAAATTTAAAGATGCGAAAATTTGCGACTTTGGTGATAGCGTGATCGCCCCAGCTTTTATAAATTCACACGTTCATTTGGAGTTTAGCTCAAACGTTAGCACACTAAAATATGGTGATTTTATAAAATGGCTTGGCTCTATCATCGATAAAGGCGGCGAGCTAGCTAAAATGGACGCTAAAAAAGCGATGAGTGAAGCTATAAATTCGCTACTAAAAAGTGGAGTTTGTGCCATTGGAGAGATATCTAGCTTTGGCTCGGAGCTTGAAATTTTAGCCACTAGTCCGCTAAAAGTCGTGCTTTTTAGTGAAATTTTAGGCTCAAATGAGCAGATGGCTCAGCAAAATTTGCAAAATTTCTTAGCTAAATTTGAAAAAACAAAGGGCTATAAAAGCCAAAATTTCACCCCAGCTATCTCGCTGCACTCGCCCTACTCTGTGCACCCAAAGCTCGCCAAGGCCGCCCTTGAGATAGCTAAAAAAGACGACCTTCTTGTTAGCACACACTTTTTAGAGAGCAAGGCTGAAAAGCAGTGGCTAGAGCATGGCAGCGGTGGCTTTAAAAAGCATCTTTTAAGATTTAACCCTGATCCAAAGCCGATGTATGACGCGGATGGCTATTTTGCGATGTTTCGTGAGATAGATACGCTATTTACGCACTGCGTTTATGTGAGCGATTTTGCTAAATTTAAGCCTCATCACAGCGTGACACACTGCGCCGTTTCAAACAGGCTACTTGGTAAAAAGGCGCTAAATTTAAAAGAAATTTTCAAAAACAACGTTAGTCTAAATATCGGCACAGACGGCCTTAGCTCAAATATCAGCCTAAATTTCTGGCATGAACTAAGAGCTGCCCTATTTACCCACGCCAGCCTTGATCTAAACGAGCTTGCCACTAGGCTTTTTATCGCTGCAACGCATGGTGGCGCAAAAGCGCTTAGGACAAATAACGGCGAGATAAAGGCTGGACGTGCGGCTGATCTTGCCGTCTATAACGACCTAGAGTGCGACGATAGCGAGCTAATACTTCAGCTCATACTTCATACAAACGAGGCTAAAAAACTATATATCGGAGGCAAAATTTGCAAATTTTAAGGCTTATTTTTAGAGGAATTTTGGGAATTTTTAAATTTATAAATAACTACTTTAAAGCGCTCATATTTTTACTCATCTTATTTTTTATTTTCGCGCCAGATGGCAAGATGAAAGAGCCAAATTTGGCCCGCATAGACATAACTGGCACGATAGTGGATACTAGCGAAATTTTAGATGCGCTCGAAAAAGCAAGGCTGGATAGCAACATCAAAGGCGTGCTGCTCTACATCGACAGCCCAGGCGGTGCGCTAAGCCCGAGCGTGGAGCTAGCCATGGCGGTCAAGCGACTAAAAGAGAGCAAAAAAGTGCTCGCATACGCAGCTGGCAACATGGCGAGTGGTAGCTACTACGCTGGCGTAAATGCCGACGCCATCATCGCAAATCCTGGCGCTTTCATCGGCTCGATCGGCGTCATCATGCAGGGGGCAAACATCGAAAATTTAGCCAAAAATCTAGGCGTGAGCGAGCAGGTGGTGAAGGCTGGCGAGTTTAAAGAGGCTGGCACCTTTATGAGGAGTTGGAGTAAGCAGGAGCGTGAGAGCTTGCAAGGGCTCGTAAATGACGCTTACATGCTATTTGTAAGCGACGTGGCGGAGGCTAGAAATTTAGACATCAAGAAAAAAGACGAGTGGGCAAATGCAAGGGTCTTTTTGGCGCAGAATGCCCTAAAAATGGGGCTGATAGATAGCCTTGGTAGCTACATAGACGCTCAAAACGAGTTAGCAAAAATGAGCCTCGTAGATGAGCCCGTCTGGCAAGAAAAACCGCAGCTCGAAAAGATAATGGAGAAATTTACAAAGCAAGGCATAAACTCGCTTTTTGGCGTATTTTTTGAGACAAAGCTTAGATAAATAAACCAGCCAAGTTAAATTTAACTGGCTGGCAAAGCTTTTTATAGCTAGTTTATCTGAAATTCCCTTCGCTATCCACGAAGAGTTCTCGCTCTGCTATTTTTATCAAAAAAGTAGTTTCATTTATCCTTTGAAGCACCTCAAATTTATCATAAATGCTATTTTTGATAATGACATTAAACTTTTCATCCAAAAGTCCAAATTTATCACCTAGTCGTGATAAGTAGAAAGTGTTATTTGACCTGTCTATAGCCTTATCAGGCACATCTATCTCATTTTTTGCTTTCGTCAAAAATAACAGAACATCCTTTGGTGTTTATATAACCCCATTTGCCGTCTTTTTTAACTCTAGCAAAACCTTCGTTAAAATCATAAGCGTCATCAAATTTACACTCTACGATCTGCTCACCTTTGGTATTTATATATCCGCACTTGCCATCTTTTTGAACAGCAGCAAGACCTTCGTTAAAACTCCAAGCAAAATCAAATTTACACTCTATGATCTGTTCGCCTTTGGTGTTTATATAACCCCATTTGCCATCTTTTTCAACCCAAGCAAAACCTTCACTAAAACAATAAGCATCATCAAATTTACACTCTATGATCTGTTCGCCTTTGGTGTTTATATATCCCCATTTGCCGTCTTTTTTAACTCTAGCAAAACCT
>NZ_CABPVL010000003.1:127188-142974 GCF_902460895.1 Campylobacter concisus | reverse complement strand
TAAGCGTCATCAAATTTACACTCTACGATCTGCTCACCTTTGGTGTTTATATATCCCCATTTGCCATCTTTTTGAACAGCAGCAAAGCCTTCGTTAAATTCACAAACACAATCAAATTCCCAAAACATATCCCTCTCCTTTGTTTATATGAGTTGTGTTATTTTAGTTTATATTATTTTAAAAAGTAAGTAAAATTGAGAGAAATTTAAAGTAGATGGTGGAAGCGAGGGGGATCGAACCCCTGTCCAAAAGCAAAATCCATACAGCCTCTACACGCTTAGCAAAAGTGAAAATTTCATCTAAAAAGGCTCACTTTCCAAAACCAAAATTTAGACTAAGACTAAAATTTCAGCTAGCAAGCAGTCACTTTGCTGGCCTACTCTAGCTAAATTACTCGCTTACATCCTAGCTAGAATGAGACAAAGCGAGGCTCAACTGAACTTACGCAGCTTTAGCGTAAGCAGGAGCGAAATTAACGTTGTTTGCGTTTAAATTTAATTTGAGCTTTTTACGCTTTGCTCAAAGCGACGTGCCACCGTACACACTCTGCTCCTGTCGAAGCCAAGTCGCTCCCATAAAAAATGAAATGGTTTAGTTGGATTGTTTAGTCAAGCTTTGCAGGTACGTCAATGATCTTTGGCTCAAGGACGCTAAAATACTCTAGGTCTTTCTCGACGTCGCCTTTGTATTTATGAAACTGATCGCTAATGAGCAGCAACCAATCTATAAATTTATCATTTGCTGGACCTTTTAAGCTTCTAGCCTCTTGAGTGACCTCTTCAGCCAAAGTCGTTAGTTTCAAGATCGGATCAAGATGCATAAAACCTGCCGCTGATTTGATATTGTGAAAGATCCTAGAAAGCTCTAAAATGCTCTCCTTATACTTGTCAGCTCTTCCTAAATTTATTATCAAAGGCTCTAGTAAATCGCACATCAAAGTGTAGTGAGAGAGAAACTCCTCAACTATATCATAAGAATAATCGACTTCAAGCCTTTTTAATATACCCATTTTCATGTCCTTAAGAAATTGGCGTAATTGTAGCAAATTTTTGATAAAATTGTTAGCATTATCACAAATTTTACCGGACTTAGCCATGAAAGATGAAACAATCGCAAAGAAAAAACTCACTATAAATGATATAAAAAACAAAAAAGGCGTCGAGCCTATCGTGATGATAACCGCCTATGATGCGCTATTTGCGAAGATTTTTGATGATTATGCTGATGTTATCCTTGTTGGCGATAGCTTAAATATGAGCTTTAACATGAAAGAGAGCACGCTAAGTGCTGATATGAACACCATGCTTTATCACACAAAGGCCGTTTGCGCCGGGACTAAAAAGACTTTTATCTTAGCTGATATGCCATTTGGCAGCTACACAAATGAAAAACAAGCGATCAAAAATGCGATGAAATTTTTTAAGCAGACAAATGCCGATGCAGTGAAGCTTGAAGTTGGCATGCATCAGGTAAATTTAGTAAAACGCCTCTGCGAAGAGGGCATAAACGTGATGGCTCACATCGGACTAAAGCCGCAGTTTTTTAAATTTGAGGGCGGATATAAGATAAAAGGCAGAAGCGAGCTTGAGGCAAAAAGGCTAGTTGATGAGGCTTTGGCGTTTGAGCAAGCTGGCGCATTTAGCATACTGCTTGAGGGCACGCTTAGCAACGTGGCAAGCGAGATAACAAGGCAGGTTCGTGTGCCAGTTGTTGGTATAGGCTCTGGGGCGGATGTCGATGGGCAAGTGCTTGTTTGGTCTGATATGTTGGGATTTTTCGAGGACTTTAAGCCAAAATTTGTCAAGCGCTATCTTGACGGAGCCACTCTTGTGCGAAAAGGCGTGCAAAGCTACGCTAACGAAGTAAAAAACAAAATTTTCCCAAGCGAAGAGTTTTCGTATCAGGGTTAAATTTATACTCCAAATTTAAAAGTAGCCCATAAAAACTCTGCAAAAAGCTCTATCAACACCAAAGCGCTAGAGCATACTTTTTAAATTTAAAAAAGCTCTTCTGATTCAAGATAGTTTTGCGAGATATTTCGCTCTTTTTCGTCGG
This sequence comes from Campylobacter concisus, assembly GCF_902460895.1. Classification (GTDB taxonomy): domain Bacteria; phylum Campylobacterota; class Campylobacteria; order Campylobacterales; family Campylobacteraceae; genus Campylobacter_A; species Campylobacter_A concisus_BC. Next base: position 140,919 of record NZ_CABPVL010000003.1, on the reverse strand, counting down.
CATTTACATGAAGGACGTAGTAGCCTATCTGCGTGTTGCTAGCATCAAGTAGCGGCACAACGCAAAAATAGTGTGTCTTATATACGTAAAATTCATACTTTTTAAGGTCTATGTCACGCAAAATTCCAACTATATTTAAATTTGCACTGCTCAAATTTTCGATGTAATAATCCCTTAAAATTTGATCACTCGGCGCGCTTTTGTGTGCTGGCATCTTATCTTTTGATAGGAGCACGAAAAGGTCTATGCCTTGCGTTTTATAAAAATTTCCAAGTGAGTCGTAGTTTAGCAAAACCTCGATGCTACCGATGTTTTTACCCTCATGCATCACATTTGAAACAGCCCTTATATGCACTCCAGCATACCATGCCTCGATGCCAACCATGGGTCTATCTTGACGCCTTGACTCTTGGACTAAAAACCTACCACTAGCGATCATATCGCCATATCTGTTTAGATCCCAGCTTCTTACGTAGCTTTTTAGATCTTTGTCGTAAAGATGAAGCTTGATGTTGTTATACATCGACGCTGCGCCAAGAGTTTTGGTCAAATTTTCGATGTTTTTTACGCACTCATCGCGGTTTTGACCCAGCAAACACATCTGTATAGACTCATTTTGAGCAAGCAGGATCGAGATCGCCATTGATGAAAATTTCTCATCGTCGATGCTTTTGTTTAGCTGCTTTACGTGGTAGTCAAAAAAGACGCGCATATTGTTTTGCTTTTTTTCAGCCATGTATGAGCTGTAAAGAAAGTAAAATAGGCTGCCAAGTAGCGCAAAAACGACTAAAACGATATAGATATTAAAATATTTTTTGTATTTACTCAAAACTAAGCCTTAGTTTTTTTTCTAAAAATTTAGCAAACTCATCAAATTTAGGCAGCTCAAGCTCGCTTTTTCTTTTGGGGCTAGCCCAAACGCTATCTGGGAAAAATGCATCATTTTCAAATCTCGCAATGACGTGAATATGCACGTGTGGCACGTAGTTTCCAAAGCTCGCGATGTTTATCTTAGTTGGTTTATAAAACTCAAGCATCGCCTTTTCAGCCACCAGCATCGCCTCAAAAAGCCTAGCTCTACTCGCCTCATCGCAGTCACTTAGCTCCCTATATGGCTTTGCGCTAAAAATTTTCACCCACGGAAGCTCGTTCTCTTCGCGCTCAACTCTTATAAATTTATCTTCATATATCATTTTTGCCCCTATTTTATACGAAATTTCTCTCTCGCAAAATCGTGTAAAGCTTGATGGTTGAGATAAAAAATGTCACGATCGCAGGTCCGAGGATCACGCCCCAGAAGCCAAACGTCGTTATACCAGCGATCATCGCAAAAAAGATGAGTAGCTCGTTTATCTTTGTTGGTATCTTGACTAATTTTGAGTTTATAAATTTAATGACAAGCGGCTTTAGCAGCGTATCAGCGCCAAATGAGATCACGATGATGGTGTAAAGTGCAATCGTGATAGCGGCTGCTGTGTTGCCATTTGCAAACTCATAAATACTAATAGGCGCCCACGCCAAAAAGCCGCCAACGACTGGGATGAGTGAGGCGAAGCTAAAAAAGATGCCAGTTAGCACGCCGTCATAGCCGTAAAAACTGGTGATAATGGCAAATAAAAAGCCCTGAATAATCATATTTGCGATGGTTGAGTAAAAAACGACGCCCATCACGTTGCCAACCTCGCTTAGTATCGACTCAGTATCCTCTTTTTTAAGCGGAAGCGCCTCTTTTAGGTAGTTTATAAGCTCGTTGCCGTAAAGGTTGCAAAAGAAGAAAAAGACCAGAATGATGATCATATCAACGCCAAATTTAAGGCTTAGCTTGCCTAAATTTGCAAGATTAGCAGCGACTTGCGAAAATAGCATCTTAATATCAAGTCCGCCTATAAATTCCTTGATCTTTGGCTCTAAGAAATTTATCGACTCTGGCAGGCTAAAGTCGTAGTTTTTGATAAATTCAATGGTCTTTGTGACGTTGTTTATATCAAAGCCAGCTGCGTATTTTGCGATCTCTACGACTGCGTAAAGAAGTGGCGCGATAAATAAACAAAGAAGCGCAAATGTCGTAAGACCTGACGAGAGCGTTTTGCGGTTTTTAGTAAGCGTTAAAAATGCGATCTGCACGTTTGCAACAGCCACCGCGAGCAGCGCTGCGATAAAAATGTCAAGTAAAAATGGTTTAAAAAGATAGACCACCAAAGCCAAAGCAAAAACCACAAAAATTCCAAAAAACAACCTACTATTCATCTCGCTCCCTTAAAATGGAGTAATTATAGCAAATTTATAAAAACTATTCATCTGCTTGCCAAATTTGCTAAAACGCTTTGGCGCCAAATTTGTAAAGAGTGGGCTTTTGGCATTTTAGCGTGGCACTGATGCTTAGTAAATTTAGATAAATTTATGCCTTACGTAAATTTTCTAGCTCAAAAGCTTCTATAAATTTAACCTTTTACGTGCACTGAAAATTTGCTCCGACGACCTCGCACTCATCACAAATTTGCATATAGATCGTGCCCTCGCCGTCTATCAAGTCACCAAAAGGAATTTGTACTAGATATCTCATGCTTTTACCACATTTTGGGCAATGCAAATGCTCCGCATCTTGCTGCCACTGCGGATATCCGCCAAGCAAAATTTCACTATCTATCATATATGAGTAGTGAGCGCAAACCTCGCTGGCTAGCTCGAAATTTTGCCCATCAAGCGTTGCCACAGCCTCTCTTACATAGTCTTCGCTCTCGCCCTCGCCCACTACCTCTGTTTGCACGTTTTTGCCGTCATTTTGGCAAAAGTACTGCACCAAGCCCACGCATGTCGGACAAAATTTAAGCACAGCGTCGTTTTTAAGCTCTAGCCCAAGTCGCTTTAGGCTCTCTTTTTTGATGACAAATTCTAGCATCTCGCCGCTACAAAATTTACATTTTTCATCATTTGCTGCTTTAAATTTAACGCTTGCCTCTGCGCTTTGGCATGGCTGGCAGGTAAAGCACCTATCAAAAACTAGGCTTCTTCTCTTACCACTGCTATCAAAGCTCCAGCCTGCAACCTGCGCGTATCCATCCATATCAACGTGAAGCTTTGCTCTCCAAGGCTTTGGCGCTTTATAGAGTTTAAAAAATAGCTCCCTCACCACTTCATCGCCCTGCCAGGCAAGCGCTGATAGGATGTGATTTAGCTTGACTATATTTTCTTCGCTTGAAAGCCTCTTTATAAGCTCATCTCTGATCTTTATTGAAGCCTTTTTGTAAATTTCAGGTGGGTAGTACCCGCTGTTTTTTGTCACTTCTTCGATGATCTGCTCGTCGCAAATGCCATGCAGATAAAAAATATATGTGAGGTCGCTGTAAATTTCATCATATTTATATAGCTCGTCAATGCGAGCGAGGATATCTTTCTGCCTCTTTTTGATCTCATCTTCGCTTAAGTCCTCGTAAAACTCCAGCTTCTCTTTTTGCCTGCACTCATAACAAATCCCGTCAAAGTAAATCGTCCTTTGCTTGCACTTAGGACAAAGATGTGGCTCGCCCATTTTTGCTCCAAATTTAAATTTCTCTACTCAAAAAGCCCTTTTTCGATGTCGATCTTGACATTAAAGGTCTCAAAACACTTCGCACTTGCGATCCTGCCCTTTGCGGTGCGCTCGATAAAGCCATTTGCAAGTAGATATGGCTCGATGACGTCCTCAACCGTGCCCTCGTCCTCGCTAAGAGCCGCTGCGATCGTGCTAAGCCCCATAGGACGGCGCCTTGCTTGCATCAAAATTTCTAAATACCTAATATCCATCTCGTCAAATCCAAGCGAATTTACCCCAAGTGCGTTAAGCCCCTCTTTTGCGCGCTCGTGGCTGATGATTAGCTCGTCATTTACCTCGGCAAAGTCGCGAATCCTCTTTAGTAGTCTAAGAGCGATCCTAGGCGTGGCACGTGAGCGTTTGGCGATCTCAAGCGAGGCGTTTTTATCGCACTCTTTGCCAAGCTTGGCAGAGGCTATCTGCACGATACGGCTTAGCTCGCTGCTTGTGTAAAACTGCAGCCTAAAGTCCATCCCAAAGCGGTCTCTTAAAGGCGCTGAGATCATGCCAGCACGCGTCGTTGCACCTATTAGCGTAAATTTTGGCAGGTCTATCTTGATAGTCTGGGCAGCTGGTCCTGAGCCTATGATGATGTCTAGCCTAAAGTCCTCCATCGCAGGATAGAGCACCTCTTCGATAGCTGGGCTTAGGCGGTGGATCTCGTCGATAAAAAGCACGTCGCCCTCTTGTAAATTTGTAAGGATCGCTGCAAGATCGCCGCTCTTTTCTATCATCGGCGCTGCAGTCATTTTGATGCTTACACCCATTTCGTTTGCGATGATGTGAGCGAGGGTCGTCTTACCAAGTCCTGGAGGGCCGTAAAATAGCACATGATCTAGGCACTCATTTCGCTTTTTGGCTGCTTTTATAAAGACGTCTAAATTTTGTTTTATCTTTTCTTGACCGATATAGTCTTCAAATTTGGTCGGTCTAAGCGAAACTTCAAAGTCATTTTCAAAGCTTACTTTTTCGATTTCAACGATTCTATCCAAAGTTTTTCCTTCTAAATTTAAGGCTTCATTTTACGCTTTTATACTTAATCTAAGCTCGTTTAAATTTATAGTAAAAGGTGCTGCCTTCATTATAAACGCTATCGACGCCATATAAAATGTCATGTTTTTGGCAAATTTCGCTGACGATATTTAGCCCAAGGCCAAAACCGCCTTGGATTTCATCCTCTCTGACGTAGCGCTTCCAGACCCTTTTTACGTCCTTTATCCCCTTGCCAAAGTCCTGCACGCTAAGATTTATGCGCTCATCTTCAAGCTCTAAATTTACTATTATCTCGCTCTCTTTTGGGCTGTATTTTATGGCGTTTGTGATGGTGTTATCGATGATGCGCTGAGCTTCGACCTTGCTTAGCATAGTAAATGCCTCGCTTGCTAAATTTGTCTTTACTACGATGTGCTTGACATCAGCCACGCTTGAAAGAAATTTCACTCGCTCTTTAACGTATTCGCCTAAATTTAACCTCTCAAGTGGAAATTTGATGTAACCTCGCTTTATGAAGTACTCGACATCTTCGTAGGTTATTTGCATCTGTTTTAGGGCGTTTTTGATGCGAGTTATATACTTGTTTTCAAGTCCAAGCATCTCAAGGTTCATACCAGCCACACCAAGTGGGGTCTTTAGCTCGTGCATGGCGTCGTTAAAGAAGTTGTTCATATACTTTTGAAACTCTTTGTAAGGTTTAACACTGCTTAAATATAAAAAATATACGATAAATAGCACCGCCACAAGGATAACAAGCAGCATGATAGCTGTTAAAAAGAGGCTCTTTTTGTTATCAAGCTCCTTTTCTACGACGATGTAGTAAGGGGTCTTATCTTTTATAAAAAAGCTCTTGTAAAAGAGATACCCGCCCTCTTCTAGGGTTACAAATTTAAAGCTACTTGGCTCTTTGCTAAGGGTTGAGATGACTGGTTTAAAATTTACGTCGTAGATAGCAAATTTATACTTTAATGAGCTAGCTATATTTTCGTTTTTGAGAAATGCATTTTTGATGATAGTTTCATGCTTCATAGCACCAAAAAGGGCTTTTGAGCTGCTATTTTTCTGACTTAAATTTAAGATCACAAAGCTTTGAAAGCAAAAGAGCGACATTATGACAAATGTCGCTATGATCTGGATCTTAAAGCTCTTGTGCATCTATCTTGTAGCCTATGCGCCTCTTTGAGATGATGAAGTTATTGTTTGTCTTGTTTCTTATCTTTAAAACGTGCATCCTTATATCAGCGCCCTCGATCTCTTTGTCGTTCCAAACAAGATCTCTAAGCTCCTCCATGCTGACGTAAGAATTTAAGTGTGAGACCAAACACTCGACCAAAGCGACCTCTTTTGCGCTAAGATCAACCATCTTGCCATCTTTAAGTAGCACACGTTTATTTAGGTTGAAGCTAAACTCGTCATTTATCTTTACTATGTTTTTATCGTCAGTGCCATAGTACTTTCGCATAAGCTCAGCAACTCTAAATTTAAGCTCAGCTAGCTCAAATGGCTTTTTTAGATACTCATTACAGCCAAGCTCGTAGCCAATCGCCATATCATCTATATCAACTAAAGATGTCGTTATCATGATAGGAGCGTTTGGATTTAGACTTCTTATATATTTGATGACCTCGTGACCATTTACTCCAGGCACTTTTATGTCGAGTATAAAAAGGTGATAGAAATTTTTCTCTATCAAGTCGCAAGCCTCTTGACCGTCGCTCACCGCCGTAACTTCATAACCAAGCGTCTGCAAAAACTCACAGACGCTCTCTTGAAACCCCAAATCATCTTCTAAAAGCAAAATCTTCAAAATGCTCTCCTAAAAAACAAACTTTAATAAGATTTTTATCTATTGTAATACTTAATAGGTAAATTTCAAATTAAAATTCTTTTTTAAGTATTAAATAAAAATTTGTCCTGCATAGACTATGTAATATCTTAGCAAAAAGACACCACAAATGACTAAAATAGCGTTTAGCACGGCAAATTCGCGTTTGAAATCATGCACCTTTAAAACGCTTAAGTCTAAAATGATAGGCACAGCCATACCAAGACCTATGACGCCGATATAAAACATCAGCCCAAGTGAATTTGCGCTAAGTGCGTTTGCTACGCTCTGCGCACCACTTGCGCTTGCACCTTTTACAACCATGAAAAGTGCGACTATCAGCAAAAACTCAACTATTATCGCTAAAAAGTCAAATTTTAATAAAAAGTGTGCAGTTTGGTTTTGCGCTCTCTTTTCATCTTTTAGCACGCCAAGAAGCAGTGTAAAAGCACCAGCACAGCTTAAGCCAGAAACTAAGAATAATAGTGGCAAAACTGGCGTGTTCCAAAGTGCGATCTTGTGAGCTGCACTTAGCAAAAAGCCCGTATATGCACCAACACCGATGCCTAAGATGAAAAGCAAAACTCCAAGCAACCCTGAAAGCTTGCTAGCTAAATTTGCAAGCGTGTCAAAAAGTGAAATTTTAAGTGACGCAATCTCATTTTTAAACGCACCAAGCGCGTATATAACGCTAAGAGGCGTATAAACTAGAAGCAGCGCAACGCCTATTGACATAACTGAGTCAAAGTTGTAAAGCAAGAGTATCCAGTAAAAGCTAAGCGGTTTGCCAAGATCAAGCACCAAAAGAGCAAGTCCAAGGATGATCGCCACTGGAGCGATAAGAGCAGCTGCTTTAAAGTAGTAGTTATCCTTGCCAAATTTGTTTGAGATGAGCACAGCAACGATGCTAGCACCTGCACTAAGTCCTGCTAAAAATAGATAAAAAGCTATCGGCCAGCCCCAGTAAATTTCTGTGTATTGAGCTAGGCTTCCTGACATGTTATTCATGGTGTGCTCCTTTTGTATTTGCGATCATCGCAAGTGAAGGTTTTGTGTTTAACTCCGCTTTTGGCAAGTAGTATTTGCTCTCTTTTAGTTTCTTTGAAATTTTAGAGTTTTCATCATTTACGTCGCCAAAAGTTAGGGCATTGGTAGGGCAGACGCTAACACAAGCTGGATCTTTGCCCTCTTCTAGCCTACTCTCATAGCAAAATGTGCATTTACCTATCTCGCCATCTGGTAAGACGTAGCGAGCGTCGTATGGACAGGCTAGGATGCAGTACTTGCAGCTAACGCAAATTCTGTGATCAAGCAGTGTCACGCCATCAGCTGTTTTAAAGCTAGCGCCAGTTGGACAAACCTCAACACAAGGTGCATCTTCGCACATAACGCAGCTTTGACGTAAAAAATCAGTCTTTAAATTTGGAAATGTCCCACTCATCTTTGCATGCACCTGCAAGCGGTAAAGTCCCCTTGGCACGTTGTTTGCACTTCTGCAAGCTACCGAGCAGCCTTGACAGCCGATGCATAAATTTTCATCATGTATCATCATATATTTTTTCATTTTCTATCCTTACGCTTTACTTATGCTAACGCCAACATTTGTAACCATAGTCGCAGCCACTGGACCCTCAGCTGGATCAAGAAGCACGCTTGTGTTAAGCCCTACGTGATCTACGCTCTTAAGGCCTGGCGTGATGTGTCCAAAGCCGTGATAGATAAAGAGTGTATCTTCTCTAATGCCCTCAGTCACCATAAGCTTGCCCTTTTGCTCGCCAAATTTATTTTTGACCAAAACCGTATCGCCGTCACGTAAATTTTGCTTTTTGGCGGTGTTTGGATTGATCCAGATAGGGCTATCACTCATAAGGTCATTTAAAAATGGCACTGCTTGGGTGTGACCGTTAGTATGGACAGGCGTTTTGCCACAGGTTAAGCAAAGCTCGTGTCCGTCAAATGTGTCCATATCTTTGTCATTTAGCGCGCCATACCCTGCAAACTGTGCCTCGACATCAGGCAAAAATAGCTCTATCTTGCCGCTTTTTGTTTTAAGCTTAGCCATATCGTCCATCAAGCCATTTTCTCCTACAAATTTAGCAGCTGCTGGATATTTAGCGACAAATTTATCGATCAAACCTTTTTCTCTAAACAAAATTCCCGGCTCATCCCACGTGATAAAGCCATCTTTTTCTAGTGCGGCGAGTAAATTTACATCTCCACCAGCTTGTTGCATCCTAAACTCACGTATATCGTTCCAAGTGTAAAGCTCGTCTATCTTCATGCGGCGTGCTAGCTCTCTAAAGATAAACGCCCCGTCCTTCGTGTCGCCAACTGGATCAACGACTTTATTTCTTATCATATAAGCTGGTTTTAGACCTGACTTGTCCTCTATGCCCTCGTCGCGCTCTAGGTAGCTGCTCTCAGGTAAGATGACATCAGCAAAGGTCGCCATATCGTTTAGATAGACATCGCTTACTACGATGAGCTCAAGCTTCTTCATCGCCTCTATGCTCTTCATCGTCTCAGCCACATTTATGAGGTGGTTAAAGCGGATGTTAAACCAACCTTTTATGGCGTAAGGCTTCTCGTTTAAGATAGCGTTATCTATATCCATCAAAACGCCATGTTTTCTGCTTACAAATTTATGCGCTCCAGCCTCGCCAGCGAAGTCTAGTCTAGTGACTTTTGGCACTTTAAATTTCTCATCTGGGTTTTTAAGAACTGGGAATTTATCCTCGCCAACTAGCTTGTTAAAGGTCTTTGCGTTTTTGCCACCAAAAAGACCGCCCTTAACCTCCCAGTTGCCCATCATCGCATTTGCAACCATGATGGCTTTTGTCCTCATGTATTCAGCTCTTGTGGTAGTTGTCTTATGCCCAAAATCAAAAATAACTCTTGGAGCAGCTTTATAAATTTCATCAGCGATGCGTCTAACATCACTTGCTTTTATGCCAGTGATTGTCTCTTGCCATTCAGGCGTTTTGCCCTCTACGCTTTTAACAATCTCATCAAAGCCAGTTGTAAATTTTTCTATAAATTCTTTATCGTAAGTACCATTTTGTATCCAAGTGTTGATAAGCGCTAGCACAAAGGCAAGGTCGGTGCCAGGTTTAACTGGTAACCACTCATCGGCCTTTGAAGCCACAACGCTAAATCTTGGCTCAAGCACAAGTAGTTTTGTATCCTTGCTAGCTGCAAATTTAGCAAGCTTTTTAGCATCAGCTATGACGATGCCCTCAAAGAGGTTGTGACCAAAATTTACAACGTATTTTGCATTTGCAAAGTCTCTTTTTAGCTTAGCGATGCCATACATCTGCTCGCAGACCATTTGATATGTGATCGGACAGCATGAAAAGTGTGAAAAGCAGTTTGGCGAGCCATAAGCTGAGGCAAAATTTACCATTAGCTTGTGCGTTTGCGAGCTTTTACAGGTAAAGACAAAGCTTTCAGGGCCATACTTTTGCTTGATATCAAGCATCTTTGAGGCGACATAGTCAAGCGCCTCGTCCCAGCTAACCTCACGCCATTTATTTTCACCTCTCTCACCAGCTCTAATTAACGGCTTTTTGATCCTATTTTCATCATAGAGCTGGCTAAGTCCCGAGCCACCTCTTGCGCAAAGAGAGGTTGCCGTGCCACCAGCTTTTGGATTGCCACTTAAAAAGCGAACTTTGCCATCAACGACTTTTGCTTCGATAGGACACCTTGAAGAGCACATCTCACAAAAGCTATGAACGTGCTTTTCGCCTCCATTTGCAGCATCTTGCAAAGCACCACCTGATAGAGATGATGCAGCTGCGCTAACTCCTGCACTGAATTTTAAAAATTCTCGTCTATTTAAGCTCATCTTTCTCCCTTTAAAAGAAATTTTACTTTTTGTTATTTTATTATTTAAAGTTGAAAGTAAAATTAAATTTTATTTAATAATTTTTTTTAGTTTTTATTTTTTATGATATGTGAGATCAAATATCAAAATAGAGCAAATTTTAAAAATGATAAATTAAGATAGATTAAATTTTAGCGCGATTTTTGCGTGATTTATAAAAATGAAAAATTTAAATTTAAGAAGAGATACTATTTAAGAATTTGATATAAAAAATTGAAAATTTAAAGTGAATTAAAAAAGCCGAGAGAGACCTCGGCTTAAGTTTTATATAAGAACTGGAGCTACTATAAATCCAAGGATAACTGATAATGCAACCATTATAGTTCCTGGGATGAAAAATGAGTGGTTAAATACAAATTTACCAACTCTTGTAGTTCCTGTATCGTCCATCGCTATCGCACCTAGTGTTGTAGGATATGTTGGCAATACAAATAGACCAGAAACTGCAGCAAATGAAGCTACAAGGATCCAAATTTGACCTGAATTTTCAGGGCTAGTCATACCAAGAGCAGCAGCAACAGCAGGCATCATAACCTTTGTTGTAGCAGCTTGTGAGTATAGCAAGCAGCTTAAGAAATAAAGCGCAACAGCTAGGATAAATGGATACTGAGTAACGAAGTCTTTTGCAACCTCTTTGATAGCGTCAAGGTGTCCATTAACAAATGTTGTACCAAGCCATGCGATACCAACAACGCAGATGCACGCATTCATACCGCTTTGGAAAGTGCTAGTTGATAGAAGTTTGCCTGTCTCAACTTTGCAAGCTACTGCTATTGTAAAGCCGATAGTTAGCATAAAGCTAATGATAGCTGCATCTCTTGAAAGGATAGGTTTTTCTACTAAATTTAAACTCTTTGAAATGCATAGCGCATAACAAACAACGATCAAAACACCAACCGCAAAGATCGCAACTGATCTTTTTGCGTATGGTTTTGGCTCGTGATACTCGACATCCTTAATCTCTGCAACCAAACCTTTTGCAAGTCTATCTTGATAGATAGGATCTTTTGAAAGGTCAAGATCGTAAAATTTATTGATAATAAACGCAGTGATAATCATCGCAACAAATGTAGTTGATATACAAATAAATAGCAACACTGGATAGCTAACACCTAGCTTCTCGCATAGACCGCTCATAGCAACAAACGCAGCTGAGATAGGGCTTGCAGTGATCGCTACTTGAGAAGAGACAACTGAAAGCGCAAGTGGAGCTGAAGGTTTGATGTTTTGAGTTTTTGCAACCTCAACGATAACAGGGATCATAGAAAACGCAGTGTGTCCAGTACCTGCAAGGATAGTTAAAAAGTAAGTAACTATCGGAGCAAGGAAGTTGATTTGTTTTGGATTCTTGCGTAAAATTTTTGTTGCTACTTGAACTAAATAATCAAGTCCGCCAGCAACTTGCAAAGCTGTGATCGCTGAGATAACTGAAGCGATGATCAAGATAACATCCATAGGGATATCTTTCATATCGACTTTCATACCAAGTAAAGCGAGTATCACAACGCCTAGACCACCTGCGTAGCCAACGCCCATACCACCTAGTTTGACACCAAGATAGATGCCGCCAAATAGGACTATAATCTGTAAGATCAGCATTATATCCATCGAAAACTCCTTTATTAAATTTTATTACTAAAATCACCACTTAAGCGTGTCAGAATTCTGGCACGCTTTTAATAATACTTTGCTTAAATTTTTACTTAACCATGCTCGGATTTAGCATATTTTTAGGCTCTAAAATCTTATCGATCTCTTCTTTGCTTAGATAGCCTCTCTCTAGGCAGATATCGCCAACTGCTTTGCCTGTTTGAAGAGCTTCTTTGGCGATGCTTGCTGATTTTTCGTAACCGATATATGGGTTAAATGCTGTTACGATACCAACTGAGCCAAGTACTGATTTTAAGCAAGCCTCAGGGTTTGCTGTAAGTTTTTTGATAGCTTTTTCAGCTAGTGTTTTCATAGCATTTTCAAGGATAAATATAGAGTTAAATAGCGCATAAGCGATGCCTGGCTCAAATGCATTTAGCTCAAATTCGCCTCTTTCAGAGCAAAGCATGATAGTTACGTCGTTGCCGATAACCTCATAGCACGCTTCTCCAACAACCTCAGCGATAACTGGATTTACCTTACCTGGCATGATTGAGCTGCCTGGTTGCATTTGAGGTAAATTTATCTCACCAATTCCGCATCTTGGGCCTGAGTTCATTAGTCTTAAGTCGTTTGCAATTTTAGAAAGTCTAACAGCTGCGGTTTTAAGCGCGCCACTTACGTGTACGAAGTCCGCAGTATCTTGTGTGGCAGCGATGAAGTCATCTGCTTTTTTGAAATCAACACCAGTGATCTCTTTTAGTTTTTTAACAACTACATTTTTATACTCTGGGTGGCAGTTGATACCTGTACCAATCGCAGTTGCGCCCATATTTAGGTATGTCATAGCTTCGCGTGCTGCTGTGATCTTTTCGATGTCACTTTTGATGTAGCTTGCAAATGCGTTAAAAGTGTTGCCAAGTGTTGTAGGGACGGCATCTTCAAGCTCTGTTCTACCCATTTTGATGATATCTTTAAATTCTTTTGCTTTTTTCTCAAGCTCATCTTTTAGTAAATTCATAGCAGCAAGCAAGTCAGTAAGCTTTGCATAAGTTGCTACTTTAATAGAGCTTGGATAAGTGTCATTTGTGCTTTGTCCAAGGTTTGTGTGATCGTTTGGATGGATATATTGATACTCGCCTTTTTTATGGCCAAGGCTCTCAAGCGCGATATTTGTGATGACCTCATTTGAGTTCATATTTGTGCTTGTTCCTGCGCCGCCTTGAACCATATCAACGACAAATTGATCTAAAAATTCACCAGCTATTACTCTATCAGCAGCTTTTGCCAAAGCATCAGCTATCTTTGGATCTAAAACGCCAACCTCTTTATTTGCAAGCGCAGCAGCTTTTTTGATCTGTGCAAATGCCTTTACAAAGTATGGATACTCTTTTAATGTTCTACCACTCATGTGGAAGTTCTCAGTAGCCCTAAATGTTTGGATGCCATAGTAAAAATTGTCAGAAATTTCCAACTCACCAATAAAATCATGTTCTCTTCTGGTTGCCATAACAGCTTCTCCTTAGTAAAAAATTGTTACCGAGTGAAATTATATAGGTATTTGAGATTTTAAATATTAATGACTACTTATTTTTTTAAGCTTTAAGTTTTTGACTTGATATGGCGCTCTTTGAAAGAAAATTATATTTCATATTTAAGCTAATTTTTAGGAATTTGCTTGTCTAAATTGTTATATTACTAATAATATCACTTTTTTATTATATAAAAAGGGTCAAATTAACTCAGATTTGTCCTACACTTTAAGTTTAAAAGCCATTTTTGAGAAAATTTAATATAAAATAAATATAAATTTACAAAATTTATAACAGCCAAGCTAAAATTTCATAGTTAAAAAATTTTTATAAT
>NZ_CABPVL010000003.1:36049-126878 GCF_902460895.1 Campylobacter concisus | reverse complement strand
TAAATGCTATAGGAAAGCGAAGATAGCGAGCTTCTTTTGGCTTTGGAAACTCAGAGCTTGCTTTTTTGACATTTTCTAAAGCACCATTGTCAAGCGACTCAAAGCCTGAACTTTTAGTAACCTTTAGCTCGTCTATGCTGCCGTCTGTTTTAAGCAAAAATCTAACTTCAACAATGCCTTGATGCTTCATCCTTCTAGCGTTATTTGGGTAGTTTTTATGCTTTTTCACAGCCGCTATGACCTTGCTAAAGTCCTCATCGCTTTGCGCGTTTGATAAATTTAGCTCTTGGGCTACTTTTTGAGCTGGAGCTGAGGCAATAGACTTATTATTTGCTGGTAAATTTGAATTTACAGCAGGTGCTGGGGTCGCGGTAGGAGCTGGCGCAGTGATAGCAGGTTTTGGCTCCACCTTTGGCTCTATTTTTGGCTCAGGGCGAGGCTCAGGCTTTGGCAGCGGCTTTTTCTCCACTTTTTTAGGTTCAGCTTTAGGCTTTTCTATCTTTTTTGGCTCTGGTTTTGGCAGTGGCTTTGGCTCCACTTTTGGCTCCGGCTTAGGTTCTGGTTTTGGTGGCTCTGGCGGTGGTGGTGGAGCTGGAGGTGTTGGCTCTGGTATTAGCACTTGTTCGCTTATCTGCGGAGCCGAAGTTTGCGGCACTGGAGTGAATGAATTTAGAGCTATTTTTATAGGTTTTTGCTCGCCTATCTTTATCTCACTAAAGTTATGTGAAAGCAAAAAATAAGCCGCTGCTACATGCACTATCACCGATACTGCTAAGCCACTATAGTTTGAAATTTTACTCAGAGACTGTTTGGATTGCAAAGTTTTCGTGTCCCTTTTCTTTTAATATATCTATGACCTTCACAAAGCTCTCAAATTTAGCGTTTTTGTCGCTTTTTAGCTGCACTAAAGTCTTAGTATCAATGGCATTTAGCTTATCTTTTAGTTCATCTTCTGAAATTTCTGCATCATCTATAAAAAATTTATTATCTTTATCGATAACAACACTCACTTTTTTCTCATCCTCTTTATCTTGCTGTGCGCTTTTGGCGCTTGGTAGATCGACTGCGATCTTGCCTTGGGCGATAAAGGTCGAGATGCTTAGCACGATGGCTAGCAAAACGAGCATGATATCGATAAATGGGACGATATTTAGCCCATCTTTTTTATTTAGACGCATTTTCGGCCTTGTATCTGTTTATCATGACATCGACTTTTCTAACAAAGCCGTTGTAGATCATAAGCGTTGGGATCGCCACAAGTAGGCCAAATGCCGTCGCTTTTAGCGCTAAAGATAGGCCGATCATGATACTTTTTGTATCGATGCCACCTGCCATACCCATGTCGTAAAATGTGATCATGATGCCAGCAACTGTGCCAAGAAGTCCGATATATGGAGCATTTGAGTAGATGATGTAAAGTGTGGTTAAATTTTTTGTTAGCGCCTCATCGAGCTTTTCGATGTTTTTGTAGCCATTTATATCGACGCGTGAGTAAAAAATGATACGCTCGATCGTATACCAAAGCACAAAAAAGCTCATGACGCCCAAAATACCGATGATTATATAGTCAATGTTGTGTTTTAAAAGTTCCATAATGCCTCTTATTTTTAAAATTTGAGCGTGATTATAACTATATTGATAGTTAATGTCAAATACATTGTAAAAATGTAATCTAAAAATATTTTATAAGAAGAGAAATTTAAAAAGAACAGGTCTGAAGATTAGCGCAAATCTGCGTTATTAATTATATTAATACGATAGATAAGCGCTAAATTTTATAATTTGATAATTGTTTTTAATATAAATATATGGCTAAATTTCTAGCTCTTTTACCACACGTGCATTTAGTGCCATTTGCATGTGGTGTAAAAATACATTTTGGTAAAAGTCCCCACTATGCCCTGGAGCGTCGTAAGTTTGCACTAAATTTGCTGGCACGATGATCTCTCTTTTTAAATTTTGCTCATTTGCACTAAGTCTTAGGTGAGAAACAAGCTGATAGATGCACATATCGGTGCAGTCGCCCATAATGACAAAGCTATCAAATTTACTTATAAATTTATTAAACTCCTGCGAATAAGCGATACTAAGTGAGTTTTTATAAAAAGTCTTCATCTCACTAAAAAAGTCTAAATTTCGTAGCTCATCAACTGCCTCTGCTTCATTTTGCCCTTTTAAAGCATGAGCTGGGAAGCTCGCAAACTCAGCTGAATTTGGCTCATGAGCATCCTGGATGAGGATGAAATTTTTAAGGTCAAATTTATCCCTTGCTAGCTTAAAAGTATCTGCTATGCTCTTTGAGAGCTCACCCACACGCTTGCTAGCTAGTGCGCCTTCACAGCAAAAGCCATTTATCATATCAACGCTTATAAAGACCACTTTTTCGCTGCCATTTTTAAAAATTTCACTAAATTTAAGCGCTCTTAGGCCATTTTGCCACGCATTTAGCTCATCTAAAATTTCACTCATCACTTCTCCTTTATAGGTAAATTTATACAAAATGTCTTTGGCTCAAGGGTTATCTCTATGCTGCCCTTGTGCGCCTCGATGATCTGCAGGCAAAGGTGCAGTCCTAGGCCATTGCCCTTTAGTTTGCTCGTCTTAAATGGCTCAAAGACGATGTTTTCATTTTTTATAGAAACTCCGCTGTCATAGACTATAAATTTATGTTCATTTGGCGTCTTTTCGTAGCTTAGTCTCACCACACCTTCGTCGTTTTCGTCCTCTTCGATGGCGTCTATGGCGTTAAATAAAATGTTTTGAAAGACCATCGCGATGAGGTCAAAGTCGCCACTATAAAGGGCGTCAGGAAAATTTAGCTCAAAATTTATATCTTTTGAATATTCATAAAATTTAAGCGCCTCCTCGCACTCGCTTTTGATATCTAAAAAGTTAAATTCCCTTGGCGTGATACTAAGCCCTTTTGTAAAAAGAAGTGTGGCTTTGATGATGCGCTCAACTCGCCAAATTCCCTTTTGTATCTGCTCGACGATAGGCAAAATTTTTGGCTCAGCCCTTTTTAAAAGGGTGGAATTTAAAAGCGAGATAGAGCCTATGGGGTTTCTTATCTCGTGAGCCAGGTGCGCTGCTACTTGACCCATCGAGGCTAGGCGCTCGGTGCGTTTTTCCTGCGTTATGTCGGTAGCTGAGATGATCTTTTTGTCATCTTTGATCACCTTTTTGACTAGATAAATTTGTGAGCCAAAGTTTAGCTCGCCCTCATCTTTTGGGACGAAATTTAGCGCTTTGCCAAGCTTTTGCGCCTCTGAGTTTTGCAAGAAAATTTCATCATTTTCATCAAGCACCCAAATGGCATTTGGCAAAATTTCTACGATATCTTTTATAAAACCTTGCAAGCCCATATAAGAAGCGGTCAAATTTTTATACTCTCGCTCTATCAGATAGGTCTGCTCTATCAGGCTTTTTAGGCCATTTTGTATATCGATATCACTCACAGCAACTCCTCATAATCTTTTATCTCATAAAGCCTAAGCCGCTCATCTTTTAAGCCCAAAAGCTCGTTGCTAAAGCCACTTTTTGAAAAAAGCGCCACGATATCAGGCTTTATGCCTAGTCTTTCGCACTTGTGAAGGACTAAATTTAAGACATTTTTGCAAATTTTTCGCTCTTTATACTTTGCCTCGCCGACTATTATCTTGCCATTTATGCTAAAAAGCATGTCTAACTCTATATTTTTGCTCCAAAATGAGCTTAGCAAAATGCCATCAAACCCAAGCTTTTTAGCCATTAGCTCGCCACTTAAAAGCTCAAAGCCAAGGCTTGCGTATTCATCAAATTCTTTTCTTATAAGCTCTAAAATTTCTTCACTCCTACCCTCTTTTAAAAGGCTTAAATTTGGCTCGATAAATCTAAACCAAAACCTTGAAAAATGGCTGTTGAAGTGAATTTTATCCTCTATCTTATAAGCTCGCTCGCTCTTTTTTAAAATTTGGCGTTTGTTTTTTACTCGTGGCTTTTCTTGGCTCTTTTCAAGCACTAAAAAATCCTTACTAAAAAGCTTTGCATAGACCCTATTTGTCATGCTTTGGGGTAAAATTTTATTTACGCTAAATTTCTTTCTGTCGCTTCTAGCTAGCTTAATTAGAGCCATTTTGATGGCCTCGTCGCTGTCCTCGTCAAAGTAAAACCTAGCCATCAAATTTTTATAATCATCTAAAATTTCAGCCTTGATCGCCTCAAAAACATCGTAGTATGAGCCCTTTAATAAAAAGTCATCAAAAACAAGATGAAATTTTATAACTTCAGCAATACCAAGGTGCTTCATCCGCTCAAATGTCGATTTTATGGCTAAAATTTCGTATCCTTTGTGTGGCGGATTGTAGCATATTTTTAGAAAATTTTAATTATAATCACGCAAAAACTAAAAGGCTAAAGTTGGTAAATTTAGAGCACATTAGAAGAGATATTATTTTAAAAAAAGGGATACATTATTTCGACTACACCGCCTCAGGACTTGCGTATAAGCCTATCGAGGACGAGGTCGCTGATATCTTAAAAACCTACGCCAACACCCACTCGCTAACATCCTCAAACGCCTATAAAACGCAGCTTTTATATGATAACGCTAGAAGCGAGCTAAAGCGCGCGCTTGGGCTTGATGATAGGTTTTATCTCATAGCCACTGGATATGGCGCGACTGGTGCGATCAAGAAATTTCAAGAGCTTTTGGGGCTTTACGTGCCTCCAGCTGCTAAAAGAAGGTTTGATCTAAAGCCAAACAACGACTCGCCGCTAGTCATACTTGGCCCTTACGAGCACCACTCAAATGAGGTGAGCTTTAAAGAGGCACTTTGCGAGGTTGAGCGCATAAGGCTGGCAAAAGATGGTGGTATAAATTTTGGGCATTTGGAGCAAATTTTAAAGATAAACCAAGGGCGTGAGATCATCGCTAGCTTTAGCGCAGCCTCAAATGTCACAGGCGTCATAAGCGACTACAAGCAAATTTACACGATGGTGAAGAAATTTGGCGGTATCGTGGCATTTGACGTGGCGAGCCTTAGTGCTTATGCAAATTTAGACTGCGACTATTTTGACGCTCTTTTTATCTCGCCGCACAAGCTTCTTGGCGGAGTTGGCAGTTGTGGGCTACTAGCCATCAAAAAAGTGCTAGCAAATGACGATGTGCCAAGCTTTGCAGGCGGTGGCACGGTAAGCTACGTGAGCAAAAACTACCATATATTTTTAAAGGATCAAGAGGCACTTGAAGAGGCTGGCACACCGCCTATTTTGGGGCTTATACGTGCAAATTTAGCCTACAGGCTAAGAGAAGAGATAGGGCTTGCTACTATCTATGAAAACGAGAGCGAGCTTAGCGACTATCTTTGCCAAAGGCTAAGAGAAATCCCAGAGCTTATAAGCTACTGCCCGCCAAATTTAAAGCGGCTTGCCATTTTTTCATTTAATGTAAAAAACGTAGCTCCATACGAGCTTTCAAAAATTTTAAGCAAAGAGTATGGCATACAAACACGTGCTGGCTGCTCGTGCGCAGGCTCGTACGGACACGACCTTTTGGGGCTAAAAGAGGATCCAAATTTCACCCACAAGCCAGGCTGGGTGAGGGTTAGCCTGCACTATACGCATACCTTTGAGGATATTGATTATTTGGTGAGTGCGATCAAGAAAAGTATCGAGAAATACGCACTTTCATGGCAGGTCAAAGACCCTTTTGACGTAAAAGAGATAAGTGGGTGTGTGGGTGAGTAAAAAAAATGTTTTGATAGTTGCTGGAAGCGACAGCGTCGGTGGTGCAGGAGTGCAGGCGGATATAAAAAGTTGCGAGGCGTTTGGCTGCTTTAGCGCAAGCGTCATCACAGCCGTGACCGCGCAAAATACAAATGGCGTTAGCAGCGTGCTTGCTATGCCAGCAAAGATGGTGAAAACGCAGTTTGAGATGGTGTTAGCTGAGCTTGATATAGACGCTGTGAAGGTTGGCATGCTCTTTAATGAGGAGATAATAGCCGTTGTAAGCGAGTTTTTAAAGGAGTTAAGAGCTAAAAATGTGCCAGTTGTCATAGACCCAGTTTGTGTGGCAAAGTCAGGTGCAAAACTGCTAGAAGATGGGGCGATCGAGGCGCTAAAAGAGCTTTTAAACCTTGCAAGTGTCGCCACGCCAAATGTAGATGAGGCTAGGATTTTGGGTATTAATTTTACAAATTTGCCTTGCGATATGGTGCTAAAGCGAACGAAGGTTGATGAAATTTGCGAGGATACGCTCTATCTAAAAAATGGTGACGCTATGAAATTTAGCGAGGAGCTTTTTGAGCCTAGAGTGATGCACGGCGCTGGTTGTAGCTTCTCAAGCTCGCTAGCGGCCATTTTAGCGCAGCAAAGTGATCTAGTAAGCGCCATAAAAATGGCTAAAAAATTTGTGGCAAATGGGATAAAAAATGCTCATAAAAGTAAATTTGGCGCACGGCTTATAGATCATAAAGCAGGGCTTAATGGCTGAAATTTACGCTATTAGCGATGATATTTTAATGCCTGAAAATTTGGCTTTGGAGTACGCAAGAGAGATTTTGGAGTGCGGGGTTAAATTTTTTCAGTTTAGGTCAAAAAAAGCGGTCAAAAATGAGAAGCTTGCGAGTGAAATTTTAAATTTATGTGAGAAATTTGGTGCGAAATTTATAGTAAATGACTATGTCAAATTTGCTAAAAAGATAGGCGCAAAGGCCGTTCATCTAGGCAAAGAGGACGAGGGCATAAAAGAGGCGTTTGAGATTTTAGGCAAAGACGCATATGTGGGCGTTAGCTGTTATAATGATATAAATTTAGCCATAAATGCCACTAAAAATGGTGCTAGCTACGTTGCTTTTGGCTCTCTTTTTACAAGCCCCACAAAGCCAAATGCCCCAAAATGTGGGCTTGAAGTAGTTAAAGAAGCAAAGCAAATTTTAAACCTACCTGTTTGCGTGATAGGTGGCATAAATGAGACAAATATCGGCTCGCTCTCTCATGCCAAACCTGATCTCATCGCCGTCATCTCAGCGATCTACAAAGATGGTAACATCAAAGAAAATATCAAAAATTTACAAAAGATAATTGAGCTAAATTTCTAAGCCTAAGCTGGTTTTAGCAAAAATTTGTTTTGAAATTTAGCAAAAACACATATTGCATAGGTAAAAATTTAAATTGTAAATCTATATTTTGCAAATTTAAAACTCTCACTGCTAGCAAGAATCGACCGCTAGAATTATTCATTTATAAAATTTATTTTTTCTTAATTTTTCTAAAATTATTTTAATAAATTATATTTATGTAATTTATTTTAATAAAATCATAATAATTTAAACTTTAGTTTGGTACTATTTTGTCAAATTTACAAAAAGGTAAAATGATGAAAAAGGCTCTATTTCTAGGATTTAGCGCACTTTTATTATTAGTGGGCTGCAAGGAAAGCAACATAGGCATTGTTAAAAACTACATTTTAAAAGGTAATAAATCAATAACAATAGGCTCAGCGATAGATAGCTTTAAAGGCTGTACAAGCACACAGTGGCAAGACATCAGTAGCGACGATAAAAAAGTGGTTAAAGTAAGCTGCGTGGTGGGGAAAAATGTACTTGAAGATGAGTTTGAAAGAAAAAATAGCGGCTACATAAAAGCTCTAAATAATGCCAAAGCTGCTCAGCAAAAAAGAGTTGATAACAGCCTTGAGCTAGCACTTGATAGCGCAAATAGCATATTAAAGGACGGCAAAAGCATAGACAAAGAGACTATTTTATCCACCGCAAACAAGCACTGTAAATTTGATCCGACAAAAGAAAGTGCTGGCTACCTAGCCTCTGTTAGCTGTGACCTTGAGTTTAAAAACGAGCTTGCTCAAATTTTAGATATCAAACAAAAATGGGTCTTTGACAACGTCGTAGCCCAAAGCAAATATGCCGCCTACTACTCGCAAAAAGAGCCAGAAGTGATCTATTTTGGTGAAAATACTAAAAAGATAAATGAGAGAGTTATTGAGCTCACTTTCACAATAAATAACGATAAAAGTGTGAGCATCTCAAAGGTTACAAAGATAGATGACGGTGATACAAAAGATATAAACCGCGGTTTGGTTGCGATGTTTTATGCAAGATAAATTTTGCTACTAAAACAAATATCTTTAAGTTTAAAAGTATTACATTTTAAAAGCAATGCTCTCACTTATTTGCAAGAGCAAATTAGCTATTTTAGAAATTAAAGTTGTATTTTACTTGTAACTAAAACTCGGTGCTTTTTTGATACTATTTTTTGTATCTGTGTGAAGTTTTCTTATATCTTTTTGCTTGAGCGCCATCCTCATTTTTTGATAGCTTCATAAGTAAAAATTTAATAAAATCCCAAAATATCAACAAAAAGAGTCTTTATGGATGAGTTTTTAAAACAGGCTTGGCGTGCAAATAAAATTTATACAAATGCTGCTGCTAGCGTGCCATTTTACCCAGATCTGCTAGCTCTTCTTCTAGTTTGTGACGAGAGAAATTTAGATCAGTTTATGGCGCTTGATGAGTTTAGAGCGGTGCTAAAAAGGCTTAAAATCGAGCTTGATATATTTAGCATACAAAGTGCGCAGCTTGCGACTCTTAAGGCACTAAACGAGGCTAAAATTTCAAGCGATGAGATAGTAAAATATCTAGAAATATTGCGTGATGAAAAGATCATAGATGATGAGAAATTTACCTTTTTAGAAAAGATCATAAGCAAAAACAAGGGCGCTAATGAGGCTAAAATTTCTCATACAAAGCCAAAAGATCACTTCCATAAAAACCTAGACTTTTTAAACGAGATAAACGAAAAAGCCAGCTTGCTTGATAACGAAAAAACATTTTTAGAGGCGCTTGTAGCAGCCAAAAAAAGATCAAACGAAACGCTTTTTAACATAGCTGCAAGTGGCGTCATAAACTCTGGCAAATCAACCCTTTTAAATGCCCTTTTAAACAAATCCGTCCTTGGCGCTTCAAACGTGCCAGAAACGATAAATTTAACCATTTTAAAATACTCCAAAGATAGCTTTGCGAGGGTAAATTTTTACACCTTAGATGAGCTTTTAGCACTTGGCGTACCAAGCGAAAATTTACCAAGCAAAAGTGTAGATATCGGCATAGACGAGATAAAAAACTATACATCTTCAAGCTCAAAAACAGCAAATCTTGTAAAAAGTGTCGAGCTTTATGACGAATTGGAGCTTTTAAAGGACAATGTCTGCATCATAGACACGCCAGGCATCGATGATGCGGTGGTTTTAAGAGAGCAGATCACTACAAATTTTATGAGAGAGTGCGACCTTTTAGCTCACCTGATGAACGCCTCACAAAGTGCCACGCAAAAGGACGCACTATTTTTGAAAAAATGCCTTGAAAACTCGCATATCGTAAGGCTTGCCGTGGTACTAACTCACGCTGATGAGCTAAGTGCCAAAGAGCTAAACGAGACGCTAAACTACACTAAAAAAGCGATCGGCGAGCAGATAAATGGCGTGGAGATTGATTACTTTGCACTTAGTGCAAAAAGCTACTTAGAAGGCGCTGCAAATAGCGGTGTAGAGGAGTTTAAGGACTATCTTTACGAGGTGCTCTTTGGTAAAAATTCTAAAAAATCAGCCCTTATCTTAAGCTCGTATCAAAAGGAGCTAAAAAATATTCTAAATAGCAAGCTTGAAGCTACTAAGGCTGAAATTTTGTCGCTCAAAGCTTATGAAGTAGAGCTTAAAAAGCTTCAAAATGAGCAGGCAAACGTCAAAAACGCACTTAGTGAAAATTTCTCTAAACTTGAAAGTCTAACTCAAAATGAGCTTGCAAAACTTGAAAGTAGCAACACCAAAAATATCTATAAAATGGGGCTTGAGACACTTTTACAAAATCTAAACGACAAGGTAAAAAGTGAGATAGCTTACTGCAAAAGTAAAAAGCAAAGCTTAAATTTTGAGCGTCTAGAGCAAATCGCAAAAACGACGCTTCGAGACGGTGTGATGGCACTTATGAGAGAGGCTAGAAACGAGACTTTAGTGCAAACAAAGGCTTGCGAGCAAAATATCGCTTTAAATTTTGATGATTATGTTATGAGCAAAGATGAGATTTTTAACATCAATGACTTTTTAGAGCAAATGGGCGTAAAGCTTGAATTTAAGGAGCTTTTAGCTGCATTTAGAGCGAAAATTTCAAGTGACGCAAGTGAAGCACTTTTAGGCTTAAAAGAGGGTTTGCTAAAAGATAAAAATATCTCTCAATTTTGTGAAATTTTAACTGACCACGAAAAAAACCGCCTTTTAAACCTCATAAAAACCTATGAAAGCGCTCAAAAAGCCACGCTTGATAAGAGGCTAAAAGAGCTAGATCGTGAGCTAGAAAAGCTTAGCTCGCAAAATCAAAACTCACTTTTAAAACTAAAAGAGCAAAACGCCTTGCAAGATGAAATTTGCTCGCTTTTAGGGGAGCTAGAAAATGTTTAATGAGTTCATAAATGCCTATAAGGCGAGATATTTTAAGGTTTTTACAAGTGACTTTAAGGGCGAGCTAGCAAGGCTGGTAAATGAGCTAAATGATCCAAGTCTGCACGCAAGCGATGAGATAAAAGAGAGCCTAAATTTACTAATCGACACTCTAAATGAGCCGCCTCTAATCGCCGTCATCGGTCAGTTTTCAAGTGGCAAATCAACCTTCCTAAACGCACTTCTTGGCGCAGACGTCCTGCCCTCAGGCCTCACACCAGTCACCGCTAAAGCCGTGCGGCTAAAATTTGCGAAGATGCCGCTTCTTAGCGTGAAATTTACAAATGGCAGCGAGAGCTTGCTAGCTAGCAGCGAGCTTGCAGAGCTAAACGCCATGAGCGAGCAGATAAAGAGCATGACACTTTATGCGCCAAGTGAAATTTTAAAAGAGGTAAATTTCATCGACACGCCCGGGCTAAACTCGCTACGAGATGCCGATACGAAAGAGACCAAAAACACGCTAAAAAAGGTCTGCGGCGCGATCTGGCTAAGCCTTGCAAATAACGCAGCAAAGGCTAGTGAGCTTGAAAGCGTAGAAGAAATTTTAAGGACAAACGATCTAAAGGCTCTTTGCTTCATCAACCAAAAGGACAAGCTAAGTCTTGACGAGCTTGAAAGCTTGCTAAAGCACGCTAGGCAAACTTATGGCGAGCTTTTTGAAGATATCATCGCCATCTCGTCAAAGCAAGCACTCCATGGCATCGCAAATGAAAACAAGAGCGAGCTAGAAAGCTCAAATTTCGCTAAAGCACTAAGTGCGGTAAAAGAGGCATTTTTAAATGCGAGCTTTAAAGAAAATTTCATAAAAGCAAGGGCGAAAAAGATAGTAAATTTTTTGATTAGCGAGCAAAAAAACCGCCTAAAAGTTTATAGCGCAGCTGATGAAATTTTGGATAAATTTAATGCCACGCTTGAAGAAAAACTAGAAGCGATAAAAGAGGAGTTTAAGCCTAAAATCGCCCTGCGATACAGCGATATGAGCGAGGCTATCAAGCTTGCAAGCGACGAAGTTTTTAAGCTGCTTAAGCCATTTTCTAGGACAAAATTTAACCCAGCAAAGACGCTTTTAAACAAAGAAATTTATAAGCGTGAAAATTTTGAAATGATAAGCCTTGATACGGACGAGGTCTTTTCAAAGCTCATCTACGAAGACGTCGTTTTTTCTAAATTTTTTAAACGCTATAAAAGAGATCTAAAAGAGCTTGAAAATGAGATCATATCGGCTTTTGATGAGCTTTATAAAAGTTTAGAAGATGAGCTTTTCATCTACAAATCTCGCTATGAGAGCTTTAATCCATTTGATGAGTTTGCCTCAAACTACGAGACAAAATCGATAAATACCTACGCTGGCAGGACCTATGAGAATTTTTTAAGAGAGTATGAAAATGCCAAATTTAAGGCAACGCAAAAGATATCGCTCTTTTTTGAAAAGCTGGACGTAAAGGTTGCGTCAAACTACGAAAATGCGCTTAAACTTGCGGTTTATTTTCTAAAGCAAAAGATCGAAAACTCGCTAAATTCGCACCTGCAAATGAGCACGCCACTCTACATCCCAAGCGCAAAAGAGGTTTTTGAGCGCATGCTAAACGCCTTTAGCCTTTATGAATTTGACGATCTTATGTGCTCAAATAACTCTTTTTTAAATAAAACTTTGCTTGATATAAAGACCGAATTTAATGAAATTTACGCCCAAAAAATAGCGATGCTTGAGCGCCTAAAAGCAAAGCCAAAAGAGCAAATTTTAAAGCTAGAAAAACTACAAGAGAGTTCGGTGATATTAAAGTAAAATTTGAACTCAAACTGCGCGTGCAAGTGTCAAGCAAATTTTAAAATTTCATGAGCGAGTAATTTCGGCTCTAAAATTTGAGCTAAACTATAAGCGAAGCCAAATTTTAGTAGTCAATTCTTGCGAGTGAGTGAAAGTTTAAAATTTGAGTTTTTACATAAAACCAAGGCAAATCCTTATTCTATCTTACCTCTTGCCAAAACTGGTACTTTTTCGCAGACCTCATCGCCACTTATGAGATAGGCGTAGTCGTATAAATTTACCACTGGGCAGACGTGGTTTGGATAGATGCGAACAAGATCGCCCACGCGCACGCTTTTTGCAAATTTCTCGTTTAAGATGATCGCATGCTCGTCAAATAGGCTGTCTATCCACACCTCGTGCTCTGCGATGAGCCCCATGCCAGGCGTCGTGCAAAAGCCCTCGCTGCGCCTCTCTTTGGTTAGCGCCTTTGCCCCAGCATCAAGGATCGTGCGGGTCGCAGTCGGCCTTGAGATCACTGTGGCAAGCACGCTAGCGGCGTTCATATCAAAGCTGCCATAAGCATTTGCCTGCGACGCATCCATAAATATATATGTGCCAGGGCGCAGCTCCGTAACGCCTTTTGGTATCTCAAAGTCGTTTATCAGCGATGGCGTCGAGCCTATGCTAACAGTAAAATTTTCATACCCAAACTCACGCGCGATATCAGCAAATTTTAGCGTTCTCTTGGTTGCCACCCTAAAAATTTGCTCGCACTCACGCTTATCTTTTGCCTTGTACGAGTGACCATCATGCGAAAAAACACCGCAAAATTCCGCGTTTTTGCACTCTTTAAAAGCGCCCATCAAAGCTCTAAAATCGCCCTCTTCTATGACGCCTGAGCGGTTTTCGCCAACTTCTATCTCGACAAGCAGCCTAGCTATCTCGCCAGCCTCGCCAAAGACCTCATCAATGAGCCTTAAAACGCCCACGCTATCGACGCCAAAGCTCACTTTTGTGCCAGATCTTAAAAGAGCTATGATGCGAGCAAATTTCTGCCTTGTGACGATCTCATTTGCGATGAAAATGTCGTTTAGCCCCTCTTTTGCCATCACTTCAGCTTCGCCCACCTTTGCCACCGTGACGCCCTTTGCGCCGCGCTCTACTTGCAGTTTTGCAAAGTATGGCATCTTGTGCGTTTTGGTATGTGGTCTTAAGCTTACGTTAAATTTATCAGCATATTTTTGCATTTTGTCTAAGTTTTTTAGCACTATCTCTCTGTCTATGAGCAGCGCTGGAGTGTCTATTTCAGCGATTTTCATTAGCTATCCTTTCTTTTTTCTTAGATTTTAACTCTAATTATTTAAAAAAGGATAGCTTTTGGCACTTTAAATTTTCAAAGTGTTACTTTTAGGCCTTTCTTGCGCCGATCTTTGGTGCGTCAAACGCCCTGACACGCTTTGGCGTGCCCTTAAATTTCTCGACCTCGACAAGGCTCGTGTGAGCGGTGTTGCTCTGGCTCATCTTGCTTGATGGCACGTCTTTTGTGAGCACGTTTAAATTTCCATGCAAGCAAAGGCTCTTCTCGCCTGGCACATCTGGGTCGTACCAAGCGCCCTCGCTCACGATAACAACGTTTTGTGGCACGTCCTCAGTCACAAATGCACCACACAAAATTTCGCCCCTGTCGTTGTAAATTTTCACCACGTCACCCATTTTTATCCCTCTAGCCTCGGCTGTTTTTGGGTTTATGAGCACTGGCTCGCGCTCTGCGATCTCGTTAAAATGGCGAAGCACAGAGTTATTTAGCTGCGAGTGAAGTCTAAATTTAGAGTGTGCGCCGCTGATGGCGATAGGGTATTTTTTATTTTTTGCGCCCAGCCACTCAAATGGCTCAAGCCACGTCGCATGCGGTGGGCAGTCATCGTAGCCAAAGCCAGCGACCGTTTCAGAGTAAATTTCTATCTTGCCAGATGGCGTTTTTAGCGGATTTGCCACTGGGTCATCGCGGAATTTCTTGTAGTTTGTAAAGTAGCGTTTTTTCTCATCGACCTTGTCAAATCTAAAATATCCCTTCTGCCAAAACTCATCAAAGCTTGGCATGCTCTCATACCCAAGCCCAGCAGCCTTTTTAACGGCATCTTCGTAAATTTCTTTGACCCATTCTAGCTCGCTTTTGCCCTCACTAAATGCCTCTTCTCTGCCCCACTCTTTT
Organism: Campylobacter concisus; assembly: GCF_902460895.1. Classification (GTDB taxonomy): domain Bacteria; phylum Campylobacterota; class Campylobacteria; order Campylobacterales; family Campylobacteraceae; genus Campylobacter_A; species Campylobacter_A concisus_BC. Next base: position 112,430 of record NZ_CABPVL010000003.1, on the reverse strand, counting down.
GCGATGAGCCTTGCGATCTCGAAGTCGCTTTTACTCTCGCCAAATGGCGTGACAAGCGGCTTAATGGCAAAGAGATATTCGTTTGTTGAGTTTGCCATCTCGATGTCCGTTCGTTCGCACTCAAGCGCAGCTGGTAGGACTATGTCGCTAAATTTAGCCGTGCTCGTCCAAAATGGCTCGCAAGTGATGATCGCACTAACTTTTTGCATAGCTTTTATCGCCCTGTTAGTCTCTGGATGCCTTGTAAATGTCGAGCCATTGGCGTTAAACATCACTCTGATCTTTGGTAGCTTGTAGCTCTTGCCATTTCTAGTTATCTCCTTACCAGGGCTTAAAAGCGCGTCTATGAGCCTTGAGTTTGGCAGCTCGTAGCCCTTAGTCTTTGGCACTAGCCCACTATCAATAAATTTTTGTGGCACCTTCGTCTCAAAAGCCGCTAGTTTAGGCGCTATATAGCTTTCATCAGCGTTTTTGTGCATGCCGTCATTTGTGACAAAGCCACAACCCTCTTTGCCGATGTGTCCAAGCATCGCATTTAGCGTCACTAGCGCCCAGTAGGCCATCTCGCCGTGATCTTGCCTTTGGATGGCGTAGCCACTAACTATGACTGAGTCGTTTTTGGCTAGATCCTCGCTAAATTTCGCCAGCTCTTGCTCGCTCACGCCACAAATTTTGCTTGCCCAAGCTAGGTTTTTATTGACCCCGTCTTTTGTGCCAAGCATATATTCTTTAAATTTATCAAAGCCAACGGTGTATTTTTCTATAAATTCTTTGCTATAAAGCCCCTTTTCAAAAAGGTAGTTGCACATACCTATCATCATCGCCGTATCAGCGCAAGGCACGACTTCAAGGTATTTTGCGCCAAAATATCTTGCGCTTTCGTTGTGATAAACGTCTACGCTATAAATTTTCATCTCGCCGCTCTCGCCTTTTTTTCTGATCTCATCGTAGTATTTATATGAGTTGTGAAGTGGCACGCCAATGGCGATCTTGTTTGAAACGACTGGGTTTGTGCCCCAAAATACGATCGTTTTGGCATTTTTTAAGATAGCCTCCCACTTTGTTGGTGCGAGCGTTGGATCGATAAAGCCAGTGATATGCGGCATGATGACAGTCGCTGCGCCGTATGAGTAGCCACCAAGCTCATTTACATATCCGCCAAGCACGTTAAGTAGCCTCTTTGCGGTCTTTTGGCTGTGACCAACTTTACCAAGGCTACCCCACTGATAAACCTGTCCGTAGATAGCTTCAGCGCCGTATTTATCAAAATTTTCTTTTAAAATTTTCGCACTTAGCTTTATCGCCTCGTCCCAGCTCACACGCACAAATTCCTCTTTGCCACGAAGCTCTGGCTTTGGGTTGTTTGGGTCAGTCAAAAAGCTCTTTCTAACAAATGGATATTTTACACGGCTTTCGTTTTGGATATGATCAAGAAGTGCGTTGTTTAGCTCATTTGGGCACGCATCACCCTCAAATGGCTCGGTCTCTACCACGCGACCTGCGATAGTTTTTACATAAAATGGGCCAAATTTGTTCGCACTTAGGCCGCTTTGCTTGTCAAAAAGTGCCTGAGCTGCTCCGTCAAGTTCTTTTGCTTGAAGGCTTGCTGCGCTTAAGGCGCCTAGCTTTAAAAAGTCTCGTCTTTTCATTTTTTCTCCGATATTTGGTTAAATTTGTTTGGTTTTATGAGTTATAAATTTACTATTTTGTATCATCTTGTCATGAAAAGGCCTTGTAATGTAATACGCAAACTTGCGTCTAAATTGCGTTATTTTAGCCAAAAAATATTAAAGGATAGGCAAATGGTAGGATTTTATGTAAATGTAAAGTTAAAAGCTGGATGTGAGGCGAAATTTGAAGAAATTTTAAAAGAGATCGTGCCAGCTTCAAGAAAAGACAAAGGCTGCATAAGCTACGAGTGCGGCGTAGTTGCAGGCACTAAAAGCGAATACTGCTTTATGGAGAGCTGGGAAAATTTAGAAAGCCAAAAAGAGCATATGAAGAGCGCTCACATGGTGAAAAACGCAGCTGCTCTGGAGGCTTGCAAAGAGAGCCAAGAGGTAAAAATAATAAATTTTATAAGCACAAAGGAATAATATTTGCTTAAAAAGGGGCAAAATTTAGAAAAATGAGCGAAGAAAAGATGCTTGAGATGATAAACGCGACTGCCGATATTATGTTTATGGCTATACTTAGAGGGCGTGTGAGCCTTGAAGCCTGCAAAAAGGACAAGGAATTTATCGACGCCCTAAGAGAAGAGCTGCTTAGCAAAAACCCAAACAAGCTCAAAGTCGCGCAAGACTCGCACCAAATGATCGCCATTTTTGAAAAATACCGCAATAAAAAATAATCCCACTTAAAATTTAAATCCATTTGCCGATATAGTGTTAAAGGATTTGACATGATAAATGCGCTAAATGGATTTAATCAAAGCTTTAACTATCAAGACGCTTTTAATAAACAGCCAACGACTATCGCAAATTTAGGCAAGGTAAAAATTTCTCCTAATTCTCTAGACTTCAAGCATCTATCGCTTTCTGGCTACTCGTCAAATGATAAAATTTCTATCTGGGGCAAGATAAATGGCATCGATAGTTCTATGAGTAAAGATGAAGTGGCTAGCCTTAAAAATTTCGTTGATAGCACGAAGCTTTGGAGGTTAAATTCCATCCTAACCAGCGAGAAAAACGGCTTTAGCGTAGATGAGTTTAACAAAACCTATCACATATCCGCTAATGCCACCGACGCTCTTGGCATCATAATCAATCAAAATAATGGCGCGCTTCATCTAAGCCCTGAAGCTAGAAATTTGCTAGATTCTGATCTAAGCATAGATGAATTTAAAGACAAATGGCTGGAATTTACCGCCGAAAGGATACTTGGCGAACATGCAAATGTGAAAATTTCTTTTAAAGACGGGGCTTTGCAATACGAGCAAACATCGGCTAAGAAGCGCATAGATATCTTAGGTCAAGCGATGCTACAGCGTGTAAGCTACGCTGATAAAAACAGCAAAGATGAGTTTTTGAAATTTCTAAAAACAAGTTATGAAAAGGGCGAAAATATCGCTGATGTGCTGCAAAATATCGCTCTTGTGCCAGTTAGGGAAGATGGCGATGAGGATATAGAAGAAGAGAAATTTAAGCCTATGCAAGTTACCAAAAAGAGCGTGACTTACACGGATAAAGACATAAAACGTGAGTTTTTTGAGGAATTTATCAGGCGCGAGGTCGAAAATGGCGCAAGCTTTGATGATCTAGTGCAAAAGCTAAACAAGCTAAAGCCAAAGGATATACTGGCTTAGCTTTAAGTTTAAATTTTGGGGGCTGGCTTGGTTCTTAAAATTTCTACTCAGGTTTAAATTTAAAAAGCCTGTTTAACTCCCAAAAAATCTACTCGGGCTTAAATTTAAAGAGCTAGCCTAGCAAACTAAATTTTTATTTAGAGCTAAATTTCTGGAGGCTGGCTTTGCTACTCAAATTTCTGCTTAAGTTTAAATTTCTTGAGACTAGCTTAGCTCTCTAAATTTCTACTCGGGTTTAAATTTTAAGAGCCAGTTTAACTCCAAAAAAATCTACTCGGGCTTAAATTTAAAGAACCAGCCAGCCTAGCCCAAAAAATTCCTACTTCGGATTATTTATACTTATCACCATATTTTTCTCATCAAGATATAGCCTAGCAGCCTCTTTGATGTCGTCATTTGTGAGCGTTTTGACCGCATCTATATACTCATCAGCCGTGTAAAGTGGCGTGTTAAAAATTTTATTTGAGATGATGAGATTTTGCCAAAACTCAGGCTTTTCGTAGTCTTTTTTTATAGAAATTTCACTCTGCGCCTTAAAATCCTCCAAATGCTTTGGCAAGAGCGCGCCATCACGCTTAATGCTAGCTATTATCTCTTTTATCTCGGCGATGATCTTGTCCGTGTTTGCAGGGTCGCAAGTAAAGCCGATCACCGCCTTTGAGTGCTCATACGGATAGCGAGCGAGCCTAGCGTTTAGGCTAAAGCCGTATGTTTGGCCTTTGTCCTCTCTGATCTTTTCACGAAGCGCCGTTTTTAGGACCGAGCTTAGCGCTCTTAGTTTGACCACCTCTTTGAAGCTGTATTTTGTATCTAAATTTACGATATCCACGCTCACATCGCTTCTTTTTGTGCTTTGATACTCCCTTTTAAAGGTGTGCTCTCCCTTGATGCTTCGCACGCCATCATCTTTAAAATTTTCAGCCTCGCCAAGCTTTGGCAAGGTAGCGATATACTTTTTAACAAGTGGCAAAAGCCTCTCCTCGTCGGTGTCGCCGATGATTACGAAGGTGTATGAGGCTGCGTTTGTAAATTTATCTTTGATAATCTCTTTTAGCTCATTTAGCTTTAGCGCATCAATCTGAGCCATCTCAATGGGCGCTACACGCCTATTATTTTCGTAAAAAAACTTACTAAATTCGGTGCTAAATTTATATTCAGGTAAATTTTGCTCTTTAGCTAGCTCATCTTTTGCTCTTTGTTTTATCCTCTCAAGCACGTTTGCATCGGCTCTTGGGGAGTTAAACTCTAAATTTATAACAGCCATTAGCGAGTCAAGATCGCCCGTGCTAGATGAGCCGTAAAAGCCCTGCATAAGCTCCTCTATGCTCTTTTCGTAGCTTACTATCTTGTCGTTTAGCACCTTTGAAAGCTCGTAGTTGTTAAATTTGCCAACGCCACTTTCATTTGTGAGCGCAACCGCAAAGCCGCCAAGCTTAGGATCAGCAAGATCTGAAGTACCGCCCTTGCTAATGGCCGCAAACAAGATGCTATCTTTTTTGGTGGCTAGTGGCTTAAAGATGACTTGCGAGCCATTTGGCAGCTTATAAGTATAGATGCCATGCTTTTGATCAAATTCGCTAGAGACTATATCTTTTGGCTCTAAATTTTCATTGCCAAGGCTCTTATTTAGGCTCTGGTTAGCTAAATTTGTATCGTAAGGTTTTGCTTCATCTTTTAGCTTTAAAAAGGCATCTTTGCTAAGTTTAAAGCCATCTTTGCTAAAGACCCTCACGCGCTCATCAGGTATGGCTAAAATTTGCCTAAATCTAGCATTAACATCCTCTAGCGTGATCTCATTTAAGAGCTTTAGGCTAAGGTTTTTGCTATCTTCATCGCTTAGCACAAAGCCGCCATTTTCGATCATATTTAAAATTTCACCTGCATAAACGCTTGATTTTTTAGTTTTTGAGCGTTTAAATTTAGCCTCTACATTTGCCACAAACGCCTTTTTCACATCGGCAAAATCGCCTTTATTAAAGCCAAATTTCTCAATGCCCTTTAAAACGCTTAACATATCTTTAAGGCTGGCGTTAAAATCATCTCCGATCACATTTGCCTCAAAACTATAAATTTTTTGCTTTGCTTGAAGCGTTTGCGCCATAAAATCAACGCTTAAATTTGATGAATTATTTGCATTTTTTTGCTCATAAAGCATATTTATAAGGCTTGCTATTAGCGCATCTTTTAAATTTCTCTTCACATCAGCCTCATCCAAGACTGGCTTAAATTTATCAAAAAAGCTAAGTCTTACAAACTGAGCCGCCGTCTCGTTTGCGTCGTAGTTAAAGACGTTTAGCCCATCTTTAAAAGCGATGCTTTTATCTGGATGAACGTATGAGTTGCTGTTTTTTGCTGCGCTAAAGCTTTTTTCTATCAGAGCTTTTATCTCATTTTTATCAAAGTCGCCAACTGCTACAAAGCTCATAAATCTTGGCTGATAAAGCCTCTCGTAAAACTCTTGCATGTGCTTAGCATCTACGCTTTTTATCACGTTCATATCGCCTATAGGCACTCTTTTTTGATAGATGCTGCCAGCAAAGATGTCCTTGCTTTGGGCAAGATAGAGCCTATATGCTGGCGTGTTTCGCTGGCGCTCCTCCTCCATTATGACGCCTCGCTCCTTATCAAGCTCGCCTGCGTCGATCTTCACGCCATCGATCCAGTTTGAAAAGACCTTGAAAACGTCCTTTAAATTTTTCTCATTTACATTTATGCTTAGCGTGTAGCTCGTCTGATCATAGCTCGTTTGCGCGTTTAGATCAGCGCCAAATTTAACCCCAAGACTCTCAAGCTGTTTAATGAGCTCATTTTTGCTAAAGTCACGGCTACCATTAAACGCCATGTGCTCCAAAAAGTGTGCAAGCCCCTGCTCGCCGTCTTTCTCATCAGTAGAGCCTGAGTTTACGACTAGGTAAAAGATAGCTGTATTTTGCGGGAGTTTATTCTCTTTTATGTAGTATTTAAGCCCGTTTTTTAGCTCGCCACTTAGCATATCCTTGTCATTTTGCAAGGCAAAGAGACTAAGTGCTAGGCACAAAAGTAGCAGAATTTTTCTCATAATCCGTCCTTTAAATTTCTATGTAAAAGCGGATTTTAGTATAAATTTTAAAATGCAAGATAAAGCTAGCCTGCTAAATTTGCAGGCTAGTTGGGAGGTGTTATTTTAGTTCGTATTTTTTAAGCAGTGCGTCGTAGCTGCCGTCTTTTTTCATCTCATCTAAAATTTGATTTATCTTAGCGATAAGCTCACTCTCTTTATTTTTGTCAAAAGCTATTGAAAAGCCCTCGCTACCATCAACCTCTTTGAAAAACGCCTCTACTTCAGGGTTTTTCTTGATAAAGCCATAGCCTATCGAGCTATCAAGGATAACCGCGTCAAATTTGCCAACTTTTAGCCCCATGATGAGTGGCACAGTATCTTCTGAAGGCACTACTTTTGCGCCATTTATCGCATTTGCAGCTAGCTCTTGGATGGTGCCTTGTTGCACGCCTACTTTTTTGCCAGCTAGCTCCTCTTTAGCTTTTAAAGCGTCGTTGCCTTTTTTCTTTAGGTAGATGTTTTCAGTTAGGTAGTATGGCTTTGTAAAATCAATCGACTTTAGTCTATCAGGAGTCGCACTCATCGCACTTATGATGCCATTTATCTTGCCAGCTTTAAGCGCTGGGATGAGGCCATCGAAGCTCATATTTACTATCTTATATGAAAAACCAGCACGCTTTGAAATTTCATCTATAAGATCGATGTCAAAGCCTGTTATTTTGTTGTTTTCATCGATGTATTCAAATGGCGGGTAGTTTGCCGCTGTACCAAATTTTAGCTCATTTGCACAAAGAGCAACAAAAGCTGTCAGTAAAAGAGCAAAGATCTTTTTCATGTCTATCCTTTAAGGTGATTTAATGCCCTAATTATCGGCATTTATCTATTAAAATTTGTTTAAATTTAGCGTAATGACAGAAATTTACATAAGCTTGTAAAGTGTATAGTTACGTGTGTCAAAAGAAGTCTAGCAAATTTTAAAATTTCATGAGCGAGTGTATCTAAAATTTATTAGAGCTTTCGAAACGCATGCGGCACAATAGTGCTATCGCATGCGCATCTAACGTGCGAGGGGATTTTACTCGGGCTTCGCCTCGTAACTGCAAGCAGACGTGGGATCTAAAGGGAGATAAGGGGACGGCTTCGTAATTCAAGTCCCCTTGTCCCCCTTTGGATAAAAAAGCTAGAATTTCTTCTTCCTAACCTCTTCAACTATGGCTTTAGCCATCTCATCTACTTCTGATGTTACTTCGTTTGCTTGGTTTGCAATTACAACATTTTCTTTTGTTAGGTGATCTATTTGAGCAACTGATTGATTTATCATGTTAATTCCTTCACTTTGCTCTTTTATAGATTCACTCATCTCATTTATTGATTGAGCTAGGACATTTGTATTTGCTTCTATCTCACCTAGAGATTTTTGAGTTCTTTCTGCTAGTTTTCTAACCTCATCAGCAACAACAGCAAATCCTCTACCATGTTCTCCAGCTCTTGCTGCTTCTATTGCAGCATTAAGTGCTAGAAGGTTTGTTTGATCTGCTATATCTCTAATGATAGTTATGATGTTTTTAATTTCATCACTTTGTCTTATAACATCAGCTGTCTTTTGAGAGATGGCATTCATTGAGCTAGACATTTGCTCAACTGCAGCTGCACTTTCTTGTAAGCTATTTGCTTGAGTGTTTGCTGAGCTTGCTACTTTTGATACTGAGCTAGCTAGAAGTTTAGCTTTTTCTTCTAGTACTTGAGCTTGGTTTAGATTGTCATTTAGCATTTTAGATATTTCTATGCCAAGAGAGTTTATACCACTTGCTATCTTACCATCATCATCAAGTCTTTTTGTAAAGTCTTGGTTTTTATAAGTGTTTAGTAGATCAAGTACATCTTTACCATTACTTGAGATTGCATTTTTAAGAGCAAGCTGGAGATCTTTAAATGTGCTTTTTAGTTGATTTAGTGCTGGGTTATTAGTATCAGCTTCTAAGCTTGCTTCATAGTTGCCATCTTTTATCTCATTTACAAAGGTGTTGGCTTTTTGGATGAAGATACTTTGATCTTTCATACCATCTTCAATGGCCTTTGTGTTTTTGTTTATTAGCTCTGCCATTTGACCAAATTCATCTTTAGATGTTATCTCTATAGGCTCTGCTTTATTTGTCTTATGATTTAGTAGATCAAAGAAAGATAGCAGGCCTGTTTTTAGTTTGAGGATGATTTTTAGGAGGTAAGACGATAGATAAAGCGAGAGCAATAATCCCAAAATAAGCACCACTACAAGCACTCCAACAGATGCATAAGCAAGTGAGTTTAGATCCTCTAAAAGCTCGTCTTTATCAAGCTCGCCGATAAGATACCAGCCCATACTTTTGATATATTTTGAGCCGATCAATAAATTTCTGCCATCTTTATCTAGCGAAATGTAGCTGCCGTTTTCGTTAATCAGCTTTTTAAGGTTTGCATCGCCAACTAAATCTTTTAGATTGCCGCTTACGTCTTTACCGATCTTGATGTCACCTTTTTCATCGACAAGTAGAAATTTACCGCCGCGACCTATCTTTTGTGACTGGACAAAATTTACTATCTCGCTTAAATTTACGCCAGTTGCTGCGATACCATAAAATTTATCATCTTTTTGAACTTTGTAGTTTATATACATCATTATCTTGCCACTGCCGTCTTCAGCCTTGTTGATGTCGATTAGGCTTGGGCTACTACCATCTTTTAAGGCGTAGTACCATTTGTCATTTTCTGGGTTAATGACCTTTAAAATTTTATCTTCGACATAGTAGTTTAGGGTTTTGTCTGAGCCAAACATTATTGTATCTAGCTTTAAATTTTTAGTAAGAGTTTGAAAATAATCAAACAAGACCTTTCTGCCGTGCTCGTCCTCGCCATTTTTGACCCAGTCTATTAAGAAGCTATTTTGAGTTATTTGATAAGAAGCGTCGATTATCTTATCGATGTAAGATTCTATTTTATAACCAACTTCATTGACAGCAAGTGGGAATTCTTTACTTTCGACCCTGTCGGTATATAAATTTTTAGCCATGTTATAGGTCACAAGACCAACCACACTAACACAAACCAAAAGCATGACACTTAGCACAAGTGCCGTTCTCATCCTGAGTGACTTCATTATATTCTCCTTAAATCAAATTGACAATTTTATTACAATATATTTAAATAATATTTAATTTTATAAATTAGAAATTTGTGAGATTTTTTGCAAGAAGCATCCTGCCTCTTGCAAATTTATATTAGGATTTATTTTTTAAGGTCGTATTTAGCGAGCATTTTGTCAAATTCACCAGATTTTTGTAGCTCTTCGATCGCAGCATCTATCTTTTTGATAAGATCAGTATGTTTGCCCTTATCAAATGCCATCGCAAAGCCCTCTGTGCCGTCAGGAAGTCTTAAAAACTCTTCTAAGTCTGGATTTTGTTTCAAAAACTCAACACCTATTGGGCTATCGGTTAGCACAACATCGATTTTGCCAGCATTTAGTGACATTATAGCTGCCGCTACATTTTCAGCTGGGATTGACTGAGTTGTGATATTTTTAGCTGCCTCTTCTTGAAGCGTGCCAACTTGAGCTGAAATTTTCTTATCTTTAAGGTTATCTTTATTTACATCTGAGCCTTTTTTGCGGATAAATAAATTCTCTGAAAAATAATATGGCTTAGTAAAATCAACAGACTTTCTTCTCTCATCAGTTGCACTCATGCCGCTTATCGCGATATCGATCTTGCCTGTTTTTAAAGCTGGTATTAGCCCATCAAAACTCATATTTGCAACGTCAAATTTGATCCCAGTTTTTTTAGTGATCTCATTTAGAAGATCGATCTCAAAACCAACGATTTGATTTTTATCATCAAGATACTCAAATGGAGGATAATCAGCGCTTGATCCTACCTTATAAACTACCTCTTTGCTAGCTTCTGGCGCAGTTGCAGCTGTTTTTTTGCCACTATCATCACCACAACCTATAAAAAACATAACTAACCCTAACGCTAAAACTTTTAATAAATTTTTCATTTTACTCCTTATTAGTGATTTAAAATTTTACCTAAAAACTCTCGCAGACGCTCGTGCTGCGGATTTGTAAAGACATTTTTTGGCGTATCATCAACTGCTATCTTGCCTTTGTCCATAAAGAAAATTCTATTTGCCACGTTTCTTGCGAAGCCCATTTCGTGGGTCACCACAAGCATCGTTATGCCCTTTGCTGCGACATCTTTCATGATATCAAGCACCTCGCCGATCATCTCAGGATCTAGCGCACTTGTTGGCTCGTCAAACAGTATCACTTCTGGATCCATAGCAAGGCTTCTAGCGATGGCGATACGCTGCTTTTGACCGCCTGAGAGCTTGTGCGGATAGGCAAATTTCTTATCGCTTAGCCCAACACTCTTTAGCAGTTCATCTGCCCTCCTCTCGGCACTCTCTTTGTCTAAGATCCCAGCTTTTATCGGAGCTAGGGTCAAATTTTGCAAGACATTTTTATTTGCAAAAAGATTAAAGTGCTGAAATACCATGCTCACTTTTTGGCGAATTTTATTTATGTCTAATTTTTTATTTAGGATATCTTCGCCATTTATCTTGATATGTCCGCTATCTGGCTCTTCAAGACGGTTTATGCAGCGCAAAAATGTACTTTTTCCACCGCCACTTGGACCAATTATCGCTATGACTTCACCTTTTTTGATATCCACGCTGATGTCATTTAAAACACACAAATCGCCATAGCTTTTGTTTAAATTTTTAATCTCAATCATGGCGATTTAGTCTCCTCTCAAGTAGTTTCACCAAAAGGGTGAAAAATTTAACGCTCACGTAATATACAATGCCCGTAAAAATGACTGGCTCTGGGCTGTAAAACACCGCCTGCAAGCTCTTACTTTGCATCGTGATATCAACGACGCTTATGTAGCCAACGACTGAGGTCTCTTTAAAAAGTGAGATAAACTCATTTGCAAGTGCTGGCAAGATATTTTTAGTAGCTTGTGGGAAGACTATCTCACGCATCGAAACGTAGTAGTTTAGCCCCATCGCCCTAGCTGCCTCCATCTGACCTTTATCGACGCTATTTATGCCGCTTCTTACGATCTCAGCGACGTAAGCCGAGCTATTTAGTCCAAGTGCGATCACAGCGACATAAAAGTTGTCACTCCAAGTGGCGAAAATCACCACTGAAAATATTAGAAGTTGAAGTATTACAGGTGTTCCACGCAAGATGTCGATATACTCGTCTATGACGAAATTTAAAACCTTGATATCTAAAAATTTAATAAAAGCTAAAATAAATCCAAGTGTTATACCTATAGCAATACCGCCTATAGTAAGGCCTAGCGTCACTCCGTAACTTTTGATATATGCGATCTCTTGCGCCTCGCTGAGATCTCTTGGATAGAAAAAATATGTTCCAAGCGAGACAATTATTATAAAAAATAGAAATTTGGCTAAATTTTGAGCGTTCAACTTCGTCCTTTCTTTAAAATGTAGCCTTAAATGATACGAAAAAATATATATCATTTTGCTTAAAAATTTTTAAGGAATGAGCCCGCTCATTGAAATTTAAATATTTTTGTAATAACATAACCGTTTTATTTTATTTGAAAGGAAATTTATGAGCTTTGGGTCTTATTTAGCCATCGCCATCTATTTTGGTTTCTTGCTCTTCATCGGACGATATTTCTACGATAAAAATGCAAGTATGAACGAGTATCTGCTAGATAACCGTCAAATGGGTCCAGTCGTCACCGCACTTAGCGCTGGTGCTTCTGATATGAGTGGTTGGATGCTACTTGGCGTGCCCGGGGCTCTATACGCAACTGGCGTGGCAAATGTCTGGATGATAGCTGGTCTTATCGTGGGAGCATACTGCAACTACTTATTTCTAGCAAAGAGGCTTAGGGTCTATACTGAGGTTGCAAGCGACAGTATCACGATACCAGACTTTTTAGAAAACCGCTTTAAAGACAGAACAAAAATTTTAAGGATCATCTCAGGTCTTATAATCTTAATATTTTTCACGCTTTACGTAAGTAGTGGTATCATCGCTGGTGGCAAAACTTTTGAGAGCTTTTTTGGCTTAAAATTCGCATACGGAGCGGTCTTTACGCTCATAATCGTAGTCTTTTACACATTTTTTGGCGGATTTAAGGCTGTTAGCATAACTGACGCATTTCAGGGTCTTTTGATGTTTTGTGTCCTAGTTTCGATCCCAGTCGTGGCATATCTAAATTTAGACTTGCCAAGCGATACAAATTTGATAAAAGAGATAAGCAGGCTTGATGCAAACCACCTAAATCCATTTAGAGACCAGACTTTCTGGGGTATTTTGGGCCTTCTAGCTTGGGGCTTTGGCTACTTTGGGCAACCACATATCATCGTTAGATTTATGGCGATACGTGACTCAAAAGAGCTTGCAAAGGCAAGAAGGATCGGTATCGGCTGGATGACGATCGGCCTACTTGGTGCAATTATGAGCGGACTTATCGGATTTGTCTATTTTAGCCAAAGAGGCGGACTAAGCGATCCTGAGACAGTATTTTTAAAGCTTGGCGAGCTACTTTTCCCGCCATTTTTTATAGGTATCATCATCTCAGCCGTGCTTTCAGCGATCATGAGTACCATCTCAAGCCAGCTTTTAGTCACTTCAAGCTCGGTCACAAAGGACTTCATCTTTGCCTTTTATAAAAAAGAGGTGAGCCAAAGCACGCAAACAGCGATCAGCCGCTATGCAGTCGTGGTCGTGGCGATAATTGCCACAGTGCTTGCCTTTATCTCGACAGATAACGTTTTAAACGTTGTTGGCAACGCTTGGGCTGGATTTGGCGCGAGCTTTGGTCCGGTACTGCTTTTTAGCCTTTACTGGAAACGTATGAGCGCACTTGGAGCGCTTGCTGGTATGATAGCTGGCGGTGCGACCGTGATATTTTGGATAACATCAGGGCTAAATGCCTATGTTTATGAAATTTTACCAGGCATTTTAACCTCAAGTCTAGCCATCATCATGGTCAGTATCTGGGGCGACGCGATAAATAAAATGACTAGCGAGCCACACGAGCAAGTGATAAAAGATGAATTTGAAAAGATGAAAAAAAGGCTTTAAATTTAAGCAAGGTGGCTAGCTTTAGCCACCATCAAATTTACTTTAATTTTAAATTTCTATTTTCTTAAAACTAACCCTTGGATTTATAGTTAGTTTATCATGCGAGATAAACTCTTTTTTTAAGTATTTCTCACGTCCAGCTCTTGCTATCATCAGCGCGTTATCAGAGCAAAATGCAAGTGGAGCTAGCAAAAGCTCGCACTCATTTTTTTGACAAAGCGCTTCAAGCCTTTTTCGTAAATTTAAATTCGCACTCGCTCCGCCAACTACGCCAAATCGCTTGAAATTTCTTAGCTTGAAAACCTTTTCAAGCTTATTTAAAATGTGCTCGCAGGCCGTATTTTCAAAGGCGTAGCAAATATCTGCAATATCTTTTTGTGTGATAATTTCAAGCTTTGAAATTTCAACTCTGACTTGGTTTTTAAGCCCTGAAAAGCTGTATTCAAGGCGTTTGTCGTGAAGAAGTGGGACGGTAAATTTAAACCTATCTTTATCCTCGCACAAAAGTGCGTTTTGCTGCACGACGGCACCCCCTGGATAGCCAAGATCAAGCATCTTTGCCACCTTGTCAAAGCTCTCGCCAAAGCTATCATCGCTAGTGCTTGCAAGCTCTGTAATCTCGCCATTTTTGCTAATCTCAAGAATCATCGTATGTCCGCCACTAACTAGCAAAACTCCAAGCGGAAAGGTGGCTTCGCGGTCTAAAAATAGCGAGTAGATATGACCAACTAGGTGATTTACGGCGATTAGCGGGATATTTAGGGCGATACTTAGCGCTTTTGCCATGCTGACGCCGCCTATCAGGCTCACGCTTAGCCCTGGCTCGTTTGTCACAGCGATCGCGTTTATATCTTTTAAATTTGGCAAGATATCATTTAAAAGCGCTGGCAGTGCCTTTGTATGAAGCCTCGCTGCTAGCTCTGGGACCACGCCACCAAAGATAGCGTGCTCCTCTTCTTGAGAAATCTTTTTATAATAAATTTGCTCCAGCGTCTCTTCGTCTATGAGTGCGACAGAGCTGTCATCGCAGCTACTTTCGATGCCAAGTATCATCTAAACTCCGCTAGTATCATGCCAGCAAATTTCTCTTTGTCATTTTCGCTTTTGTAAAACTCAACTCGGTAAATTTTGCCATCTTTATCTATGCTGTAGCTTTTATTTAGGCTGTTTTTATCGATCTCTTGCTCGCTCTCATCAACGCTTTTTGTGCCGTATCCTATGACATTTACGCGCACGTTTTTGAGAGTTTTTACTTTAAAACTTTTTTTAACGCTAAATTTGTCGCCACTTTTTAGCACAAGCTCGTTGCCATCGCTCAAGAGAGAAATTTTATCAAGCGGCTTTGCAAACTCGAAGTATTGCGGTTTTAGCCTTGTGACAGAGCGGTTGCCATACTGCACTTTGTAAGTGTCATTCTCTTTTATGACGGCGATTAGCGGATTTGGCGAGTGGTAGCTTAGCTCGCCCTTTTTAAATGGCACGAAGCTTATCACTGGTTTTAAATTTTTAAGGCTAAGAGCGTAGCTGTCAAACAGCTCAAGCCTGATCTCCTTTTCGATCGCCTTTTTCACGCTTTTGACATCGAGCTCAAATGGCCTAGTAAAGCTAATGCCAGCCTTTTTCATATACTCCTCGATCGCTATAAGGTGATAATATGTCCTTTGTTCGGCGTTTAAATTTTTGCTAGCTTCGTTTGCAAAGGCGGACTTGTTTTGCGTGATCGCGTAGTAGGTGAGGCTTTTTAGCATCTCTTTGTCGCCCATCGCTGTGTGCGTATTTTTGACGTGATACTGATGTTTTGGGTCTATTAGGTGCTTATTTAGCACGTCTTTTACACTTGATGCGATGCTTTCAAGCTCTGGGTACTTTGAGCCTGGCAGTGTGCTTTGATCGATGATGCAAGTGTTACCCCATTTGTCTGGATTTTCGTCCTTACTTATAAATTTATCTCTATAATATCCGCTGCCATCGTGTAAATTTAAGATGAGAGTGACGTTTTTGTCGGTGATGACGTCTTTTATCTTCATCACTGAGTTGTAGTCTGGATCGTCCTTTTCGACGTGGGCAAATTTTCTATTCATATCGCCCTTTGTGCCACGACTTCGCTCGATGATACTTGGGAAATTTAAATTTGGCACGACCCAAAGCGAGCCTTTTGTGATGTTATAATCAGTCGCCACGATAGAAGCCGCCAAAAAGCCGCCTGGCTCGTCGCCTTGGATGCCACCGATTAAGAGCATAGTATTGCTACTTGGCTCACCTTTTTTGATAAGTGCATAGTCCAGTGCGCTTGCATTTGCAAGGCTTGCAGCCGCTAGAACTGCTAAAAAAAGTCTAAATTTACGCATTAATATCCTTCGTAATGCTTTGTTTTTGGTAAAAGCAAATTTAAAACTATACCAGTAACCGCGCCAAGTCCGATACCTGAAAATTTAACCGCGCCAAGGTCAAGCACCATGCCGCCGATGGCGAAGATGAAGATGAGGGCTACGATTATCATATTTCTAGGATCGGCAAGATCTACTCTGTTTTTTATAAGTGTCTCCATGCCAACGCTTGCGATGATGCCAAAAAGTAGTAGCATGATACCGCCGATGACTGGAGCTGGGATGGTTGAGAGCACTGCGCCAAGCTTGCCAACGAAGGCTAGCACAATAGCAGTGATCGCCGCAAAGGTCATGATCGCTGGATTATACGCTTTTGTAAGGCTGACTGCGCCTGTGACCTCTGAGTAAGTGGTGTTTGGCGGACCACCAAAGGCAGCAGCTAGCGAGGTGGCTAGGCCGTCGCCTAAAAGGGTATTTTTAAGCCCTGGATTTTTCAAAAAATCCTCTTTTGTGACATTTGAGATAGCGAGCATATCGCCGATGTGCTCGATCGCTGGGGCGATGGCGATAGGTATCATGTAGATGATCGCTTCGATTTCAAATTTTGGTGCGCTAAAGCTTGGCACTCTAAACCAAGGAGCGTTAGCGATGGCGCTAAAATCAACCATGCCAAAGCAGTAAGCCACGATGTAGCCAGCGATGATGCCAAGTAGGATCGGTATAAGCCTAAACATCCCGCGTCCTAGCATCATGACAACGATAGTAGCTATAAGCGAGGTGGCTGCAACTATCATCGCTACGTTTTGAGTGTAGGTATCGGTGGCCGAAGTCGCCATTTTGACGGCATTTGGAGCTAGTATGAGGCCTATGGTCATGATGACAGGACCAACAACGACTGGAGGCAAAATTTTATGCAAAATTTTCTCTCCGCCAAAGCGAACTACAAGACTTAGCGCTACGTAGAAAAATCCAGCAAATATAACGCCGCCCATCGTCACTGGTATGCCCCATTTTTCGATGCCGTACTGAAGCGGAGCGATGAAGGCAAACGAGCTTGCTAGAAAGATCGGCGGGATGTTTTTTCTAGTTATTAGCTGAAAAAGCAGCGTGCCAAGACCTGCTGTAAAGAGCGCGATGTTTGCATCAAGCCCCGTAAGGATAGGCACGAGCACGAGCGCACCAAAGGCGACGAACAAAAACTGCACACCGATGAGACTTTGCCTAAGATCAAATTTATACCCCTCATACCTTTGCATTTAGCATCCTTTTTGCGTATTCTCTAACCTCTTTATCGACTTCATAAATTTCATTTTGAGTTGTTATCTTTAAATTCCTAAATTTCTTTACTGAGCCTAAAATGAGCCTTGATATATCTAAAAATGAGCACTTTTTCTCTAAAAAGCTAAACACTCCAACCTCGTTTGCAGCGTTTATGACGACACCTAGATCAGGACTAGCTAAGACTTCGTCTTTTAGCGAAAAGACTGGATATTTTTTATGGCTGATCTTATGAAATTTTATATTTTTTAGATCAAGTAAATTTGCGTGAGAGACGATATTTTCGTCCACTTTTTCAAGCATAGCGTGCGCGATAGCTAGCTTCATATCAGGGCGTGAGAGGTGCATCGTGCTTGAGCCGTCGATAAACTCGACTACGGCGTGGATGGCCGAGGTTGGCTCAATAACTGCCTCGATATCTTTTATGCCGTAAAGCCAGTAGGCCTCCATCACCTCAAAAAGCTTGTTTGTCATCGTCGCGCTATCAATGGTGATCTTTGCGCCCATATCCCAGTTTGGGTGTTTAAGCGCGTCAGACGGCGTGGCATCTTTTAGAAATTTGATCGGTTTTTTATAAAATGCCCCACCACTTGCTGTGATGATGAGTTTTTTGGCTGGAGTTTTGTTTTCTAGTAGAAATTTAAGCCCAAAATGCTCGCTGTCTATTGGCAAAATTTCTCTTGTTTTTAAAAACTTACCACCAACTACAAGGCTCTCTTTGTTTGCAAGAGCAAGTCTTTTACCAAGTGCTTGCGTCTTTAGACTAGGAGCGAGCCCAGCAAAGCCAACAAGGGCATTTATCACCTTTTTTGAGCTTGAAATTTCAAGCATTTCTAGCAGTCCGGCCTCTCCAAAAAAGATGTTTTTGGCCTCAATGTTTTTTACATTTTTAGCTAGCTTTTCATCGCCCACGCAGACAAATTTTGGCTTAAATTTTAAAATTTGCTCATTTAGCAAAGCTACGTTTTTAGCGCAGCTTAGTGCCTCAACGCTAATGTCAAATTTCTCGCAAAGATTAAGAGTATTTTTGCCGATAGAGCCAGTTGAGCCAAGTATTACCACGATAGCGACCAAAGTAGCGCGACAACGCCAAATAAATAGCCATCTATCCTATCAAGCATACCGCCATGTCCTGGAAAAAGCGTGCCGCTGTCTTTGACGCCGCAAAGTCTTTTTAGATAGCTCTCAAAGAGATCTCCCCAGACCGCAAAGACGCAGACTAAAAAGCTTGAAAATAGAATTTGAAAAAATCCATCTGTTACGAAATTTCCAACGACGCAGCCAACTATGGTGCCTACTACCACGCCGCCAACTGCGCCTTCGATGGTTTTGTTTGGTGAGCTTGGGCTAAACGGGTGCTTGCCAAAGGCTTTACCAACGAAAAATGCGCCACTATCGCTTGCAACGACGCTTAAGATAAGCCACGCAAGATAGCCCATGCCATACTCTGAGTAAAGCATCCACATCATAAAGATAGGAGTTGTCGGATAGACAAAAGGGGCAACTAGCTTTAAATTTTCGCTTTTTATATGCGCAAGGATAGATGCTACCAGCATGATAGCTAGGATCGCTATGAAGATCGGATTTGTAAAATATGTAAGCACGTAAAATGCGAGTGCTGCATAAACTAGCTGTTTGTGATCGATGTCATAAAGCTTGAGCGACTCATTAAAGGCAAAGTAAAGCACAGCGCCAAGCAAAATAAAATTTAAAATATAATTATCTATAAAAAAAACTACTAAAATAGCAACAAACATCAAAACGCCAGTGATAATGCGTGAGGACATACACTCTCCTTAAAATCGTTATTTTGCCGTAATTATAACACTTAAAATTTAGACGGCGTTTATAAGAGTGAAATTTGGTTTAAAAAGTGTTTTGAGTTGGTAAAATTTGGGTTTATTTGTGTTGTGCACAGTAAAATTTATATGATAAAAAGCAAAAGATTGCTTATTTGGTAGCTAAAAATTATTTTCATCAAAAAAGTCGGTGTCGATCTTGCAAATTTCATATATCTGGTCTGTTTGAACGCCTACTTTATACTTTATCATTAGCTCAGCCAGTCTGTCGCCATCTATCAAGACTACGCTAAAGTTTTGACTATCTTTGGCAAACGTTTGGGCCTCTTTTGTAAATTTTGCCGTCGTAATAAAGACATCTTTTTTGGTATTTTTATTTGGGATAGCGCCGATGAACTGCTGTATTTCTTGCCTGCCAATGTTGCTGCCATCCTTATATCTCTTTGCTTGGATGTAAATTTTAGAAAGTCCTAGCTCATCTTCGTCTATTATGCCATCTATCCTACCATCTGGTCCTTTATTTGTAAGACATCTAGTTCTATAGCCCATTTTTTCTAAAATGCTAGATAAATTTTCATCAATTTTTTAATCTTAAAAGCTATAATCACCGCATGAAGCATCTAAGCCTGACAGAGTTTTTCTCTGATAATATCAACTTATTTATAAACGTGATCGCTTCATTGTTTGCGGTATTTTTTTGCTTTAGTGTTGGCTTTGGTCTTTTATTTTTTATTACCTTGCCGCTTGGCTATATAATGGGCATAGTCTTATCGTTTCCGCTTTTAATATTTGTGTTTTTAGTATTTGCAGCGCTAGATATTTGTATATGTATCTTGGTGTCAGTTTGCAGAGTTTTTAAATAAATTTGGGGCTTTTTACAGCCCCTTTGCTACTTTATAGCAGCCATTTTTCTACGCATATAAGCTATGCGGCTTTGAAGTGGTAGGTGTTTTGGGCAGTTGTCTTCGCAGCCAAGCAAAGTCATACAACCAAATACGCCATCATCATCGCCGATTAGCTCGTAAAAGTCCTCGTCAGTTCTCTTATCAAGTGCGTCTATCTTAAATCTAGCAACCCTGTTTAGACCAACAGCGCCGATGAAATCAGGTCTCATAATAGCTGTTCCGCAAGATGCGACGCAAATTCCGCACTCTATACAGCGATCAAGCTCGAAAACTTCTTGAGCGACTTCTGGCTCAACTTTCTCTTCAAGCTTAGAGATATCTGTCTCATGATCTGTGTGTATCCAGCTCTCGACGCGCTTACTCATAGCGTTCATCCAGTTACCAGTATCTACGCTTAGATCTTTTAGTAGTTTAAAGACTGGCAAAGGCATAAGCTCAATGACACCGCTTTCAAAGTCTTTTGTTAAAGTTCTGCAAGCTAGGCTTGGCTTGCCATTTACTAGCATGCCACAACTACCGCAAATTCCCGCACGACAAACAAAGTCAAAGCTAAGATCTGGATCAAATTTCTCACGAATTTGATTTAACGCGATAAATAGCGTCATACCATCAGTCTCTTCAAGCTCATAAGTCGCAAAATGAGGCTTTGAAACTTTGCTTAAAGGATTATATTTAAAAGCTTTTATGGTTATTTTTCTACTCATTTCCTATACCTGCTCTTTCATTTGGTGCTTTATATTTTGGTTGAAGGTCATAGTGCATCAAAGCCTCTTGAATTTCTTGTCTGCTCTTGCCTTCTGCTTGCATTTTCTCGCGAATTTCATCGACCTCTTTTTGGCGGATAGCGCTGTTTGGATGCTCGATGATATTTCCTTTTGCACCATAACCTCTAAATGCTGGCGGCATCTCCATCTTCATGATATCAAGTGGCTCATAAGTGATAGTTGGCATAGTGTCGCCTTCTTTCCAGCTTGTAAGCGTTCTGTTTAGCCAGTTAAGGTCATCTCTCTTTGGATAGTCTTCACGGCAGTGAGCGCCACGGCTCTCTGTTCTATCAAGCGCACCTTTTGCGATACAAAGCGCTAGTTTTAGCATCTTTGGCACGCGGTAAGCCTCTTCAAGCTCTGGGTTGCCAAATAGTGCTTTGTTGCTTACTTTTACATCAAGTGACTCTTTATAGAGTGCTTCAAGCTCTTTAACAGCAAGTTCTAGGCCTTTGCCTGTTCTAAATATCGCAACGTGCTCCCACATTACCTCTTTCATCTTGTTTTTGATATCAAAGACGTTAAATTTACCCTCTTTTGTGACGAGGCTATTTAGATAGTCTTCTTGTTTTTTAACAAATTTCTCGATATCAGCTGTGTTTATCTCGATCTCGTGGCTAGCGCAATAATCTGCAAAATAATCACCAACGATCATACCAGCGACGACTGTCTCAGAAACTGAGTTACCACCAAGGCGGTTAAAGCCGTGCATATCCCAGCAAGCAGCCTCGCCAGCGCTAAATAGACCAGCTAGTGTTGGGCTCTCGCCAGTTGGTTTTGTCTTGATGCCGCCCATTGAGTAGTGCTGCATAGGTAGGATCGGTGCCCAGCCTTTGCCACGCTGATGTCCTGTCTCGTCAGTATATACTTCAGTGTCAGCAGGATCGATGCCGTTAAAAATTTCGCAAATTTCTTGAACGTCACGTAAATTTTTCTCGATGTGCTCACGTCCAAGGATAGAGATATCAAGCCAAACGTGATAGCCATAAGGGCTAGGCACACCTTTGCCTGCACGGATGTGCTCCATGATGCGGCGGCTAACGACGTCACGGCTAGCTAGCTCTTTTTTCTCTGGTTCATAATCAGGCATAAAGCGGTATCCATCAACGTCACGTAAAATTCCACCATCACCGCGGCAACCTTCTGTTAAAAGAATGCCAGATGGGACGATCGGAGTTGGGTGAAACTGAACAGCTTCCATATTGCCAAGCTGAGCTACGCCAGTCTCAAGTGCGATCGCAGCGCCGATACCTTCGCAAACAACAGCGTTTGTAGTGTGTTTATAAACTCTACCATAACCGCCAGTTGCTATAAGTGTGCCTTTTGAAACATAAGCTGTGATCTCGCCATTTACCAGGTCGCGAACGATCGCTCCGTAACAGCGGTTATTTTGGTGTATCAAAGCGATCGCCTCTTTGCGGTCGTGAATTTCTACATTGTGCTTAAGCGCTTCGTTTGCAACAGCAAAAAGCATGGTGTGACCAGTTGCGTCAGCTGTGTAGCAAGTTCTCCACTTTTTTGTACCACCAAAGTCACGTGAGTGGATAAGGCCATGAACCTCTTCTTTTTCAACGATAGTTGTCTTTTGAGCGTTGATGATAGCGCTTCTTTCACCTTTTGTGATCCTAGTCCAAGGCACGCCCCAAGCCGCAAGCTCTCTAATAGCTTTTGGAGCAGTTTGACAAAACATACGTGCAACTTGTTGATCGCAACCCCAGTCGCTACCTTTTACTGTATCAGCAAAGTGTACATCTTCGTTATCACCTTCACTCATTTTAGAGTTACCAAGGCTTGCTTGCATGCCGCCTTGTGCAGCAGCAGAGTGAGAGCGTTTTACAGGGATTAAGCTCAAAACTACGGTGCTTAAGCCCTTTTCTCCGGCAGCCACAGCAGCTCTAAGACCAGCTAGACCACCACCAATTACTAATGCGTCATAATATTTTACATTCATCTTCTAGCTCCTTTTTAGTGGCTGATCCACACGAAATCGGCGATTAGCGCAATCACAGCAAGTATGCCATAAATGACAAATACAACTGTCTTTGCCTTATTTCTTTTAGCAAGCATTTCGTGTTTGTTTGCGCCATCAATACTTACCCACTTGACATACAAGCGGTACATGCCAACGCCAGCGTGAACGACCATGAAAACAAGTAGTGCGAAGTAGAAAATTTCTAGTTTGTGAAAAGCAGCGGCTGACTTATCAGCTGTGATGTGACCACCAAAGATGATGTCGATTATGTGGGCGCTTGCTGCAAAAAATAGAGCAAAGCCTGTTAAAAACTGGAACCACCAAAGTGTGGTATCAAGGTGCTTCATGCGGTCTTTATGGCCTCTAAACATTAGATACTGTCTGTAATTTGCAGGAAATTTTCTCATGGCCAAGAAGGCGTGAGTAACAAAAACTACAAAGATAACAGCAGCTATAACATTTGTGATCCACCAAGTAGCCTCACCAAATAAAAATTTAGCCTCTGCAAATCCTACGACAGCGTTAAATGCGTCTTTGCCAAGTAGTATAGTAGAAGTAAAAACCATATGGCACAATATGAAACAGGCTAGAATAAATCCTGTAATACTTTGCCATCTATCCCAAGCGGCTGGTGTGCGGCTTTTTTTGCCGTCCGACCGTTTCCCCAAAAAACCTTCTATAAGCCCGGTCATGAGCCCTCCTAAGAAATTTGAAATAAGTTATCATTTCTTAATACTAATTTAAACATTAGCATTAATTGATAAAGCTAATGCTATCAGAACTTTACTTTAATAAATTTTAAATATTGACATTAAATTTTCGTAAAACTCTTATAAAGTTTAATATAGACAAAAATTCCGAGCCCACACATAATAAGTGATAAAATTTGCCCCATCGATAGACCAAAGATAATAAATCCAAGTCCAGAATCAGGCTCTCTGTAAAACTCGCAAATAAATCTTGCAAATGTGTATAAAATGGCATAAAGTGCTATGAGTTCGCCATTAAATTTCTTATATTTTCTATATAAAAATAAAATGACAAAAATAACTAAACCTTCTAAGAATGCTTCATAAAGCTGGCTTGGATGTCTTGGCTGACCAAAGACATTTATCGCCCAAGGCACGTCTGTGACTCGTCCAAAAAGCTCTTGATTTAAGAAATTTCCTATCCTGCCAAAGGTATAGCCAAAAGGTATGCAGATGGCGCAAAGATCAAGCAACTGCCATGCGTTTTGCTTATATCTTTTGCAAAATAAAATTGTCGCTAGCAAAAAGCCAACCACAGCGCCGTGATAGCTCATACCGCGAATTCCTATAAACTCGCCGTTGTGGATTGGATTAAAAATTTGCCAAGGCTGCGTTAGATAATATCCCGCTTCGCCAGAATAAACTAAAACCCAGCCAAGTCTAGCGCCTAAAATGACGCCTATCTCTACCCAAAAAAAGTAGTTGTCTAAAAGCTGATTTGAGATAGGGATATCATCTTTTTTAACGAGATACTTTGCCATGGCAAGTGCTAAAACAAGGGCCAAAATATACATAAGCCCATACCAGTGCACGCTAAAGCCAAAGAGGCTAAAGGCGACTGGGTTAAAGTGGTTATAAATGTCGTTCCAAATTTCCATTTTTACTTTCTTTTTAAAATTTTTGCGATTTTACAATTAATAAATAAACAGCGCTTTGCTACCAAGTGGCAAGGCTAGAAATTTAAACTCGCTTGCTTCAAATTCTTTACAAAATTTAAATAGCTCAGCAAACTCGGCTTCGTTTAAATTTACGCTCCAGATCGCTCCAGTGTCATTAAATTCTCTTTCAAACTCGCTTAAATTTTTAGTGGCAAAATAGTGCTCAAAGCGGCTCATCAGTGAAAATGGCGTAAAAAATTTGATCTCATCTTTTATCTCAAATTTCATCATGCCACCATCTTTTATGGCTTCGTTTATCGCTTCATTTACAGCCCCTGAGTAGGCTCTTACAAGTCCTCCAGTGCCAAGCTTTATCCCGCCAAAGTAGCGAACTATCAAGACACCAACATTTATTAGCTCAGCACCCCTTAGTGCATTTAGGCTTGGCTGGCCGCTAGTACCCTTTGGCTCGCCGTCATCACTTTGATTTTCAACTATTTGGCCGTATTTGTTTAGCTCTCTTGTCGCCCAAACTACGTGAACAGCCTTAAAATGCTCCTCTTTTAGGCTCTCATGCAAGCTTTTAAATTCGCTTATCGGGCACAAAAATGCTAAAAAATTTGACTTTTTTATATCAAGCTGGGCTTTAAAAAGCCTATCAATCGTCTGCAAATTTGCTCTTTTTTAAAAATTTTAAAAATCTTATCAATTTGCTAATTAAAGCCTTGTAAATTCAGAGAAATTTATATTATTAAGGAAAAGATAGTAGAATTTTGCAATTTTTCATGAAGGACTAAAATGATACAAACTTGCCTATTTCCAGCGGCTGGATATGGAACGAGGTTTTTACCAGCTACAAAATCGCTCCCAAAAGAGATGCTACCGATCCTTACAAAACCGCTCATTCACTACGGCGTTGATGAGGCGCTTGAGGCTGGCATGGACAATATGGCCTTTGTCACAGGACGCGGAAAAAGGGCACTTGAGGACTATTTTGACATCAGCTACGAGCTAGAAAAAGAGATCGCAGGCAGCTCAAAAGAGTCGCTACTTAGCGAAGTTAGAAATTTAATGAGCTCATGCACATTTTCATTTACTAGGCAAAATGCTATGAAAGGGCTTGGACACGCCATTTATACGGGCAAAACTCTAGTTCGAGATGAGGCTTTTGGGGTCATTTTGGCAGATGATCTATGTATAAACGAAAATGGCGAGGGCGTGCTTTCGCAAATGGTTAAAATTTATGAAAAGTATCGCTGCAGCGTAGTAGCTGTGATGGAGGTGCCAAAAGAGCAGACCAAGTCTTACGGCGTCGTAAGCGGTAGGTTTATAGAAGATGATCTCATAATGGTTGATGATATGGTTGAAAAGCCTGATCCTGCCGAGGCTCCGACAAATTTAGCGATAATCGGCCGCTACATCCTAACGCCAGATATTTTTAACATCTTAGAGCGGACAAAGCCAGGCAAAAACGGCGAAATTCAGATCACTGACGCGCTAAAAACTCAGGCAAAAGATGGCATGGTGCTAGCTTATAAATTTAAGGGCAAGAGGTTTGACTGTGGCAGTATCGATGGCTTTGTTGAGGCTACAAATTTTTTTTACGAGCGCAGTAAATGATAGAGACTTCATTTAAATTTAACTTTGCAAGCAGCGAGGTCATCGACTCTTACGCCAAACGCATAAACGACGAGTACGAAAGCGGCGAGATAGGCTACTACCACCTGCCAGCTCTTGGGCAAAATTTGCTCGGCGAGATCAAGGAATATGAGAAGGGGCTAGCTCATATCAAAAATGTAGTACTTGTTGGCATTGGTGGCAGCAGTCTTGGCGTAAAGGCGCTAAAATCGATGCTTGAAGGCACAAAGGGGATAAAAAGAGAGCTTTTATTTTTAGATAACGTCGATCCTTGCAGCTACAAAAGCGCACTTAGTGGGCTAAATTTTGACGAGACACTTTTTATAATAAGTTCAAAATCAGGCAACACGATCGAGACGATCACTATTTTTAAGTGCTTGCTTGATGACTTTAAACCTCAAAATTTAGGCAAAAATTTCCTCATCATAACTGATCCAGGCACAAATTTAGAAAATTTTGCCAAAGAAAATGGCATTAAATTTTTTAATATCCCAAAAAATGTTGGCGGGAGATTTAGCGTGCTAAGTGCTATCGGTCTTGTGCCTCTTGGAATTTGTGGCTACGATATAAAGGCACTTTTGGAGGGCGCGCTTGCTTGCAAGAAGCAATACATCGAGCAAAAAGATAGCTCAATAGTCGCTAAAGCCTACCACTACGCCACTAGCAGAAATGCCAGCATAAACGTCATTTTTAGCTATTGCGATAGATTTTTTGAATTTAACGACTGGTACGTGCAGCTTTGGGCGGAGAGCCTTGGTAAAAAAAGAGGCTATAAAAGGGTCGGCCTTACGCCAGTTGGACTTGTCGGCAGTCGTGATCAACACAGCTTTTTGCAGCTTATCATGGACGGCGTAAAAGATAAGAGTGTGACATTTATAAAGATAAAAGATCACGCGAGCGACAAGACTATCCCAAATTTAAGCCTAAAAGGGCTTGAAGAGTGTGATTTTGTGGCGGGTCTAAGCCTAAATGAACTTATAAATTTGCAGTGCGACGCGACGGCTATGGCGCTGGTGCAAGAGGGCATAAGTGTCGATACTATCACGCTTGAGAGGCTTGATGAGTTTCATGCTGGCTGGCTCATTTTTTACTACGAGCTACTAACCTCGGCCACTGGTATCATGCTAGGCATCAACACCTACGATCAGCCAGGTGTTGAGATAGGAAAACGTATCTTAAAAACCATGCTTTTAAAGTAGAAAATGAAGAAATTTCTACTTTTAGCTCTTTTTGCCACGCAAATTTTTGCCTTTTCGGCGAGTAAATTTGTAAATGACGCTAGGTCGCAGATCGGCGTGACGCTAAGTTACGACCCTAGCTACGAAAGGCTCGCCTATCCTATGGGCGACGTGGATATCAAAAAGGGTGTTTGCACCGACGTTGTGGTAAGGGCGCTACGTCATCAAGAGATGGATCTGCAAAGGCTCATTTTAAAAGATTTGAGTAGAAATTTCGCAAGCTATCCTAAAAAATGGGGACTTAAAAAGGCTGATAAAAACATCGATCACAGGCGTGTTTTAAACATCGCTACCTATCTAAAAAGAAAAGGTTTTGAGGTGAGCGATGATAAATTTCAGCCAGGGGATATCGTCACATGGATGCTGCCAAGAAATCTACCTCACATCGGTGTGATCTCAGATAAATTTGAAGGCCAAACACCGCTTGTCATCCACAATATCGGCTCTGGCGTGCAAGAAGAAAACATACTTTATAGCTACAAGATCACAGGGCATTTTAGGCTAAAGTAGCAAATGGCTTTTTAATCAAATTTTAGGCAAAATCGCAAAAAATAAATTCAAGGAAAAATAATGTTAGAAGTTAGGGGACTTACTCAAAGATTTGCAAGCAGTTTGCTATTTGAGGATGTAAATTTAAAGCTAAATCGCCACAACAGATACGGACTAATCGGCGCAAATGGCGCTGGCAAATCGACATTTTTAAAAATTTTAAGCGGAGCTATCGAGCCAACTAGCGGTGAGATCATCATAGAAAATGGACTAAAGGTTGGCGTGCTTGGGCAAGATCAGTTTGCGTTTGAAAATTTCACACTAAAAGATGCGGTGCTTTATGGCAACAAACGCCTATATGACGCTGTCAAAGAGAAAGAAAAGCTCTATATGAGCGAGGAATTTACAGATGAGATAAACGAGCGCTTAAGCGAGCTTGAGATGATAAGCGCTGAGGAGGATCCAAGCTACGAGTACGAGACTAGGATAGAAAAAATCCTAAGCTCGCTTGGACTAAATGAATTTGATAAGCTCATGAGCGAGGTCGAAAACTCAGATAAAGTTAAGGTTTTGCTAGCTCAAGTGCTCTTTCCAAAGCCAGACATCTTGTTCTTAGATGAGCCGACAAACAACCTTGACATAGACGCGATCGCATGGCTAGAAAACGAGCTAAACCGCCACGAGGGCACGCTTGTAGTTATCAGCCACGACAGACACTTTTTAAATAGAGTTTGCACAAACATTTTGGATGTGGATTTTAAGAAAATTCGCGAGTTTTCAGGCAACTACGACGACTGGTATATGGCTGCAAATTTGATCGCAAAGCAGCATGAGATGGAGCGCGATAAGAAGCTAAAAGAGAAAGAGGAGCTGGAGAAATTTATCGCGAGATTTTCAGCAAATGCGAGCAAAGCAAAGCAGGCGACCTCTCGTGCAAAACAGCTTGAAAAGCTTGACATAGCAGAGATCGCAGTCTCAAGCAGACGTGATCCAAGCATTCTGTTTCGTGCAAACCGCGAGATAGGCAATGAGCTAATTGAGCTAAAGAACAATAGTAAGAAATTTGATGATAAAGTGATATTCGAAAATTTTAACTTTAAGCTCGAAAAAGGCGACAAGCTAGCTATCATCGGTCATAACGGCGTTGGTAAAAGCACACTTTGTAAGATCATAATGGGCGAGATAAAGCCTGACGCGGGCGAGGTGCATATAGGCGCGACCATCGAGCTTGGATATTTTGCGCAAGATACTGTAAATAAGATAGATGGCGAGCTAAAGCTTTATGAATACTTGCAAGATGCCAAAAACAAGGACATCGACGAGATCAGAAAGTGCCTTGGCAGGATGCTTTTTAGCGGTGCCGAGCAAGAAAAAGCAGTTGGCGCGCTAAGCGGTGGTGAAAAACACCGAGTGAGACTAGCTCAACTCATGCTTCACAGGCCAAATTTACTTGTCATGGACGAGCCAAATAACCACCTTGATCTTGAGGCTATCATCGCGCTTGGCGAGGCGTTTTATAACTTTAATGGCTCAGTCATCTGCGTGAGCCACGACAGGGAGCTGATAGACGCCTTTGCAAATAGAATTTTACACCTAAAAGGTAGTGGCGAGGTCGTTGATTTTAAAGGCACATACGAAGAGTATAGAGCAAATTTAGGACTTGAGAGTTAGTTTTTTACCGTTTAAACCGCGCTAAGTTAGTTAAATTTGCTTAATGCTTATTGCGACATATACGAGCATTTTAGCCACTTATTAAAGGCGAGTAAAAAGCAAGCTCTGAGTTTCCAAAGCCAAAAGAAGCTCGCTATCTTCGCTTTCCTATAGCATTTACATTAAGATAAATTTTAAGCTCATTTGAGCTTAAAATTTCTTAGATCAAGTGTTTAGATCAGGATAGTCCCAGCAGTTAAACTCAGCACTCAAATCGTCATTTTCTTGCCCTTTGCAGCATAGCCATTCAAGCCCCGCTCGTCTCTCCATAACGACCTCTTCGTCAAGTCCAGCCACCTTTGTGCCATTTACTCTTGCATTTACACACGCCCAGTGGTAGCGATAAACTAGATCGAGCTTACTTAAAATTTCATCCATACTGCGAAGCTTTGAACGGCTTTTTAGCCCGCCCTCTTTAAAGACATTCATCACAAACTCGCAGTCGCAAATTTTATCCATCTGGCCGATATCTTCTGCTATACCAAGCGCCAAAGCAATATCCAAAGCGACTCATATTTCCAGCCCATATTCACAGCCGTGTCCATATCGGCCCTGTCTTCAACGACCTCTTTTTCTTTTACACTTAGTCCGTCGTAAGCTTCGCCTAAAAAGCTCTTTGCCCACGCCATATTTTCTTTGCCCAAAGAGCCTTCATCACGGATCGTGCAAGCGCACATGATCGCTGTAAATGAGCAAACTGCGCGCTTTATTATCTCGTCAATATCTCTTGGCGTAACCTCGCTATTTTCATAGCGAAGCGGCAAGCTCTCAAGCACTGCTACGCCCTCTTGCTTTAAAATTTTTATGTTCTCATCTTTTCTTTGTTGTGCTGTTTTTGGCATATCCGCACCTCCTTTAAAAATATCAAACACTCCCATTTTCTACCCAAAAAACTCGGCGTTAAATTTCTCTTCGTCGAAATTTTTACCCAAAAATTTGCAAATTTCCTCCATATCAGCCCTCGCCGTTTCAAAACAGCTAGTAGCCCCAGGGCTTGGCGTCATGTTAAAGCTTATGCCCTCGCCTGTGCTGATCTTGCCCTCACCAAGCTCTAGCCTTTTTTTATTGCGGTCTATCACCTGTGGCCTTACGCCACCAAAATTTACAGCGTAGCTTAGGTCGTTTTCGCTTAGGCTTGGTACGATCTTTCTGGCGTCTTTAACAAATTCTTTTTTGTTGATAAATGGCACTTCAAACAAGAAATTTCTTAGTATATATGACCTTATGTCCCCATCTTTTAGTAAATTTGTAAAGACTTCAAGGACGTTTTTGTCAAATTTTAAGCACTTTAAGAAGTCAAAAAAGCTAGAACAGCCGTGAAATCTCTCAAGCTTTGGTATGACAAGGGCAGTTGGCCCAAAGCGAGTGTTGCCATTAGCTAGGATGTCTGGATCGCCGTGAAGTGCGGCAAATGGTAGCTTGTCATTTTGCACCATATAGACTTTGCCGTTTAGTAGGCGCTTGTTAGCAAAGTAAAAGCTTCCAGCAACTGGCAGCGTGCTAAGATGCAACCCATAACCCATCTTGTGAGCTAAAAATAGCGAGTGCGCTCCAGCATCGACTACGACGTAGTTTGCTGTGATCACTTCGCCGTCATTTATCTTGATGTGAAAGGTATCGCCCACCTTTTTCATATCAGTCACTTCTGAACTTAGGCTGATCTCATAGCCATCTCCGCCCAAATTTAGCGCATTTTGAACGAGCGAATTTGCCACGCCACCAAAGTCCATCGTCGTATACTGACTATTTTGCGCGCCTATTGCGATGATATTTTCTGGGCGCTCATTGCCATTTGCGTCAAAAACGACGTTTGGTTCGATCTGTTTTAACTTCTCTTTGTCATAAATTTCAAGATAAGAAAACAGCTCTTTAAAGCTCTCATATCGCTCCTTGATGCGCTCTACTTCGGCATCTCCGATGGCTAGCGTCATCTTTTGATGAGCAAACATATATTTGCCCTCTAGGTTGTATTTTAGGGCGTATTTTACTGGCATATTTGCCACTTGTGAGACCTTTTTTGCCTTTTCTAGCGTGTAGTTTGTCTCGATGTCACCGCAGTGGATGGTCTGCGAGTTGCCTTTGCCGCTTGAATTTAGCGTCGCTACGCCGTCATATTTTTCTAAAAGCGCGACCTTTTTTATATCGCTAAATGCAGCCAACTCGTAAAAGAGTGCCGTCCCGCTAATGCCCGCTCCAACAATTGCCACTTCAAAGTGCTTTTGCCTCATTTTCTCCCCTGAAAGTTTAGTCGCACAAATGATACTATATTAAATTTAAATCAAACAGCAAAAAGCGAGGTATGAAAAATAGGCTGTGTAAAAGTGAAATTTGGCAAGGCTCTCACCTTGCCATAAAGCTAAAATTTATAAGAGACATTTACTTTGAAATTTCTACCTGGCTCCCAGTCTACGTAGTTTGGATCGCCTGTATAGTCAGCCGTTCGTTGAGACTGCGAAGCGTATGCCTTGTTAAAGAGGTTGTAAATTCCAGCATTTATCTCAAGCCCTTTAAATTTACCGCTGCTTGGCGCATATGTAGCGTAGATGTCGCTAACTGCATAGCTTGGTATCTTGACATTTTTATCGTCGCCAGCTGAGACGGTATTTTTTGAGGCAAAGTAGATTAGGTTATAGCCTATTAGCGTATCGATCCTTGAAAATGCGTACTCTGCGTTAAATGTGTATTTATCGCCTTGATCTCGGTAGCCGATGATGTTTGAGGTGTAGTAGCTGCCATTTGGTTTAGCGACCCTATCTTTATATTTTACCTTTTGGTGAGTGTAGCTAGCAGCTAGGCTTAGTGCGTCTAAATTTAGCCTTGCAAGTAGCTCGACACCGCTTATATCAGCCCCACCAGCGTTTATCCTGACTAGAGTTTGATTTACACCACCACCTGCTGCGTTGTTATCGACTATTAAATTTTTATATTTTGTCATGAAGTATTTTGCAGATAGGCTATATGAGCTAGCTTCACTTATGTCGCCATGGTATTTAAGACCGGTTTCGTAGCTATTGCCGGTTGTTGCTTTTAGATCTTTATTTGCCGCCCAGTTTAAAGCCCTGCCCCTACTACTTCCACTTGCCATCATCGACTCCATGACGTCAGGTCCTCTAAAGACCCTCGCATAGCTTGCAAACGCGTTAAGACCTTTAATGATCTCATAATCAAGCGCAAGCGCTGGGGTAAATTCGTTAAATTTATATGTGTAGCTCTTTACATTTCCAGCTCTGCCGTCGTAGCTTTTTAGCTCGTGATGAGTGTATCTGATACCAGGAGTAACGGTTAGCGAGCTAAAATTTAGCGCATCTTCTGCGTAGATAGAGTAGTTATTTACCTTTTCTGGGTAGTGATTGTCTGGTTTGTTGAAATTTTTACTTTGGTAAAACTCAGCACCATATCTAAAAGTTTGCGTCAAAGCGCCGCTCTCTACTACGCTCTTAGCCTTTGCATTTATGCCGTTCGTCTCTACGCCCCATTTTGAGCTATCAACCCTTTGGTGTCTTGTGTTGTAAGCCGTCACATCTAAATTTAAAAGATCACTAGGTTTATACTCATATTTTAGCGTTGTTGTGTCGCGCTCATACTTGCGGTTATCGACACTATTTGAGCCACTATACCAGCTGCCAAATTCTGCTCTTAAAGGATAAAGACCCTTAAATTCATTATGCTCTCTTGAGATAGAAATTCTATGTGCATCAAGGAAGCTATAACCAAGCTTTAAAAGATAGCTAAGGTCGTTTCCGTCGCCACCTATCTTTCTTTTGTTACCGCTTTTGCCGTAGTCGTAGCCCTTGTGATTAATAGCGGCTATAAAATCAAGCCCTTCAACTGGTGCAGTAAATAGCATAAGGCCTTGAGAAAATTCGCTGTTATTTGAGGCGTATCCAGTCTTTATCTTTGCGCCGATCTTCTCGCCGCTTTCTAGCAAGTCTTTTGCATCGACCGTTTTAAAGGCGACTGAGCCACCAAGCGCGCCAGAGCCATTTACGACTGACCTTGAGCCAACCTCGACGTCTATTGCCTTTATGAGATCAGGATCGATCAGCAAGTCGGCGTTGTGGTGAAACGTGTTTCCATTTTGTTTCGCGCCATCTATCGTGATATTTAGACCGCGGTCACTTACGCCTCTCATATAAATTTTTTGATTCATGCCGTTTGTGCCGCCCACATAGACGCCAGGGATGTCCCTCATCACGTCTTTTGCTAGGCCAGCGTTTCTAGTTGAAATTTTGATGTCATCAACGCCGTATCCACCGCTGCTACTTGTCACCTCAACACCGCTTAGCACGCTCTCGTCTGCTGCGTTTGCACAAACTGTCACGCTTGCTGCAAGAGAGAGCTTAAATAAGCCCTTAAACCTCATCTCTCCTCCTAGTTTGATTATTAAAATTACTATTTTAGTTTATAGTCTAATTTTGAAATTGAATATTATAATTTTAAATATAAATTTCAGGTAAAAATTTAAAATATATGCGATTTTATAGCTATAAATATAGAAATTTTGATTTATTAATGTAGAAAAATAGTAAGCAAATTCTAGTGATTTTATTTAAGAAAAATGAAATTTGGCAAGGCTCTCACCTTGCCGTAAATTTTAGTATGCCCTTTTATAGGCATTTTCTATTTTGTCATTTTCGCCAAATTCTTTCATGGCGCCAAAAGCAAAATATGGGTTGCGTAGTAGCTCTCTGCCAAGCGCCACACCATCGCAAACATCGCCAAGTAGCAGCGCCTCGCACTCGCTTGCCTTTGTGATGAGACCGACTGCAAAGACTGGGATATTAACTGCATTTTTCACAGCTTTTGCATAGCCAGCCTGATAAAGAGGCGTAAATTTAGGCGCGCTATCAACCTTTGCATAGACTCCGCCAGCTGAGACGTGAATGAAGTCAGCTCCATTTTTCTCTAGCTCACGTGCGAGCTTTACGCTATCTTCTACGTCCCAGTCGCCCTTAAGCCAACTACTTGCACTTATCCTCACGCCAACTGCGATATTAGCGCCAGCTTTGATTTCTCTTAAAATTTCAAGCAGCAGCCTTATGCGGTTTTCAAAAGAACCGCCGTATTCGTCACTTCGCTTATTTGTGCCAGCACATAAAAATTGATTTATCAAATATCCATGCGCTGCGTGTATCTCCACAGCCTCGTATCCTGCGCTCTTTGCCCTAATGGCCGCCTCCACAAAGCTTTGCTTAACGCTTGCGATATCCTCTGCGCTCATCTCTTTTGGCGTGGCGTATTCATCGCTAAATTTGATAGCACTTGGCGCGATGATGCCCTCACAAGTGCCCTTTCTGCCAGCGTGAGCTAGCTGGATGGCCATTTTGGTGCCATATTTACTACAGCCTTTTACCAGCTCCGCGTGAGCCTCGATCTGCTCGTCACTCCAAAGCCCAAGGTCTTTTTTGGTGATCCTGCCGCGCGCCTCCACAGCTGTCGCCTCAACAATGATCATGCCGACACCACCGATCGCCCTTGTAGCGTAGTGAAGCTTGTGAAAGCACCTTGGACGACCATCATCTTTTTTGACCTCGTACATACACATCGGAGCCATAATAATGCGGTTTTTGATCTCGATGCCACCTATCTTAAGCGGCGCAAAAAGCTTGTTTTGCATAAAATATCCTTTAAATTTTTTGGTTATTTTAGGATATTTGTTTAAATTCTTGGATTTATAAAGATTTGCATTTTGTAACCCAAAAAGTGCTTATTAAATTTTAAAATTTATGAGCGAACATATCATGGCTCTAAATTTAGTGGTAAGCTCTGCGAGACCTAAATTTAGTAGTCCGCTAAGTCTAGTGAGTAAGATTTTAAAATTTGAAAAATTGCTTCATCTGATATTGCAAATATCAAACAAATTTTAAAATTCCATGAACAAGTAATTTCGGCTCTAAAATTTGAGCTAAGCTGTAAGCGAAGCCAAATTTTAGTAGTCAATTCTTGCGAGTGAATGGAATTTTAAAATTTGCAAAGCAACCTAATCAAATTTAAATGTTTGCCTCTTTGTTAAGGGGGAAGAGGCTTGAATTACGGTCTGCTTGCAGTTTGTGAGACAAAGCCCGAGTAAGACCCCCTTCGCACGTTAGAGGTGGCATGCTTCGGCACTTCGCACCGCATGCGGTTTTGCTACAAAAAACTCTATCAAATTTTAAAATTTCATGAACGAGTAATTTCGGCCATAAATTTGAGCTAAGCTATAGGCGAAGCCAAATTTTAGTAGTCAATTCTTAGGAGTGAATGAAATTTTAAAATTTGTAAAATAGTAAATTTATATTTTTGAAATCCAGATTTTAAATTTATAAACTCTTTTATCCAAAATGGAGACAAGGGGACTCAAGTTACGAGGCCGTCCTCTTATCCCCCTTTAAATCCCCTAAACCCATCGCACGTTAGAGGTGCATGCAATGGTGCTGGCACACTGCATGCGTTTGTATGTCAGTGGGCGTCAGGCAAATTTTAAAATTTCGTGAACGAGTAATTTCGGCTCTAAAATTTGAGCTAAGCTGCAAGCGAAGCCAAATTTTAGTAGTCAATTCTTGCGAGTGAATGGAATTTTAAAATTTGTAAAACGTAGTAAATTTAAAGAGTAGCTAAATTTAAATTAGCCAGCTGCAAATTTAGCAGCCAGCTAAAAATTTAGTTTTTATGGATGCGAAGGTAGCTATTTAGTGCACCGACATAGGCCTTAGCGCTTGCCATCATCGTATCGATATCAAGTCCGTGACCCATTACAGCTGTCTTGCCCTCAAATTCGACTTTTACATCGACCTTTGCAAGGGCATCTTTGCCCTGAGAAACAGCTGTGACCTTGTAGTCTTTGAGCGTGCCGTTAATGCCACTAATGCGATCAACTACCTTAAATATCGCATCTGCTGTGCCATTGCCAAGGGCTGAGTCGCTAACGATCTCGTCGTTGTGCCTGATACTCATAGAGGCACTTGCTAAGCTGCCACCGCTACTTTGAAGCAAGTCTGTGATCTCGTAAGCTTGCGGGATCTTGGTGATCTCCTCTGCAACAAGCGCTCTGATATCATCGTCAAATATCTCTTTTTTCTTATCTGCCAAGTCTTTAAATTTCTCAAACGCCTTATTAAGCGCATCGCTATCAAGGTCAAATCCAAGGCTAGCAAGTTTATCTTTAAACGCATGGCGGCCGCTGTGTTTGCCAAGAACGAGCGAGTTTTTCTCCAAGCCAATGCTCTCAGCACTGATGATCTCGTAAGTCTCTTTGTGTTTTAGCACGCCGTCTTGGTGGATACCACTCTCGTGCGCAAAGGCGTTTTTGCCAACGATCGCTTTGTTTGGCTGTGGCTCGATGCCTGTGATGCTAGCGATCAGTCTTGAAGTCGGATAAATTTCTTTTGAGATGATGCCTGTGTAAAGCGGCGCAAAGACGTCCTGACGAGTTTTTATAGCCATCACGATCTCTTCAAGCGCAGCGTTTCCAGCGCGCTCGCCGATGCCATTTATCGTGCCTTCAACCTGCCTTGCACCAGCTTTTATAGCAGCTAGTGAATTTGCTGTTGCCATGCCTAGATCGTTGTGGTTATGCACCGAAACTACCGCTCTACCACCTATAAATTTTACTATTTCGCTGATGCGAGCCGTGATCTCCTCTGGATACAAGTAACCAACCGTATCTGGGATGTTTATGGTTTTTGCTCCTGCATTTATCGCTGCTTCGCAAATTTCTTTTAAAAAGCTCATCTCGCTTCTGCAAGCATCCTCGCAACTAAACTCCACATCATCGCAAAATGTTTTTGAGTATTGCACCGCCTCAACTGCACGCCTGATCACCTCATTTGGGCTCATTTTTAGCTTATATTGCATGTGGATCGGACTTGTTGCTATGAAGGTGTGAATTCTTTTGTTTTTTGCTGGAGCTAATGCCTCGCCAGCTGCCTTGATGTCACGCTCAACCGCACGTGCAAGCGAGCAGACAGTGATGTTTGAAGCTTGCTTTGCGATCTGATTTACCGCGTCAAAGTCCCCTGGACTTGCAGCTGCAAATCCAGCCTCCATCACATCTACACCAAGCCTTTCAAGCTGAAGTGCGATCTGAAGCTTTTCAGCTGTGTTCATAGAAGCTCCTGGGCTTTGCTCGCCATCTCTTAAAGTCGTATCAAAGATTATAATTTTATTTTTATCCATTTTTTGTCCTTTTATGATTTTTTATATTTAAATTTAATGAGTTAAGTAAAGAAGAATTTGCTACCTAAGTAGCAGCAGTAGAGAGTTTTTGATTTCAATTTTTGGTAAAAATTTACGCGATTTTATTATGCCATTTTCGCTCATTCGCTCTCCTTTTTTTTGTGATTTTTGCTAAACATTATAGCCGCTCTAATAATACCATAAAGCACATAAACACTCATTACTAAAGTTGCGCTCTCGAATGGATATAGATAAAGCATAGAAAAGACAACTACAAGTGCTACTAAAATTCGTATAACATGAGTTTGTTTTAAATTCATCTTTTTAAAGCTTGGGTAGCGGATATTACTAACCATCAAGATAGCTAAAACTGCTTCAAGCAATATCAAGCACCACTCAAAACCCTCTAAGAACGTGTAGTCTACATAAATGCCGATCCAAAGCACACTGACAATCGCTGCTGATGGTATAGGAAGTCCGATGAAAACATTTGGTTCGTATGTGCCGGTAGTGACGTTAAAACGAGCTAGTCTAATAGCTCCAAAGACTACAAACATGGCTGCTATTAGCGCACCAAATCTGCCAAATTTTGCACCAACTGTTAGATAAAATAAAATCGCTGGAGCCACACCAAATGCTACAAGGTCCGCAAGGCTATCAAACTCCACTCCGAATTTGCTTGTAGTCTTTGTAAGTCTTGCCACGCGTCCATCAAGTCCGTCTAAAATCAGTGAAAGAATGATGTAAATAATAGCTTTAAAATAGTTCCCCTGAATAGATGAAATAATGCTTATAACGCCCAAAAAAGCGCTTGCTGCGGTAAATAAATTTGGCAATATATACATTAACTGCATTTTTTGTATGCTATTCATTTTATTTTTCCTCTTCAAAGTATCCAAGAAGTGAAGCAGCTTTAACACTCTCACCAACACTTACGCAAATTTTAGTATCTCTTGGCAAGTATAATATCACTTCGCCGCTTCCTAAAAAGCCAAATTTTCTAGAGGCTTTTAGACTGGTAATGTTATAAATTTCTAAACTTCTACTAAAAACTCCAGCTATGATCTTCATAGCAAATTTGATATTTCCTTTTTCAAAACGAATTATCGCTCTTTCGTTTAGCATCTCTGAAATTTTCATAGCCTGGCATAAAAAGAGCCCATGCCTTTTTTTAACTTCAGTGACGTTAGCATCGCTTATAGCTCTTAGCGTACCTACGCCAAAAAATGGCTTTGAGATAACTATCTTAGCTACCTCTTTATCATCAAAATTTGAAACGCTGATCTCTTTTATCTTACCATCTATGGGCGAAAGTAAGGCTAATTTATCATCAGTAAAAGGCTCTCTTTCAGGGTCTCTAAAAAAATATAGAGTCAAAAGAAGCAGTGCTAGAAAAAATAGTGGCACAATACCAAACAATGCAGATATAGCAAATAAAATCAAAAAGAATAATATAAATTTATACCCTGCTTTTGCGATGTAGCCACTCATTTTTATTCCTCTTTTTTGCCTTTTTCCTCTTCTTCAAGCTCTACAAGCCTGCTTTCAAGACCATTTTCTTCTTCGTAGTTTTTGATGATCTCTCTAACTCTTTTTCCCTCGATAGTCTCTTCTTCATAAAGTGCCGAAACCATGTTTTCAATGGCGCCTTTATAAATTTCAAGAAGACCAAGCACAGCTGTATATCTCTCATGAAGAAGTGCTTTTACAAACTCATCAACCTTTTCAGCCATCTTGTCGCTATAGTCTTTTATGCTTTGTCCACCATTTAAAAATGTCGCGCGTTGCTTTTCAAGCACCATAAGACCAGCAACATCGCTCATACCATACATACTAACCATAGCTTTTATGATATCAGTTGCACGCTCTAGATCGTTGCTAGCTCCAGTTGATATCTCTTTTATAAATACCTCTTCAGCAGCCCTACCAGCCAAAAGCACATCCACTTCTGCAAGCAGTTCATGCTTTTGCATCATAAATTTATTCTCTTCAGGCGTATTTAGTGTATAGCCAAGCGCTGCAAGACCGCGTGGCACGACTGAAACCTTTGTCACTCTTTTTGCACCTTTTGTTAGCTCAGCTATCAAGGCATGGCCGCTTTCATGGTAAGTGACTATCTTTTTCTCTTTTGGATTTACACGGCGTGATTTTTTCTCAAGGCCGGCTATCGATCTCTCGACAGCCTCCACTAGATCAGCCTGCTCAACAAAAGTCTTTGACTTACGTCCTGCAAGAAGTGCCGCCTCATTTATGATATTTTCAAGATCAGCACCTGCTAAACCAGTAGTAAGCCTTGCGATATCCTCGATATTTACATCTTTGCCGATTTTAACATCTTTCATATGGACTTTTAAGATGTCACAACGTCCTTTAAAATCAGGCTTATCAACAAGCACTTGTCTGTCAAATCTACCCGGTCTTAAAAGCGCAGCATCCAAAACTTCAGGTCTATTTGTAGCAGCTATAACGATGACTGGCGACTTATCTGCATCAAAGCCGTCCATCTCAGAAAGAAGCTGATTTAGCGTCTGCTCCCTCTCGTCATTGCCACCCATCGGACCAGAATTTCTGCTCTTACCGATCGCATCGATCTCATCTATAAATACAATCGCTGGAGCCTCTTTTTTAGCATTTTCAAAAAGGTCTCTAACCCTACTTGCACCAACGCCAACAAACATCTCTATAAAGCTTGATGCCGACATAGAGAAAAATGGCACGCTAGCCTCGCCTGCAACAGCTCTCGCAAGAAGCGTTTTACCAGTGCCTGGAGGGCCAACTAGCAAAATACCTTTTGGGATTTTAGCTCCAAGTCTTAGATATTTATCTGGGCTCTTTAGATAATCAACTATCTCTTGAACCTCTTCTTTTGCCTCTTCAACGCCTGCAACATCGTCAAATTTAACTTTTGGTTTTTCAGAATTTATAAGCTTTTTTGCACTTCCTATACCTAGTATGCCACCGCCGATATTCTTTTGCATGCGACTAGCGATAAACATCCAAATAGCAAAAAATATAAACACCGGTATGATCCATGAAAATATAAGATCTCCAAACCAGTTATTTTCGCTATAAACGCTGTAAGTTATGCCGTTTTGCTCAAGTATGCCAATGAGCGTTGGATCATTTATGCGCTTTGCGAGGTAGATGGTTTTGTCATTACCAACGCCTTTTATCGTGGTTTCAGATATCGCAACTTCATTTAATTGCTTATTCTTTAGCATATCCTTAAATTCAGAATAAGCTATCATCTTGCTTTGAGCATTGCTACTAAGCCCAAAAGTACCGCCTAGTCCGTCGCCACTAAAGCTTCTAAAAGCTAGAACTATAACTATCGCAAAAATAGCAAAGATAAAGATGGGATTTTTGTTAAAAAACCCGTTATTATCGCCATTATTTTGGTTATTATTTTGATTATTCATCCATTTCCTTATAAACAAAGCTAACCCAATCATTAGCCTGTTTTATCTCAACTAGCTCCAAATCCTTAAACGTATCTTTAATCCTATCTTCGTATTTATTCAAAATTCCAGACAATACTAAATAGCCGCCCTTTTTAAGCGATTTTTTCAAGTCATTTGAGAGCATAAAAATGACATCAGCAATGATATTTGCTACGACGATATCATATTTTTGCTCTAAATTTGCAATAGAACCTGTCCAAATTTTATTAAA
Organism: Campylobacter concisus; assembly: GCF_902460895.1. Lineage (GTDB taxonomy): Bacteria > Campylobacterota > Campylobacteria > Campylobacterales > Campylobacteraceae > Campylobacter_A > Campylobacter_A concisus_BC. Next base: position 71,402 of record NZ_CABPVL010000003.1, on the reverse strand, counting down.
TTTAACCTCATTTAGCTGGGCATTACTTTGAGAGCTTTGCGTGGCCTGCTCGTCTGTATCGCAAGCATCGACCTTGCAGCCAAGCTTTGCTAAAGCTATGCTTAATATCCCGCTTCCGCATCCCACATCTAAAGCGCTATCGCCACTTTTTGCATATTTCTGTAAAAGTTGCAAGCAAGAATTTGTGCTTTCATGGTGCCCTGAGCCAAAGGCTAGAGCTGGGTCGATTATGATATTTGTTACGCCACTAAGTGGCTCTTCCCAGCTAGGTCTAATATAAATTTTATCAACCAAAATAGGCTTAACTGCCTTTTTATATTCGCCTAGCCAGTCTTTATTTTCTTTTAAGTTAAGAGAAATTTTTAAATCATTTGAAATTTTACGAACACTAGAGAGCCCTTTTACATACTCTTCGACACCCCAAGCTATATCTTTTAGATCATACTCTTCCCTGATGATGATCTCGTGATCTAGCTCTTCTACACAGGTGACCCCAAAAGAAAAAACTAACTCTAAAATTTCATCATAAAAATTTGATGTTTTGATGCTTAATTCGTAAAATTTATCTTTCATTAACCAAGAACGTCTTCAAGCTTCTCTTTTAAAACTTGTGGCGTAAAAGGTTTAACGATGTAGTTATTAACACCTGCCTTTAAAGCTGTTATAACCTCGGCTTTTCCGCCCTCTGTTGTTACCATTATGATAGGCATATCAACATATTTTTGCTCAGCTCTTACCTTTTTAACAAGCTCAAGACCATTCATCTCAGGCATGTTCCAGTCAGTAATAAGAACCTCAATACCCTCGTTTTGTGTCAAGATATTCCAAGCTTCAAGCCCGTGCTCAGCCTCGAGAATTTCTTGATGTCCTAACCTTTGCAAAGTATTTTTTATGATCCTTCTCATTGTTGAGCTGTCATCTACAACCAAAATCTTCACATAATATCCTTTTAGTAAAAATTGCCCTATTCTAGCTAATTAAAATTTATAAAAGCTTTAACGCTAGCCAACTTGTTTGAAAGCATCTTTCAAATCAAGTCGTCCCTCATAGTAAGCTTTACCAACGATCACACCAGCTATCTCTTTTGTCTCTTTAAGTACCAAAATGTCGTTTATATCGCTCACACCGCCACTTGCTATGGTCTCAAGCTTGCTGCTTCTAGCTATTTGCAAGCTAAAATCAACATTAACTCCGCCAAGCATTCCATCTTTGTTAATATCGGTGCAAATCACAGCTTCTACACCCACATCTGCAAATTTTTTTGCAAGATCGACTGCTTTTATGCTTGAAACCTCACCCCAACCTTGCACTGCCACATAGCCATCTTTGGCATCTATGCCAACTACGACCCTGTAAATTCCAGCCATTTTTGCTGTAAATTCTGGATCACGAAGGGCAACCGAGCCAAGGATTACCCTGCTAACTCCAAGGTCCAAATAGCGCTTTATACGCTCTTCATCTCTTATGCCGCCACCCACTTGCACTTTTAAATTTGTAGCTTTTACTATCTTTTCGATCGTGTTAAAATTTATAGCTTCTCCTGCAAATGCTCCATCAAGATCGACCACATGCAGCCATTTTGCGCCGTAATCTTCAAACCTCTTAGCAAGCTCGCTTGGCTCACTGCTATAAATTTTAGCGCTTTGCATTAGCCCTTTACTAAGTCTAACTGCTTGCCCCTCTTTTAGATCTATCGCTGGGAAAATTTCCATCACAACCTCGCAAAATTTTCTAAAATTTTAAGCCCAACCTCATGACTTTTTTCTGGATGAGGTTGAAAACCAAAGAGATTTTCATGTTGCACCGCGCTTGTAAATTCATATCCATAAGTTGTCTTCGCAAGCGCAAATTTATAATCGCAAACCACGTGGTAGCTATGCACAAAGTATAAATATTCAAGCTCTTTTAATCCTAATCTTAAAGGGCTATTTTGTTTAAAACTAAGCGTGTTCCAGCCAACATGTGGGATCTTTAGTGGCTTGTCAAATTTAGCCTCGTCAAATTTAACAACCTCTCCTGGCAAAAGAGAAAGTCCATCATGCTCGCCAAATTCAAAGCTCTTTTCAAATAAAAGCTGCATACCAAGGCAAATTCCTATAAAGGCTTTTCCACTTTTTACAGCCTCTTTTATCGCTTCATCCATGCCGTTAAATTTGAGCTTTTTCATCGCCTCGCCGAAAGCTCCAACGCCTGGTAAAACGATGTGAGAGTGCTCTTTTAAGCTCCCAGGCTCACTTAGCAAAACGCACTCATGTCCAAGAAATTTAAAAGCATTTATCACGCTTTTGATGTTGCCAGCGCCATAATCAATAATAGCGATCATCTGTTCTCTTGTCTTTTTACACTAAAGAGATAAAAGCTAAGTGCTGTCATCAGCATCGCCACTCCGCCTATTAGATAGATAGCATTTATGATATTTTCAGGTGCAGTGATAGCAAATTTAAAGACTAGCATAAGCGCTTCGATCGCAAGTGCGATGATGATGGAGCCGATAAATCTCACCATCGTCTTATAAATAACGCTATTTTCTTCGTGATTTTTACCTAAAACCTCTTCTTCAAATATCGTCTTAACAAGGTCAAAAATGGCAAGGGCCAGCGTTAAAATGATGGTTGATTCAAAAATTTCTTCGACATTTATATGCTCGATGCTCTTTGAGATAAAGCTCTTTACGCCGTGCCAAAATAAAAATGCGCAGATCATAAAAAGCGATGCACAAAAGAGCGCATAAACTGTCTTTAAAAATCTACCAAAATGCTCCTCGACAAAGCCGCTATCGACCATATTTAGGATATTTTCTAGGCTTATGTCGATGCAAGCGATAAATTTAAGCTCATTTTTTTCATTATAGATAGGCACGCTTGCTGTGACGCATAAACCTCCATTTAGACTTGATGGATATGGATCACTTAAAACACACCTTTTCTCGCGCACAGCGGTGTAGTAGTAGGCTTTATTTGCGCGGTTTTCGCCTTTTGGGATTTTATACTTTTCATTTAGGCTGATCGAGTCTTCGATTTGTATGCCATTTTCATCTAAGATGTATAGTGCGTCAAAATTTTCTATCTCGTGGCTAATCTTATCAAAGCCAGCTTTTATGTTTTCTAAGCACACTCCAGGCAGTCTGTTTGGCAAATTTCTACTAAATAAATAGCAGATATACGCCCTTGCCTTATATCTCGTGTCACTAAATCTCTTAATATCTTTTATAACCAAAACTAGCCTTTTAAATTTAATGCATGATTAAACTCTGGCACGATCACCTTAAGAGCAGGCGCCACCTCGTCATCTTCAAGCTGCAAAAGCCCATTTATCTGTGAATTTAAAAGGGTTAGATCATAAGGCTGTGAGTGTGTCACGAAGATCGACTCATACTTAGTTTGAACGTCATCTTTGTTGATCAGTAGCTCCTCATAAAGCTTCTCGCCAGGTCTAAGCCCCACAAATTCAATGCCTAGATGCTCTTTATTTGAAAGCAGAAGCATCTTTTTAGCAAGATCAACGATCTTAACTGGCTCACCCATATCAAGCACGAAAAGCTCTCCACCTTTTGCGATAGAGGCTGCTTGAAGGACTAGCTGACACGCTTCAGATGTAAGCATAAAGTATCTTGTGATCTCTGGGTGCGTGACGCTTAAAGGCTTGTTTGCAGCGATCTGCGCCTTAAATTTAGGTATGACTGAGCCACTTGAGCCAAGGACGTTACCAAAGCGCACACAAACTATCTCGCAGACACCTGCTTCGTTTGAATTTAGCGCATAAAGCTCGCAAACACGCTTAGTTGTGCCCATGATATTTGTTGGGCGCACAGCCTTGTCTGAAGAGATCATGACAAATTTCTTAGCACCATATTTTTTAGAAAGATCGACTGCATTTTTTGTACCAAGGATGTTGTTTTCAACTGCTGAGCGAGGATTTAGCTCGCAAAGTGGCACGTGTTTGTAGGCTGCAGCGTGGATGACGATCTCTGGTCTAAATTCCTCAAAAACCTCTTCAAAGTCTTTTAAATTTGTGATATTTACAAGCTTGCTAACAGTTCTTTTATCTCTTGTATCTTCGCCTATTTTATAAAGGTTAAACTCACTGTGCTCGACCATTATGAGCTCGCTTACGCCATATTTCAAGCACTGCTTACAAATTTCGCTTCCTATACTACCGCCAGCTCCAGTGACAAGCACTTTTTTGTCTTTTAAGAAATTTGAAATGGCTTCTGGATTAAGGTCTTTTGGCTTTCTAGCGAGCAAATCTTCGATCGAGATATCTTTGATCGGCTCATTTTCGATAAGCGAAAAGAGCTTCATATCTCTTATGCCATATCCAGTCAGCTCATCAACTAAAGCTTGAAGCTCGTCTTGATCAAGCGCTAGTGCGATGATAGCAGTCTTTGCGTCGTAGTCTTTTATAAGGCTTGGTATATCTTTTTTATCTTGAACTAAAAATCCATCGCAATATGTGCCAACAAGATCGCTTCTACCATCTACCACGCCAACTGCGTAGTAGTCAAGATAGCCCTGCTTTAAGCCACGTAAGACGTGAAGCGCCTTTGAGGTCGCGCCTATAACGATACAAGGCTCGCCCTTGTGAGGTCTGTTTGAAAAGTCAAGCACCATACGCTTTGAAATTCTCAAAAGCCCGATAAGTAGGCATGAGATGAGAAGGTCGATAAAAATGACGCTTCTTGGGTAAGGATTTAAAAAATCTTGTATGATGAAAAATACGATCGTAAATAAGATCGCCGCACAAACGTGAGCTAGGAAAATTTTACGAGCTTCATTTAAGCCAAAAAATCTCCATGGCACCTTGTAAATTTTAAACATCCACATAAAAAAGAGCTTAAATACGATCAAAAATCCAGCCGTTACAAAAAGCCCTTGCACGTAGATATCTGGGATGTCGGCGTTAAATCTTAAAAGATATGCCACATATATCGAAAAAACAAATATAAAAACATCGCCAAGAAGGAAAAATACGAGCCTTTTTAACTTCGTTGCATGAAACATTTACGCATTATCCTTGACTATTTTTATCACTCTTTCTTGTGTCTGCTCGCTCATATCGCTGCCGCTTGGCAAGCAAATTCCTCTTGAAAATAGGTCTTCACTATATCCATCAACAAAGCTTAACGCACCTTTAAAGACAGGCTGCAAGTGCATAGGCTTCCAAAGCGGACGGCTCTCGATGTTTGCATCAGCTAGCGCTTTTATAACCTTTAAATGTGCATCTTTTTTAGCAAAAACGCCAGTTGTGAGCCATCTGTTTCCACGAGAATTTGGTAGCTCTGGCATAAATTCTAAAATATCGCCAAGCTCTTTTTCATAGATATCAAAGACCTTTCTCTTTTGCTCGACTCTTTTTTCTAAAACTTCCATCTGAGCCACGCCAATAGCGCCTAGAACGTTGCTTAAGCGGTAGTTGTAGCCATAGTCTTTATGCTCATAGTGAAGCAAAGGCTCTCTTGCTTGCGTGCTGTAAAATCTAGCTTTTTCTACAAATTCGCTATCTCCAACTAGCATGCCACCACCTGAAGTAGTGATGATCTTGTTGCCATTAAAGCTATATCCGCCCATCACGCCAAATGTGCCAAGTGCCTTGCCGCCGTAAAATCCACCAAGTGCTTCAGCTGCGTCCTCGACCAAAGCGATGCCCTCGTTTTGGCAAATTTCACAAATTTCTTTCATCTTTGAAGCTTGTCCATAAAGATGAGTGACGACTAATGCTTTTGGCTTTTTAGGTAAATTTGAGATCGCTTTTTTAAGTAGCTCTGGGCTTAAATTCCAGCTCTCGTCGCTATCTATAAAGACTGGAGTTGCCTTTTCATAAAGTATCGGCGAGACTGAAGCCATGAAAGTAAAGCTAGAAGCTAGCACAAGATCGCCCTCTTTTACGCCAAGGACGCGAAGTGCTAGGTGAAGTGCCGCAGTTCCAGCGCATAGTGCAAGCGCATCTTTGGCGCCAGTATAAGCCTTTATGCTATCTTCAAATTTATTGACATATTCGCCAAGTGGCGCTATGTAGTTGCTTTCAAAAACTTTTTTTATATATTCTTGCTCTTTTCCACTCATATTTGGTGGAGATAAAAAAACCCTATCCATTTTCATACCTTTCGTGATTTTTTGGCGATTTTAGCACTTATTTTTAAATTTATATCTTAGCACGCTCGCATGCAGGCACGCCATACGCCTTTATGCCATCTTTTATATCTCTAATGACCACGCTTCCAGCGCCGATAATGCAGTTTTTACCGATGCTTATGCCTTGAATGACGCTTGAGCCAATGCCAACGTGCGTAAATTCGCCCACGCTCACATTTCCAGCAAGGGCTGCATTTGGGCTGATGTGAGCAAATTTACCTATCACGCACTCATGCTCTATCACTGCGCCAGAGTTTATGATAGTGCCCTCTTTTATGCGAGCTTTTGCGTTTATCACGGCATTTGGCATGACCACTACGCCTTTTTCTATCACAGCACTCTCGCTCACGACCGCACTTTTATGGATCAAATTTACTATCACAAAGCCAGCAGCCTCTACTTTTTGGCTGATCTTTTGCCTTGTTTTATTATCACCTATGGCTATTATGATGTCAGCTTTTTCAAGCTCCGGGCTAAATTTACGCTCGCTAGCATCGTCTAAAAAAGCTATCTCATCATAGCCATTATCTCTAGCGATGTCAGCGATCACAAGCCCATGCCCACTCGCTCCGTAGATGTAAATTTTCTTAGTTTTTGCCATTAAATTTCTCCGTCGTCGCCTGCCCCTCTTTGCTGACACCACTTCGTTTTAGCACCTTTTCGATGGTCTGCAAAGCGATCTTTACATCAAGCATAAAGCTTAAATTTTTAGCGTAATAGACGTCGTATTCAAATTTTTTCTCCCAGCTTATGGCGTTTCTGCCATTTACCTGCGCTAGACCCGTGATACCTGGGCGCACGTCGTGGCGATGCTTTTGCGTTTCGTTATAGATGGGTAGGTACTCGACCAAAAGCGGCCTTGGTCCGATAAAACTCATATCACCTTTTAGCACGTTAAATAGCTGTGGCAGCTCATCGAGACTAAGTGAGCGGATCAGCTTACCAAATTTACCAAGACGCTGCTCATCTGGCAAAAGCTCGCCATTTGCGTCACGCTCGTCGCTCATCGTCTTAAATTTATAAATTTTAAAAATTTTCTCATTTAGTCCTGGTCTTGCCTGCGTAAAAATGACATCACGGCTTACCTTAAAATAGATAAAAATCGCCGTTGCTATGATGATGGGCGATGTTAAAATGAGCAAAAACAAAGCCCCCAAAATATCAATCACTCTTTTAAAAAAATTTCTATACATCTATAAATTTCCTATAAATTTCTATATATCTTTTTGCGATTTGCTTCTCGTCAAACTCACTAACTGCCCAGTCCCTGCCATTTTGCCCAAGCTTAGCGCAAAGCTCCTCATCATCAAGTAAAATTTTTATCTTACTAGCTAGATCACTTGCGTCTTTTACCTTACATAAAAGCCCGTTGTAGCCATCTTTTATAGCTTCATTACAGCCTGTCACGTCACTTGCAACGACTGCTTTAGCCATGCTCATCGCCTCTAAAACCGTTCTTGGAAAGCCCTCTTTGTAGCTTGGCAAAGCCAACAAGTAAGAAGCCTTTAAAAGCTGTGGTATGTCGTTTCTAGCGCCAAGATATCGCACCTTGCCACCTTTTAAAAAGCTCTCATCTGCAGTTGATTTATTACCAGCAAAGCCCTCGCCCACAAAGACAAATTCGCAGTTTTTATAGCCATTTAAAATTTCTGCTGCCTCGTAAAATTCACGAACACCCTTGTGCCACATGGCTCTGGCGATCATGAGAACCACCTCTTTTTCACCCAAGTCCGCCGCCTGCGTGATAGCTGGGTCAAATTTAGCAGTATCGACGCCGACACTTTTTATGCGATACACTTTGCTTTTATCTATCAAATTTCTAGAGATCAGATAGTCTGGATCCGCGTCATTTACGAAGATGCAAGCATCAGCTTTTGCAAAAGAGAGCTTATAAAGGCTCTCCATGACAAAACGCACGGCCTTTGTCTTCATATCATCATCAATATAAAAGCTACCAAGGCCTTCGACCAAATTTATCACGTGCTTTATGCCAGCATTTTTAGCAGCAAACGTGCCAAAGACATTTGACTTGTGAGCGCCAGTTTGCAGCAGGTCTAAATTTAGCTCTCCTAAAATTTGAGATAATTTTTTTGAGTTATTTATCACGGTTAGCGGATTTATGCTCGCCTTATCAAGCTCGTAGGTGACACTATGAAAGCTTTTAGCAAGCTCATTAGTGAAATTTCCTTTTGGAGCGATAGCAAAAACCTCATGCCCCATATCTTTTAAAGCCTGCATGATAGGGCGTCTAAAAAAGTGTATGCTCATATCAGCGTGGCTTAAAAATCCTATCCTTGCCATCTCTACCTCTTTAGCCTATAAACTTTTGCCGCCCCGTCAAGTATGACTGGCTCAAAGACCTTAGGATCGTATCTTTCAAGCACGAAAAGCTGGATGTAGGCGCTATTTAAAATGCTCTCATCAAGGATGATAAATCTACCATAATCCCTCATAAAAATGACAGAAATATTTGAGCTTTCATTATTTTTATACTCTTTTACATTTAGCTTGCCAGCCTCGTTGTAGTCAGTCTCTATGAAAGATCTTAGTGGTAAGACATTGCCATCATAGATCAAATTTGTGACATCACTTGTTAGAGTAAATCCACCACTTAGCCTAATGCCCTTTTCGCTTTGCGAGATCGCTCTAGTGGTGATAAAAAGTCCGTTGTTTAAATTTTTACCACTTTTTAGATCAATCTTGCTAAACTGCAAAATGGTCGGGAAGATGCTAAGCATCCTATCTGGCAGGTAATAATATATCTCTCTGCTCTTTGCTGGCAGGCTAAAATTTGCCTCTTTTATCTCACTAAAAAACTGATCAACGCTTAAATTTCTATCTTTTAAAATTTGAGCCAAGTTGCCATTAAAGTGCTCTTTGAAATTTCGCTCAGTGTATTCTACATCGAGCCTTGCCATATTTGCCGAGCTCATCTCGTCGCTTCCAAGCGCAAAGCTCACGGCAAAATTTTCACGTCCAAGGTGCTTTCCGCCGTCAATTAGCGTCTTAACATCGCTGTAATATCTAATCGGATATCCATAGTCCCACCACGCAAGCACGTAGTCTTCGCGTCCTGCGATGCTTTTTAGCTTATTTAAAATTTCAACCTCTTTATTTACAAAGACTGGCTCAGCCTTGTAGCCATAGATGTGAATGAGCGCTGGAGCAAGCACTAGGGCTGCTATGAATGCTCTTATGAGATTTAAAACGGCCTCTTTTAGCTTTAAATTCGCAAGCACGAACTCCACTAAGTAGCCAAAGCCAAGTGCCATGATAGGCACGGCATAAATGGTAAATCTAAGGCCGCTTTTAAAGGCTAAAAAGCCAAGTGCGAGCATACCAAGCGAGACGGCAAATGAGCGGTGTTTAAAGCAAAAAAGAGCAACGCCTGCAAGCGAGATCAAAAATGTGATGACGTTTGCGCTGATCCTCTCACAAAATAGCGTAAAATCAACGACGCTTGACTCTTGGATAGTTTGATTGACATTAAAAAAGTGAAAGCTCATGCCGCCAACTTCAGGCGCATCTCTAAAGACGTAAAATTTAAGCTGAAAGATTATCGGATTTAGCCCGCCACGGATGACAAAAATAACAAAGATAACCGCCAAAACGCCAAGAGCAATTTTTAAATTTATCACCTCTTTTTTAAATAGGCAAAGTGCATAAATAACGATAACAGCGATAAATTTAAGAGTTAGATCAAGGTTTGAGATAGCGAGTAAAAGCAAAGAAATTTCAAGGTAAAAAAGTGGATTTTTCCTATCAAAAATGAGCGTATAAAGTAAAAATAGCCCAGTTAAAATGCTAATAAGCGAAAAGGCGCTCATATACCACCACATATAGATAAGCACGCTTAAAGGTGCTATTATCAGGCTCTTTGCGTCCTTTTTCTCAAGCACTCTAACAAGCCCCCAAACGACAAAGACGCTAAGCGGGATGATGAGCATGTCGGTGTCGTAGTAACCAGCCATCGTGCGGTTGTAGTAGCTATTTGCGATCACTGCAAGAAGCGCAGCTATAAAGCCAGCCATTTTTATTTTGTATTCATTTGCGATCAAGATAACAGGCACAGCCACAAGCGACGAGAAAAATACGCTCATATAAATCATCGCCGTCTCTAGCTTGACGCCTAGAAATTTCACGATCCAGTAAGTAAGTGTTGAGAGCGGATAGCCGTAGTAGCTAAGGTCGTTTTCTTGGTGAAAGCCAGCCAGCATATCCCTTGCACCCTCGGCAAATGCGTAGCCGTCGTTTGTGCTGATCATCAGCTCGTTGTTCCAGAAAAATACCGGATACTCGCTCGCCCAAAAGACCCAGTAAAGCCTGCAAACCATGCCAAAGATGACTGCAGCAAATATCATAAGGTATAAAGAGTAATTTTTAAAAAACAAATTTCTATTCATTAGGATTTTCCAAAAAATTTATAAGCTTGCTCGCTATATTTTCACTATCAAAAAATTTAGCCCGATTATACGCAACATTTTCAAAATTTTGCCTTATTTCTGGCTCGTTAAGCACTTTTATCATCGCCTCTTTCATCGCATTTTCGTCATCAACAGGCACTAAGATGCCAAACTCGCTCTCACCCAAAAGCTCCTTTGCGCCGCTCTTGTGCTCAGTTGAGATGATAGTTTTTTCGCACGCAAGCGCTTCAAGGAGGACATTTGAAAAGCCCTCAAAACGCGAGGCACAAAGCAAGCAAGAGGCGTTTTTTATATGCCTAAAAGGGTTTTTATCAGTGCCAAGAAGCTTTACTCGCTCACCCACGCCAAATTTGTCTATCAAATTTTGCAGCTCATCTTTTAAAGGCCCTTTGCCAAGGATGCCAAGCGTGGCGCGAGGGTCACTAATCGAAGCGATTATTTTTATTAACATGGCTTGATTTTTACCGCTATCAAGGCGGCCTATGTTTATGAAAAATGGCTTAAAGTCGTCATCAAGCGGCTCATCTTTTAGCAAATTTATAGTTTTTAGATCAAGGGCGTTATAAAGCACCTTTGTTTTTGCTTCACTCATGCCAAAATTTCGCACCAGATCCTCTTTGTTGCCAGCTGCATTTGCGAGGATTAGATCAGCTTTTTTATAAAGATGAGTGAGTAAAAATTTATTAACTCTGCCGCTTAGATCGTTTTTATATAAGATCGACGGGCAGCTTCGCTCGCTGATAACTAGCCTAGCCTTTAGCCCTAAAATCCTAGCGACCCCAGCTATATAACAAGGGCGGTTCATCAGCACAAACTGCGTGTCGATGCCTAGGTTTTGACAAAGATTTTTATACTTAAAGGCAAGCATTGGCATCGCTAAAAAGAGCCTTGCAAGCTTCTTTAGTCCGCTCTCGTAAGGATCGCTATTTTCTATAAAGTGGATCTGCACCTCGCTTGGGATCTCGTAAGCGATGACTTTGCTCATTAAGATAAGATGAACTTCATAACGCTTGACCAAAAATGGCAGCAAATTTGCCACATTTCGCTCAGCCCCGCCAGGCCCCATCGAGTATAAAAAAACGGCTAATTTTTTCACTTGCTAACAACCTTTTTTATAAATTCTCGCCACTGCTTGATGATATTTTCTTTGCTAAATAAATTTGCACTTTCGCTGGCGTTTTTTGCTAGTTTTTGCCTTAAATTTTCATCTTTTAAAAGCATCTCAAGCTTCTCTTTTAGATCATTTGCGTCGCCATTTTTAAAGATAAGCCCGTCCGTGCCGTCATTTATAAGCTCCCTTGCACCCACGGTGTCGCTACTTAGCCTAGCGCAACCAAAAGCACCTGATTCTATTAGCACATTTGAAAGCCCCTCGCTTCGTGAGCTAAGAGTAAAAATTTTTGCCTCGCTATAAAGCTTGCTAACGTCGCTCATGTGGCCTAGAAATTTGACGTTAAGCCCTAAATTTGACGCCATTTGCTTCAGTTCGGCCTCTTGCCTACCACTGCCTGCGATCTTTATCTCCCAGCCATCAAGCAAGCTCTTATCCACCTTGCTAAGCGCCTCAAAATAGAGATCATAGCCCTTTACCGCCTCCAGCCTAGCCACGCTTAAGATGACATTTTGCTTCTCGCAAATTTCAGGCACGTCGATAAAAAGTGGGTTGTGGATGATCTCGCGGTTTTTGACAAATTTATAGTAGTCGTAGTCACTTTTACTTAGCACGCTTAAGCCATCTACAAATTTATACGAAAAGTCACGCATAGCGCTTGCGATTTTGCTTTTTAAGTAGCTGTGTTCGTGGTGCTCGGTTGCTATTAGTTTGCTCTTTAGCCCAGCATTTGCCAGCACGCAAGCGACGTTTGTCCAGTCGATAAAGCTCATTATCAGATCAGCCCTTTGCTCTTTAAAAAGCGCTCTAAGAGCGAGGATTTTTTTAAATTTTAAAGCGAGTCCTGAGCCAGTGACGTTAAGGTTTATGATATTTATTTTTTCACTAAATTTATAAAGCCCAAGGTCCTCTTCAAGAAGAGCGATAGTGATCTCATTGTCTTTGCAAAGCTCGTTTGCAAGCACGTTTAGCACGCGCTCGGCTCCACCATTTCTAAGTGCGGCTATGACAAAAAGAATTTTCACTTCACACCTCCAAGCTTTAAAAGCTCCAGCCATTTTTTATAAATTTGCTCCACACTAAACTCATCAAGCCTAGCCCTTGCATTTTTAGCAAATTCGCCCATTTTTGCCTCATCTTGCAGCATTTTTGCAAGCTTTTCGCTCATCTGCCCAGCATCATTTATCTCGCAAAGCAAGCCATCAAAGCCATCTTTTATAAGCTCTTTTGCCCCGCTAGTTTTTGTCGCAACCCGCACGCAGTCATAGTTTATCGCCTCTATCAATGTGTTTCCAAGACCCTCGAAATTTGAGCAAGAAAGCAGCACCTTTGCTATTTTATAAAGCGAGGCGATGTCGCTTACATTGCCTAAAAACTCCACCTCTACACCCAAATTTTTAGCTAAATTTTCTAAATTCAGCCTCTCGCCGCCATCTCCAGCGACAGCAAATTTATAGCCACTTTGCTTTAAATTTGCAGCCACTCTTATAAACATTTCGCAGTTTTTTATCTTATTTAGCCTGCCAACAAAGATGATTAAATTTTCTTTATCAAAGCTCTCGCTTCGCACCTCTTCAAAGAGTGGGTTGTAAATTTTCATCACATTTTTGCAAAATTTCGAGTAATAGCCAAGATCCTCGTCGCTTAAGACACTAAGTGCGTTTGCAAATGGATAGCTAAGGCGTCTTAGCACCTTAAAAATGGCTCTTTTTGGCGCAAGGTAGTTTGTGTGCTCACTTATGATTATAGGCGTTTTTAGTCCAGCTGAGCTAAAGAGCACCAAGGTATTTACGGCGTCTAAAAATGATATCACAGCGTCAAATTTGCCCTCTCTTATGAGCGCTCTTAAGGCAAGCACCTTTGAAACTCTCTTTTTTAAATTTCCAACCAAGCCAAGCTCGTCAGCCCCAACGCCTAAATTTATGAGCTTCACGCCACTTGCCAGCTCGTAAAATGGCTCGTCCTTGTCAAATTTAACAAGGCTTACCTCGTGATCCATGCTAAATCTTGATGCGATCACCGCGCAAACTCGCTCTGCACCGCCACTTCTAAGCGTTGATGTGACAAATAAAACCTTCATACGCCAAACCTTTGTTTTATCTTTACTCTAAACTTTGAAAGTGCTGGTAAAAGCCCGCTTGGAAGCGGGCTAAGCAGTAAGAAGATAAGCGCTTCTTTACTAAATTTAATGCTTAAACTTTTAAAAATACAGCTTAGCATCAGCCCATATTCGCCTGCTATTTTGGCGTAGTAAGCGGCGTTTTTATACTGCATAGCTAGAAATTTTGGCTCATTTTTTATAGCGATATCGTAATGCAAATTTGCTGTTTTTATATAGGCGTTTGCGACGTTTAACGCGTGTTTGCCGGCATTTAACGTCGCACTATCACTTCTTGCGATGCGGTAGATGTAAAGTGGCTTTTTAAGATAGAAGACATTTTTTTCAAAAAAGCGGATATAAAGCTCGTTTTCGCCGCCAAAACTACTCTCATCAAACCTAAAGCCGTCTATAAATTCACGTGAAAAAAGCTTAAAATACTCGCCATTTATCCGCCCGCAATGATAATCAACCTTACTCATCGCCCCACTCTTGCCATACGGGCTTCTACCAGCCACGACCTCGGTCATCACGCCATCTTTTTCGCAGATCGCGTCTGCAAAAACGCACGAATACTCGCCACTTTTTAAAATTTCATAGCACTGGGCAATCGCCTCTGGCAAAAGCTCGTCATCATCGTCAAGTAAGCAGATAAACTCGCCTGTTGCGTTGTCAAAGCCGTTATTTTTGTTGCCATTTGGGCTCTTTTTGTGAGCGCTGTTTTTTACAAATTTGATCCTTGCGTCGTTAAAACTCTTGCAAATTTCACTCGCACTCTCGTCATCGCCGTCATCGGTTACAACTATTTCTAAATTTTTATAGCTTTGAGCTAGAGCGCTTCTTATGGCCTTTTTTAAAAGCTCTGGACGCTTGTAAGTCGCGGTTACGATGCTGATTAATGGCTCGCTCATTTAGCCCCTTTTAAAAATTCTCTCATAGCCTTGAAGCTTTTCAAGCCGTGAGAAAAGTATAAATTTAATTGTCTTGATATAGGCTTTTAAATTTGCGCTGTATCCTCTCTCAAGGCGCTCGCCCTCGATGTTTGAGCCACTAAGATCAGTTGGATGCGCAAAAAGGTCGCAAAAATACATCTGCATATCATTAACGCTAAGCAAATAGTCCCAAACATCGGTCGTACAAAGCGCACGTTTATGAATTTCAAGCAAATTTTTAGCGCTTTTTTTAGTTAGCACATAAGCCCCTGCTCTATAAATGCTTGAAAATGAGTGCTTTGAGACCTGCCAAAGCGGCTTACTTAGGCTACTATCCACCTTTTTGCCAAAGGCGCTAAACCTGCCCTCTAGCCCATCTTGCATGCCACATATCAGCACGCTGTTTTCTGGTATCTTGCTAGCTGCTAAAAAGGCCTCTTTTATAGCCTGATCATCTCCTATCACATCGTCTTCAAAGATGAGAGCAAATTTAGCCTCACTTGCCAAAAACGCCTCGTAGGCTTTTACGTGCGAGAGCGAACAGCCAACCTCTGCTGGGCTTAAAACCTTGCCGTAAGCTTTAAATGATGGCGAGATGATCTTGTAATACTCCCTCGCGTTTAGCTCCCTGCCATCAACTGCGTCTATTAGCTTAAAGCTATCATAAGAGCCAAATTTCTGCTTTAAAAGCTCGCGCCTTTTGATATCTTTTGTCAAAGAGATCAGATAAATTTCATTCATTTAAGACCTTTTAAATTTTTTTAAAATTTTACGCCAGACTATGCCTCGCTCGAAGGCATTAAAAAACAAAAAATATCCCAAAACATAAGCTGCGCCGGCGTATATCGCAGCAAAGATAGCAAATTTTAGCCAGTTATCTAAACTCACAAAGTCCTTGCAGGCAAACATCGCAAGCACGCAGAGCGCAAAAATGGCTAAATTTTTAAAATAAACCCCGTAAAATGTGGTGAGTTTCACCTCTAAATTTAAAGCAGCGTTTATGAGGTCAAAGCCGAGAATCCTTATGCTATAAAAAATGGCTGCGACGATGACGATGCCATAAACGCCGTAGTCACTAAATTTAAGCAGTGCGATCTGCGCTATGATCGTGCTAACGCCAAGGATAGTGTTGGCAATGGCTGGTCGGCGAAGCTTGTTCGTCGCGCTATCAAGGTTAAAAAGCGAAAAAACAAAGCTTATAAATACGATAGGCACAAGCGTGATCATCGAGACGTTGTAGATAAATTTAACCTCATCTGCGCTTTTAAAAGGTAGCCAAAGCGTGTAAAAATCAAGCCCAAAAACGACGAAAAATGCAGCTGGAGCGCTCATCACAAAGGCGATCACTTTCATCGAAAATTTAGCCTCTTTTATAAGGTCCGTGATCAAATTTTTAGAGTAAAGCTCGACAAATTTTGGCGCAAAGATACCGCTAAGCTGCGCTACAAAGCTCTCAAGTATGATAGGGGCGGCCTTGGCGACTGAAAGAAGGCCAGTGGCGTTTGCATTTACGAAAATGTTGCAGATAAATAGGTCCATGCCTGTTAAAAGTATGCGATTTAGCGCATTAAAGCTGTTCCAAATGCCAGAGCTTAGAAGCTCTTTGATCTTAGAAAAGTCAAATTTACTAAGGCTAAATTTTAGCTCTGGCGTGATGCGAGCTGACATAAAAATGGTGCTAAAAAAGACAAAAAGGCTAGCAACTAGCGCTGAAATGGCGATGTATGAAATGAACGGCTTAAAAAAGAAAAAGAGCGCCACGATGAGGGCTGCTAGGATCGCGCTTGAGATGGCATTTCTGATGGAGAGCAGGTAAAGCTTGTTTGTCACAAAGGCGCAGACCGTCAAAACGCCGTTAAATAGGCCGACGCAGAAATTTATAAAGTAAAAAACAAGGGTCATTCTCACATCAAAAAGTAAATTTTCAGGGACATTTAAAAAACTTTGCAAATTTAGTATGAAAACAGAGCTAAGCACCACGACAACGGCGCAAAAGAAGATATTTACAACAAGCACTGATGAGTAGTAGGTGTTTGCAAGGCTTAGATCTTTTTTATGCCACGCATGAGCGACAAAGCGGCCGCTCACTGAGTTTATGGCTACACTTACGACCGCTGCGTAGCTTACTATGGCGTTGCTAAGGCCTACAAAGCCAAAAGCCTCATTGCCAAGGCTTTTTAAGATAAATGGCGTAAGAAAGAAATTTATGCCCATTGATACGACAAAAACGACGATAGAGCTTATTAGATTGATTAACATTAGACTTTTAACCTGTAAATTTTTACACCACTTGAGATGACAAATGGCTCAAAGTATCGCTCATCGGCTCGCTCAAATATAAAAAGCTGCACAAGGGCTGAATTTAAGGCATTTTCATCAACTAAAACCACGCGCGCATAGTCCTCCAAAAACAAAACAGAGATTTTCGCCTTGTCGTCGATAGTTTTCTCGTCTATTTGCAGCTCTTTGCCAGAGCCTTTTATCTTATAAAAGGACTTTACCGCCACTTTTTCGCCGTTTTGAGTGATAAATTTTGGCTCTTTTAGTGGTAAGATATAGCCATTTCCAAGATCTATGCCAGCCTCGCTAACGCTATTTATAGGGCTAATGTAGTAAAAAAACTCCTCTTTTGGCCTCTCACCGCTCATAACATCAATGTAGCTATATCTAAAGATGTTTGGAGCGATATCTATCATATCTGGCACAAGATAGTAAAAAACCTCTTTTTTTGCCGCTGGCAGAGTGAAATTTGTGCTTTCAAGCTGGCTTAAAAAGAGATTTAGATCGCTTGTATTGTGATCTTTTAAAATTTCTTCTAGCACTCTACTCTTTTTCTCAAACGATATGTCGTTATACTCGCTCACTACTCTTGCAAGCTTAGCCGAGCTTGCCTCATCTTTTCTTAATGCAAGGCTAACAAAATAGCCGTTCTCACCGCCTTGCCTGCCAGGATCATTTAGTGTCTTAACATCAGCAAAGTATCTTACCGCATATCCATAATCCCACCACGAAAGCACGTAATCATCGCGCTTAGCAGCTTTTTTTAACTGATCAAGTGCCATTGCCTCATCGTGCGTGATCAAAGTATGCGGTCTATAAGAGTAAGCGATCTCTAAATTTGGAGCAAGCGCAGCAGCTGCAAAGATAAAAAAGGATAAATTTTTAAGAGAATTTCTAAGGTCAAATAAATTTAAAAAAAAGTGTAAGAAATACCCAAAACCAAGTGCAACAAGTGGCGTTACATACATGGCAAATCTAACTCCGCCAAATAGCGATAAAGCGCCAAGTCCAAGCAGTGGCAAGCTAAGTAAAAATGGTCGAAATTTAAAGCAAAGCGCTAGATATCCAACCGCTGCAGCTAGCAAAATAAGGATGTTTCCAGCCATGAAATAGACAAAATATAAAAGGCTAGCGCTTTTTACCTCATCAATTAGCGTGTATTCGCTTATAAAGTGAAATTTACTTGCAACCTCTGAACTGCTTTTTAAAACGTAACTGCCAATCTTTGAGATGATAAGATCAAAACCACCAAAATATATAAAAATAGCTAGCATAATAGCTAGAAAAATGCTTAAATTTCTAGGCGAAAGTAGTTTTTTATATTTGCAAAAAATGGCGTAAAATGAAGCAATGACCGCTAAATTTAAAATCAAAATTTTATTTGCAATGAGTGGATCTTTTGAAAAAATATTAAAACTAACGATGCTTATAAACATAAAAAATATCGCTTGGTAGTTTTCTATCTTGTTTCGCATAAAAGCAAGCGTGTAGATAAAAAAGACAAAAATGATGCTTAAAATAAGAGCATAAGAGCTTTGATACCACCAAAGATAAAGTGATAAAAAAACTCCAGGCAAAACGATAAATTTTTGTTCATTTGCATTTAAAAGTCTGATCAAAAGATAGATGATAAAAAGCGCAAATGTGACATTTAGCATATCGCTATCAAAGTAACCAAGCGACGTTCTTACAAGATAGCCTGGCAAGATAACGCTCATAAATGCCGCCACAGCCCCAGCTTTTAGAGCTTTAAACTCATTTGATATCAAGATAACTGGAAGCGCGATAAGGGGTGCTAAAAGCGCACTCATATAAAACATCACGCTTTCGATCTTGAAAGGTAAAATTTTACAAATATAAAAAACTATTGTTGAGATTGGGTGATTAAAGGGGCTAAAGTCATTTTGCTGATGAAAGCCAGCAAGCATATCTCTGGCGCCCTCTGCGTAATAGTATGCGTCATTTGTCGTAAGCATAAATTCGCCGTTAAAGTAAAACTCTGGCATATCCTTTGCCCACAATACCCAAAGCATCCTAGCTGCAAATCCAAACAGATAAGCAGCCAGAAAGATAAGTAAAATTTTACAATTTATGCTTACTTTGTGCACTAAATTCCTTACAGCCTAGCGTCAGCCTCTGGGTAGATATTTTTTATATCATAAACCAAGTGGCCTTTTAGGTTGAGCTTTTTAAATTCATTGTGAGCTACGGCGATCACGATGCAGTCGTAGTCGTCTAGGTTATACTCTTTTACTAGATCAAAGCCGTACTCGTGTTTTACCTCAGCGCTATCAGCCCAAGGATCAGTCACATCGACCTTGCAGCCAAAGTCTTTTAGCTCATCAACCACGTCTATAACGCGAGAGTTTCTTATATCTGGGCAGTTTTCTTTAAATGTCATACCAAGAACAAGCACGCGCGCTTTGTTGATAAGCACACCCTTTCTTATCATTAGTTTTATCACTTGATCGGCTGCGTATCTGCCCATATCATCGTTGATGCGACGACCTGCTAGGATCATTTCAGGGTTATAGCCTACCTCTTGAGCTTTGTGAGTTAGGTAGTATGGGTCTACGCCGATGCAGTGACCGCCGACTAGGCCTGGGCGGAAATTTAAGAAATTCCACTTCGTACCTGCAGCCTCTAAAACGTCGATAGTGTTTATGTGAAGCTTTTCAAACAGCATCGCAAGCTCGTTTATAAAGGCGATGTTGATGTCGCGCTGAGTGTTTTCGATGACCTTTGCTGCCTCTGCCACTTTGATGCTTGAAGCTTTGTGAGTGCCAGCTGTGATGATAGAGCGGTAAATTTCATCGACCTTGTCTGCGATCTCTGGGGTTGAGCCACTTGTTATCTTTTTGATCTTTGTAACAGTGTGCTCTTTATCGCCTGGGTTTATGCGCTCTGGAGAGTAGCCGCAGAAGAAGTCTTTGTTAAATTTAAGTCCACTCTTTTCAAGAAGTGGCACGCAAATTTCTTCTGTAACGCCTGGATAAACGGTGCTTTCATAGACAACGATATCGCCTTTTTTAAGCACTTTTGCCACGCTCTCAGTCGCTTTTACCACTGGGGTTAGATCAGGGCGTTTGTTCTTATCTATCGGAGTTGGGACGGTTACGATGAAGAAGTTGCAACTTCTGATGTCATCTAAATTTAGGCTAAATTTCATGCCATTATCGATCGCTTTTTTCATCTGCTCATTGCTAAGCTCAAGCGTTCTGTCATAGCCACTTTTAAGCTCTTCTATACGTTTTGCATTTACGTCAAAGCCTACTACTTCGTACTTTTCACTAAAAGCTGCTGCTAGTGGAAGTCCCACATATCCAAGTCCTACTACTGCTATTTTCATTTCTCTTTCCTTTTTAAAATTTTTGGTTTTATTATTTCTACACGTTCATAAATTCTTATCTCTGCGCCCACGTCTTGCGGAGTTACGATCTTAATGGGGCTAATGCCAGGCAAAATTTGAGTAAATTCATAATAAATTTGCCTCTTTCTATTTTTGCCATTGCAAGGCTTAAGCGGCACATCTTCTGCGCTAAATTCATAATAAACCCCGCTTTTATCCTCTTTTTTATCTAAGCCTCCGCCCTCTAGCATAGCAAATTCACAATCCGTTTGCACCTCTTTAAAAAATGCAACTTCATATTTAAAATAATCATGCGGCATCTTTGAGACGGGCAGCTCAAAAACCTGTTTTTGCATCTTGGCTTCGCTTTTGCCTGCCTCATCGCTAGCAAAAAGCGCAAAAGGCAATAAACAAGCTATGAGAGATAAAATTTGCTTCACGCTTTGACGCCTATTTGAAAATACTTAAAGCCATGCTCAGCTAAAATTTTAGCGTTATACTGGTTGCGTCCGTCAAATATGACAGCATTTTTTAGCCTCTCTTTGATCTCCATAAAATCAGGCGATCTAAACTCGCTCCACTCAGTCACAAGCACCATAGCATCGGCGTTATCAAGAGCGTCATATTTATTTTTAGCATATTTCACATCTAAATTTGGCATATATTTTTTAGCTTCTTCACTCGCTTTTGGATCGTAAGCGACCACTTTTGCGCCAGCCTCGTCTAAAAGCTTTATCAAAGTTAGCGAGCTAGCCTCTCTCATATCATCGGTATTTGGCTTAAACGCAAGCCCCCAAAGTGCGATCGTTTTGCCCTTTAGATCGCCGCCAAAGAAGTTATAAATTTTATCAAAAAGCACTCTTTTTTGGGTCTTATTTCTTGACTCGACCGCGTTTAAAAGCTCTGGCTCAAAGCCATTTTGTCTAGCTGTGTAGATGAGCGCCTCGACGTCTTTTGGAAAGCAGCTACCGCCGTATCCGCAGCCTGGGTAGATGAAGCTATATCCGATCCTTGAGTCGCTGCCGATGCCCTTTCTTACTAAATTTACATCAGCGCCCACGCGTTCGCAGATATTTGCTATCTCGTTTATAAAGCTTATTTTGGTTGCTAACATCGAATTTGCAGCGTATTTTGTCATCTCGGCTGATTTTACGTCCATGCAAATGAGCCTATCGTGATTTTTCATAAATGGCTCATAAAGCTCTCTCATCACGCTAAATCCCCACTCGCTGCTAGCTCCGATAACTACGCGGTCTGGCTTTAAAAAGTCCTCAACCGCCGCGCCCTCTTTTAAAAACTCTGGGTTTGAGACGACTTCAAATTTAACATCTACATTTCTCTTTTTAAGCTCAACCTCGATCACCTCGTGCACCTTAGCTCCAGTGCCCACTGGAACGGTTGATTTATCAACTACGATTAGCGGTTTGCTTAAATTTTCTCCGATAGATTTTGCAACCGAGAGGACGTATTTTAAATCCGCCTGTCCATCAGCGCCCATAGGCGTGCCAACTGCGATAAATAGCACATCTGCATGCTCTAGCGCCTCGGTTATCTGCGTGCTAAATTTAAGCGAGCCATTTTTGTAGCACTCGCTCACGATATCAGCAAGCCCTGGCTCATATATAGGCACGACGCCATTTTTTAGCGCCTCGATTTTTTTGTTATCGACATCGACGCAGATCACGCTGTTGCCCATCTTAGCAAAGCATGCGCCACTTACTAGTCCAACATATCCGGTTCCAATCACTGCTATTTTCATGCTTATCCTTAAATTCTCTTTTCCCACTCAAGGGCAGTTTTTATGATGAGCGCTAGATCGTCTCTTTTTGGCCTCCAACTTGTTAGCGAGCGCAGTTTGCTTGCGTTTGAGATGAGGATAGCTGGATCGCCGTCCCTTCTTGGCGCATTTAGCACTTTAAAATTTACTCCGCTTACTTTTTTTGCGCTCTCGATGACCTCTTTTACGCTAAATCCTCTGCCATATCCCACGTTAAAAGTTTCGCTACCATTTTGGCCGATATACTCCAGCGCACTTATGTGGGCGTCTGCTAGATCGCTAACATGGATGTAGTCTCTAACGCATGTGCCATCTTTTGTCGCGTAGTCATCGCCAAAGATGCCCATGCTCTCGCGCTTGCCAAGTGCTGTTTGCACAGCTACTTTGATAAGGTGCGTGGCGTTTGGATAGTTTTGACCGATAAGCCCCTCTTCGTCCGCGCCTGCTACGTTAAAATAGCGCAAAATCGCAAATTTAAAATTTTCATTTGAAGCGGCGTAGTCTTTGATGATCTGCTCACTCATGAGCTTACTTCTGCCGTATGGATTTATCGGATTTGTAGGTGTTGTTTCGCTAACCTCTGCCACGTCTGGCTCGCCATAAACTGCGGCAGTTGAGCTAAATATAAATTTATTTACATTGTAAGTTTTTGCGTATCTTAGCACCCTTGCGACATTTGCGGTGTTGTTTAGATAGTATTTTAGCGGCTCGCTCATACTCTCAAAGACCTCGATAAACGCTGCAAAATGAATGATCGCATCAAATTTGCCATTTGCAAAAATTTCGCTCAGATCATCTTCTAAATTTGCATTTATAAATTTAAAATTTCCTATCTTTTGGAGTGCCTCAAGTGCTTTTTGTGAGCCCTTGCAGAGATTGTCGATGATGGTTATCTCATCTTTGCCTTGCTTTAAAAGTGCTTTTACTACGTGGCTGCCGATGTATCCAGCTCCACCTGTTACTAAAATCTTCAAGTTTAAGCCTTTCATAAAAAAGTGGTTAATTTTATCAAAAATAGAGTAAAGCAAAAGTAAAGCAAGGTTAGTTTTTAAATTTTGCTTGAAGACTGCATGGATAGATCTTTGCCTTTATAAATTTAAAATAGAGTTACAATCTATTTTAAATTTAATCTTTATAATCCCTCATCTACAAAAAAAGGATAAAAAATGAATCTCTCAATCTTAAATTTACTACCGATAAAACAAGGCGGTGACGCAAAAGACGCCATAGACGCAGCCGTTAGACTGGCTAAATTTGCCGAGGATATCGGCATAAATCGCTACTGGGTCGCAGAGCATCACAATATGCAAAATTTAGCTAGCTCAGCCACGCAGCTCATCATCGCGCACATCTTAGAGCATACAAAAAGCCTTCGTGTGGGCTCTGGCGGCGTGATGCTACCAAACCACAGCCCCTACTCCATCGCCGAGCAGTACGCCACTCTTGAGACGCTATTTCCAAACCGCGTCGATCTTGGGCTTGGCAGAGCTCCAGGGACTGACCAAGATACGGCTGCGGTGCTTAGACGAGGCGCAAGAGAGATAGAATTTGATATGCAAATAAACGAGCTAATGGACTATTTTAACGCCAAAAGAGCCGTAAAAGCCTATCCAAAAGTTCAAAATTTTCCGCCTACTTACATACTTGGCTCAAGCATATATAGCGCATACGTGGCGGCTGAGTTTGGTCTGCCTTACGCCTTTGCGTCGCACTTTGCACCACGTGCGCTAGAAAAAGCGGTAGAAATTTATCGTCAAAATTTCAAACCATCGCCCTTTTTAAAAGCGCCCTATGTCATCGCAGGAGCAAATGTGATAATAGCCCAAAGTGACGAGCTAGCGAAGAGTTTGGCAACCACGCAAACGCAGTTTTTCTTAAACGTAGTAACTGGCGAAAAAGAGTATTTGCAGCCACCAAAAAAGGATAACGACGAAGTATTTGCTGCGTCTTACAAAACAGGTGCCAAAGCTCCGCATTTTGGGCCGATCGACTTTAGGCAAATAGAGCTAAAAAATAGAGAAAGAAGTGTCACAGAAGAGATGATGGCGTGCTCTTTTATAGGCTCAAAGCAAAGCGTTAAAGAGCAAATTTTAGAGTTTCAAAACAGACTTGAAGTCGATGAGATCATGGCTCAAAGTTTCATTTTTGATGAGGATGCGCAGCTTAGCTCTTTTAGGGCGTTAAAAGAGATCGCGGATGAAATTTAATCCTCTCTAACCCTTAAAAATATAGGAAATCTTGGCTTGCCATTAGAGGTTAAATTTTGAAATTTATATGTGATGATAGAGCCTATCTTTGGGGGATTTGTGCGCTGCTCGTCGCTTAGTCCTGAGCCTATTTTAAAGATAGTGCCCTCTTTTGGCTCGCCAGCCTTTTCTTTGTCATCTTTGCCGCCAAGCGCCTTGCAGGTGAGCGAGCCAGCAAGATTAGCGTATTTGCCGCTGCCTTTATTTATTGTGACCACCTCGCACTCGGCATCTTTAAATTTCTTAAATTTAAGCACATTTTTGCTTCGTTTTCGCTCGTATGGCGCATTTGGCTCACGCACCACAGCTCCTTCGCCGCCTTTTGCGATGATATTTTCAGCAAATTTTAAAAAGTGAGCGTTATCACGCATTTTTATCTGCTTTATGATGATTAAATTGTCATTTGGCTCATTTTTTAGAAATTTAGCCAAAATTTCCAGTCTGGCAAGTAGTCCGCCGCTTGCCTCTGGCACGTCAAAAACGTGAAATTTAAGCCTGCTCCACGCCTTTTCATCTGGCAGCTTATCCATCACGCTTGCTTGAATCTCTTCAAATTTAAGCTCCTTTGCGTAAAGCTCGCCATCAAGTGCAAATTTAGGGAAATTTTTAGTAAAACTTAGCGGTGCATTTAGCTTTTTGCCCTGCCTTGAGAGTAAATTCTCTCCGTCCCAGTAGGCACGCACGCCATCAAGCTTCTCGCTAGCTAGCCAGCCACTGACGTTTTGATCTTTAAATTCGCTAAGGCGTAATAGTTCAAGAGAAAATGCAAAATTTAAAAGCACCAAAAGTGCAAAAATTATTCTAATCAAACCTTGCACTTACAAAAACAATAGTCCATATGATCATCTACCACGCCCACGCTTTGCAAAAAGGCATAGGTGCTAACAGAGCCTAGAAACTTAAACCCTCGCTTTTTTAGCTCCTTTGCCACAAAGTCAGACATCGGCGTAGTTGCTGGCACTTGCTTGATATTTTGGTAGTGATTGATGATCTGTTTGCCGTCAAATTTTGGGTCAAATTTCTTTAGCAAATGTTCCCACAAATAGTCATAAAAGCTGCCAAATTCTTGCGTTACGGATAAAAATGCAAGGGCATTTGTGGCAAGCGATTTTAGTTTTAGTCTATTACGTATCAACCCTTCGTTTTGCATAAATTTAGCTATCTCAGCCTCGCCATAGAGCTTGATCTTTTCAGGATCAAAGCCATCAAACGCCGCTCTCATAGCCTCTCTTTTTTGAAGCACTCCATGCCACGAAAGACCCGCTTGAAAGCCCTCTAAAACTATCATCTCAAAAAATTTTCTATCATCTTTTATAACCTTGCCCCACTCATTATCGTGGTAGGCTATGTCAAGCTCGCCCTTGGCCCACTCGCAACGTCTCATTTAGATTTTGATCCCATAAAACTCGCTATACCACTCGACAAATTTAGCCACGCCGTCATTTACTTTTGTATTTGGCTTGTAGTCAAAGTCAGCCACCAAATCGCTCACGTCTGCAAATGTCGCTGGCACGTCGCCTGCTTGAAGTGGGAGAAAATTTTTCTTGATCTCACGGCCGATCTTTATCTCAACTGCTTTTATGTAGTCCATGAGCTCGACTGGGCTGTTGTTGCCGATATTATAGACCTTAAACGGCGCTTTTGAGGTGGCAGGGTCTGGGTGCTTTGCGTCCCAAGCTGGATTTGGCTTAGCAGGATTATCGATGCACTTAATAATGCCCTTTACAATGTCGTCCACGTAGGTAAAGTCACGCTTCATCTTGCCGTAGTTAAAGACGTCGATGGTTTTATCTTTAAGCGCGGCATCAACAAACAAAAATAGCGCCATATCAGGGCGTCCCCATGGTCCATAAACCGTAAAAAAGCGAAGTCCAGTCGTTGGCACGTTAAATAGGTGGCTGTAAGTGTGCGCCATCATCTCATTGCTCTTTTTGGTCGCTGCGTAGAGGCTTATAGGGTGATTGACCCCCTCGTGCGTAGAAAATGGCATGTTTTCATTTAGTCCATAAACCGAGCTAGAGCTTGCATAGACTAAATTTTTGATCTCATTGTGACGGCAGCACTCGAGGATATTCATAAAGCCTGTGATGTTGCTGTCGATGTAGGCTTTTGGATTTATAAGCGAGTAGCGAACGCCAGCTTGTGCGGCTAAATTTACCACTACGTCAAATTTCTCTTTAGCAAAAAGCTCTTTCATCGTCTTTTCATCAGCGAGGTCTGCTTTTATAAATTTTAAATTTGGATGCGTTTTTGAGGTGATGAGCTTGCCATACTCTATCTCGCTCACATCAAAGCCAGCCGTTTTTAGGCGCGCAAGCTTTAAATTTACGTCGTAATAGTCATTTATCACGTCATATCCAACGACCTCATCCCCACGCGCCACAAGGGCATTTGCAAGGTGAAATCCTATAAATCCAGCTGTTCCAGTTACTAAAATTTTCATATTTTTCCTTTCATTTTGACTTATTCGTCGTCTAAATTTATCTCAGGCACTTTCTCTTCAAAAAGTGTCTTGCTCTTTGGCTCTTTTGGCTTTAGATCGCTTGCTTTTTTAAGCAAACCGCCCAGCATATCGCGGTTTAGCTCCTCTTTGCTAATCGGCCTTACATCATCAAATTCGCTAAATTCCAAAGCCTCTTTATCTACCTTTATCTCGTAGTCCAACTTGCCAGAAATTCTTGCTAGCTCGTCGCTTATCGCAGAGCAAAAGACCTCGCTGTATCCCCTGTGAGCGCAGTTTTTAGCTAGAAATTCGCTCATCACATTTAGGTGATTTATGTAGTCATCTTGCAAGATATTTGCCTGTAAAAGCTCAAATTTCAAAAAGAGCCAGTATGTGTTAAGCACGTCACTTTCGCAGTATTCGTTTATCTTATCAAGCTCGCCTGCGTAGTATAGCTCAAGCACCTGATCGCCGTGCACGTCGTATTTGCCAGGTAAATTTAAGCTAGCGCAAAGCGTATCGAGCTTTAGCCCTCTTACGCTTCCAAAATCGCTTATAAAATCAAGCAGATCAAGGTGAAATTTAGGCGAATACCTTGCCCTATAATTTTCCCATTTGTTTTTGTTTAGCTCTTTGTTCTCGCTCTCGTAATATGCCGCTGCGTTTAGGTTGTAGCGCATCGCACGCACCATAAGCATTGGCAGGTCAAAACCACGGCCGTTAAAGCTAACAAGCCTTGGGTTATAGTCATTTATAAATTTTAAAAATTTAGCGATGATCTCGCGCTCGTCCTTGCCCTCCATCGTGCTAACTTTTAAAAATTTGCCGTACTCATCGGCCATCACCGCAGAGATCGCCACAACTCTATGAAACATCACAGGCAAAAAGTCGCTGCCGCTGGTCTCTTTTTGCAAGGCCATCGCCTGCACGCTCACATCTTCGTCGCTCCCGTCAATGCCGTAAATTTTTCTTATCAAATTTGCATCAGGTATCGTCTCGCAGTCAAAGACGCAGATGTAACTTTTCGCCATTTTAGCCCTTTTTTAAGCATTTTTTTTTAAAATCATACCAAAAATTTATATTTAAAGTAGCCAATGCAAGATAAAAATCAACTAAAAATAGCTATAGTAAAGCTTTCGGCACTTGGGGACATCGTCCATGCAGCCATCGTGCTTCAGTTTATCAAAAAGCACTGCCCAAATGCTCACATCACATGGCTAGTTGATGCCCGTTTTGCAAGCCTTTTAAAAGATCATCCCCTAATCGACGAGCTAGTCGTTTTGCCGCTTAAAGAGAGTTTTAAAAAGAGCTACAAGATCATAAAAACGCTTGGTAAATTTGATAAAGTGATCGACCTGCAAGGGCTTTTTAAGTCTGCCGTCGTTGCAAAACTACTTGGCAAAGAAATTTATGGCTTTAGCAGAGAAAGCGTCAAAGAAAAGATCGCAGCCAGGCTTTATAGGCATAAATTTAAGATCGACTACAACAAAAATATCATAGTTAGAAACCTAAGCCTCGTTGGATATGCTCTAAATTTTGGCTTTGATAGAGATGAAATTTTAAAAAAATCGCCCTGCTTTGAAATTTGCAAAAAATTTAAAAATGAAAGCGGAAAAAAACGCGTATTAATCGCTGCCTTTGCAAGCGAAGAGAGTAAAATTTATGACAAATTTAAAGATGTGATTAGACTTCTTGATAATTGTGAAATTTACCTTTGCTACGGGAGTGAGAGCGAAAAAGCAAGGGCTGAGGCGATCATTTCGGGCACATCTGCAAAACTGCTTGAAAAACTAAGCATAAAAGATATGATAGATTTTATCGCAAGCTGTGATCTGGTAATCGGCAATGATAGCGGTCTAACGCACCTTGCATGGGCTGTAAATAGGCCTTCTATCACGCTTTTTGGTAACCGCCCAAGTCACCGAAATGCTTACGTAACGGACAAAAATCTTGTCGTTGATATGGGCAAGCAAATAGATGCTAGAAGTATCGATAAAAACGACTTTTGCATAAGAGAAATTTACCCTGAAACGGTTGCAAATTTCGCAAAAAGGCTGCTAAATGGATAGGCTCTATCTAGCTGGCTTTTATACCTTGAAATTTCTTATATTTATATTGCCAAGCTCACTTCAAAACCTGCTTGCTAAATTTTTAGCATTTGCATTTATGAAGCTTAAAAAAAAGAGATTTCATATCGTGATGACAAATTTAGACCTTGCATTTGGCGAGACAAAAACTAAAGAAGAGAAGCTAGAAATCGCCAAAAAATGCTACTACAACTTTGCAAAATATCTTGGTATAAATTTCATCCTCAATCAAAACACGACAAAGCAAAAGATACTTAAGCAAGTTGTTTTTAAAAATGAGCACTTTTTGCTTGATGCGATAAGATCTGGCAGGCCTATCATCGTCACAACGGCGCACTTTGGGCAGTGGGAGATATTTTCTCTAGCAGTTGCAGCGCATTTTGGGCCATCTTCAGTGCTTGGCAGAAAGCTTGATAGCAGCGTCATGGATAAAATTTTAAGGGCAAATAGAGCGCAGTTTGATGTGGAGCTAATCGACAAAGATGGCGGCGCAAAAGATATCTTAAAAGCGCTGAAAGCTAGGCGAATAGTAGGAATTTTAGTCGATCAAAACACCGCACCAAAAGATGGCATAAAGGTGCAGTTTTTTGGCAAAGATGTGCTTCACACGCCAGCTGCAAGCGTGCTAGCTCAAAAGACAAATGCCCTTATCATAAACGCATTTATCTACCAAAAAGGTGAAAATTTAAATGAAATTTGCTTTGAGCAGCCTATAGATATAAGCACATTTGATAAAGAAGATGCCGTGCAAAAAGCGACGCAGATGCAGTGCAGTGCGTGCGAAGAGATGGTTAGAGCAAGGCCAGAAGAGTACTTTTGGTTTCACCAAAGGTTTAAGAGATTTTACGAAAATGAGTACAAATGCTAAGCGTTGTCATTTTGACTTTTAACAGCGAAAAGTACCTAAAAAAGGTGTTAGAAAGCACTAAATTTGCTGATGAGATCATCGTGGTTGATAGTGGCTCAAAAGATAACACAAGGCAAATTTGTGATGGCTTTAGCAATGTGAAATTTCACGAGCAAGCTTGGCTTGGATTTGGCGCGCAAAAGCAAAAGGGCGTGGATCTAGCCAAAAACGAGTGGGTATTTGTGCTTGATAGCGACGAGGTGATAACAGACGAGCTTAAAAATGAGATCATTAGCACGTTAAAAGAGCCTAAATTTAGCGCTTACAACGTTGCTAGGCTAAATTTTTTCTTTGGCAAAGCGATAAAAAATATGGGGCTATATCCAGACTACACGGTGAGGCTTTTTAACAAAAATTTTGCCAAATTTGATGGTAGAGCTGTGCATGAAAAGGTCGTTTTAAATGACGGCTCACAAATGCTTGGAGCGCTTAAAAACCACTTCTTGCACTACGCGTATGAGAGCATCGAGCAGTTTATCGCCAAGCAAAATCGTTACTCAAGCATGGGCGCAAAAAGAAATTTGCTAAAGGCGCTTACAAGCCCGGCATGGACATTTTTTAAGCTTTACGTGCTAAAAGGCGGCTTTAAAGAGGGCTTTGCTGGCTACATTATCGCTAGACTTTACGCCCAGTACACATTTTGGAAATATATAAAATGAAAATACTTGTGATTAAATTTAGAAACATCGGCGACGTGCTTTTAACAACACCGCTCATTGAAAATTTGCACCACTACTACCCAGACGCAACTATCGACTTTGCCCTAAATAAAGGGACAGAAGCGATGATAGAAGGCAATCCTTACATAAATAAAATCCACATTTACGATAGGCAAAGTGCAAATTCTGGTTTTTTTAAAAAGCTAATGACTGAACTAAAATTTATAAGAGCGATCAAAAAAGAGAAATACGATATGGCGGTGCAAACGACCACTGGAGACCGCGGCATCATCATCTCAAAGTACGCCAAGATCAAAAAGATAGTTGGATTTTTAGGCAAGCACAAGGCGATAAATAAGCTTTTGAGCGTAAAGGCAAAATACTACGAAAATTTCTCTCACACGGTTGATCTAAATTTAAACGCACTAAGGGCTTTGGGTTTTGAGCCAGTGAGCAAAAAAGTTAGCGTTTTTTCAGATGAGAGCGTGGAGCATCTAAATTTACCAAAGCGCTTTGTGCATGTGCATCTAACAAGCCGTTGGATGTTTAAATGCGCAAACGACGAGAGCATGGCAGAACTTATAGACTACTGCGAAAATGAGCTTGGCGTAAAGGTCGTGCTAACAAGTGACAACAAAGAAAATGAACTAAATAAGCTTGCAAATGTGCTAAAAATTTGCAAAAGCGAGCCTATAAATTTAGGTGGCAAGCTAAGCCTAAAACAAACGATCGCCCTCTCAAAGCGCGCAAGCCTCTTTATCGGCGTCGATACTGCTATCATGCATATAGCCGCAGCAAACGACGTACCAGTGATCGCCTTTTTTGGCCCAAGTAACGCTTTTGAGTGGGGACCTTGGGATAATAGCTTGATGCAAAATGGCTACACAGCGCAAAATGGCATCCAAAGCATGGGCAAACACATCGTCTATCAAAAGGACTGGGACTTTGTGCCTTGCGACAAAGAGGGCATAAAAGAGCACGGCATTGAGAATACTTTAATGGACTTTAACGATGAAATGGGACAGATAAAGGCGAAAATAAGATCAAATTTGGAGCTAGCGCAATGAATATCATCCACACACAGACGCTTTTTAACTGGGGTGGTGAGCAAAACAAGACGCTAAATGAGATGCGCTTCATGCGTGAAATGGGCCATGAAGTGATGCTATTTTGCAATCCAAATTCGCAGATCGAAAGCATCGCAAAAGAAGATGGGTTTAAAGTCATCACGCACGAGATGAATAAGAAAAATTTTCATAAAAGCGTACCAGCACTTTGTGAGGCGATAAACTCAAACAAGATAGATGTCGTGATCACACATGGCTCGACTGATAGCTGGGTCGGCGCCATAGCTGGGCTTTTTTACCGCAAAAGAGGCGTTAAATTTTATAAAGAAAGACACAATCTTTTCCCTATAAATGGACTTATTTCTAAATTTATGCATAAAAAGCTTTTTGACAAAATTTTATACATCTCAGGTAGCGTCAAAGAGTATCTCCTAAGCATCGGCGTTAGCGAGGATAGGCTCTTTTTTATGCCAAGCACGGTTGATGTTGAAAAGATTGATAGCACAAAAAGCACTTTTAGAGATGAGTTTCATATCGCCAAAGATGAGCTAGTCATCGGTACTTTTACCTCACTTTACCGCAAGAAAGGGGTCTTTGACTTCGCAAGTGCTGCAAAAGAAATTTTAAAGACAAAGGATGCGACTATTGTATTTTCTGGCAACATTAGTGACGGCACAAAAGAGCAGATCACCTCTATGTTTGATAAAAAAGACAAGATCGTCTTCACTGGCTTTAGAAATGACGCGGCAAATGTTATAAAAAGCTTTGATATCTATGTATTTGCCTCGCACTCTGAGGGGCTTGGTACAGTACTACTTGAGGCGATGAGCTCAAAGGTGCCAGTCGTGGTCTATGATAATGCTCCGATGAACGTGCTAGTTACAGATAAAGAGCGTGGGCTTTGTGCTAGAAATTTAGATGAAATTTCTCTAAAAGAGTGCATTTTAGAGCTGATAAATGAGCCTAAAAAAGCCAAAATTTACTCTCAAAACGCCTTTAAATTTGTGGATGAAAACTTTAGCCACAATGCGCTAAAAGAGGCTATAAGAAATTTACTGGAGCAAAAATGAACTACCCAGTTTGCGTGCTAACGATGCACCACTGCAATAACAATGAAAACGACTTTGCCATAAGGCCTGAGCTATTTAAAAAAGCGCTTCTTATGGCACTTGACGAGGGCTATAAATTCATAAATTATGGCCAGTTTAAAGATATCGTTGCTGGCAGGTCAAAAGCCTCCAAAAAGAGTATTTTGCTAACTTTTGATGATGGATATTTTGACAATTACAAATTTGCATATCCTATCTTAAAAGAGCTAAATATCCCAGCCGTTTGCTTTTTGATAACAAGCAAGATCAAGGATTTTAAAAGGCAGGATTATGATTTTTCGTTTAAAAAACACAAAGATATCGACTACGACAAAGACGCAGAGTATTTTTTAAATTTAGATGAGATCAGGCAGATGCAAGAGAGTGGGCTTTTTGAGTTTGATAGCCACACAGCGAGCCACTTTTCTTGCAGAAGTGACGATGAAGCAAAGCTAAGAGAGGAGTTTTCTAGCTCGCTTGCTAAGATAAAAGAGCTATTTCCAGAAAAAAAAGAATTTGGCTTTTGCTTTCCAAAAGGGCATTTTAACGAGCTTTCGCAAAGGATAGTTAAAGAGTATTACGGCTTTGCTTTTAGCGTGATAGATGGTGGATTTTGCGCTGGGGATGATAAATTTAAGATAAGGCGTATCGATATCTCAAACAACGCAAAGAGCGAGAGCGACTACATTTTTAGGATCAAAAAGAAGCTTTTTATCTATTCAACGCCATTTATAGGCAAAATTTACTCAGACTTTAGAAATAGAAGCTTTAAATAGCACTTAGTCCTAACTCCTTAGAAAAGCATAAATAGATCCCAAAAAGTCATTTTGATATATAAACATGGTCTTTTTAAGCCATTTTTCATCACGTTTTGTAACTATGCGTTTTATCTCTTCAAGGTTGCCATCAGCCTTGTTTATGCCGCGCTTTGTCGTGAAAAATGCCTTGTAGCCATGCTTTTTCGCCGCTATTAGATACTCGTCATTGTATTTACCACGCGGCCAGCAAAGTGCGTCATCCTCAAAGCCAAAATTTTTCTTCATAAACTCACGGCAAAGACCAAATTCCTCGTCCAGACTTAGCTGTCCAAAATATCCATCAAAATGCCCGTGCGTATGCGAATGAAAATAAAAGCAATCACTCATCTTCTCGATCTGCTCTAAATTTAAGATCACATCTTGCGGCCTACTTGGAGCAAGCCTCTTACACTCGTTGTGATCAACGTTTAAAAAGCTAGCAGGCCTTAATTCATGGGCCTTTTGCGCTGCTTCTATCCAGCCAGTTATTATAAATATATTTGCTTTTAGTCCAAATTCTTTCACGATAGGATAGGCATAGATGTAGTTGTCCATCCAGCCATCATCAAATGTTATGCAAACGCTCTTTTTAGGCACCTCAAGCTCGCCCTTTTTGTATGCGATAAATTCATTTACGCTTAACGTTTTATAGCCATTTTCGGCTAAGAATTTCATGTGCGATCTAAACTCATCCACACTGCTAGCGATAAATCCGCTCTTTTCAAGCACATGGTGATACATCAAAACTGGTACGCTCATTTTACAAGCTCCATGTATAAATTTTGTGTGTTTTCTATCATTTTTTCGATACTAAATGTCTCTTTTACATACTCTCTGCCAAACTCACCCATCTGTTTTCTTAAATTTTCGTCCAAAATGAGCTTTTCAAGTACCTTTTTTAGCTCCTCTTTGTTGCCATTTTCAAATAAAAATCCGCTTTTGCCATTACTCACTGCCTCGCCAAGGCCGCCCACATCGCTTCCGATGGTAGCTAGCTTACACGAAGATGCCTCAAGTAGCGCTCCGCCGATAGCCTCCATATCTGAAGGTAGTACACAGATATCAAGCGAGCCCAAAAAGTCGCTCACGTCGGTTCTGTTGCCAAGCATGAAGATATTTTTCTTATCTTTTATATACTCGTGTAAATTTTTATTTTGAGGACCGTCACCCACGATAAAAAGGGCTGATTTTTCTAAATTTAGCTCGCTAAATGCGTCGATTAAGAGCTTGTGATTTTTAGCAGCCCTTAGCACTGCAACGATGCAAACACCCACCACATCGTCACTTAGGCCAAATTCTTTTTTCATATTTATCTTAAATTCTGGCGTGTATTTTTGCGTGTCGATGCCTGTGTAGATTTTTAGCACCTTCTCTTTTTTCACACCTCTTTTGATAAGATCAGTGCAAACTGAGTTGCAAACGCCAACCACTTTGGTGCTTAGGTTGTAAGGTATGGGAGAGCTTATAGGCAGCTGCAAATGTCTAGTGCGAACGACGCTAACGCCACAAATTTTGCCCACAAGCGCGCCTATGGTACCGTCTTTGCCTGAGTGAGTTGAGATGATTTTTATATTATTTTGTTTTACAAATTTGCAAATTTTTAAAATTTCAAAGATATTAAAAGATTTTTTGAGGTTAAACTCGACAAATTCGCACTCTATCTGCTTTTCAAGGCTTTTTGAGCCAGAGTTTAGTCCATAAAAAACCTTAAATTTGCTCTTATCTAGCCCATTTATCACACGCTGCGTGCGATGCTCTTGCCCACCAAATCCTAAAGAGCTTTCAAGCTCAAGTATATTTATCATTATTTTTCCTAGCTTCAATATCGCTTAAATTAACGATTTTTAGGGCATTATAGCTAAAAATTTTTTAATTTTATTTTTAAGTATTTTACTATTTGTTTTTGATAAAATAAATCCCTTAAAATAAAAATCAAATGCCTTATTAATAATTATTA
>NZ_CABPVL010000003.1:0-35974 GCF_902460895.1 Campylobacter concisus | reverse complement strand
TACTTATCTGGGCACTGGCTTTAGGAGTTATAGATGAAAAAAATAGTATTTTTAAGAACTAATCCAAACGCAGTTGGAGGTGCTGAAAGATACTTAAGAAGGCTTGTTAAGGCCCTAAATGAGCTTGATATCCAAACAGAAATTCGCTCATATCTTGGAGATGCTGGCATATCTTCTTGGAAAAAAGCTCTAAATTTTAACCGCCAAGTAAAACGCCAAAAAAAAGAGGATGAGTTTTATTTTAGCCTAGAGCGAGTAAGCTGCGCCGATATCTATAGAGCAGGAGACGGCGTGCACAAGGTTTATAGGGCGACAAAGAGCTTTTGGTGGCTAAACCCACTAAATTTCGTCTATCCATACTTAGAGAAAAGATGCTTTAAAAACTCCCAAAAGATCATCACAAACTCAAATTTTATAAAAGAGCAGATCATCGCGACTTACGGCATAGAGTCTGAAAAGATCACGACCATTTATAACGGCGTAAATTTACCCCAAAGAGTGCAAAAAGCCGAGGCAAAGCTTGCACTTTGTGAGGAATTTGGACTTAAATTTGAGCTTGCGACCCTACTTTTTGTAGGAAATGGCTTTAAAAGAAAGGGGCTAAAAGAGTTTTTACTCCTTGCTTCAAAGCTAAAAACGCCCGTAAATACGCTCATTGTCGGCAAAGATAAAAACATCTCAAGCTAC
The DNA here is from genome assembly GCF_902460895.1 of Campylobacter concisus. Taxonomy (GTDB): domain Bacteria; phylum Campylobacterota; class Campylobacteria; order Campylobacterales; family Campylobacteraceae; genus Campylobacter_A; species Campylobacter_A concisus_BC. The sequence continues at coordinate 35,287 of NZ_CABPVL010000003.1, read as the reverse complement.
AAACGCCTAGCTAAAAAACTTGGACTAAACGCCTACTTTGTCGGCGAGCAAAAGAGTACGGCGAAATTTTATGAGGCGAGCGATATCTTTATCTTTCCAACGCACTATGAACCATTTTCAAATGTCGTGCTAGAGGCGCTTAGCTTTAAAAACGTGGTCTTTACGACGGCTCAAAATGGCGCTGGCGAGATTTTAGAAGATAAATTTGTACTTCAAAGCCCAAGTGACGAAAGCGCGCTGGAGTTTATAGATGAAATTCTCACAAAGCACGAGTTTATGGCGAGCCTGCAAGAGAAGGCTTACGAGCTTTCTTTAAATTTTAGCATCGAAAAAAATGCTGCTCTTACGCTTGAAGTGATAAAAGACGTCTTAAAATGAGAATTTTTATCGAGCTTCCAACCTGGCTTGGTGATAGCGTGATGGCAAGCGCTGCGATCGAAAATTTGGTGCAAAATGAGAAGAATTTACAAATCGTTTTTTTTGGCTCATTTGTAGCTTGCGAGCTTTACAAAAGCCATCCAAACTGCGAAAAAGTGGTCGTTGATGAGAGCAAAAAGGCTAAATTTAGACTTTTATCCCTTGCTAAAAGTGCTAAAAGTCTTGGTAAATTTGACCTAGCTCTTAGCTTTAGAAGCTCGTTTGCTAGTAAATTTTTGCTATTTTTTATAAACGCTAAGAAAAAAGCCATCTTTAAAAAGAGTAAAACCGTCCTTCATCAGGTGCTAAAATATGCAAATTTTGTAAAAAATGCCCTAGGCCTAAGCGAAATTTCTACTCAGCTAAAGCTACATTTTACACCTCAAATTTCAGCTAAAAAAACACTAGCTCTAAATCCAGGTGCGAGCTACGGAAGTGCGAAAAGATGGTATCCAGAATACTTTGCACATGTGGCTTTAAATTTTAAAGATGAGTTTGAGATCGTTATCTTTGGTGGCAAAGGCGAGCAAGAAATTTGTGAAAAAATAGAGCAAATTTTAAAAGAAAATGGCGTAGCTTGCCAAAATTTGGCTGGCAAAACCAGTGTCAAAGAGCTTTGCGAGCGCATAGCTGGGCTTAGTAAAAATGGCATTTTCGTCACAAACGATAGCGGCCCTATGCACGTAGCTGCCGCCTTTCATGTGCCAACGATCGCTCTTTTTGGACCGACAAAATTTAGCGAAACCTCGCCATGGGGTAATGAATTTGCAAAGATAGTGCATCTAAATTTAGCTTGCATGCCCTGTATGAAGCGAGTTTGCCCGCTAAAAACGCATGCTTGCATGAAAGAACTCAAGCCACAAATGGTAATAGATGAGATAAATTTACTAAGAAAAGAGAGTGGGATTTAGGCAAAAAAATAAAACGAGGCAGTTGCCTGCCCCGCTAGTTAGCATTAAGCCGACTTTTCTTTGAGATATTTGTTTATAAGAGTTGTGATCTCTTCGCCGTGTGGGAACCTTGACTCATCGTTTCCGATGCGATCCTTTTTAGAAAAGATAACGTTTCCATCAACCTCGACGATGAAATTTCCACCATCTCCTACAACCAACTCGACTCTTGCATCACTAAAGTTCGCTTTTATTTCATCTTCTACACGAGAAGCTACCGGACGATAGTTTCAAGAGTTGCAGTAAATAATTTTTACTTGCATGCTCTGTCCTTTCTTGTGAAATAAGCTTTGATTATATAAAATTTATCCTAACAAACAGATAACACGAGAAAGGACGATTTTATGAAAAAGGTAGCCGTAATCCTAGCTGATGGTTTTGAGGAGATCGAGGCACTAACCTCCGTCGATGTTTTGCGTAGAGCAGGTGCGATAGCATCTATCGCTAGCTTGAAGGACGCGCAGATCAGGGGTGCTCACAATATAAATGTAAAAGCTGATGTCACACTTCGCGAGGTGGAGGAGCTAGGCTATGATGCGATCGTGCTTCCAGGAGGTCTGCCTGGTGCAGAAAATCTCGCAAATGACACCAAGTTAAGAGAAATTTTGCAAGAATTTGACAAAAAAGGTAAGCTAATTTGTGCCATTTGTGCCGCTCCTATGGTGCTTGAGCGAGCTCGTGTGCTTAAAGAGCATTTTGTTTGCTATCCTGGCTTTGAAGAAAATGTAAGAAGCGACAAAAGAGGCTACGTGAGCGATAAAAACGTGCTAAAAGATCAAAACATCATCACTGGCAAGGGACCAGCTTTTTCTATGGAATTTGCGCTTTTTATAGTGAAAAATTTGCTTGGCGAAGAGGCTTACCATAAAGTAAAAAATGATTTACTTTATAAATAGTTTATAAAAAAATTGTAATTTTTTATTTAATTATTCTACTTAAACTTAAGGATAAATTTTGTTTAGTGATAGATATTATAATGCCGTATTGTTGCGATTTGTTGCATTTAAGGATATTTTTTAAAAATTTGTAATATTTTTCTTGGTTTTTACATCTTTTTGACGGAAATAAGCTATTATTTCTCTAATCGATCAGATCGATAATTTTTTTAAGGAATAATCCTGTGAACATTTATGTAGGAAATTTGTCGTATAGAACGACAGAGGCAGAGTTGAAGGAAGCTTTTGCACAATTTGGTGAAGTAAGGCGCGCAAAAATCGTAAAAGATAGAGAGACAGACCGCTCAAAGGGCTTTGGCTTTGTTGAAATGGACGACGCGAACGAGGGCCAAAAGGCGATCGACGCACTAAATGAAAAAGAACTTGGCGGACGCACTTTAAGAGTAAATGAGGCTAGACCAAGGGATTAATGACTATTTGCCACCATCTGGTGGCATAGTCTCTCGCATAGCTCCGACGCCAAGTGGCTACCTACACGCTGGCAACGCCTACAATTTCATCTTGACTTATCTTCTGACGCGCTCACTGGGCGGCGTTTTGCACTTAAGGATTGATGATTATGACCTTGGCAGATACCGGCGCGAATTTGTTCAAAATATCTTTGACGTTTTAGAATTTCTGGGGCTAGATTACGACAAAGGTGCTAAAAGTATAGATGACTTTGAGCAAAATTTTAGCTTCAAAACAAGAGCCAAAAGATACGAAAACGCACTTGAAAAGCTAGGTGAAATTTACATTTGTGAGTGCACAAGAGCTACCAAAGATGCCTATGAAAACGGCATTTACACTAAAATTTGCAAAGATAAAAAGCTAAAATTTATAAAAGACAAAACCGCTATCAGACTAAGCGTGGATGAAAACGACGAGCTTGGCAGGCAAGTGGCAGCGCAGATGGGCGATTTTGTCATTTATAAAAAGGATTTTACCCCAGCTTACAACTTTGCAAGTATCATAGACGATGAGGATATGGGGGTAAATTTAGTCGTTAGAGGCGAGGACTTGCTGCCTTGCACGCTAGCTCAAAGATACCTTGCAAAAAGGCTAAATTTTAGCTTTTTAAATGCTAAATTTATCCACCACAAGCTACTTTTAGACGGAGTCAAAAAGCTTTCTAAAAGCTCCAAGTCGACGCCAATAGATCTAAGCCAAAATCCTCAAATTTATTACAAAATGTTAGCAAGTGATCTTGGACTAAATTTAAACTCATCGGATAAAATTTCAAACCTGCTTTATGAATTTAGGCTTAAAAATATAGCTGAATTATTGCTAAATCGCACCTGAAATATTTACGAGCCTATTAAGATCATCAAATGTAAAACTTACTTTGTCTTGAAAATTAGCTACGATTTCGTTAAGTTTTTCCTCAAATTTTATCTCGCAGCCCAGCAAAAGCCCTTTTATAAAAAGCTTGTGGTCTAGCTCATAGGCACTTATGCACTCATTTACTACGCTTATTACTTCGTTTGCTAAAACTGGCTCTTTAAAGACTACCTCCACCCTAAATGCAACGTACGCAGCACCTCCGTCGTAATCAATCCTATAATAGCTTAGCTCCTCGCCAAGCGCCACGCAAGCGACCATGCTGAGCGTATGACCATTTACAGTTTCGTCCAGCTCAAACTGCGCCGTACTAAACGCTTCAAGCCCAAATTTCTCACCAAACTCACGCGCCCTGTTTGCAAGGCCAAGCAAGCGCTCATCAAAGCCATTTACATTTTCATAGCCCCAAAGCCAAGTGTTTGACGAAAAGCTCTCAGAGCCGATAAACTGCATATCAAACTCCTGCTTGTCAAAGCAAATTTTGCCACTTTCAAAGTCAGCCTGCCACTTGCTAGCCTCAACCACTTGCTTAAAAAGCCGTTTTTGAAGCAGCATCGCTCTGCCAAGACAAGCGCTAAAAAGCTCACTCCAGTTACTTTTATCTATGCCAAGCTCATCTAAAAAATAGCTCTTTTTTCTAAAAATATCAAACATTTCTTGTCCTTAAATTTACGCCGAAGCTGCTAGCTTTTCTATCTCTTCGCCCACATCATCGCTTACGATAAATTCAGTCTTATAGATGAAAATTTCGCCTGTCGTTTCATTTTTTATCTTCAAAATTAGCCGTTTTTGATTATTTGGAGCATTTTTGCTAAAAACTAGCGAGTAAATTTGCTCCAGCTTTTGCCTGCTAAGCTCGCTAAGGCTTAAAAGCACCTCTAGCTCGGCATACTCTCTTACCTTTTGAGGGGCGCTCGCCTCTTCATTTTTACTAAATTTGGAGTTTTGCTTTAGCTTTCTTGTCTTAAAGTCTAAATTTTGCGCATCTTCTAGGCTATAAACCTCATTTAAATTTGTCCTTACAAATTGATCGTCGCGCGAGATATTTATCCTAAATGCATAAGGCAGATCACGTTTTGCCTCGTCTTTTACGATATCTTCGATGTTGCCAAGCTCCCTTTCAAAGACTGCGATCTCGATGTTACCGTGAAAGTCAAGCACATTTATAGTGCCCATTTTTTTGCCACTTTTTGTGATCCTCGTGCTAAAGTCCTCGATCTTGCCAACAACCAAAATTTCAGCACTTTGTGGCAAGGTTTCAAACTCCGAGCTTAGCGTATATTTGATCTTATTTATCTCGTCTTTATAGTCATCAAGCGGATGGCCTGAGAGATAGATACCAACGCTCTCTTGTTCAAATTTCAAGATCTGCTTGATGTCAAATTCATCATTTATAGTGACGAAATTTATCTTCACATCATTCATACTATCATCTTCGCCAAAGAGGCTCTCGGCCGCGTTTTTACGTATCTGGGCTGCATTTTTGCAAGCTTCTACGATATTTTCCACATTTTGCAAAAGCATCTTGCGACTAAAGCCAAACTCATCAAAGCAGCCAGCTTTTATGAGGCTTTCAAAGACCTTTTTATTGACCTTAAATGGATCGATCCTTGAGACAAAGTCATCCATGCTCTTAAACTCGCCCTTTGCGTCACGCTCAGCGATGATGTTCTCAATTGCTGCTCCGCCAACGCCCTTAATCGCTCCAAGTCCAAATATAATGCCATCGTGCTCGCCATTTTTAACGACGCTAAATTCTTTGGTTGATTTGTTGATAGATGGTGGCAAGGTATCGATGTTTATGCGTTTTATCTCATCGATGTAGCGAACGATCTTATCGACGTTACTCTCCTCGCTTGTTAGAAGTGCCGCCATAAATTCAGCCGGATAGTAAGCCTTCAGATAAGCCGTCTGAAATGTGACATAAGCGTAGGCTGCGGAGTGAGACTTGTTAAAGCCATATCCTGCAAATTTAACGATCAGCTCGAAAAGATCATCCGCTTTTTGGCCATTTAACCCTTTTGCCTCAGCACCTTTTACAAACTCGCCCTTTAGCCTGTCCATCTCCTCTTTGATCTTTTTACCCATCGCACGGCGCACAAGGTCCGCACCGCCTAAGCTAAAGCCGCCTATGGCTTGCACGATCTGCATGACTTGCTCTTGATAGACGATGACGCCGTATGTTGGCGCAAGGATCGGCTCAAGCTCCTTAAATGCGTATGTTATCTCCGCCTCGCCATGTTTTCTTTTGACGAAGTCATCAAGCATGCCACTCTCCATCGGTCCTGGGCGGTAGAGCGCTAGCATCGCGACGATATCCTCAAAGCAGTCTGGGCGCAGGCTAGTTCCTAGCTTTCTCATGCCCTCACCCTCTATCTGAAAGATGCCGATGGCTTGGCCGCTTTGTATCATTTTATAAACGCCAGAGTCGTTTTTATCGACCTGCTCCCAGATGATGTCCTTGCCAGTGCGCTGTTTAACGAGCTTTATCGCATTGTCGATAACCGTTAGCGTCTTAAGACCAAGAAAGTCAAATTTTATTAAATCAACGTCTTCAAGGTATTTGAGGCTATACTGCGTGACAAAGCGATCTTCTGGGCTGTTTGGTTGGCGAAATAGCGGGGTTTTGTTCCAAAGCTCTTCGTTTGAGATGACAACACCCGCTGCGTGCTGGCCGGCGTTTCTATTTAGCCCCTCAAGATCAAGGGCAAATTTCCAAATTTTAGCCGCCTTTGGGTTTTGACTTATTAGCTCAGCTATCTTTGGCTCTTTATCGTAGGCATCTTTTAGCGTGATGTTTAGCTCATCAGGGATAAGTTTAGCCATCGCATCAGCCTCCGCATAAGGCATGTCGCAAACCCTAGCAACGTCTCTGATGACACCTTTTGCGAGCAACTTACCAAATGTAATAACGCCAGCAACGTTAAATTTGCCGTATTTTTGCGTGACGTAGTCGATGATCTCGCCGCGTCTGCTCTGGCAAAAATCCACGTCGATATCTGGCATGCTAACACGCTCTGGGTTTAGAAATCTCTCAAAAAGCAGGTTGTATGGGATAGGATCAAGGTCGGTGATCTTTAGCGAGTAAGCGACCAAGCTACCAGCCGCAGAGCCACGTCCTGGACCAACTGGCACGCCTCTGCGCTTGGCTTCATTTATGAAGTCCCAAACGATCATCATATATCCTGGGAAATTCATCTTATTGATGATGCCGATCTCTATCTCAAGGCGCTTTCTATACTCTTCGTGTAAATTTTCAGGGACAAATTTCAGCCTCTCTTCAAGGCCCTTTCTACACTCATGCTCGAAAAAAACAGCGTCATTTTTGAAGCTATATCTGTTTTCTGGCTCTGGGAGGGTCAAATTTCTCTCCTTAGCGCACTCAAGAGTAAATTTAAAATTTGGCGGAGTTGGGTTGCCAAGCTTGATCTCAAGGTTGCACTTATCCACGATCTCTTGGGTGTTTTCTATCACTTCAGGGATATCTAAAAATAGCTCATTCATCTGCTCTTTGCTTTTGACAAAAAACTCATGGACGCTGTGGCGAAGGCGGTTTGGATCATCTAAAGTTTTGTTCATCGCGATGCACATGAAAACCTCGTGCGCAGCGGCTCTTTCTTTAAAAGTGTAGTGGGTGTCGTTTGTAGCTATGACCTTGATGCCAGTCTCTTTTGCGATACGCAAGATGTCATCGTCTATGCGCCTTTGATCGCCGATGCCGTGGCGCATGATCTCAAGGTAAAAGTCATCTCCAAAAATTTCTTTATATTCAAGCGCGACCTCTTTTGCCCGTTCGTAGCCTTTAGCGCCAAATTTAACGTTACGCTCGCTTAAATTTAGATGCCAGCTCACCTCGCCCTGCAAGCAAGCAGAGCTGCAAACTAGGCCCTCGCTGTGCTCTTTTAAGATTTTTTTATTGATACGAGGATAGTAGTAAAAGCCCTCGATGTAGCTCATGGAGCTAAGATACATCAGATTTTTATAGCCAGTCTCGTTTTTGGCGATTAGGATGAGGTGAAAGCGCTGTTTGGTGCTCTTGTCGTCAAGCTGCTCGCCGTTATGCACGTATGCTTCGATGCCAATTAGCGGTTTTATACCATTTTTTTTCATCTTTTTGTAAAAATCAATCGCGCCAAACATGTTGCCGTGATCCGTGATCGCTGCTGCCGTGTCGCCTCTGTCATGGAGCGTATGAGCTAGCTCTTCTATCTTGTTTGCTCCGTCTAGTAGGGAGTATTCGGTGTGTAAATGTAGGTGTGTAAAGCCAGAATTTTCACTCATTTTTTATCCTTTTTAATGAGCGGATTTTACAAAATTTTGGCTAATAAGGCGCTTGATGAAAGCTTAATGGGAGCTTTAAAATTTAGAGAATTTTCAGTCTGTGGCAAGAGCAAAGCGCTTGGTTAAGCTGTCATACTGCGCTATTTAGCGTTTGAGAAATTTAAAAATTAGAGCTGGCAAATCACATTGTCAAATTTAACCTCGATAAAATTTTAAACTGCATGCGCTGCGCTAGCACAATCGCATGCAGTTAAAAAACTCGAGCAAATTTTAAAATTTCATGAGCGAGTAATTTCGGCTCTAAAATTTGAGCTAAGCTACAAGCGAAGCCAAATTTTAGTAGTCAATTCTTGCGAGTGAATGAAAGTTTAAAATTTGTAAAACAAAAAATTATTTTTAAAAAATTAGATCGCGGACAAAGCCGCAATCCATTATAGATAAACTGGGATATTTGTATGTTCTAAGAAAAATCTTGATGTTCCACCAAGAACCATCTCCATTAGTCCATTTTCACCGTATCTGCTAGCTACGATGAGGTCTGCGTTTCTATCATTTGCAGCTTTTAAAAGTGCCTCGCCAGGTATCGTTGTAGTTGCTATAACTTCAAAACTAGCACTGATATTATGAACCTTAAAATACTCTTCAAGTTTTTTAAGATTTAGCTCGGCGTTATCGCCAAGGCTTGCTTTTGAAGTGATGCACTGAACCTTTTTAGCACTCTTTAAAAGATCGATCGCGCCAGTTAGGGCTCTTGAGCTTTGAGTAGTTCCTGTCCAGCTTACAAGGATGTTATCAGCTTTAAAATCACGCATCTTTCTAGGGATCACGATCGCATTTTTGCCACTTTTTAAAACAGCTGACTCAAACGTACCAGTGATCTTGCCATCAAGTGGCACTGCAGCTACAACTAGATCGCAAAATTTACTCTCTTGCTCAACTATGGCGCTTCTTTTTCCATTATGGATCGTGAAATTTGCAGTGCAGACATCTTCGATGACCTCATCGCTCACCTTTATGCCAAGCTCGGCGCAAATTTTATTAAAAAGCTTTTCGTTCTCTTCGTGCTCAACAGCAAGCTCAGACTTGGCTGATTTTAAAAATTCCTCAAAAAGCACTCCACCACGAAGCGTCATTTTCATATTATAAACCACGCTTGGATCTAGTTGGCAAGTGAGGATCTCCATGTGAGCTTTAAACCATTGTGCAACCTTTAAAGCACCGTAAATTCTTGGCTCGATATCGTCCCCTGCTCCTATTGGAAAAAGCAACTTTTTGTATTTCATCATCTATCCTTTAAAAATTTATTCAACCAAAGAGAGCGAAATTTTGTTTCCTTTTTGCTCGCTCACACACACTTTTACCTGATCGCCTACGTTTAATGGGCTCTTTATCTTTGAGATATGAAGCAGACCATCAACACCGTCTTTTAACTCGATAAATACTCCAAAATCAACCACGCTTTTTACGCTTCCAACAAACTCATCTCCGATATTAAATGTCGGTTTTACGCGCTCTTTGTCGTGTTTAAACGGCTTTTTGCCAAATGAGCGAGAGTTCTCTTTTGAAGTGATCGAGATGATGTAGTCTTTTGCTGCATCGACGTTTTTCTTAGCGCCGCCTGCGATTTTAACCTCGCCTTTTTCTCTATCAAGGTCGATCGAAACTTCAAATTTCTCGATGATCTCTTTTATAGTTTTGCCAGCTTGACCGATGATATCTACGATCTTGCTTGGATCAACGTTAAATAGCTCAAGTTTTGGCAATACATCCTCGTTTATCTCTATGTTTTTATCAGCCTGTGTCATTAGAGCAAGGATGTGCTCTCTGCCGCGTTTTGCTTGATAAAGCGCCTCTTTTAGCACCTCTAAGCTGATGCCTCCAAGCTTGATGTCCATCTGAAGCGCTGTGATGCCATCACTTGTGCCAGCAACTTTAAAGTCCATATCGCCGTCGTGGTCTTCAAGACCCATGATATCAGTTAAAACTGCGTGTTTCTCGCCCTCAAATATAAGACCCATCGCAACACCAGCGACTAGTTTTTGGGTATTGACCCCAGCAGCTCTAAGTGCGAGCGAACCACCGCAAACGCTAGCCATAGAGCTTGAGCCATTGCTCTCTAAAATTTCTGAAACGACCCTTATCGTATATGGAGAAGCTAGATCGATGCTTGGTGCAAGGGCACGTTTGGCTAAATTGCCATGTCCAAGCTCACGTCTGCCTGGAGCTTTAAGTGGGCTTGCTTCGCCGACGCTAAAGCCTGGAAAGTTGTAGTTAAACATAAATTTCTCAACCAAAGGAGCTTTTTCAGTTAAGATGTCATACATCTGAGCATCGCTATCTGTGCCAAGAGTGGCGACAACTAGCGCCTGAGTTTGACCTCTTGTAAAGAGGCATGAGCCGTGAGCATTTGGAAGCACGTTTGTCTCGATGCTAATAGGTCTAACCTCTTCAAGCCCACGTCCGTCGGCTCTAACGCCCTCGTTTATGATCTGCTCTCTTACTATTTTCTTTTTATATTTACCAAGAACATTTGAGATGACAGCCTCGTCCCAGCCCTCTTTTTGAGCTACCTCATCGCTTGAAATTTGTTTAGCGATCTTGCCAAGCTCGCTTGCACGCTCGCTCTTTGCCATTTGATTGATCGCGTTTTTAACCTCTGCTTTATAAAATTTATCGATGTAAATAGCGATATTTTCGTTTTCTATCTCTGGTTTTAGCTCAAGTGCGGCGTCCTCTTTTTTATGCTCTTTAAACGCCTCTTCATAAGCGCTGCTAGCTCTTAGTATAGCCTTGCCAGCAAAGTCGATCGCCTCAACCATCTTATCTTCACTAAATTCATTCATCACTTGCTTTTGCGCCATACTATCGCTTAGGCTAGGATCTATCATCGGCTCGATCGCTACCATCGGTATGAGCTGCGTAGTTTGCTGAGGTAAGCTTCTCATCTCGATCATCAAAAGCTCATCTTTTGTGCCAGCAACATAAAGATCGATCGCGCTTTGTTTTAGCTCAGAGTTACTTGGATTGATAACAAATTTATCATCTATATAGCCAACTCTTACACCACAAACTGGGCGATTTACAGGGATGTCGCTAAGGTAAAGTGCAACTGAAGCCGCATTTAGGCTCACAACTTGTAAATCAACCTCAGGATCAGCTGAAAGCACCATGACAACGATTTGCGTTGGATATGCATAGCCTTTTGGGAAAAGTGGGCGAAGTGATCTATCTATGATGCGAGCTGTTAGCGTCTCAAAGTCGCCTGGCTTGGTCTCACGCTTGACGTAACCACCTGGGATTTTACCAGCAGCGTAAGCTTTTTCGATGTATTGCACAGTTAGAGGCAAAAAGTCCTCTTCAACTTGCACATCTTCTCTTGCCACAGTTGCTAAAACTACGGTGTTTTTCACCCTTAAAAGCACTGCTCCGCTAGCTTGTTTAGCTACTTTATTAAGGTCAAAAATTTCGACCTGATTATTGACTTCTATACTATATTGCATTATTTTTATCTCCTTGTTGTTTTTGTAACGGTAAATAGTGAGGGCTCTCTTCTAATATCGACATGATGCGCTCGCTCGTAGCCTCGATCTTTTTCTCGTAATACGAATCCACATCGATAAAATCAACGATCTTGTTTATCGTGTAAATTTCATCGACCATATCATTTAAATTTGCAAAGACATCGGTGGCTATCATCGGCGTTGCGTATGAGATAGATTTTACCTTCACATCAAGCAGCGTCTTTATGCAGATGAGTGCCGTCATGCCAGTCTCACACCCCTCATCGATCAGTAAAATATTCTTGCCCTTTAGCTCTCCTATCAAATTTCCTTTTCTATATTTATAGACATTTTTTAAAATTTTCTCTTCATATTTTCTATGCGCCTCGCCGTAGATGTAGTCATAGCTTATGTTAAAAGCTTTTATAAGAGGATCGTTTAGCACGATATCCTCAGTTTCGCTAACTATCGCTACGTCACATTCACTGTTGTTTGGCGCAGGGATTGGCTCGCTAAAGAGCATCTCATAGCTTAAATTTAGCCCCCTGCAAACCACATCAGTCAGGATAACTGACTCAAGCGACATGCAAAGAACTATCGTCTTAGCGTCATTTAGCTCTTTTTTTGGCAAGATCTCGATGAGCTTATTAGCTGCATCTAGTTGATCTTTAAATTTAACGCTTGCCATTATCTAGCCATCTTATTTGCTACTTGATGAAGTGGTGCTGCTTTGTGAAAAGTCATAGTGCAAGCCGCCCATCGGATAGAAATTTATAGTAAAGTAGATGCCGCTTTTCTTAGTTGAGGCTGAGCCATTTGTCGTTGTTGTCGGCTCGACATCGTGTTGATAAATTAGCCCGTAGTTCCAGCACTTTCTTTGATGAAGCACACCAACTCTCCAGCTCTTTGTGTAGCTTCTCTCAAGGTCGTATTGCCAGCCGCCGATTAGGCTATATTGATGCGGGAGTTTTACACCTGCACTGCTGGTAAAGTAGCTATCTTTTGTTGCGCTGTTTTTAGCCTTGCTGTCGCTCTTTTTCATCGTATGGAGCATGTTTATCCAAAATAGATCGTGCGTATAGTAAAGTCCGTTTTGCACCTTTTTAAGCTCTCTATCTTTGTGTGAGTATTCAAGCTTGTTGTAAAGGCTAAAATTCTCAAACGGATATAGATAGATGGCATTTTTTAAATTTGAATACTCATCATCTTTTGTGTAGTAACCTTGTGAGATGCTGTGTTTGACAACCTTTCTGCCACTGCCGTTAAAGAAATACTGCGTCAAATAGCCAGAAACTTCCTCTTTACTCTGATCTTGAGCTAAGAAATTTTCATATTCATTTAGATCTTTGTCATAGATAAACTCGTCGTCTAAATTTCCTTTTCTATACCCTGGTAGCAAATACTCAGCACCAAAATTTAAAGTGTGATAAAAGCTCTCATACGCCTTTGCAAGGTCTGTGTGAAGAGCAAATTTATGGTAGTTATTTACAAAATTTGCGTGCTTATCTTCTCTTTTGTCATCAAATGAATTTATCTTGTTTTCGTAGTTTATCCTTGAAGCGTAAAGGTACTCGTAAAATGAAAATGTTAAGCTATCATCAAATAGTGGCACATGCACTGAAGCTGGCAGCGTAAATTCATACTGAGTTGCTCTAACGCCTATCTTTCTATCATATCTATGCGATTGAAGATCGATTGAATATAAGATGTTTGGCAAGACTATATCGTCTGTAAATTTATGATACTGAAGCGATGGAAGCTCTTGAAGCGTATCTTTGTTTTCGTTCTTTGAGCCGATCTTTTCGGTATCTATGTAGTATTTTGCATAGGCGCCAAAGTAGTGATCGTCATTTGCTATGAAGTAGTTAAATTTAGAGGTGACAAGCGAGTCGTAGTCATCATCTCTGCCCTTTAAATTTAGATAGTCTATATCATTTAGCTTGGTTGCATCTATCCACATGCCCTCTTGCAGATCGGCCTCGCTAAGATATTTTATGAGTTTATCTCTTTCATATTTTAGTCCGACACCTTTGTGAGTTTTGTTTTTTAGCTCAGCTCTGTTTGAAGTCTCGCTTTTTTGCTTGGCTCGGTAGCTGTTTTTATCAGTAAATGAACCAAAGCTGATCTCGCCTCTTGAATCAGGCGAATCAGTAAATCTAAAAGCACCGTAAATTCCAGTGCCCCTATTTGTTCTTATCTGCGGATCAAACTCCAGATCCCACTCATTATAAGGTGCAAAATAGACTGGCTGCTTGTAGTAAAAGCCCTCTGACTTGCCGTATCCTAGCTCTGGTGGCAAAAGGCCTGTCCTTCTTGTAGTATCGGTTGAGAAGCCAAAGTATGGTAGGTAAAAGACTGGCACGTTTGCTATGCGAAAGACTGGGTTAAAAAGGTGCAAAAATTTGCTCTGTTTGTTTAGCATGGCTGAGCTTGAGGTGATGCTCCAGTCAGGATCTTGGACGTTGCAGCTTGAAACCATCGCCTTTCTTACTCTGTAGTACTCGCTATCTGAGCTGCTCTCATCGCTTCTCATCCACACTTCCATGTCTTTGTTCATCATAAAGAGTGACTCAAAAGCAGCGTTGTTGTTTTTCAAATTTAGCTTAGCGTAGTTTGAGCGAGAGACCTCATCTTTGCCCTTCATCATATTGACATTGCCAAAGAGCTCAATGACTGAGTTGTTTTGATCATAAACAGCACAATCAGCCGTCACAAGATACTCTTGCGAATATACTACGACGTTTTTATTTGCCGTTACGATGCCCCTATCTTGCTTCACATCATCAGCCAATAGCTGTACATCTTGCACTGCTGCACTTAAACTAAAAACACAAACCGGAATTAAAAATAAAATTTTACGCATTTATCACCACTGTTTTTGCTATTTTGTCTTGCCACGTCTGCCTTGCAGGGTTTGAAAGCGCCCAAGCAAAGCCAAGATAAAAACAAGCTTCACTAACTATCCTAAATATCGCCCTAACAAGACTTTGAGTCAAATTTGGTTTATCTAAAATTTCTACATTTATACACATCGTCTTTGTTATCATCTGCCCTGGGCTTGCGCCATAATACCAAACAAAAAATGTGTGATAGATGACTTTTAGCAGGTTGATCTGCCAAAATAAATTTAATACTAAATTTCTAGCATCATCATAGTTAGTGCTAGTAGAAAGTGACTCCCAATAGATGATCATAAAAAGAAATGCAGCTATGGTCTCATCGATAGAAAACGCCATGATCCTCTTAGCAAAAGGGGCAAGTGAAATTTCTTCGTTTTGAAGCTTCTCTTCTATCTGCATACTCATTTTAGAGCCTGCCAAGCGATATCTTTTCTATAGTGTGCTCCGTCAAATTTGACATTTTCGCAAAGCTCATAGGCCTTATCACGTGCTTCTTTTATGCTCTTTGCAGTCGCCACGCAGACTAGCACTCTGCCCCCATCTGCATAAATTTCATCGCCCTCTTTGCTCACGCCTGCGTAAGCTATATGGGCATCTTTTACATCATTTAAAACCGAAATTTTAGCCTTTGGGCTACTTTTATAAGGATAATTTTTGCTAGACATCACGACGCCAACAGCAAATTCATCTTTTAAACTAATAGGCTTTAACTCACCCTTTGCAGCGTTTAGTAAAATTTCACTCAAATTTCCGTCGATTAATGGCATCAAGACCTCGCACTCAGGATCGCCAAATCTCACGTTAAACTCAAGCACATAAGGCTCATTTTTCACGATCATCAGCCCCACAAAAAGCACTCCACAAAACGGACTGCCCTCTTTTTTCATCCCTTTTAGTGTAGGTTTTACCACCTCTTCTTCGACCCTTTTTATAAGCTCCTTTGAAGCAAGCGGACTTGGAGCATAAGCGCCCATGCCGCCAGTATTTGGACCCTCGTCGTTATCAAGCAAGCGTTTGTGGTCTTGCGCCACTGGCAAGCTTACGAAATTTTCGCCATCACAAATGGCAAAAAAGCTAAGCTCAAAGCCGTCTAAAAACTCTTCAACCACCACAAATTTACCAGCATCACCAAAGCTAGCCCCACTTAGCATGTCACTAACTGCCTCTTTGGCTTCTTCTTTAGAATTTGCGATGATCACGCCTTTTCCAGCGCAAAGTCCGTCAGCCTTTACAACCATCGGAGTGCTTAGGGTATCAATAAATTTAAATGCTTTTTCTTTATCGTCTGTGTTTAAATATTTTGCAGTTTTTATATCATTTCTAGCTAAAAAGTCCTTCATATAGGCCTTGCTAGCCTCAAGTCTAGCAGCTGCTTTGCTTGGTCCAAAGATGAGCAAACCCTCTTTTTTAAAGATATCCACCACGCCTTCGCTAAGAGGCGCTTCAGGTCCCACGATAGTTAGCTCGATACTATTTTTTTTGGCAAAATTTGCTAGCTCATGAAAGTCTTTTATGTTTAAATTCTCACCAAGGCGTGAGGTCGCACCATTTCCAGGCGCAAAGTATAAATTTATATTTTTTTCGCTTTTTAGTTTTAGAGCAATGGCGTATTCGCGGCCGCCACTTCCTATTATGAGAATGTTCATATTATCTCCGTAAATTTAAAAACCCAAGTGGGCGTCGCATAGAAGAGTGGCCCATAAACAAAGCCAATCTTGCAAATAGATGGATACCAAAAGGTTGCAACTTCTCGCTGTTTAAGGCTCAAACGAAGCCACATCGCAAGGCACCCATACCTTTTCGCTAACAAAAAAGTGTTGGACCCCGTAAAATGCTGACTCGCTTCACTCAGGCAATAAAATTATATAAATTCTTTGCTTAAAGTAACGTTTTGGCAAGTGCGATACAAGCGTTTATATCTTGACTTTGACTAACAAGTGGCGTGCTAAATTTTAGCTCTTTTGCAGTAATCTTTCCGATGCTTATCGTCTGGTAGCTCTCGTCCCAGCCAAAATTAGTTAGAAAATTTCTCACATTTATCGGAGATGAGAAGATCAAAATGCTATTTTTTGGCGGTTTTAGCTCCATTTTGCAAGGATTTAAGACATTTTCATAAGCGATGACCGCCTTTATATTTACGCCACCCTTTTGTAAAATTTCTAAGAAATTTGAAGCGCTATCTTTGCCTTTTAGATAAAGAACCTTTTTGCCCTTTAAAAGTGGCAAAATTTCTCTTGCAAAGTCATCTCCATGTGCGTTTTGCCCAGTGTAAATTTCACTAAAACCAAACTCTCTTGCAGATGTTGCGCAACTATTTGCGATAGCAAAAACTGGTAAATTTATAGGCGAAATGCCATTAAATTTTAAAGCCTTAAAAGCGTTTTTTGAAGTTGCCACAAGCGCGTCAAATTCGCTTAAATTTATCTCAAATTTCAAAAACTCTATCTTGCTAACGCTTAAATTTACAACGCTCTCATCAGCCGTTTTTGTGTTTGAAACAAGATAAATTTTACGCAACTCTTTTTAGCCCTAAAAATGAGATAAAGGCAAGCACGCTGCAAGCTAAAATAGCTATTGAAGTCGAGTAAAAAATGTCACCAAGACCAACTAGTGGCGAGATGATGCCACCTAAGAAAAATGGGCAAAATCCAAGCACAGCTGAGGCTGAGCCCGCGTACTCTCTGCCCTCATTCATCGCGAGTGATGAGGCCGTTGGTAAGATAAAGCCAGTAAAGAGCAAAAGCAAGAAAAATGCGATGATAACGCCGATCACTTCAAATTTAAAGCAAAGCATAAACGCTATAAAAATGCTAGCAAGCAAGGTGCCAAAAAGCCCAGTTTTTAATGCTTTTCGCTCGTTTAGCAAGCTTGCAAGCCTAGCACCTATAACGATGGCTAGGCCATTTGCGGCAAAGCAAAAGCTATAACTTACTGGGCTTAGCAGGTAAAACTCTTGTAAGATAAAAGAAGATGCCGCGATATAGGCAAACATCGCAGCCATCGTAAATGTCTGGATCGCGATAAATAGCATAAATTTCTTTTTTCTTAAAATTTTGCCAAAGACGCTGTAGGTCTGAAGCAAAGGCACTTTTAGGCGGTTAGCAGGGCTTAGGCTCTCTTTGAAGTAAAAATTTGCGATAAATAGCAAAATGCCGATGATCGTTAGCGCCATAAAGATGCCGCGCCAGTCAGTAAATTTAAGTAGCAAGCTGCCGCCTATGGGCGAAAATATCGGCGCAAGACCATTTACAACCATCATAAGACTAAAAAATTTAGTCATCTCGTGACCCTTGTAAAGGTCGCTCACAACGGCTCTTGAGATAACCAGACTGCCCGCACTTGCAAGCCCTTGGATGATGCGCATAAAGATAAAAAACTGGATATTTTGCGCAAAAAATATAAAAATCGTGCTTATCGTGTAGATGATGAGTGAGATGGTAAGTGGTGTTTTTCGCCCAAATTTATCGCTGATTGGGCCAACTATTAGCTGACCTATCGCAAGGCCTGCCATCGAGGTTGTAAGGGTTAGCTGGGTTGCTGAAACGCTTGTGCCAAACCACTCAGTTATGGCTGGCAGTGCTGGCAGGTAAAGGTCTGTGACAAATGGGCCAAATGCTGAAAGCGCGCCCAAAAATAGTAGTAAAAATAGTTTGGAATTTTCTTTTTTCATAGCTCTTCTTTAAATTTTAAAGGGATTATATTATGACTTTGCTTTTTGGGTTATTAAGGGTAAATTTAATGTGATTTATAAAAGAGAGAAGCCCTAAAATAGGGCTTATTTTACATTTTGTCTTTTGTGACGATTAGAAGCATTTTGAATTTGTCTTTCACTTTTAGGCCGTGTGGGATCTTACCTGGAAGCACGATACTATCGCCTTTTACTAGATGAAAACTCTCATCAGCTATCTTTAAATCAAGCTCGCCATCAAGCGCGATAAGTAGCGCATCGCCAGGGGCAGCGTGGGTTGAGAGCTCTTGGTCTTTGTCAAAACTAAGTAGTGACATCGAGCCATTTTCGTTTTTGACAAGCGTCTTGCTAACTATCTTGCCACTCTCGTAGCTAACGGCATCTGCGAGGCTAAAAACACTCGCCTTGTCTAAATGATCTATCATAACATTCTCCTTAAAATCTATTAGTAAATATTTTGTCTTCTTTGTAAATTTGAGCTTTCGCCAAGTTTTTGCCTCGATAAGGCAGGCTTCGTCGCGTCCAAGCCTCATCTGCTTTTCGCCATATTCAAGCTGCGCTTCGCCGTCAATGACGAAGGCAAGGCTGTCTATAAAAAGCATCTCGTGATCAAGCTCCTCGCCCTCGTCAAATGCGTATATATCGATGCTTTCGTTTTTGTTTTGAAAGAGCCTTTTGCTAACGACGCTTTTTTCAACTATCTTTGTATCTTTATCGAGATTATAAATTTGACTCATTTTTTTATCCTTTTTTTGTGGAGGATTATAATGTAAGTTTTGATAACAGTTCTTAACATATGTTAAGGAATTTGACTATTTTAGTCCTTTTTTTAACTTTCTTATCAAAAATCTAGCAGGATGAAGCTCAAAAAATAGCGATCTCTCTATGCAAAGTGGGCGGGCAAGCACAAGATCAGCTATCAAATTTGCTCCAAGTATCGCCGTGCCAAGGCCACGTGATCCGTGAGCGAAATTTACAAAGACATTTTTTTCGTGGCTTGCTTTTGGATTATTATCTTTATTTTTACTCCAAAATAGCCCTTTGTAGTTTTGCTTGTAAAACTCCTCATCGTGCAAGGCGCCGATTATCGGAAACCTATCTCCGCTATAACTTCTATATCCCACACGTGAGCCGATGATGGTTGCTTTTAACGTGTCAAAAAACTCGCTCACGTCGCTTAAATTTTTAGCGTTATCCTCAGCTTTAGGCGTGTCGCAAATTTCATTTCTAGCGTAGGTTGCGCCGATGACTTGCACCCCTTTGACTGCTGGGCAGATGTAGCCTTTTGCGCTTAGCGGCATTGTATTTTTTAAAACTGGCTTTAGGTGCGTAACTTGGCCGCGGACACTGCTTATTTGCATGTCGTAGCCTTTAAAAATTTCACTACTCTTGCTGCCGGTGCAAAAGATCAAGATATCAGCCTCCAAGCTTTTTTTATTTTTAAATTTAACGCTTATCTTGCCATTTTGCAGGTGCGCCCTGCTCTCATACTCGTGGTTAAATAAAATTTCAAAGTTACTTGATAGAAATTTGCAAATTTCTTTTGGCCTAGCGTATGCTGCCTCTTTTATAAATATCCCAGGATATGGCTTTAAACTCTCATCAAATTTAAAAACATCCTCTGCGCTTTGATCCTGCCACGATGCGTATCTCTTCACCAGCTCATCATCAAACGCATAGTCGATACAGCCATTAAATTTAATAAGGCTTTTTGGCAAATTTGCCTTGTAAAATCTCACTGCTTGTAAAAACGCATTTATGTGCATGCGGCCTAAATTTACCCCAGGCTTCGTAACTAGCGGCATCAAGGCACCGCAGTGGTTACCTGAGCCATTTGTCGCGACTTCACTCTTTGCCTCGGCGATCACCACTTTAAAGCCATTTTTAGCTAGCTCGCTAGCTGTTGCAAGCCCAGCCACTCCTGCTCCTATCACAAGCGCTGTTTTGCCTTTTACGCTGGCAACTGGCTCGCACCTAGCAAACCAAGCGTCCTTTAAATTTTCATCCTTTTTCTCTAGCACGGCGCTACTCATCTGGCGTTTTCTAGCGTAGCCCTCTTTTAGACTCAGCAAAAAGCCAGCATTTTTTAGCCCAACTTTCACCATTTTTGCGCACGAGTAAGTTCTAGCTATGGTGCCAACCCTGCTTAGCCTTGCGATCTGCTTAAAGACATCCTCGCTCCAGATCGAGCCATTTTTACTTGGGGCAAAGCCGTCTAAAAACCAGATATCAGCGCTAAATTCAAGCTCAGGCAAAATTTGATCAGCCTCGCCGTAACAAAGATCAAGGGTGATATTTGGAGCAAAATTTATGCGGTGTATGCCTGAGATTAGCGGCGGATAGAGCGAAACTAGCTTTTTAGCATAAGCTTTAAAAATGCCTAAATTTTCATAAATTTTTAAAAGATCTTCTTTTTTGATAGGACTTTTTTCGATGCTAACAAAGTGAAGCTTTTTGGAGTTATTTTTAAATTTCTTACAAAGTGTGAAGAAATTTAGCCCAGCGCCAAAGCCAGTCTCAGCGACTATAAAGCTATCTTTGCTCTGCCAAATTTCATCAAGTGCGCTTGCAAAGACAAATTCGCTCTCAAGCCAAGGCTTGTCGGTGTTAAAGTAGATGTCGCCAAACTCTTCGTTAAGTGGAATTTGTCCTTTAAAGCTTAAATTTGCATTTTTCATCTATTTTTTGCAAAATATCCATCTATGCCGTTTGCGATGCCGTTTGCAAGGGCTTTTTGATAGGCCTCGTTAAGGAGTTTTTCGCCCTCGACTGGATGTGTGATATATCCGATCTCGACAAGAACTGCCGGCATAAGAGCGCCCACGAGCACCCAAAATGGCGCCTCTCGTACGCTGCCGTCGCTAGCTGCATAGACCTTTCTAGCACTTGCTAAAATTTCTTTTTGGATGTCGATACCAAGCTTGTTTGAGGCGATGATCTTCTCGCGGTTTAGCACGTTTAGAAAAGTTTGCTGAGAAAAATAGTTCATCTCTTCGATGTCTGATTTGTTTTCAAGTGCGGCTGCGTTTTTGCTGCGCTCGCTCCTTGCAGGCGATAAGAAAAAGGTTTCGATGCCGTGCATGCTCTTTGCTTTAGCAGCGTTTGGAGCGGCGTTTGCGTGGATAGAGACAAAGAGGTCAGCCATCTTGTCGTTTGCAAATTTCGTTCTTGATCTTAAATTTATAAAAACGTCAGTTGATCTGGTGAAATAGACCTTGTAGCCACGAGATTTTAGTATCTCGCCAAGCTTTTTAGCTACACCCAAAACGGCTGTTTTTTCTTTTAAACTGCCATTTACTGCGCCAGGGTCTGTGCCGCCATGCCCTGGGTCGATGACGATCGTTTTGTTGCGTGAAAATTTACCCGCAGCAACTGGAGGCAAAGGCTCTTCTACTGGCTCACTTTGTGCTGGCTCAGACTTTAAATTTGGCTCTACTGCGCTTTGTGCTGGCTTTTCATTTTTATTTTTAAGCTTATGAAGCGGCGCTCTTACGTTTTCATTTGAGATGAAATTTTGAGCGCTGATTATTAGCAAGTCCCCAGTCGCATTTGCCTTTATTGTCTTTTGCACCTTGTCAGAAAAGATGATCCTGACGGTGTTTTTATCATACTGAGAGATGTGGATGTAGTCTGAGATGAAATTTTTATAAGTTAGTGGGTTACCATTTAGCCTACCATCGATGTCCATGATATTTTTGTAGGCATTTTGCTGTTTGGCAAACGATGTTTTTAGCCTTGCGGTATCTAGCTTTGTATTAAATTTAAGCACCAAGGTGTCATTTACCTTTGTGGCACTTAGTAGCGTTAAAGCTGGCGAAACCGCTGGCGTGCTGGCACCTTTTACGCCGTTTATCGCATTTAGGTCTCTTATATATGCGCTTGAGTCAAAGCCAAGCACCTTTGAGCTTGTTATTAGCCTAGTAAGTGCCTGCTTTTTCGTGTTTTTGTCGTTTTTAATGATCGCATCGACATAGATATTTTTTATATCGTTGTGAAGCTTGATCTTAGCGCTTCTATTTAGAGCCATAAAATTTCTATCAAATTTGGCAAAAGTCTCCGAATTTGTCGCTGCAAAGAGAAAGCTAAATGCTAGAAAAAGAGATATTAAAACCCGTTTCATTCACCATGTACCAGCTTATGCATTAGCTCTTTTACGCTTATTAGCTCTTTTAGTTTGTAGCCGTTTGCTCCCGTGAAAAATAGCCCGCTCTCCTTTTTGCCGCTATATGCGTCAAATAGCCTATCTGCGATGCAGTATCCCACCTGCTTTGCCTCTTTGCCTCTTTGGCAAGGGCTTACACAGTTGCTTATACACTGGATCTTTGGACCCATTCTTTTATCAACTAAATTTATCAAATTTGTTCTTATCCCGCGAGCTGGATAGCCAACTGGGCTCTTTATAAGCTCGATGTCTTTCTCTTCAGCCGCTAGCAAAACCTCTTTAAAGCCAATATCTGCGTCGCACTCGTGAGTGCCGATGAAGCGTGTGCCCATCTGAACGCCGTCTGCGCCTAGCGATATCGCCTTTTCGATGTCGTTTTTATCCCAAATTCCACCAGCTGCGATGAGCGGAAAGTCGCCCCACTCTTTGATCTCAGCTTTGACTTGCGGGATAAGGTTAAATAGTGAAAACTCAGGATCAAGGCACTGCTCGTATGTAAAGCCTTGATGTCCGCCACTTAGCGGTCCTTCAAGCACGACAGCATCTGGTAAGCGCTCATATCTTTGTAGCCAGCGCTTACAGATGATCTTTAGAGCTTTTGCGCTCGAGACGATCGGCACAAGTGCTATCTCTTTAAAATTTTGTGTAAATTCAGGTAGATTTGTAGGCAAACCTGCACCAGAGACTATTATATTTATACCAGCCTCGCAAGCATCCTTAACCACCCTTGCGTAGTCGTTTGCAGCATACATTATATTTACGCCAAGTGGCAAGTCGCCACAAATTTTACGTGCATTTTCTATTACAGCTCGAAGGCCTCTTGTAGAGTAGAAATTCTCACTTCCAAAAGGCTTTGCGTTTAGCTCTTTATCTATAAATTTGCGGTTTTCATAGTAGCCTGTGCCAACTGAGCTAATTATGCCAAGACCGCCTTCTAAGCTCACATTGCCAGCTAGTTTGTCCCAGCTGATGCCAAGCCCCATACCGCCTTGAAATATCGGGTATTTTATCTCGTATTTACCTATTTTTAACGGCTTTAACTCCATTTATTCAACCTTTATCTTCGCAAATTTACGCTTACCAACCTGCAAGATATACTCGCCTGCTCCTAATTTTAACTGCTCATCACTAATTTTTTCTTGATTGACGCTAACTGCGTTTGCTTTTATATCTCGCCTTGCTTGAGAGTTTGACTCACTTAGCCCGCACTGAGATAAGGCTTCAACTATCCAGATCGGCGCTTTTAAGCTAAATTCTTTCATATCAGTTGGGAGCTGATTTTGCGAATGAACGCTGTTAAATTCAGCCATAGCAGCCTTTGCCGCCTCCTCGCCGTGATACCTCGCTGTTATCTCATAAGCAAGATCCTCTTTTGCCTTTTTTGGATGATATTTGCCACTATTTACGTCATTCATCAGCTCTTCTATCTCGCCAAGTGTTTTTGTGCTTAGTAGCTCGTACCAGCGCCACATAAGCTCGTCACTTATGCTAAGCGTTTTTGCAAACATATCATTTGCATTTTCAGTTACGCCTATGTAGTTGCCAAGGCTCTTGCTCATCTTATTTACGCCATCAAGCCCCTCAAGAAGTGGCATCATGATGACAGCTTGCTCTTTGCCGATATTATATGTTCGCTGTAAGGTTCTGCCCATTAGAAGGTTAAATTTCTGATCTGTGCCACCCATCTCGATGTCGCACTTCATAGCAACGCTATCGTAGCCTTGAAGAAGCGGATACATAAACTCTGAGATTGATATAGGATTGCCCGCTTTTATCCTCTTTTCAAAGTCATCTCGCTCTAGCATCCTAGCTACTGAAAATGTGCTAGTTAGCTCGATCATCCCAGCAGCTCCTAGCTCATTTGACCATTTTGAGTTAAACATGATCACGGTTTTTTTTGGATCTAAAATTTTAAAAACTTGCTCTTCGTAGGTTTTGGCATTTTTTAAAACAGTCTCTTGATCTAGTTTTTTTCTAGTGGCTGACTTGCCTGTTGGATCGCCTATTTGAGCGGTAAAATCGCCTATCAAAAACTGCACGATTGCGCCATGTTTTTGAAGCAAAGCCATCTTGTTTAAAACGACTGTGTGACCTAGGTGAAGGTCTGGAGCTGTTGGGTCAAAGCCTGCTTTTACGTAGAAATTTTCGCCTTTTTCATAATAATTTTTAACTAAATTTTCAACTCTCTCAGCATCGATCACCTCGGCAACGCCGCGGTTTATCTCTTGTAAAATATCGTCTATATCTTGAACCATTTTTCTCTCCTAATTATGATATGGGTCGCTTTGCGAAACAAAATCAATAATCTTATATCTATCCTTAATCTTCTCTTTGATCTCGTTTGCATCGATGTTTTCTGCTATTTCGACGCTTATTTCAAACGTATCTCCGCTAAGATCATTTGCTTCGTTTAGCGAGATTGTAGCTAAATTTATATCAAGTCTAGCAAGATATGTTAAAAATTCAGCCAACGCACCTTTTCTGTTTTCTAAATTTAATAAAATTTTATACCTATGTGGGGCATTTCTCGTCCATTTGACAAAGATGATCTCATCGCCTTTATCCATGAGCTTACCAGCGCGCTCGCAAAGCTTGTGATGCACTGTCACGGTGTGACCATTTTTAAAGCCAACTATGCTATCGCCCCTTTTTGGATTGCAACAATAATCAAACTCGACATTTGAAATTTTGTGGTTTGAGTAGATCACTATGTTTTCAAATTTTTGCTTTTTGATCTGGTATTTGTCGCCCAAAGAGATCATAAATGGACGCTCTTTTCTGATGTATTTTTTAAGCATATTTGCCACTTCTTGCAGATACTCGCTATCAGTTGCCGCGCGAAAGACCTTTTTGCCTAAATTTTCGCTCTCTACCCACTCTAAAATTCTATCTTTTGAGACATTAAATACTGATTTTAAGATATCTATCGCCATTTTGTAGTTTATATCTCTTATCTTTTGCTTACAAAATGACCTTATCGTCGCCTTTGCCTTGCCTGTTCGCACGCTGTTTATCCATGAACAGCGAAATTTAGCCTCTTCACCAGTTACTATCCTAACGATATCGCCATTTTTTAGCTCTGTTAGAAGCGGCATCCTAACGCGGTTTATATAAGCTTCTTTTGCGTAAAGTCCGATCTCTGAGTGAATCTCATAAGCATAATCAAGCGCCGTAGCACCACGTGGCAATGTAAAGACCTCTCCCTTTGGAGAATAAACTGCGATATCTTCGATATAAAGGCTATCTTTTGCGTATTCATAGAGCTCTTCGACATTGCTCTCATTCTCGCTATTTTGCATACTGATGTCATTTAGCCAGTCAAGCTTTGGATTTAAGAGGCTGCCCTCGCCGTTTTTATATTTCCAGTGCGCGGCGACACCGTATTCAGCGGTTTTATGCATATCATAAGTGCGAACTTGCGCCTCAAAAATGCTCTTGTTATCAAAAATGGTTGTGTGTATCGTTTGATAGCCATTTTGCTTTGGAAGTGCGATATAGTCTTTAAATCTTGAGATGAGAGGGTTAAAATTTATATGCAAATTTCCAAGTGCCAGGTAGCAATCAAGCGGCTTTTGCACGATGATCCTAATGGCAAGCAAGTCAAGCACCTCTTCGATAGAAATGCCCTTTCTTTGCATCTTTAGATAGATCGAGTAGTAGTGTTTTATGCGTTTTTGTATCTCAAAGGTGCCCTCGATAAAGCCATTTTCAAGCAAAATTTGACTTACCTTTTCATGAAAAGCATTTAGCTTTAAGCTAAGCTGCTGCTTGTTTTTGTTTAGGTAGCTATCGATCTTTGCGTATTCTTCTGGCATCGCATACTTAAAGCTTAGATCTTCAAGCATGTTTTTGATCGATGAAATTCCCAGCCTATGAGCGATCGGAGCATAGACCATAAGCGTCTCTTCGGCTATGCGTTTTTGCTTTTCAGGCCTTAGCGCTTCAAGAGTTAGCATGTTGTGAAGTCTGTCGCAAAGCTTTACGACAAGGACTCTCACGTCTTCTATGGAGATTAAGAGCATCTTTCTAAAAGTTAGCGCCGAGCTTGCAAGTTTTTCGTTGCTATCTGAGCTTGCGAGCTTGTTTTCTCTAATGGCAACTATCTTTGTAAGCCCCTCAACCAGCTTTGCCACCTCATCGCCAAATTCAGCCTGAAGCTCACCTAACGTTACATCGGTATCTTCGACCACATCATGAAGAAGTGCAGCTATGACCATGCTCTCATCGCCGCCCATATTTGCTACGATAGAGGCTACTAAGATGGGGTGGATGGCGTATGGTTCGCCACTTTTGCGGTATTGTCCAGCGTGAGATGTGACGCAGCTATCTACGGCTTTGTCTAAAATTTCACTTCTCTCACAAAGAGAAAAGAACAGTTTTATCGCTTCAGAAACGTTTTTACAAGCTAAAATTTGCTCTATCAACTGCTCTAAAAAAAGACTATTTTCCTTCAACTATTGCCTCTAAGCCTATTTTGCCCTCAGCCACTTCAAGTAGTGCGATGTCGGCAAATTTCATCTTTGAAGTATCAGCATCGACTAAAGCTATTGCACCATTTGCTAGCGCTTCTGCGCGCTTTGCAACGATAAGTGAAAGCTTATATCTGTCATCTCCTACTTGTTTTAGTGCTCTTGCTGTGATTTGTTCTGTTCTCATTTTTATCCTTTTTGAAATTTATTTTACAACTGAGTATAGGGCTGCTTCTTCTTCATTTATTATTTTTAATAAATTTCCAGCCTTAAACATATTACAAACTAAGATCGGCAGTGCGTTGTCCTTTGCCAAAGCTATGGCAGTATCGTCCATAACCTTGATATCATCGCTCATCGCCTTTTCATAGTTTAGTGATTTTAAAAGTTTTGCATCCTTGAATTTTTTTGGGTCTTTGTCAAAAACGCCATCAACTTTTGTCGCTTTTATGATCATATCTGAGCCGATCTCGATAGCTCTTAGCGTGGCTGCGGTGTCTGTTGTGAAGAATGGATTGCCCGTGCCTGCTGCAAAGATAACAACTCTGCCCTTTTCTAAATGACGCTGCGCACGTCCCACGATAAACGTCTCACAGATCGCTTCCATCTTGATCGCGCTTTGCACTCTTACTTCAAGCCCGCTTCTCTCAAGCGCTTCACGCATCGCGATCGAGTTGATAACGGTTGCTAGCATGCCCATGTGATCGCCGCTCGTTCGTTTGATGATACCGTCTTTTGCAGCACTCACGCCGCGCACTATGTTACCACCGCCGATGACGATGCCAACTTCGATTCCATTGTCGATGAGCTCTTTTATCTCGCTTGCTATAAATTTAAGTACAGCTGTGTCTATACCAAAACCATTTTCCCCAGCCAAGGCCTCGCCTGAAAATTTGACCAATACGCGTTTTCTCTTACTCATTGTCATGCTCCTTGAAATTCACGCATTTTAGCCAAAAAGGCTTTAAATTTAGCTAATAACGCTTACAAAGTGACTATTTTGAGATCATTTCAAGCGGGTCGATATGGTAGTTTCTTTGCGTTACTTCAAAGGTTAGATCGTTCCTTACCCTACCTATAACATAGCCTTTTTGCACGACTGAGCCGACCTTTACAGTTGGCGCGATCTGGCTTAGGTGGGCGTAGATCGTGTGGATGCCGTTTTCGTTTTCGATGATGACGACATTTTCAAGCATCGGAGTTGCTTTTGCAAAGACGACCTTGCCATTTAGCACGCTTTTAACCTTCGCATCTGGCGTGCTTGAGCGAAGTATGACTGATTCGTTGAAAATTTTGATGTTATATATCGGATCTACGTAGTTGCCAAATTTTTGCTTTACAGAGTAGCTATCAAGCGGAGCGATCGTCCTTGCACCTGAGTATCTTTTAACCGAGCTTGTCTGATAGCCCCCACCCATTGGCTGGCTCTTTTCGCCCTTTTTGCCACCTTTGCTAGCTGCTCTTTCTTGCTTTTCTCTAGCTGCACGTGCTGCTTCATCCTCTTGCTTTTGCATAATAGCAAGCTGCTCAAGTGTCTTTCTTAGCTCATCTTGTTGGGCTTGAAGCTTGGCTAGCTTTTTGCTGTAAATTTCTTTATCTCGTTTTAGCCCGTTTATTGTATTTTTCTGCGTGCTCTCTAGGCTTTGTAGATCATTTTGCTTGCGCCTATAGTTTTTTATGCTTGAGTTTATCTCGTTTATCTTACTTGATTTGTTTTTTATCTTTTCTATCGTATCTTCGTAGTTTTCGCTAAGTCTTTTAAAGTCCTCTTTTGCTATGGCATTTAGCTTGGTTAAAATTTGCGACGAGATGATGCTCTCTTCGCTTTGTTTGCCCTCGCTTGCTGACATCATGAGATCAAATGAGAGATCTTCTGCGATGATCCTTATCATATTTTGCTCTAGCTCTTTTTGGGTGCGCTCTAGCTCTTTGTTTTGCTTTGTTAGATCATCAAGCTCAAGAAGCGCTTTTGAAGCATTTGTCTCAAGAACTGAAATTTGACCTTTTAAATTTGTGATATCGCCGCTTATGCCGCGCAGTTTTTTCTCGCCATTTACGATATCGCCAGCCAAGTCATCTAGCTTTTTGCTAAGCTGCTCGCTCATAGCCTGCGTCGATCTTAGCGAGTTTTTGGAGTCTTTTATCTTCTCTTTAGTATTTGATGCAAAAGCTAGACTAAAAGCTAGCAAAAGTGTAAAAATTCCTTTTTTCATATCGTGCTTTTTCTAGCCTTACTCATCACTAAACTAACAGCAAAAATGCTTAAAACCACAGCCACGCCAAATAAGATAAAAATATCTCTTGAAAGATCGAGGCTAGGCAAGACTACATCGATGCTTGCGGCATTTTCTCTAAAAATTTCAATACTAGGCAAGAAAAAGAAAAACGCGCCAACAACAATGGTCGCAACTATGCTATCAACCATGGCTGATTTATATAGCATGGCTGATTTTAGCCAAAATGGCGCGCCAAAAAGTGTCATTATTTCAATGCGCTCTCTATGCTCAAATAGCCAAATTTTAGTCTGTTTAAGCATAAGCATAAGCCCAACGACACAAAGTATCGCCATAAATGCATAAGATATGCTTTTAGCTAAATTTAACATCTTAAAGACCTTGTCATGGGTCTTTGAAAATGTCTCGACCTTGCTTATGCCATCAAATTTCAAAAGCTTTTGTTTTATCTCCTCCATATACTCTGGCGATGGAAATTCGCTAAGTCTTAGCGAGTAAAATTTAGGCAAGGCATTTTGTAGGATGGATAAATTTTTAGCCGAGATGTCGTTTGATAGGCGGTCGATGATCTTTTGCGGGCTTAGTGGCTCGACACTTGCTAGCGTGCTAACCACTGGCTTTAGCACTGGCTCGCTTAGCTCTTTGTTTGAGACTACCACGATGTTGTAGTCATTTCCCATAAGCCTCTCATACTCTCTTACGATCTTGTCCGCGGTGAGGCTAAACTGCACTGAAAATAAAAGCGCGATTAACGGCAGGATAAATCCAAGATGGTTTTTAAGCGATCTCATGCACGCCTCCATTTTCTATGACGAAGTGGCGGTATGGGATGCGAAGTGTTGATGGGATGTGATGCGTCACCACGACCACGCTTGTGCCTAGAAATTCTCTGGCTGATTTTAGAAGCGACCAGATGACGTCGCTTGAGTATTCGTCTAAATTTCCCGTTGGCTCGTCGCATAAAAGCAAATTTGGATTGTGCGCGAGTGCTCTTGCCATGGCAACTCTTTGCTGCTCGCCACCACTTAGCTCGCGAGGGTATTTATCGGCTTTGTGAAGCATATTTACATGTTTTAAAAGCTTAGCTACCTGCTTTTTGCTCACATTTTGATTGACGCCTTTGATGATGAGTGGCAGCATGACGTTTTTTTCGACATTCCACTCATTTATCAAGCGGTAGTTTTGAAATATAATGCCAACTCGCTGCCTAAGCTCGCAAAGTCTTTTGTCATCGATATCGTCCATTTGCGTCATGCAGACATTTAGCTCACCTGCAAGTGGTGAAATTTCTCCGTAAAATGACTTTAAAAGCGTGCTCTTTCCGCTTCCGCTCTTGCCTGTGATAAAGACAAAGTCATTTGCGTAGATGTCTAAATTTACGCTATTGATCACAACCTCGTTGCGCTCATAAGCTAGGCTTAAATTTCTTGCGCTAATTATCTCTTGCATCAGCCAAATACTCCTTCAAAAGCTCGTGTGCTGCTAAATTTTCACGTATTAAGATCGGTTTTTTTATAAAATATTCGCTTTTTTCATCGCTTATTTTGATGAAACATTGCTCTGGTTTATTAAACGCTCCAAAGGCGACTTTTAGCAAAATTTCACTCTCGTTTATAGTATAAATTTCTTCAAAATGTAAAAAATGATCCTCTTTTTTTATGATGAAATTTTTAAAATTTTTAATGATATTTTTTACGCTTGTCTTTTCTTTAAAGCTAAAATCCCCAGTCAAAACGCTCTCATCGCTTTTTGCCTCACAAGTATAAATAACATCGTAAATATCCTTATCTTGGCATCTCCAGCGGTCTTCATACTTGCTAGTTACTTCTAAATTTCTATTTTTAAAAGCTTCGATCTTTGAGTTTGTAGGCTCTAAAAATTTACTCAAACTAAAGTCGCAATACTCCTTGCTATCAGTCCGTAGCTCAAATTTACCGCCAACTTTTAGTATCCTCTCACACTCAAGCGCAAACGCCGATGAGACCACGCGTCTATGCTCAGCCTTGTCCCACGGCACTGGAAAGTGTAAAAATACTCTATCAACCAAATTTGATCCAACAAGTGAGAGTAAGAGCCTTGCGTCGGTATTTATCAGCCGCACGTTTTCTAGGGCATTTGCCCTAGCTAGCTTTGCTACTTGCTCGATGCTTGGCTTATAGACTTCGATGCCGATAACTAGGGCTTTTGGATTGTTTTTAGCCTGATAGAGCAAGTGCCTGCCAGAGCCAAAGCCTATCTCGATAAATATCTCTTCAAATTTATCTTTTAGCTCGCTAAATGCTGGCGCAAACTCTTCAAGGCTTAAAATTTCACTCACTTTTTTGGTTAAATTTGTCTTTTTCACGGCAAATGCTTGGCTGATGATACCGTTACAACTTTGCTCTTTAAAAAGCTCAAGAGCCTCTTGCAAAAGGCCCACTTTAGCAGGCTTAGTAAGTTTTTCTCCCTTTACGACGGTGCCAGTTTTACCAGGCTTTACGACTAGAAAAAAGCCTTCATCTTCATTTTTTGTGTAGATGAGCCTCTCGTTTCGGCCATTTGCCTGCCAAAGAAATTTGATCTTGTCGTTACCAAATGGAAACGAGAGCTCTTTTAAGGATGAAGCGATGAAATTTGGCATTATTTTATGCTAACTTCTGCTTTTGATGACTTATCAGAAGCGATGCCGTACTCATCGACTGCTACAACGCTGTAAGAGTAGCTAGCTCCTTTTTGGACGCTGTCATCTCTAAGCCCAGTATCACTTATACCACTAAAGACTTTCTCGCTAGCACCACTTCTATAAACTGTATATGAGCTAGCTCTATCAACTGCATTCCAGCTTACATTTACGCCGCTGCCATCGTAGCTAGCACTTATGCTTGGAGTTTTTGGTGCGCCAAGTGTGCTACCAACGATCGGCTCTTCTTGCTTCAAGCTCTCAAGACCGTCTTTATCAACTGCTGTGACTCTATAATACCTTGTCGCTGCATTTGTATTTATGAGGTCCTCATAGGTGTTGCTAGTCGTTTTTGCTAGGTATGTATAAGGCAAAATTTTACTTGTGGTTCTATAAACCTTAAAATAAGCAAAATCCTCAGCCGGCGCGTAATCCCACGTTAAGATGATCTTTTTTGGAGCATTTTTGGTCGCTTGGACGTTTGTTACTGATTTAGGGTAACTCCTTTGTTGTGGCGCTTATGTTTTGGCTTGGTTTTGAGATGACGCCAGAAGAAGTTTTAACTAAGATCCTATACTCATAAGACCTGCCAGGTTTTACCTCAGTATCGATATACTCGGCGTTTAGTCTGCCATTTACCTCTGCTACTTGGCTAAATTTATTAGCTCCTGCATCGCTTCTTTGGATGATGTAGCTTGCTACTGTGCTATCAGGATGTGGTCTCCAGATCACTTTTACACGGCCTGGAAGCCCAGTGATAGCTTGCGCAAATGGCACAGAGTCAAGCAGTGG
Organism: Campylobacter concisus; assembly: GCF_902460895.1. Taxonomy (GTDB): domain Bacteria; phylum Campylobacterota; class Campylobacteria; order Campylobacterales; family Campylobacteraceae; genus Campylobacter_A; species Campylobacter_A concisus_BC. The sequence continues at coordinate 2,959 of NZ_CABPVL010000003.1, read as the reverse complement.
CTTAGTTGTCGCAGTTGCGATCGCACCTGGTTGAGAGATGGCGTTGCTTGAGTAGGTTCTCATCTGATATGAGTAAGTGGTCTCTGGAGCTAGGTCGCGATCCACGTAGTGCGTAGCAAAGCGGTCTTTTATGTTTGCAACTAGTTGCATTTTTGAGTTTGCATCGTTTGGATTTGAGCGGTAAAGGTAGTAGCCAACGACACTCTCATCGGTCACTGGGTTCCACTCGAAGCCAACTTCTGTCATATCTGAAATAGTTTTTAAGCTTGTAATAGTTGGTAGTGACGTGCTTTGCTGAGTCGGCACGCTAGAGCCGCATCCCGCTAAGAAAGCTACTAAAAATGGTGTCAATATGCGTAGGGCAAATTTTTTCATCAAAAATCTCCTTGGGAATTTTTTTGTAAATTATTTGGTTAAAGTCATCATACGTTTTTGCGGTAAATTCTACCCTTTTGCCAGTTCGCGGATGGATAAAATAGAGCATATAAGCGTGAAGCATAACCCTGCTTATTTTATCGCCTTGGCTCTTAAATCCGTATAAATCATCGCCTAAAATGTGGCGATTTATGCTAGCAAGATGCACTCTTATCTGATGCGTCCTGCCTGTAAAAAGCTTTGCCGCTATCAAATTTACTCCGCCTTCGCTTAGCAAATTTACAAAGGCGCTTTTTGCAAATTTAGCATCCTCAACGATCGCTTTTTTTAGGCGGTTGTTTGGATTTCTGCCGATTGGCTTGTCGATGATGACGTCCTCTTTTAGCGGTAGATCGGTGAGCGCTAGATAAATTCGCCCCATGCTCTTATCGCTTAGCTGCTCGCTAAGTTTTGCGTGGGCGAAGTTGTTTTTAGCAACGACGATAGCGCCGCTAGTACCTTTATCTAGGCGGTGGACGATGCCAGCTCTAACGTCACCGTTTAAATTTGAAAGCATAAAGCCCTTTTTATTTAGCCACTCAACAAGTGTCGCCTCTTTGACGCTCGGGGCTTGGTGAACGACGATTTGCGGGGGCTTGTTTAGCACTATAAGATCGTCGTCCTCATAGATGATAGGGATGTCAAAATTTACTTCGTATTCGTTTTGCACCTCTTTTTTTGGGGCAAAATTTACGCAAATTTCATCGTTTTCGCTCAGTAAAAAGCTTGGTTTTGAGATAGGTTTTAAATTTACGCTTACAAGGGAGTCTTTTATCAAATTTAAAGCTTGATTACGTGAAATTTGAAGCTCTTTGGCCACTGCAACGTCGAGTCTTGAGCTATTTAAAACATTAAATTTAACCAAAATCAAAGCCTTGTTTGTGATATAATCTAGCCCAAAAATTAAGGTTTGCTTCTTGATAAAACTAGATCGGCGTATTTTAACACATTTTGATTTTATTCAGCCGTTTTTGATCATCCCAATCATAGCCATCTCATACATCCTAGTCTCCGAAGCAAACGACATTTTGGCAAACAAACAGCTTGTATATTTTGGCATAGGATTTGTCTCATTTTGCATCGCATTTTTGCTGCCTATTAGACGCATCGACTGGATCATCCCGATGTTTTACTGGGTCTGCATCGTGCTACTTTTAAGCGTTGATATCTTTGGCGTTAGCAAGCTAGGAGCTAGGCGCTGGCTGGAAATTCCATTCGTTCACTTCACACTTCAGCCCTCAGAGCTCATGAAGCCAGCCTTTTTGCTGATGCTAGCTTATCTAGTTAAGCAGCGCCCTCCAGAGGCCGATGGATACGGGCTAAAAGACTTTTTAAGACTTAGTTTTTACATACTTTTGCCATTTGCACTCATCATGAAAGAGCCTGATCTTGGCACCGCGCTCATACTTTTGATAGTTGGCTACACCATCCTTTTTGTAATCGGCGTAAATAAGAAAATTTGGATCTGCATCATCCTTGCCATAGGATTTTCGGCGCCAGTTTTATATGAAAATTTGCATGATTATCAAAAAAAGAGGATCCACGACTTCATCGCTGAAGAGCCGAGCTATCACGTCAAGCAAAGCATCATCGCCATAGGCAGTGGCGGGCTAAAAGGCAAACCAAAGGACGAGGCGACGCAAACGCACTTTAAATTTTTGCCAATCGCCACAAGTGACTTCATCTTTGCCTATAATATCGAGCGTTTTGGCTTTTACGGAGCGCTTCTTTTACTGGGGCTTTATGGAGCGCTTATAACGCACTTACTTAGCCTAAACTACGGGCTTAAGAATGATTATTTCACGCAGGTGACCGCCACTGGCATAGCCGCACTCATCTTTGTTTATGTGGGGGTAAATGTCTCGATGACGATCGGCTTTGCGCCGGTTGTGGGCGTGCCGCTGCCGTTTTTTAGCTACGGCGGAAGCAGCTTTGTCACCTTCATGGTGCTTTTTGGGATACTGCAAAATCTACTAACATTTAGGTTTGATCAGACCTACCGCTCAGTGAAATTTAAATTTTAGAAATTGTAAATTTACTTTGTCGAATCAGGTGAATATCAGGCAAATTTTAAAATTTCATGAACGAGTAATTTTGGCTCTAAAATTTGAGCTAAGCTGTAAGCGAAGCCAAATTTTAGTAGCCAACTCTTGCGAGTGAATGAAGTTTTAAAATTTGCAAAATAGTTTTTTAAAAATTTAAAGTTTTGTTTCTTTGTTAAGGGGGAAGAGGCTTGAATTACGTTCTGCTTGCAGTTGCGAGCTTGCTAAGCAAAGAAGCTCCTTCTCCCTTAACAATCCCCTGTCTGCTTGCAGTTACGAGACGAAGCCCGAGTAAAATCCTCTCGCACGTTAGAGGTGCATGCAAAGGTGCTGGTGTACTGCATGCAGTTAACAAATTTTATTTATCAAGCTAGATAAACATCAGGCAAATTTTAAAATTCCATGAACGAGTAATTTCGGCTCTGATTTTAGTGGCAAGCTTTGCGAGGCCTAAAATCGGTAGTCAACTCTTGCGAGTGAATGGAATTTTAAAATTTGTAAAA
>NZ_CABPVL010000002.1:950270-953814 GCF_902460895.1 Campylobacter concisus | reverse complement strand
CATATACTCTTTTATCTTTTTTAATGTCTCTTCGCAAGAGTAGGTTATTTTTATTTCGTTGTTTTGCATATTAAGCCACCACTACTGTTTTAGATATTTTATTGTGATTGTATTTATAATATTATTAATTTATTATTGGTTAAGGAAAAAGTAGGAAATGCTTAATACTTGGACTTATATTTTTTAGCTTGCCAAGTTAGTTAGATAAAGCCATCTAAATTACTAACACAATTATGCTATAATCATGTCATATTATTAAAAGGAAATAGCATATGCCACAGATAATACCTATAAAAGAGCTTAGAAACACAAATGAAATTTCACAGCTATGCAATAGCAAGGATGAACCAGTGTTTGTCACTAAAAATGGCTATGGCGACTTGGTTGTGATGAGTATAAAGACATATGATAAGCTAGTAGCCACAGCCGATATAGATAGCGCCATCGCATCATCTGAAGCTAAGATAACAGCAGATACAAAGATGCTAGAAGCAAAAGATGTTTTTGCTAGTTTAAAAGATAAATATCTTGAATAAATATAAAGTCCTTATCTCACCACAAGCTTATGAAGAACTTGAGGCTATTTATAAATATATCGCACTATCTTTGCTCTCGTCAGGCGCTGCAAACTCTACATTAGAGGCTATCAAAAACGCTATCCTTAGTCTAGATGAGATGCCTAATCGTGGTGCTATTAGAAAAGTTGGCAGATATGCCAATATGGGCTATAGACAGCTATTTGTTAAAAACTATACAGTGATTTATAGGATCAATGAAAAAGATAAGGCTGTTATAATCATTACTGTTAGATACACACCAAGTGCTTTTTAGACATACAACTTCAATAATATCTTTCTAGAGAAATATCCACTAATCCTAATGCTCTCTCATCTACGAAATATACATAACATCACATACTATACATGACGTCACCTACTGCATGTTACATCATGTACTATACATTACATCAGGTACTGCATGTGACATCACATACTTGACGTGACATCAAGTACTGCACATTACATCACATGCAGTATGTTACATTATGAATTTATTTGTTATAATCCAAGAAAATTTAATGCCAGTTTCTAGTATATTTATCAACATTTTTAGTATGTTGATAAACTTACTTAGCAAGCTCAACCTGAGCTTGCTGTAAGGTCTTAGCCAGACGGGCAAAATTTTTATTTGAAAAGATACAACCTAAACAAAACTTTATCCTTAAAGATGACATTTGTCTATAAAATGTCTAAGTTTTTTGCTTAAGGCATTTACTTCTATTGTTTAAGAATTTCCAAAGATAACTGATACATATGCACTCAATAAAGTTGATATGAGCAACTAATAGCAAACTACTAAAATTTATTTTTAACAAATTTACACCTAGGCATAGCTTTAAACTATATAAGCTAAAACAAAACTTCGTTGAAAAATTTAAAACATTAAAAGTATAAAAGGAGCATAAAAAGTACGATGCCACAAGATATTATGTGGCATCGCTAGTAGCTATGGTTTTTGAACTATCGTATTACTCTCCGCTCATTATAAAAGCAGCCCAGTAAAACGGATGTTTGCCTTCCTTTATCATCTTGATCTTTGCGTTTCTTAGAACTTCGTTAAATTTCTTCTCATTGCCTTTAGTATCGGTATAAAATTCTTTCATTAGCTCCACCGTGCTATTGTCATCTACAGACCACAGACTCATTAGCACATTTTTAGAGCCAGCTTGTATAAATGTCTTAGGCAGACTTGCCACAGAGCTCGTGTCTTTAACATCTACTAGGCCTGTTTCGCATGCAGATAGCACAACTAGATCGGTTCCATCTAGGCTTAGTCCTGATAGTTTAAGTGCATTTACAAGACCCTCACCAGTTTGTTGTTTTATACCTATATTTGCACCGCTAAGCGCAACTCCTGATTTTAACATAGGGTTTGTTATGTTCTCGTCACTTATGAAGTATCCATGAGTGGTTATATGTAGTATCTTTGGAGACTTTACCGCCAGTATATTTTCTTCATTTGCATTTTCTCTAGAGAAAAGTTTTACGCCACTAAACGAGCTTTGTAAAACCTCTTCTTCTTTCTTAAAACCTCTTAGTCTTTTAAATGTCCCCATATTTTTTATAGATCTAGTTTGCACGGCTTTATTTACGTTTGGCGTATCTGCAACCATCTCCATACTCTTTCCACTCTTGCTCTCATAGTTTGGATCACTAAACATAGTGATATCCTTACCTTCATCTTTGATGTTAAATTTATGTGTTCTTATAAATTCTTTAGCTGAAGGTGTATAACGTATCTGCTTGCTCTCTATGAGATATTTATCACCATCCATAAGTGCTTCAAAAGGCAGTAGTCTTAAAGCTCCATCTGTGGAGATGATAAGAGAGTTAAATTTATCCATCCTATCTCCTATGCCTTTTTCTATAACTATGCTATATAGCTCTTTCAGAGCTTTGCTTGAGTTTGCATCTGTAGCATTTATGATCTTATCTATGTCAGCTCTAAATTCTTTTATAGTTGTATTTACTGTGTCACTATCTTTATCGTTAAGCTTTTCAAACTTCACTTCGCCACTTTTATCCACGCTAAAGATATAGTAGTTTTTACCATAATATCCTATATCTACAAAGAGCTCATTTGGTTTTAAAAGGCTTGTGAGATCACTTAGTTTTAGATCTTTTATACCAAGCTCTTGTTTAAATTTAGGTGATATCTTGGCTATCTCTATCTCTGCTTTTTCTATATCTTCGCCCAGCGCTTTTAGCTTATCCTGATAGCTTTTAGCCTCTTCTGGCTTAGGCATAGTGCCTGCTAGCTTAGCATATGCTCTTTTAAGGGAGTCTAGGTTATCTATCTTAGAGATCAGGTTCTTATCTTGTGAGATATTTTTTAGCATAGCTATGGTGTTTTCGTCATCTAGAAGTATGCCCTTATCGTTTATAAAGATCTCATAAATTTCTTGACTTAGAGCTTTTTTGTCTTTAGTGGCTTGTTGATATGAGTAACCACTTGTTAAAAGATGTGGTAAATACCAATGATTAGCTTCTAAAAATTTCTTTTTTTGTTCATTACTTAATATTTCAAAATTCTTTTCTCTATTTGCTTTAAATATATAATAAGCTTCTTTAGAGTAGTTATATGCTTTATAATAATCGCCCATATAGTCATAAACAGATCTTATGTTGTTATAACTAACGGCAGTGTCAGGATGATTTTTACCTAATACTTTCTCTCTTATCTCTAGAGCCTTTGTAAAAAACTCTAAGGCTTTTGGGTAATTCCTTATATTGTTATACATAAAACCTATACTATTATAGCTAGTAGCAGTATCGGGATGGTCTTTGCCTAGAACTTTTTCTGCTATATCTAAAGCTTTTGTAAAAAATTCAAATGCTTTTTGGTAATCACCCATACTATTATAGACATAGCCTATATTGTTATAAGCAAAAGCAGTATTAGGATGGTCTTCGCCTAGAACTTTTTCTTGTATACCTAAAGCTTTTGTATAAAACTCTAAAGCTTTAGGATAATTACCAATATT
>NZ_CABPVL010000002.1:946624-949416 GCF_902460895.1 Campylobacter concisus | reverse complement strand
CTAAAACTTTCTCATATATATTTAAAGATTTTGTATAAAACTCTAAAGCTTTAGGATAGTCACCCATATTCCTATAAACATATCCCATATCATTATAACTATTAGCAGTATCAGGGTGATCTTTACCTAAATTTTTCTCTTGTATGCTTAAAGCCTTTGAATAAAACTCTAAAGCTTTAGGATAATTGCCTATATTTTTATAAGCATATCCTATGTTACCATAAATAGTAGCAGTAGCAGGGTGATCTTTACCTAAATCTTTCTCATATATATTTAAAGATTTTGTATAAAACTCTAAAGCTTTAGGATAATCTCCCATATTGCTATAAACAAGTCCTATATCATTATAAATAGTAGTAGTAGCAGGGTGATCTTTACCTAAATTTTTCTCTCTTATGTTTAAGGCTTTTGTATAAAACTCTAAAGCTTTAGGATAATCACCCATGTCACTATAAACAAGTCCTATATCATTATAAATAGCACCAGTAGCAGGGTGATCTTTACCTAAATTTTTCTCTTGTATGCTTAAAGCCTTTGAATAAAACTCTAAAGCTTTTGGGTAGTTGCCATCTTGATAATACTTATATGCAGTATTATCAAGATCTAAAACATCATCTAGCGTAGCACTAAACGCAACTGAAATGGTTAGAAAAAGAGCTAACAAAATTTTTCTAAGCACGATTAATCCTTTAATGTGAATTATTAAATATCCATAAACAATAGTAAGCCAATTATAATAATAGCTATAATTACAGCAATAGCAACTAAAGCCAAGAGGGTCTTGCTGAGATTTTTTATTAACTCTTTTGCTTTAATAACTGAGATAACTATATCTATAAGCTTAAATACTATCAAGACTATAACCCATGTGACATAATGACCCTTAAAAAAAAGAATTATTGCTGGTATAAAAAATATCACTAAAGAAGACAATCTCAAAAGATCAAAATTCCCGTCGATATGGAGTGCTTTTGCTAGCTTTGGCACAACGTAGGCACATAGCCCAAAGAATAAAAAACAACACACCATACCTAGCCAAACTGGTATAGTTTTTATGCCATCTTTTAGTTTAAGAGCGGTATTAAGTGCATTGGCTAAGGCTATAACGCCACTTATAACACCTATAGGAGTTTTGTGTATGTCACCTGAGCCTGGATAGTCCGAGCCTATAAGCACTATGGCATTATCAAACTCCTCTGCGTCTATCTGAGATAGCCTGGCTGCATGATAGAATTTGATATTTTCATAGTTTGAAGTATATGTTTTGTTACCACCTTGATCTATAATTTTTAGATCTTTGTAAAGTATCCTGTATCTAAAACTCTCATCAAAGCTTAACTCTCTTGGACAAGTAAAATTCGCTTCACTATTTGCAAGTTCTAGGACAAGATGCCTTAAAGTCTTATCACCATCGCAAAGATAGGGCGTGTATCCACGAGTAACTCCATCTTTATCGCTAGAAATATTTGCTTGAGTAAATTTGATGTTAGGATTTAGCTTGAAGTCTTGTAAAAAAGGCTTATTTATAGTTTTTGGTAGATATATAGGATATGAGCTAGCATATAAATTTAGTCTATCTATAAGACCTAGATCATCTTTAGTAACTGTTGAGTTAATGTCGCTTGGATACTCTAAAGAGTAGTCTAAGACTAAAGTTTTTGGTTTGCTGCCTGAACCAGACAAGGTTTTGTTAAAATCATCTAAGACATTAGCAAGAACGCTTCTTGGGGTGAAGTTAAATTTGATGCCACCTTGTCCGTCACTTAGGTCGTGCTTGTCTAGATACTCTTGATCTATTAAGATTACTGCTATTTTTTGCGATTGGCTTGCTGATGGTGCTTTGGCATAAATTTCTTGCATGATGTCATACTCAAAGTCACCAAAATTTACTCTGACGATCTCACGATCTTTGACTAAGCCGTAAATGGCAAAAGATACCATGGCAAGAATTCCTAAGAATATGGCTTTTTTTATACTGCTAGACTTTTGAAACAAGTCAGAATCTGTTGAACCATTAAAAATCTTGTTAATGTTGTTGCCTAAAAATGTAAAGAATTTCATCGTGTTTTAACTATAAAACAAGGAGACTCATATCCATCCTTATCCATCATATCTATCCTGTCACCATTTTTAGGAGATATGTTTAGCTCTGGGCTTATGCTTCTGTTTTTAACGTCAAATTCGTAAAACTTGTCGCCTTGGCGGTATTCTATTTTAATGATATGATCGCTTATAACCAACGCATCTTTGCTAGGATCTATCTCCTCGCATCCTCCTTCTGCTCTCGTAGAAGCTGTCGTAGATGTAGTTTGGGCTTTAGCAAATAGTGTAGAGAAAAAACCACTTCTCTTTTTAATAGCTGCTATATAGGTGTCGTTTGGTGATTTTAGGTTGTAGTTTTGTTTTAAAACATCGTCAGTTATCTTTAAAACGCCGTTACCAGATATAAATTTGATCTCTTGGCCGCTTGTGGCTGTAGTAGCCTTGCTCTCTTTGCCGTCAATGCTATAAACAACATCACCCTTAACGTTGATAACCACATCAGCATTTAGGCATGAAACCAAAAGTGTAGCTGTAAGTAAATAATACTTCATAATGATACCTTTTTAAATTTTTGTTGTCATTTTATTAAACAAAAACTAAAAAAGGACTTATGCTTTTTACAAGGCTATATGTCCCATAAATAGAAACTTCAACTACACATTTTACTATGTTTGTTTATTTTTAATTTACAATAAATGGATAGCTATATGTGGTATGTATAAGCTAATTTACCTACTATAAAGATTGGC
>NZ_CABPVL010000002.1:812003-941371 GCF_902460895.1 Campylobacter concisus | reverse complement strand
AGGCTTTTTATATATGTTTTTATGTTATTGGGTTTATTCGTTTTTTTAATTTTATTCTTTTCTTGTTTTTATAGTTTTATTTAAAAATCATGCAAGTCAATGGATGAGCAAATTATGAATTTGCTGTATTTATACCTTTTATTAGTTGATAGTTTTTCCAAAAATAATTAATGTTTTAATAGTGCTTTGTTAAAGTGTAAGTGAAAAGCTAATAGAGAAAAATTAACCTACGCAGGTTAAAAAGAAGTATGAGACCTATGATATAAACAAGGATCAAAAATTTCTCTATGCAAGAGAGCTTTTAAATTTCAAAGAAAAAAGAGGCATAGACGTCTTAGAACTTATGCAAAAGATAGACAAGAAGCAAATTTTAAATAAGATGGCTTAACTAGCTAAAGATAGCCACCTTTTAAATTTATATATTTAAACTTTTGTCTCGTTTTGAAGCTTTGTGGCATGAGCTAGCACACTATCTACTATCTCGCTCGCACTTTTGCCATCTTTTGAAGTGAGTAAATTTCTTTTTAGTAGCTCTTCTAAGATAAATTTGATCATCTTCTCATTTTTCAAAAGCCTTGAAAGAGGCACTATATCATCAGCCAAGCTTTGCTTGCTCATTAGCTTTGAATAAGAGCTTGCCTCTGCGCTAAGCTTCGTCTCACCACTATCACTAGCGATAGGACTAAAACTCTTTAAAAATCCCACAAACACGCCAGCACTGCTATAAGTATCGTCTGCTTGATATACCGACATATCAGGGTTAAATGTATATTCGTCACTGGCTCTTGTGTCAAGATGCTCTTTGCTAAAATTTAGCTCATAGACCTCGTGGCTTACTCCAAAGCCTCTAAGCTCACCTCTAACGCTCTTTGCATCATTAAATTGATCAAATGTTTTATATACATTTGTAACAGATATCAGGCTCACATCTTTTAAGAAATTTGCATTTTTACCAAAGGTTTTTTGGTTGGTATCCATGCTAAAGCCTTTTGGTAAATTTAATAGATCAGCTTCGCTATATCTATCTTTTTCGTCGCCCACAATGCTTTTAAAAAGGTTATAGTAGTGTTTTGTGGTATCAGCTACGTCTATCTTTTCAAAGGCAGCTTTACTTCTATCTTGTGTGAAGAGATATGTTTTGTTGTTGTATCTAACTATCTCATCAAGCGTGCTTTTGTGGATTTTAAAGTCCTGTGGCAAACCTGCAGCTTTGTTAAAATCAGCTCCCATAAAGCCAGCTTTATCTACTGTGTAGCCATAAGCTTGAAGATCGTTAAAATTTAAAGAGATGAGGCTATTTTGTGAAGAAGTAGTATAAGTAAATTTAGCTGGTTCTTGGTTTGGCTTGCTAATCTTTTCTTTGACACTTTGCTTTATAAGATCACTAAAATTTAAAGATCTATCTTGTTTGTGTTGTTGCTTAGTGTATGAATTTACATTTGTGCTTAAGATGCTAATATCATTCATGGTTTGCCTCCTAGCTTCTTGTATAGTTTAAAGCAAAAGGTGTTCCAGCAAATTTGATATTAAAAGAGTGTGGAGGGGGGATATGCCCCCACAAAAAATGTTATTTATTTTTTATCTTCACCTACTTCTTCGCAAGCAACTTTATAGCGGTATTTGCACGCTAGCTCTAGGTAGCTTTTTTGAGATGCCGCATCGTTTTTCTCGCCGTAAAAGTCGGCTAGTTTATAGCAAGCAAGACCAAATCTTTGCTCACATGATTTTGCAAACAGCTCATTTGCTTTGCCTTGCATTTTTGGGTCATCTTCGTAGTATTCGCCAAGCTCAAAGCAAGCTTTTGGCGTGCCAAGATCGCATGATTTAGTTAGTGATTTTACGATCGTTTCATTGTCTTTTTTTGAGTTGATTGATTTTGAGTTTAGTAAAACTGCAAGTCTATAACAACCCCTTTTATCGCCTAGATCACAAGCTTTTTGATAGTACATTGTGCCCTTATTTACATCTCGTCTGCTGTAAATTTTGCCCAATTTCAAACAATATGCAACTTCATTATTTGCGCATTTTTGCTCGATCCTAGCTATCTTTTCAGCTCTACCACAACCCGAGATAAACAAGATCGCAACAGCAGTTAGAATAAAATTTTTAAACACATTTACTCCTTTATCGTTAAAAATTTATTTAACTGCATTATAAAATCATATAACTTAGATTAAAATTTAAAAAGGAATAGAAAGGTAAATTTGCCCCAAGAGGGACAAATTTATAGATATAGCATCGTCCCAAGGCGGATCATATTTGAGCCACATTTTATCGCTAGTTCGAAGTCGCTACTCATGCCCATCGAGCAGATAGTTGCGCCTTTTGGCTTTAGGCTCTCGTAAATTTTATATGTTAGCTCAAAGCTCTTTTGTACCTCTTTTGGCTCATCCACATGCGCTCCGATGCTCATCACGCCTTTTAAATTTATATTTTTGCACTCGCTTTGGATGCGCTCATAAATTTCAGCCGCATTTGCGACGCTCACACCTTGTTTTGTATCTTCATCGGCCGAGTTTATCTGAAGCAAAGTATCTAGCTTGTAGCTGAGCCTTTTATCGACCTCTAGGACTCTTTCGAAGCTATCACAGCTTTGCCAAAGCACTGGTTTTAGGCTTATCATTTGATTGATTTTATTGTTTTGCAGGCGCCCTATCATATGCCATTTGATGTCAGTGAAATCTTGCAGCTCTAGCTCTTTTTTGGCTAGCTCTTGGACTCTATTTTCGCCAAAATTTCTCTGCCCTTGTTCGTAAAGCTCCCTTACTTCATTGCATGTCACATTTTTGCTAACGGCTATTAGTGTCACGTCTTTGCTTAAATTTTCGATCTTTTCAAGCAGCTCTTTTAAAACTATCATTATAAACCTCCGCTTAATCTCATAATGTCGTTAAAGGTTGCGAGCACCATTATGCCAAGCAGTAGCGCCCAGCCGCAGTAGGTGAGTAGGGCAAGCACCCGCTCATTTACCTCGCGTCTAAAAATTAGTTCATAAATGTGAAATAAAATATGCCCACCATCAAGCGCTGGGATCGGAAAGAGGTTTAGCACGCCTAAATTCACAGAGATGAGCGCTACGATGGTTAAGAGCACACTAAGGCTGATCTTAGCGGCCTTTGATGTGACATCGGCGATCTGCACGATGCCTCCCACCTCTTTTAGTGGCACAGCTCCAACGACTAGCTTTTCAAAGCTTTTAAAGATGAGCTTTGAAGCCTCGATCGTCTCGCCAAAGGCAAATTTTAGGCTCTCTAAACCTGTGTGATAAATTTTCACCACTTCGCCATTTGGAGAGATACCGATCAATGGGCGCTCGATCTTTTCATTAAATAAATTTGTCGTCTCACCTATCTTTGGTGTTAAATTTATAGTTAGTGACGAGCCGTTGCGGTCTATCAAAATGACGCTAGGTTCAAGCTTTACGTTTTTGCTGATCTCGTCCCACTCGTTTATTTTTACGCCATTTATCTCTAAAATTTTATCGTTTATTGCTATGCCAGCGCTCTCAGCTGCCGAGCCCTCAGCTATGTGACCGACACTTGGAGCAAGCCTCTCAACGCCGATAAATCCAAGCAAAATGTATATGAAAAATGCCAAGATAAAGTTAAAAAATGGCCCTGCAAAGAGGATGTAGATCCGCTTTATCGGGCTTAGCACGTTGTAGCTGTCCGCGTCGTAGTTTTTGGCTTTTGGGTCGGTGTCGTCTTGCCCTTTTAGCTGCACGTATCCGCCAAGCGGGATCGCGCTTAGGCAGTAGTCGGTGCCGCCAACATTTTTGGTGTAAATTTTCTCGCCAAAGCCGATGCTAAAGGTATTTACTTTGACGCCGAGCATTCTTGCTGCTAAAAAGTGGCCAAGCTCGTGGAAAAATATGAGAAAACTAATGGCTAAAACGGTCACTAAAAAATAAAACGAATACGCATAAAGCCCAAGGCAAAGCAGGGCTAGCGTGAAGAGAATGCCTTTCAAAACTTACCTTTAAATTTGATTTTACCGCTCTAGTTTATCGCTGAGCAAAACAGCGATAAATTTCGTGCTCGGGTTTGCGTCAAGCGCGATCTTTAGGCTCATGGTAAGCGGTACTGCTAAAAACATACCGCCGATGCCGAACAAAAATCCCCAAAAAAGTAGGCTCAAAAGCACCACAAGCGTGCTTATACCAAGGCCTTTGCCTAGAAATTTCGGCTCGATAAAGTTGCCGATGACGGTATTTACGGCTAGATATAGTGCCGCAGTCCAAGCACAAGAGGCTGCGTCGTTTAGCAAAAGCGCCACCAAAAGCGCCGGGACGGCCGCGATAATAGAGCCGATCGTCGGGATAAAATTTAGCACGAAAGCTAAAATACCCCAAAGCGGCGCGTAGGGCACGCCGATGAAATTTAGCCCGATAAATATAAAAACGCCCGTCGCAAACGACGCTGCGGACTTGATCGCGAGATAGCGCTTGAGATTTGATATAAACGTATCTACGATCTGGTTCGTTTGCGGATTTTTGCTCGCAAAATACTCGACTTTTTGAGAAAATACCTGCACTTCAAAAAGCATAAAAGTAACGAGCAAAAAGACGAAAAAGCTCTTTGAAACGAGCTCGGTGCCGCTCCTTAAAAATCCGCCCAGCACGGCAAAAATTTTATTTATATCAAAGTCTGCGGGCGCGGCGATGCTCTCGGGATCGATTAGGCCGCGGCTCGCTAGCATCTGGTGGTAATGATCGGCGAGGGCTTTAAATTTGCTCTGAAGCTCTGGCATGTAGCTAACTAGCCCGTTTATCGTCTTTATCACGGTGTTTGCGATAAATCCCAGCGACAAAAACACCACCGCCGTAATTAGCGCGAAGGCTAAAACGCGCGGAAATTTGAGCTTTTCGAGCGCATTTATCGCAGGCGTCGCCACGATAGCGATAAAAACCGCCATCAAAAACGGTAGCACGACGACGCTAGCAGTCTTTAGTCCCGCCGCGACCACGACGAAGCTAGCTAGATAGATTATAGCGTTTCCGGTTCTCAAATTTAACTCTTTTTCATCGCTTTTACGTAGGCAAAGATGTATTCAAACCCAGAATAAAGCGTAAGCGCAACAGCTATCCATAACAAAAGCTCGCCACCAGGCCAGCTCATTAGTAAAAATCCAACCGCAAACATCTGCGAAACGGTTTTAACCTTGCCAGCCATCGAAGCAGCGACCTCGACGCCGTCACTTGCCATCACGACACGAAAGCCAGTTATGAAAAACTCTCTTATCAAGATAAGATAAACAGCCCAAGCGCTCGCTCTGCCAAGCATCATAAGGCCTAAAAATGCAGCTAAGATCAGCATCTTATCAGCTAGTGGGTCAAGGATAGCGCCAAGCTTGGTCTTTTGATCCCAGCTTCTAGCGATGTAGCCATCAAAAAAGTCAGTGACCGAGGCGATCACAAAGATGAGAGCTGCGAAGTAGTTTATCCAGCTTATATGAATTTGCGTAAAAATTCCTGGCGCATTTACGAGCATAAAAAACATAAGTGGAGCTAGCAATATCCTAAAAAATGCCAGTGAATTTGGTAAATTTAAGCTCACAAATATGCCTTTATGCTTAGAAATTTCACTATCATTTAAAAGTCGTGCCACCATCTATTATAAATGTATGTCCAGTCACCCAGCTAGCCTTAGATGAGCATAAAAATAGACATGCTCCAGCTAGGTCGGTCGGCTGTCCCATGCGGTTTAGCGGGCTAAGCTTTGCCGTCATATCGCGCACCTCTTCGTAGTTTGTAAAGGCTCTTAGCGCGTCTGTCTCGATGGGGCCGCCGCTTACGACGTTTACGCGGATATTTTTCTCGCCAAGCTCTGTCGCAGCGTATCTTGCCATCGCTTCAACGGCTGCTTTTGCTGTGCCGTGGCCTGCGTAGTTTTCGATATAGACTAAATTTCCAGTTGAGCTTAGGCTAATGATACTGCCGCCACCCACTTTTTCCATGCGTTTTGCAGCCTCTTGTGCGCCCACGACAAAGGCATTTACAGTTGCTGTGAAGATATTATTTATACCTCTTGGTTTTAGCTTCATAAATTTAGTGTATCCGCCAGCCACTGCACGACCCGAGATGATAGCATTTGAGATGAAAAAATCAACCCTGTCAAACTCCTCATCTATCTTTAAAAATAGCTCCTTATAAGTCTCTGGCTCAAGGATATTTAGCGCGTAGGCTCTGGCTTTTATCTTGTAGGTAGTCTCAAGCTCTTTTGCTTGCTCTTTGGCAAGCTCCTCGTTTGAGTTGTAGGTAAAAGCGATATTTACGCCAGCTTTTGCAAATTCTTCCACTATAGCTCTGCCGATGCCTCTAGTGCCGCCGCTGATGACTAGCGTTTTACCTTTAAATTCGTTTAGTGTGTCCTTCATTAAAATCCCTTTATTTCGTAATTTTTAATAACTTCTTCTATCTTTTTGAAATTTTCTTTGCTCGGTTTGCAAAGTGGTAAGCGGTACTCCAAAGTGTCGATCAGTCCAGCTAGATACATCGCCGCTTTGATCGGTATCGGGTTGCTCTCGCAAAAGAGCGTTTTATTGATCGTGTAGAGGTTGTCATTTATCAGTTTTGCTTTTTTATATTCTTCGCTCATCGCAAGGTGCGTAAGCTGTGAAATTTGATCTGGTAAGAGGTTTGCAGTGACTGAGATGACGCCCTTTCCGCCATTTGAGAGGATAGGGTAGTTTATAGCATCTTCGCCGCTGATGACTACTAAATCAGGCTCGTGAGCTAGTAGATCGACGCATCTATCGATGCTACCTGTTGCTTCTTTGATGCCAAAAATATTTTTACAATCTTTAAAAAGTCTAAAAACAGTCGCTGGCAAGATATCTACGCCAACTCTGCCTGGGACGTTGTAAAGAAGTACTGGAATTTCTATGCTATTTGCGATGGCCTTGTAGTGCTCGTAAAGTCCCTCTTGAGTTGGTTTGTTGTAATAAGGAGCGACTGATAGGATGCCGTGAGCGCCGTGAGCTTGGGCAAATTTAGCGATACCTATGGCCTCGTGAGTGGCGTTGCTACCAGCTCCAGCGAGCACCTTGACATTTGTACCCTTACATGCATCTACTGCGATCTCGATGCAAATTCTATGCTCATCATGAGTTAGAGTCGCGCTCTCACCTGTTGTTCCTACTGGTACAACGACATCTATGCCGTGTTTTATCTGTCTTTTTATCAGTTTTTCAAAGCCAGCCTCGTCTAATTTTTGGTTTTTAAATGGCGTAATTAGTGCTGTCATCGCACCTAGAAGCGAATTTTTCACGTCTACTCCTTTTTTAAGATTATTGTTGTGCTAGTTTTTTCATTAAAATATCTATTTGCTATCTCTTTTAAAAGCTTGGCGTCTATCTTATCTATATTTTTCTCAAGCTCGTAAAGTGGCTTTATGTCGCCTCTAGCAAGGTATGAGCCGTATAAATTTGCAACCTTGCTTGCGCTCTCAAATGAGTAGATAAAGTCAGTTTTTATTAAATTTTTAACTCTTAAAACATCCTCTTTGTCGATTGGCTTTCTCTTTAGATCATCTATGATCTTCAAAATTTCAGCCTCAACCGCGCTAGCCTCGACGTCTGGGTTGCAAACTGCTAAAAATATAAATAAATTTTCATCAACGCAGCTCATATTGTAAGCGTAAATTTGATTTACAAGCATGAGCTCATCGACTAGGCGTTGCTGTAAAATGGAGCTTTTGCCAGTGGCTAGATATTCACTTATCGCATTTAGCCCCACTTGATCAGCATGCCTAAAGTCTGGGATCTTATAAGCGATCGCAAGCATTTGCGTTTGGCTATCTTTGTAGATGATAGCTCTTCTTGCGCCGTCTTGCTCAGGCTCTTTGCAGTGTAGTTTTGGTATGGCTCTTTTGTTTTTTACGCCACTAAAGTTTTTCTTAGCTAGCTTAAATGCCTCTTCTTTGCCGATGTCGCCGCTTATCATTAAAATGGCGTTTTTTGGCTGATAATATGTAGCGTGAAATTCTTTTATATCAGCGATCTTCCAGTTTTCGATATCTTTTATAAATCCTATCGGCGTCCAGTGGTATGAGTGGTAGATAAATGCGTGGTTGTAGAGCCTAAAGTAGAGGTATCCCATAGGGTTGTTGTCTGTTCGCCACCTGCGCTCCTCGTGCACCACCTCACGCTCAGGCTGAAATTCTTTATCTTTTAGGCTTAAATTTTTCATAAGCTCGGCAAAAAGGCCTAGTGTTTTGTCTAAATTTTCATTTGAGGCTTTTATGAAGTAGTGAGTGTAGTCAAAGCCCGTGCTTGCGTTATTTACACCGCCAAAGCCCTTTACTATCTCATCAAACTCGCCTGCGCGTAAATTTTTGGTTGATTTGAAATTTAGATGCTCTAGCATGTGAGCGATACCGCTTTTGCCCATCACTTCGTTTCTAGAGCCAACTTTATAAAAAACATCGACGCTTATCACTTTTGAGCCAGTATTTACCGGCACGTGATAAATTTCAAGTCCATTTTCTAATTTGGTTTTATTAAATTTTATCAATCTCTTGCCCTCTATTTTTTAACATTTGCGCCGACTGCTTCGCTGATAGAGGCAAAGCCATCTCTTTTTAAAAGCTCTAAAATTTCTAAATTTATATCTCTTGCGATCATTGGTCCTTTGAAGATAAAGCTTGTAAAAATTTGGACCAAATTTGCCCCCATTTTTATGCGCTCATAAGCTTCTGCGCCGCTATCTATGCCGCCACATGCGATAAGTGTCGTCTTGCCGTAAAGCTCGTCTGCCACAGCTTTAAATATCTCTTTTGACTTTTGAGCGATCACCTTACCGCTTAGTCCGCCAAAATCCTTTAAATTTGATGAGTGAGAGAGCGAATAATCAACGCTTGTATTTGAAACAAGCACGCCACTAGCGCCGTTTTCTACTGCACAGCTACAAAGCTTGATCGCATCTTCGTGGCTCATGTCTGGAGCGATTTTAAAGATGATCGGCTTTTTAGTAAGTGGCAAAATGACGCTAAAAAGCTCTTTTATAAAGCTCTCATCTTGCAGTGCTCTTAAATTTGGCGTGTTTGGCGATGAGACGTTTATGACAAATGTATCGCAAATTTCACTAAATTCTTTTACTAAAATTTCATAGTCTTTTATCGCATCTTCGTTTGGTGTAACCTTGTTTTTACCGATGTTTGCCCAGATTGGTATGGTAAAAGGATAGATCTTTTTTACTCTATTTTTGATAGCTTCGCAACCTTCGTTATTAAAGCCCATCGCATTTTGGATGCTCTCTTCGTCTATGAGCCTAAAAAGCCTTGGTTTGTCGTTGCCAGGCTGCGGTTTTGGTGTAAATGTGCCAAATTCCAAATGCCCAAAGCCAAGAGCCGTGAGCGCCTCAAACATCGTGGCGTTTTTATCAAAGCCGCCAGCTATGCCAACTGGGTTGTGGTAGGTGCTTGAGAATAAATTTTGTTTTAGCGCATTGTCATCGACCACGCATTTGTGCGCTAAAAAGCTTAGCGAGCCAGGGAAGATTTTATTTGCCCCAACCATCGCTACTTCAGCGATCTTGTGGGCGGTTTCAGGATCAAATTTGAAAAATATAGATTTTAAAGTATTGTAGTTTAAGCTCATTTTAACCTCTTTAAAATGCCTAAAATTTCTGCAAATCTTAGCAAAAATCGCCTTAAACTAAGGCTTTGCCCTTAAGTCTTGCATAAATTTCATTTCTCTTGCTAAGCTCCTCGTCGCTTCCACTATCAATGATCTTGCCATCACTTAAAACTGCGATTTTATCGGCATTTTCAACCGTGCTTAAGCGGTGAGCGATGACAAAGATGATCTTTTTGCTTCTTAGATTATTTATCGCTTTTGTGATCTCTTTTTCGCTCTCGTTATCAAGCGCTGAAGTAGCCTCGTCAAAGATAAGGATTTGTGGGTTTTGATAAAGCGCTCTAGCTATGGCGATGCGCTGTCTTTGACCACCTGATAGATTGGTGCCAAATTCATTTAAGATAGTGTTTATGCCGTTATCTAGCTTGCTTACAAACTCATAAGCATTGGCTAGTTTTAGTGCGTTTATCACGGCATCTTCGTTAAATTCTCTGCCGTAAGCTACGTTTTTAGCAACTGTGTCGTTAAAGATATAGACGCGCTGGGTTACAAGCCCGATATTTTGGCGAAGTGAGTGAATTTTGATATCTTTTAAATTTATGCCGTTTATCAAAATTTCTCCTCCATTTACATCGTAAAATCTCATAAGCAAATTCATAAGCGAGCTTTTTCCGCCGCCACTTGAGCCAACAAGGGCTATAAATTCTGACTTATTTGCCTCTAAATTTATCCCTTTTAAGACCTCTTTGTCGCCGTAGCTTAGGCGGACATCGTTAAATTTGATCAAATTTATCTCTTCGTTTAGCTCTTTTTGGCCATCTTTTATCTGGCTCACCTTATCCATCAAGAAAAACGTCCTCTCGCTTGCTGCGATGGCATCTTGCATCTTGTTGTAGATATTTACGATGCGTTTTAGCGGAGTGTAGAGCATGAAAAGCGCTGTTAGAAACGAGAAAAATGCGCCCATATTTATATGCCCATCGATGACGTCTTTGCCGCCTATTATTATGACTGCTGCCACGCCTATTGAGCCGATGGTCTCCATTAGCGGGCTTACTAGCTGCTCGATCTTGACGCTTTTTAAATTTAACTTGAAAAATTTGTTATTTTCATCAACAAAGCGTGAATGCTCGTATTTTTGGGCGTTATTTGCTTTGATTATCTCGATATTTGTAAAAATTTCACTAAGCGCAGAGGTGATGTCTGAAGTTTTTTCTTGCGACTGCTTTGAAATTTTCTTCATCCTTTTAGCAAGGCGCGAGATCGGATAGATCGCTACTGGCATGACTACAAGGGCGAAAAATGCCAGCTTTGGACTTTGATAGATGACGACGCAAAGAAGTCCTATAATGGTGACTGACTCTCTTGTTAGCTCAGGTATGATGCTTGATACTATCGATCTTATGCGGTCGATGTCGTTTGTTGTTCTGCTGATTAGCTCGCCGGTTCTAAATTCATTGAAAAAATCCATATCTAAATTTAAAAGGTTTGCAACCATCTTTTCGCGAAATCTTCTAATCGTATCTTGCCCGATATATGCCGTAAAATAGGCCTGCATGAAGGTTCCGATGTTTTTTATCACATAGATCGCGATGATGGCGCAAGGCAAGATGTAGAGCAGCTTTTCATTTTTCTCAACGAAAATTTTATTTAGCACAGGCTCTACGAGATAGGCACTTACCGCCGTTCCACCACTGGCAAGCCCCATGCCGATGATGGCAAAAATAAAGTGTGGGATATAGTCTTTAAAATATGGACCAAAGCGCTTTAGCACATCTTTTAAGCCAAAATTATTCATTATTTCTCTCCCAAACTGCGCCATTTGGCGTATCCATGATAGAGATATTCATCTTTGCTAGCTCATCTCTTATCTCATCAGCCCTTGCGAAATTTCTCTCTTTTTTAGCTACCGCGCGCTCATCAAGAAGTTTTTGGATATGCTCTTTTTGCTCGTCACTTACACCAAACTGAAAATACTCCACATAGTTTGTGATAGCAATGCCTAAAATTTCGCCTATGAGCTCTAAATTTGCCACCACTTCGGCCTTGTATGCTTTATCTTTTGGGTTATTATCAAGTCTTTCATTTGCCGTTTTTACAAACTCATCGACGCTTGCAAGCGCTTTTGAAGCGTTTAGATCATCGCTTAGTGCTTCAAGTAGCTCGCTTTTAAAGCTCTCATTTGCCATGCCAGCTTGCACGCCATCAACTCTTTTTTTGAGGCGGTAAATTTTATCAAGCCTCTTTTTTGAAGCTACTAGATCTTCATCTGAATAGTTAAAATGCGCTCTGTAATGGCTCGTAAGCAAGTAATATCTAAGCACTTCGCCATGAACGTTTTTTAGGGCGTCCTTTACGAAAAAGCTGTTATTTAGGCTCTTGCTCATCTTTTCGTTATTTACCTTTATAAAGCCGTTGTGCATCCAGTATTTGCTCAAATTTTTATGATAGGCACATCTGCACTGGCTCGCCTCATTTTCGTGGTGCGGAAAGAGTAGGTCGATGCCACCAGCGTGGATGTCGATCTCAAATTTATCATTTTCTTTATCGCTTAAAAACTCCCTTATCATCGCCACGCACTCGGTGTGCCAGCCAGGGCGACCCTTGCCAAATGGGCTCTCGTACCATTTTTCGTCAAATTTCCAAAGCACGAAGTCTTTTTCATCTCTTTTCTCGCCAAAACTTGCCACGCGTGCGATGAGATCGGTGTTATTATCCTTGCCACTAATGCTAAAATAGCCACTATCCTTGCTCGTGTCAAAGTAAATTCCATCGCTGGTTTTATACGCCACACCTCTATCCATAAGCACCTTGATGTAGCTAATGATCGCCTCCAAGCACTGCGTAGCCTTTGGCTTAAAGTCTGGATCAAGCACGTTTAAAGCGCCCATGTCGCTCTCGTAGTGCGCTATATATTTGTTTGTGATCTCCTCTAGGCTTTGACCAGTTTGTGCCATCTTGTTTAAAATTTTATCGTCGATGTCGGTGTAGTTTCTTGCAAATTTGACCTTGTAGCTAAGCGCTTTTAAGACCCTTCTTAAAAGATCAAAGCTAACGGCTGACTTTGCATGCCCCAAATGCGCGTCGTCATAGACTGTTGGGCCGCACAGATAGATGCTTGCCTCGCCATCTTTAATAGGGCTAAACTCAACCTTTTCTCTTTTAGAAGTATCAAAAATTCGCATTAAATATATCCTTTAAAAATGTTAAACCAAAATAGAGCAAAACCGCCAAAATAGCGATAGCGGCTATAAATTTAGGCTCGATTATAGCTAAAAATCGCTTAGCTCCAAAGGCTCTTATATATAAAATAAGCTGTAAAAATCCCCCAAGCGAGCTTGCAAATGCAAGGCCAGCAGCTCCAAATTTCTGCATCAAAATGACAGCTAGGATCAAATTTATCACAAGGCAGATGATAGAAATTTTGGCCGCCTCTTTTTGCTTCATATTTGCATAGAGCCAAAGTGAGAAAATTTTAGCCAGTCCAAATGGCGTAAGCCCCACCAAATAGGCACTTAGCACCTTGGCGCATTCAATGGTGTTTGCCCTTGCAAAATTCCCTCTTTCAAACAAGAGCCAGATGATAAACTCACTTAGCACGACACCTGTGATCGTAGCTGCTAGCATGGCACAAAGAAGCAGGTAAAAGCTCTTTTTCGTCCAAACTAGAGCATTTGCCTCATCTTTTTGCTTTAAAAGCCTAGTGATCTTTGGAAAGAGTGCCTGAGAGAGCGCTATCGCAAAGATTGCAAGTGGGAGCTGGAAAATTCTATTTGCATAAAAAAGGTAGCTTATCGAGCCACTTACCAAAAAGCTAGCTAGCCAAGTGTCCATAAATGCGCTTATCTGCATAGCACTTGAGCCAAGTAAGCCGTGGTAGAAATTTATAAAAAAGCCTTTGCTCTGAGCTCTTTTGCCTTTAAAATATCCGTTTAGACCGCCCCAGAAAATTTTATTTAAGGCGTTAAATTTCATAGCGATTAGATGCACCAAAACCTGCAAAATGCCGCCTGCAACGACGCCAAAGCTAAGATAAAGTGCGACCACGCTCTCGCTCTTGCCACGAGCCAAAAGTAGTGAAGCGATCATGGCTAAATTTAGTAGCGCAGTAGAAAATGCAGTTGTGGCAAAGTGCCCTTTGTACTGAAGCAGCGCACCCATAAAAGTGACGATATAAACAAGGGCTAGATAGTAGAAATTTATACGCACGAGCGGCACTGCGTCTGTGATATTTTGCTCGCTCAAGCCGCTTGCGATGATCTTTATAAAGTAAGGCGTAAATAAATTTACAAGAAGCGTTAATGCGCCTATAAAAAGTAGAAATTTGATGAAAATTTCAGCTTGAAAGGTCGCTTTTTTCTTGTTATTTGTAAAATTTGGCAAAAATGCCTGCGTAAAAGCCCCTTCGCCAAAGATGCGGCGAAATAAATTTGGTATCTTAAATGCTATAAAAAAGAGGTCGCTAAATATGCCAGCACCAAGGATAGAAGCCGTAAGAAGGTCTCTTATAAGCCCTAAAATCCTTGAAGTCATGATGCCAACTGAGTTTGAAAAAAAGCCTTTTATAAACATCGCCCACCTAGTAAATTTAAAACGCAATAGTAACAAAAGATGCTTTAAAGCTTACATAACCCAAATTTAATAAAGTTTTAGAGATAATAAGAGCCAAAATTTTATGTGAAATGGATCAAATTTGAGCGAAAACGTGCAAGAAAACGAGAGATTTTTACCGCCAACGCAAATTCAAACTTCAACACCTTATCTATCGCTTAAAGAGCTAAGCAAACAATACAGCGTGCCGGTGGAATTTATAGATTACAAACTCTCAAATATCTTAACTTACTATAAAAATAAAGACAACGTCGAGCCAGTTTTTGTCCCTGAAGAAAATTTAAGCTTTTTTGATGACAACACATTTTATCTTGACGAGACGCTAGAGATCGAGCAGGTCTATGACGTGGAGTTTTTTGACGTTAGACTAAATGCCATGCCAAAGCTGCCAAAGATCGATATAGGCGTAAATTCAACCATCACAAAGGTCATCGCAAAGATTAGAGCGAGCAAAGAGTGCGAATATGAGCAGCACTACGAAGATAAGCTTTATGAATACATCGCAAAGCAGCTTATGAAGGCTCAAATTTTAATAGGCATAAGGATCGGCAAGCTAAAAGAGGAGCTAAAGCAAATCGCCTCGATAATCCACGTAAAAGGCGAGCTTGACAAGGACTACACGCTAAATTTAACCCAAGGCATCAACCCTAAAAAAGCGATTGACGCAAAGATCATCTACTACTACAAAGATAAGCTTGATGGGTTAAAAGACGAGGATAAGGTTGATTACGCTGATAGGGGCTTTGTCTTTGGCGTGGCAAAAGATGAAGTGATAATGGAGGAGAAAAAGTCTCACGAGGGCGCAAATGGACGCGATGTAAGAGGCAAGCTTATAGAGGTTGCAAAGCCAAAAGAAGAGAGCGAAAAAGAGATAAGCATAAGCGAAAATATCGAGCGCGTAGAAAATGATGAAAGTATAAAATATATCGCTAAAAAAGCAGGCTACGTGGTCGAGAAAAACGGCTCTTTTGACATAGAAGAGCGCATAGAGATAAATGAAGCAAATTTTAAAACAACTGGCTCTATCCAAGCAGGCACCGACACAAACGTCACTTTAGTAGTTCGTGAGACTGACACGATAAAAGACGCTATCGGCACTGGCATCATCGTGGAGGCTGATGAGATCGAGGTAAAGGGAAACGTCGGTGCAAACGCGATGGTCAAGGCAAATGATGTAAATATCGGCGGTCAAACTCACCAAAAGGCTAAAATTTATGCCAAACACGCCAAAATTTCTATCCACATCGGCAAGGTAGAGGCTGAAAGCGTCGAGATAGATAGGCTTGAAGGTGGCACTGTCATAGCAAAAAGAGTGAAGATAAATAGCGTAGTTGGTGGCTCTATAACAGCTCAAAATATCCAGATAGACACGCTTGGCTCAAACTGCACCATCACAGCCTCGCACCTAATCGACGTTAGATATCTAAGAGGCACTGATAATAAATTTATCATTGACGCCAGCAAGATGCCTGAGAGTGCGGAGGCTACGCAAGATCAGCTAAGCAAGATCGAAAGCACCAAGTCTGAGCTAGCTACGCTTCTAAAAAACATAGAGAGCAAGAAAAATGTCATCAACGAGAACAAAGACTCGATCTATACGATAAAAGCTAAGATCGAGGAGCTATCAAAAGCCAAGGTAATACCGCCAGTTACGTTTATGAAAAAGCTAAAAGAGTATCAAGGGCTCGTTAATGAGTACAACACCTTGCTTAGGATATTTAAAGAGAAAAAAGAGCTTTTGGCTGATCTAAAAGATGAGCTTGAGATCATGCAAAATGGCATATTCTCAGCCAAAGTGATAAACAGAGGCAACTGGATCGAGCTAAATGAGATAAGATTTGTCATCGTCGATCCTCCGCAAAATGTCACCTACGTCTCAAAACAAAACGAGACCGCTCACGTCATCACGCTAGATAAATTTGATAACGGCGGCGAGGTCGAATACAAGATCAAAAAGTCAAACAAACTTGAAGACTACGCGGATATAAATTTCATGGAACAAAAGGTTAAATGATGATAAAAGCAATCGAAGGCATCGTTACAAAAAAAGAGCCCGCATTTGCCATACTTAAGACAAATAGCGGCGTAAGTTATGGGGTTTTCATCTCGCTTTTTTGCTCAGCAAAACTTAGCAAAGGCGAAAAGGCCGAACTCGCCATAACGCAGATCATAAGAGAGGACGCAAATTTGCTCTACGGCTTTTTAGACGCAAACGAGCAAAAGATGTTTGAGATGCTTATAAAGCTAAATGGCATCGGAGCTAGCACAGCGATGGCGGTTTGCTCAAGCCTTAGCTCTCAGGCATTTACAAACGCTATAATAAGCGGCGATGCGGACACTTTTAAAAGCGTGCCAGGCATCGGACCAAAGACGGCTAGGCGCATAATAGCCGAGCTAAGCGATGCTAAGCTTATAAGCGATGAGAGCGTGCTAAGCTACCAAAATGAGGCACTTTTGGCACTTGAGGCGCTTGGCTTTAAGCGTGAGAAGATAGTGAAAATTTTGCCTGATTGCAAAAGTGAAAACACGAGCGATCTTATAAAAGAGGCACTTAAAAAACTAGGATAAGGATAAAAAAGATGAATTTAGGCGTGATATTTGGGGCAAAGAGTTTTGAGCATGAGATAAGCATAGTAAGCGCGATAGTTTTAAAAAACGTCCTAAAACAGGAGCTGAAATTTATATTTTGCGATGCAAATAGGGACTTTTACTTGATCGAGCAAAAAGATATGAGGGCAAATTTCTTTAGCTCTGGCAAATACAAAAACTCAAAGAAGCTATCTTTAGCAAAGGGCGGCTTTTACGCGCACTCGCTTTTTGGCGCAAACAAAGTTGAATGCGATGTCATTATAAATTTGATCCACGGCATGGACGGCGAAGATGGCAAGATAGCGGCACTTTTTGACTTTTACGGAGTCAAATACATAGGTCCAAGGCTTGAAGCAAGCGCGCTTAGCTACAACAAAGAGCTTACTAAATTCCTAGCGCAAAAGGCTGGTGTAAAGGCGCTTGACTATGAGATGCTAACTCGTCAAAATGAGCCAAAATTTCACTATCCTATTATATTAAAGCCAGCAAGGTTAGGCAGCAGTATCGGTGTGAGCGTCGTGCATGATGATAGCGAGCTTGCCTACGCAAAAGACGTGGCGTTTGAATTTGACAAAGATGTTTTAGTTGAGCCTTTTATAAAAGGTGTCAAAGAGTATAACCTTGCTGGCTGCAGGATCGACGGAAAGATCAAATTTTCTATCATCGAAGAGCCAAAAAAGAAAGAATTTCTAGACTACGAGCAAAAATATCTTAGTTTTTCAAATGAAAACAAGGTAAAAGAGGCGGAAATTTCAGAAGAGCTAAAGCAAGAGCTAAAGAGCAATTTTTTTAAAATTTATGATTGTGGATTTGACGGAGCGATCATAAGATGCGACTTTTTCGTGATAGATGGCGAAGTCTATCTAAACGAGGTCAATCCAAACCCAGGAAGCCTTGCAAACTATCTGTTTGAGGACTTTGAGAGCACGCTAAATGCCCTTGCAAACTCACTTCCAAAAGAGCGTGAGATAAAGATTGATTATAAATTTATAAACTCTATCACTTCGGTAAAAGGTAGCGGCAAGCTCTAGGCTATTTAGCGATATATAAAGTAGTTTGTGATATTTTACGTAAAATTTTACATAAAGAGTGAAAATGGTAACTTTTACAAAAGATGAAATTTATACAGCGACTGAGGTGGTTAGAAATTTTAGCTCAGTGCTTTCACGCGTGGGAGCTAGCGAGCTAAAGCGCGCTGTCATCGTTAAAAACAATAAATTTGAAGCGGTCCTTTTAAATATGGAAGAGTATGAGCGCCTTTGCGAGGCTGTAAGCGTGCTAGAGAGCATTTACGCGGCTAAAAAAAGAGACGAAAATGGCGAGTAGGGCAGTCAAATACGGCTCAGACGAGTATGAGATCAGCTACGAGGTAGTAAATCCAAAATCAACAAAAACAGTGCTCTTCTTGCACGGCTGGGGCGCAAACAAAGAGATAATGAAAAAGGCTTTTGGGCACTATCTAAATGACTTTTGTCATATCTATATCGACATGCCAGGCTTTGGCAAAAGCTCCATTTTTAAGCCTTTAAAAACAAGCGACTACGCAAAAATCGTTGCAAATTTCTGTGACGAGCTTGGCATAAAACCAGACATCATCGCAGGACACAGCTTTGGCGGCAAGGTCGCAACCTTGCTTGCACCACGAAATTTAGTCCTTTTAAGCTCAGCCGGTATCGTCGTGCAAAAGCCTTTTAGCGTGCGAGCAAAGATAGCGATATTTAAAATTTTAAAGATATTTGGCTTTGGTAAATTTTATAAACTCTTTGCTACAAAAGATGTGAGCGGCATGAGTAGAGTTATGTATGAGACCCTAAAAAACGTCGTTGATGAGGATTTTACAAAACATTTTGCCGACTTTGGCGGCAGGGCTTTTATATTTTGGGGTGAAAATGACAAGGCAACGCCCGTAACAAGCGGCGAAACGATACATAAGCTCATAAAAAATAGCTCATTTTTCCCACTTAGTGGCGATCATTTTTTCTTTTTGCTCCACGCTAAATTTATATGTGACGAGATAGAAAAAGGGATAAATTTTGAGCCAAACGAAGCAAAAAATGTCGTATTAGATGACGATGAGAGCGGGATCGAGGAGATAAGATGAGTATATTTTTAAGTCTAAGCACAGTTTTATTTATCTTTGCCCTTGCTTTTTATGTGATCACTTGCTTTCAGTGGTTTTCTTATAGGCCTGAGCGCGTGCTCTTTCACTTCACAAAGCCCGCTTGGCACGTCTTTTTCTTTATAGTGCCTTTGGTGCTGTTTTACACGACTGGCAAGTGGTTTTTCATCTACTTTTACTTTGCGCTTTTGCCAGCTCTTTATCTGTGGCATAAAAAACTTGATAAAAAGCTAGTCTTTACTGGTAGGATCAAGCACTTTTTTGTGATCCTTGCTTGCGCCATCATCTTAAACTACGCTTTAAATTTCATCATCCACAAGGCGTTTTTGGCTCCTATGCCACTTTTTGTCTTGGTCGTGAGCCTATTTTTTAGTGAAATTTTAGAAAAGATCAAATTTCAAGGCTTTAAAAACAAGGCGCTTAAAAAACTGGGCGCAAACAAAGAGCTAAAGATCATTTTGATCACCGCAAGCTACGGCAAAACAAGCATAAAAAATTTCCTTTTTGAAATTTTAAAAGATAGTTTTGTCTGCTACAAAACGCCACGCAGCGTAAATACAATGGCTGGTATCATCAAAGATATCAACGAAAACTTAAGCGAGCAAACGCAAATTTACATCGCTGAAGCAGGCGCTAGGCTAAAGGGCGACATCCTAGAGATCACTAAATTTCTAAATCCACAAATCGTCATCGTTGGCGAGATCGGCGCGCAACATATTGAGTACTTTAAAACGCTTGATAACATTCGCGCGACAAAGCTTGAAGCACTTCAAAGCGCTCGATTGCAAATGGCATTTTTACATAGCTCAACAAAAAAAGAGCCAAGCCAAAATATAGAAATTTACGATGAGAACCTAAAAGATATAAACGCAAATTTAGATGGAATTTCATTTACGCTTGATGGCAAAAACTATGCTTCGCCGCTACTTGGCAAATTTAACGCTACAAATTTAGCCGTTTGCATCAAGGTGGCAAGATACCTAAAAATGAGCGATGAAGCGATAAATGGTGCGCTATCTAAGATGAAAAACGTCGAACACCGTCTAAGCAAGATCGAGGCTGGCGGCAAGCTGATAATCGATGATAGCTTCAATGGAAATTTCTCGGGCATGAGCGCAAGCTACGAGCTTGTAAGCAGCTATGCTGGTAGAAAAGTGTTGCTAACACCTGGTATTGTTGAGAGCGATGCTGAGCAAAATGCAAATTTGGCCAAGGTGATAAATGAAATTTTTGACCTCGTCATCATCACAAGCTCGCTAAACGCCCAAACTCTGCTAAAACACATCGTAAAGCCAAAGATCATCATCCTAAAGGACAAGAACAAAATGCAAGAAATTTTAGCCCAAAACACGCATGCTGGCGATCTTATACTATTTTCAAACGACGCACCGAGTTTTATATGAAAAAGATAGTTTTTTTAGCTCTAATCTTAAGCTTGGCCTCAGGCTTTGACATCGATGACTATGACAGGGGCAATGAGGCTAGAAGCGCCGGAGACTACGCAACTGCGTATGAAATTTTTTACGATGGTTGCGAGCAAAAAGATGTGCTTTCGTGCGAGGCTTTGGGCGATATGTTTGTAAATGAAGAGATAAACGAGCAGATGGATGGAGATCTTAAAAAGCACTCAAATATCGAGCTTGGCGTGAGTTATTTTATGAAAAGTTGCGACCTTGGCTATCAAAATGCCTGCGATGATGTCATAAGCCTAAAGGACGATCTAAACATCACCTTGCCATCTGGTGTCTATGAAAACGCTAAGGCTAGGTATGATGAGCTTTTTGAAGAGTTTAAAGAGCAAGAGGCAAATAAAACGGTAGAAGATGAGGAGTCAAAAGAGAGGGCTAAAAAGTAAAATTTAAGGCTTTTAAATTTGGCTTTGTAATGTTAAATTTAGGCAAGTCTAAATAATGGCTACCTTCAAAACATGCTCTTTTAGCCCACTTGGTATCTCGTCATTTTCAAGCGCCATTAGCTCGCTCACTCTTAAGACATAAAAGTCTTGCAAGCTTCTGTTGGCACTTTTTTCAAGCTTTTTTGCTAGCGTGTCAAAGATACGAAACTCCGCTTCATTGCTAGCTAGTAAAAAATCAGCCCCACTATCAAATGCAGCAAAA
The DNA here is from genome assembly GCF_902460895.1 of Campylobacter concisus. Taxonomy (GTDB): domain Bacteria; phylum Campylobacterota; class Campylobacteria; order Campylobacterales; family Campylobacteraceae; genus Campylobacter_A; species Campylobacter_A concisus_BC. Next base: position 920,359 of record NZ_CABPVL010000002.1, on the reverse strand, counting down.
ACTATCTTACTAGCAAGCTTGCAGGCTATTTTTATAAAATTTAATTTTAATTTACAGTCTATGCAAAAATAGTCTCAAAATGCCTAATATTTTGCTTTCTTTATGAAGGTGACCCATTTAAAATAAGTTGTAAAGACAAGTCGCATCTTGCGTTATAAAACTACGCACTTTTTATATAAGCAGGGTTAAATTTATGCCGTGAGGTAAAGTAGTTTTTTGGCTTGCTCGTCTACGGCTTTTAAAATTTTTTCTAAATTTTGCTTTCTTACGGCACTGCTGGTTATAAAAAGATCGACAAACCACCAAATGGTTATGACAATGCCCAAGATACCAGCTATAAAGGTATTTACTCCGATTAGTTTAAAGGCATTTTGCAGATCTTCATTTGTAGCGGCGTTTGCAGTCGCAATGGTTATGACTATAAAAAGGACGGCGTGGGCTAGAAAAATGGCTAGTTTTAGCGCTCCAAGCCAAATTTGCCTCATTATAAAGTTGAGAGTGTATAGGCGTTTGCCTTTGGATTGCTTGGGCTTTAAGCTAAATTTGTCTCGTCATAAAGCAGTTCATGTCAAGCGCAGCAAAGATGAAGCTTCTCACCCAAAAGACAAAGATAGGCAACTTTAAATTTAAGATAGCTATCCACCAGCTTATCAAGCTTTTTAGCATCAAATTTCTAGCATTTTTGAGAGAATCAAAGTCCCTTGGCAACTTGCTTTGCAATAACAAAATGATAAATTTGCGTTTTTTTGCTATTAATGTATGAAATTTGATTTAAATTTGCTCATTTGCCAGATCCTCAGCCACTTTTGCGGCGAGTTTTAGCTTGTCGCTATCAAAGTGCGTGTAAATTCGCGAGGTATTTAGGCTTGCATGCCCAAGAGCTTCTTGCACTAGTACAAGGTCTTTTTGCTTTTTATAAAGCATCGTTGCAAAGGTGTGGCGCAGCATATGAGCGCCATTTTTCTCTTTTCTGATGCCAGCTTTAAATAAAATTTGCTCAACTATGCGGCTAACATAAGCCTGTGTGAGCCTTGTGCCTTTTTTATTTATAAAAAGATAGCCCTCTTTGTTGATGTAGTTTATCGCGATCGCGTTTAGATGAGCTTCGATTAGGTGGCGCTTTATCATTACGATGCGGTATTTGTTGCCTTTGCCACGGATCCTAATGATAAAAAGATCGCCATCTTCAGTGATATCTTTTCTCTTTAAATTTAGCGCCTCACTCACACGGATGCCAGTAAAGATAATGACCTTGATGATGAGCTTGTTGCGGTTTGAGTTTTGCTTAAAGTCGCTCTCCTCGATCGCCTCAAGAAATTTCTTGACCTCCTCTTCACCCATAAACTCAGGCAGCTTTTGACCTTTATTGCCACTAACGCCGCCCCAGTTTTTTAAATTTATATCAAAAACATGAGCCTTGCCATCCTCTTCGTTTTGTTTATCTAAAAATGCAAAGAAATTTATCACTGAAATTCTGTAGTTTTTCTTGCTCGCATCACTTAGTCCGCCAGTAGTACTTGCTAGAATTTCACTTAGCAGCTCTTCATCGATCTGTTTTAGGCTGCTAAGCTCATAAAATTTCATCGTCTCATATATCTTTTTAAGCGGGTTGAAGTAGGTGTTTATGCCAGTTAGCCCTGCATTTCTAGCGCTTTTTACCAGCCCATCAAGCTGCTCTATGTTTTTTATCTCGCGGCTTAGGGCGAAATTTACACTTGCAAGTGCCTTTGGGTCTCTTAGCTCCTTGTTTGAAAGCGAGCTAAGTTTAAATTTGACATAACGAGTTAGCCAAAAGATAAATGAGCTCTCAAAACTATCTTTGCAGTCAAGTGGAAATTTCATGCTTAAAGCGTTCTCTCTTTTATCACTCTGGCTGTCTCTATGGCGATCTCAAGCTCTTCGTTGGTTGGTATGATGAGAGTTTTTATCTTAGCGCCTTCTTCATCTATGCACCTCTCGCCTCGCTCGTTTGAGAAATTTAGCTCGTGGTTGATGTGGATACCAAGATGCTTTAGATCATCACAAATTTTTTGCCTTGTATTTGGCGCATTTTCGCCGATACCGCCAGTAAATATGAGCGCATCAACACGCCCTAAAATAGCGTAGTATGAGCCGATATACTTTTTCACTCGGTAGCAAAACATCTCAAACGCAAGCTTTGCGCGCTCGTCGTTTTGCATCTTAGCTACGACCTCTCTCATGTCGCTTGAGCCACAAATTCCAAAAAGTCCGCTCTTTTTGTTTAAGAAGTTATCGATCTCGTTCCACTTTAAAACGCCGATATTTAGCAGATAGATGACCACGGCTGGGTCCATGTCACCGCTTCTTGTGCCCATTATGAGCCCTTCAAGTGGGCTAAGACCCATCGAGGTGTCGATGCTTTTGCCATTTTGCACAGCACAAGCTGAGGCGCCGTTGCCTAAGTGAAGTGAGATAGCGTTAAATTTATTAAACTCTATGCCAAGCATTTTTGCCGCTTGCTTGCAGACATATCTGTGTGAAGTGCCGTGAAAGCCATATTTTCTGATGTGATGGGTCTTGCAAACGTCGTAGGGTAGGGCGTAGCGGTAGGCGTACTCTGGCATGCTTTGATGAAACACAGTGTCAAAAACGACTACGTGAGGCACATTTTTGCTCTCTTTCATCGCATTTTTGATGCCAGCAAGGTGACCTGGGTTGTGAAGTGGAGCAAGTGGGCTTATCTCCTCGATCTTTTTGATGACGCTTTCATCAACGATCATCGAGCTAAAAAAGCTCTCGCCGCCATGAACTATCCTGTGTCCGATGCCGTCAAGCTCGCTTAGATCGTGCAGTGTATGCGATGTGGTAAAGAGCTCGTTCATCGCCTCAAGTCCGTCGTGGTGGTCTTTTATGAAGCGTTTTATCTCATAAATTTCGCCATTTGCTTTTAGCACCGCCCTTGAGCTAGAGCTGCCGATTTGCTCGACTAGGCCGCTTGCTAGACTTGTTTTTGTCTGCATTTCAAAAAGTTGAAATTTTATCGAGCTGCTACCTGAGTTTAAAACTAAAATTCTCATGTCACTCTCCTGCTTGTATCGCGCTTATTAAGATGGTATTTACGACGTCTTCGACGAGACAGCCGCGGCTTAGGTCATTTACTGGCTTTTTTAGCCCTTGAAGTATCGGCCCCACTGCTAGGGCATTTGCGCTTCGCTGAACGGCCTTGTAGCAGATGTTTCCGCAGTTTAAATTTGGAAATATAAATACATTTGCCTGCCCAGCGACATCAGAATTTGGCATCTTTTTACTAGCCACGCTTAGATCAACCGCTGCGTCAAACTGAATTGGCGCTGCGATCTTTAAATTCACATCAAGCTCGCTCGCCTTTTTGGCAGCCTCTTTTACAAACTCCACATCAGCCCCGCTACCACTATCAGCCGTAGAGTAGCTTAGCATGGCGATCTTTGGGCTAAGACCAAAGGCACTTGCCGTCTGAGCACTGCTTAGCGTTATGCTTGCTAGCTCATCGCTGCTTGGATTTGGCGTGACGGCGCAGTCTGCAAATAGTAAAATTTCCTCATCAAGCGCCATGAAAAATGCCCCGCTTACCACACTTACATTTGGTTTTGTTTTTATGATCTGAAGGGCTGGGCGGATAGTATCAGCCGTGCTCATCGTAGCGCCACTCACCAAAGCATCTGCTATGCCTTCATGTATTAGCATCGTGGCAAAGTAAATTTTATCTTTTGCAAGCGCATTTGCCTTGGCTTCGTCCACGCCTTTATGCTTTCTTAGCTCATAAATTTTCTTTGCAAACTCTTCGCTCAGCTTATTTTGCGCTGGGTTTAGTACCTTTGCTTTGCTTAAATTTAGCCCCAAAGTGGCTGCCTTTTTTGAAATTTCGCTCTCAAGCCCTAGCAAGATGATGTTTGCCGCACCTTTTTCTAGCACGATGTGGGCTGCTTTTAAAATTCTCTCATCATCACTCTCTGGCAAAACAACGGTCTTGTTTGCCGTTTTGGCTCTTTTTAGAAGCAAGCTTTGAAATTTAAATGGCGTGATGATGTCGTGCTCATAGTTTAAAATTTCATCAAATTTATCAGTTATTAGAAGTTTTGAGTTTAAATTTAGCGCCCTTAGCTCGTTTGCATTTTCATCAAAGATTGGAGCGTTTAAATTTCTAGCTAGCTTTAAATTTAGCTCGCTCTTGCCAAAGACGCTAAAGCCCTCACAGCCAATGACTATGACGAAGTCGCTCTTAGTCTTTAACTCTTCAAATTTATCTATAAATTTTAAAAAAAACTCCTTTTCATTTAAATTTATTAGATTTTTTTTGTCGTTTTCGTCTGGAGTTATCTTAAAGATCTCAACTTTTTTGAATTTTGTAGCTATAATTTCCTGCAAATATGCTAGATTTTTGTCTGAAAAAATGTAACAACTTTTCATTTGTGACCTTTTTGGGAACTTAAATTGCTTAATCTTAGCACAAAGATACTTATTTTAAGGCATTTTATGAACTATAAAAAGATTTGGCTCGTCACATTTGCGGGCATTTTTTACACAGGTTGTACCCCAAGTGCAGATCCTCACATCAATATGAAACCTCCAGTTTATGTCGAGCAACTCCCTTCAAAAGACAGTGGTAGCGGTCAAAGCAACGCTGGCAGTCTCTTTGGCAAGGGCGACAACCCGCTATTTTCAGATAGAAAGGCGATGAATGTAAATGACATCGTAACCATCGTCATCTCTGAAAACGCAAGTCAAATTTCAAGTGGCAGCAAAAGTACCAACAAAGATAGCACCATTTCGCTTGGTGGCGGCGTTTTCACAGCTGGAGCCGCGCCGCTCTCAACCGTGGCTGATAATCTAAACAAATACGGCGACATCGGCTTTAAAGCAGGTGGTGGCAATAAATTTACAGGTAGTGGCACGAGCAACAGAAGCGAGAAATTTACCGCGACCATCTCAGCTAGGATCATCAAGATCCTAAATAACGGCAACTACTTCATCGAAGGCAGCCGCGAGCTACTAATAAATGGTGAAAAGCAGATCATGCAAGTAAGTGGCGTCATCAGACCTTACGACATCTCACAAAACAACGAGATCGACTCAAAATACATAGCTGATGCCAAAATTTTGTATAAAACTGAGGGCGAGCTAGACAAATCTACCAAAAAGCCTTGGGGCACAAGACTTATGGAGGCTATCTGGCCATTTTAATACAAATTTAAAAGCCTAAATTTAACCCGTTTAGGCTTTTGTAATTTTTACCTTAAATTTTACTCTTCTTAAAAACACTAAATTATTTTTTAAAATTATTAAAAATTTAATTGATATTTACTTTCAGAAAAATAGAATTCTTGCCATATCATTTCTCAAAATAGGATAAATTCTCACTAAATATTATTTTTTAACATATTTTAAGATTATTGATTTCAAGGCATTTAAATTTTATTTTAAAATTTGTTTAAATATAATTATTAATATAACAAAATAATATATGTTTTTTTTAAAAAAAGATAAGATACAAAATAAACAAATTTCAAATGAAGGAGCTTATATGAATAATGACTTGCGTCAAAAGATAGATAGACGCTTAAGCGAACTTAGTGCATTGCCTAAGATGAAAAATGACACTAGTATTGCGCAGCTTTTAAAAGATAAGGGCTTTACTAGGCGTGATTTTATGAAGTGGGCTGGTGCGATGACAGCTTTTATGGCATTGCCAAGTGCGATGACGCCGATGGTTGCTCGCGCTGCTGAGCTAAGCGATAGGCTCCCAGTGATATGGCTTCACATGGCAGAATGCACTGGCTGTAGCGAGGGCTTGCTAAGAACTGACGCTCCAAGCATAGATAGCCTTATATTTGACTACATAAGCCTTGAATACCACGAAACTATCATGGCGGCTGCTGGCTGGCAGGCTGAAGAAAATTTAGAGCATGCGATAGAAAAATATAAGGGCAGATACATCCTGCTAGTTGAGGGTGGCGTCCCAACGGGAGCTACTGAGCACTTTTTAACAGTCGGACCTCACGGCACAACAGGCAAAACTCACGCTGTAAATGCCTCTGCTAATGCGGCTGCCATCTTTGCTATTGGTACCTGTTCTAGCTTTGGCGGTGTTCAAGCAGCTAAGCCAAATCCAACAAATGCAGTCGGACTTTCAAAGGTGACTGATAAGCCAGTCATAAACGTGCCAGGCTGTCCTCCAAGCGAGAAGAACATCGTTGGCAACGTGCTTCACTTTTTGCTATTTGGCACACTTCCTGCGCTTGATGTTTATAACAGACCAAAATGGGCTTATGGCTTAAGAATTCACGATCTTTGCGAGAGACGTGGTCACTTTGATGCAGGCGAGTTTGTCCAAAGCTTTGGCGACGAGGGCGCAAAAAATGGCTACTGCTTATACAAAGTAGGCTGTAAAGGTCCATATACATTTAATAACTGCTCGCGCGAGAGATTTAATCAACACACATCATGGCCAGTTCAAGCAGGTCACGGCTGTATAGGCTGCTCAGAGCCAGACTTCTGGGATACGATGGGGCCGTTTGAAGAGCCGATGGCTGATAGGCTATTTGACACTGTTTTGGGGCTTGGTGCTGATAATGTAAGTGATAAAATAGGCATTGGAATTTTAGCACTTGCTGGTGTTGGCATAGCGGCTCACGCTGCACTAGCTTGTATGAGTAAAGATAAAGAATAAGGCGAAAAAATGAGCGAAAAAAGAATAGTAATAGACCCTATAACACGTATCGAAGGGCACTTAAGAATAGAAGTCGTAGTCGATGAAAACAACATTGTCAAAGAGGCTTACTCTGGCTCAACTCTTTGGAGAGGCTTAGAGCAGATAGTAAAAAACAGAGACCCAAGAGATGCTGGCTTTTTCATGCAAAGAATTTGCGGTGTTTGCACATACTCACACTACAGAGCAGGTATAGTCGCAGTTGAGGACGCCCTTGGCATCAAGCCTCCGCTAAATGCTGAGCTAACTAGAACGCTTATGAACGCAGCTTTATATCTTCACGATCACATCGTGCACTTTTATCAGCTTCACGGCATGGACTGGGCAGACGTCGTCTCTGCACTAAGCGCAGACGTGCATAAGGCTAGCGAAGAGGCGTTTAAATATACAAGCACCCCTTTTGCCACGGGAGCTGACAAGCTAAAAGAGGTAAAAGAGAGGGTTGAAGCCTTTGTTAAAAAGGGCAACCTTGGACCATTTGCTAACGCATACTGGGGACATAGCACATATAAATTTACTCCTGAGCAAAATTTAATCGTCCTCTCTCACTACTTAGAGTGCCTTAGAATCCAAAGAACAGCAGCTCAGATGATGGCTATCTTTGGTGCAAAAAACCCACATCCACAAAGCCTAACAGTTGGTGGCGTGACTTGCGTGATGGACCTGCTTGATCCAGCTAGAATGGGCGAATATATGAGTAAATTTGCTGAGATCAAAGAATTTGTAGATAGAGCTTACTATCCAGATATTTTGATGGCTGCTAAGGCTTATGCAAACGAGCCAAGCGTTCTAAACGACGTTGGCGTATCAAATTTACTTTGCTACGATGAGTTTTTGATCGGCAAAAGTGACCATCTATTTAAAGGCGGCATTATCTTAAATGGTGATATTAGCAAGGTTTATGATATCGACGAAAACAAAATTACAGAAGAGGCGACAAGATCTTGGTATAAAAATGACAAAGCACTTCACCCATATGACGGCGAGACTGAGGCAAACTACACTGGCCTTGTTGATGGCGAGAGCATAGACGGCGAGGGCAAGCTGGCTCACAGCAAGCTTTTTGACACAAAGGGCAAATATAGCTGGATCAAAGCACCAAGATATGATGGCATGCCTATGCAAGTAGGACCGATCGCAAGCATCGTCATAAACTACGCTAAAGGCAACGAGAGAGTTAAAAAGGTAGTTGATGAGTTTTTAGCAAAGAGTGGCTTGCCACTAAGTGCAGTCTTTTCAACTCTAGGCAGAACCGCTGCTCGTATGCTTGAGGCAAAAGTGGTCGCAGAGCACACAATGGACGCATTTAATGCCTTGATCGAAAATTTAAAGACAGATCAAGAGACCTGCGCAAAATATGTAATCGATAACAAAAAGGAGTACAAAGGAAATTTTCAAGGCAACGCTCCACGAGGCGCGCTAAGCCACTGGTGCCGCATAAAAGATGGCGTCATATCAAACTGGCAAGCAGTTGTGCCAAGCACTTGGAATGCCTCACCAAAAGACGCTAAAGGTCAAATGGGAAGCTACGAGGCGTGCTTAGTTGGTATGAAGATCGCTGATCTTTCAAAACCACTTGAGATAATACGAAAAATTCACTCTTACGACCCTTGCATCGCGTGTGCCGTGCATGTTATGGACACGAAGGGAAATGATTTGAGTACTTATAAGATAAATCCAAATTTGTAAGGAGAAAAGATGTCACATAAAAATCCTGACAGGATCAGCGAATACGAATTCTCCATCGGCGTTAGGCTGACACACTGGATTAGATTTATAGCTATCACGCTTTTGATTGTGAGCGGCTACTACATCTCTTATGTCTTTATGAGTCCAGAGATCACGAGCGAGCCTACAAATTTCATGCAAGCAAAGTGGCGTTTGGCGCACCAGGTCGCTGGCTTTGTGCTAATAGCGGTATTTATCTTTAAATTCTATCTATTTGTCTTTGATAAGCACAGCAAAAAAGAGTGGATGAGCGTGCTTGACTTTTTAAGTCCAAAAGTTTGGATAGCGCAGATAAAATACTACATCTTTATGGGGCCACACCCGCATTTAAGGGGCGTTTATAACCCATTGCAGTTTGCCTCATACTTTTTCTTTTACGTCATCTTGGCACTCATCTGCCTAACTGGCTTAGTGCTTTACGCTCACGTTTATCACGAGGGACTTGGCGGAGCGATCTACGAGCCAGCGAGATACTTTGAAGAGCTTATGGGCGGACTAGCAAATGTTAGAACGATACATAGAATTTGCATGTGGATCATCATGATATTTGTGCCTATTCACGTTTATATGGCGATATTTAACGCCGTTAAAGGCAAAAATGGAGCGATGGACGCCATCGTTAGTGGCTATAAATTTGTAAAAGAACACTGATGAGAGTGCTTGTTCTTGGCATTGGCAACGTTATGTTTGCTGATGAGGGCATAGGTGTTCATTTTGTAAATTTGATGGCTAAAAACTATAAATTTACAAGTTCTAAAAACGAGCTTACTCTAATGGACGGGGGCACTTTAGCCCTCGCTCTAACTCACATAATAAGCGAATTTGACTATCTTATCGTCGTTGATTGCATTAGCGCAAATGGCGCAAGCGTGGGCGATGTTTATTTTTTTGATTTTCTAAACGTACCAAATTTTATCAGCTGGGACGGCTCGGCTCACGAGATCGAGATGCTTCAAACCCTTCATCTAATGGAGCTTGCAGGCGATAGGCCGACAACCAAAATCCTAGGCATCGTGCCTAGCCGCATAGAGTCATCAAATTTTAGCCTCTCAGATGAAGTGATAAAAGCTTCTAGCATCCTAGAAAAAACGCTACTTGATCACTTAAAAGAGCTTGATTTTAAGTTCGAAAAGGTGGCAAATTTCACCTTAAATGATACCCTCGATGACTACGCCAAAAAAGGTTTAAAATGATACTTGCTTTTAAATTTGACTGCTTTAAAGACCCAGCCTTTTTGGCGCCATTTTTACGCTCATTGGCTAAAGAGCTTAGACACTCTATAAGCTGCAAAAATGATCAAATTTGCCTAAAAGTAAGTGGCTCTGTCGAGGAGCTTAGCGCCCTAGCAGACAGAGCTAGCATCATCTTGCCTTATAGCCTTTTTATAAAGCATAGCGAGGTTGATGTGGCAGATGAGCTTGACATGGCGGGCGAAATTAAGAAAGTAAAATTTGGCACGCTTAGCCCATCTCAAGCGGCGGCATTTTTGGCTAATGGCAAGGCTATTTTAAATGAAAGTGGTGCGCTCTCTTTGAGTAAATTTGATGGCGAGATAACGCTTGAAAATTTTAATGAAAAGCTAAAAACCTGCATAAATTTATTAAAAAACGGCAAGGGCGTTTGCGTAGAGCAAGATGAAAATTTATATGAAATTTCTCTTGGGGTAAAATTTGATGCAAATTTCTTGATGCCTGTAAATTTAAAGCAGCTACCAAAAATTTTTATCGCCGATGATAGGGTGCAGATCGCGCTTGCTAGCTTTGAAAAGCCACTTTTGGCACTAAAAACGACAGCCATTTACAGGCAAAACCACGAGGATGCACCGATATTTTTTGACGTGATGGCGCCAAATGATCTTTTTCTTTACGCCCTTTGCGAGCAGCTAAATAAAGAGGACTTTAGTTTTTTAAGCGTTTCTGTAAAGGAGCAAAAAAGCGCTCTTTCAAGGCTAATTTTGCTTGAAAATAGCGCGCTTTTAAGCCCATTTTTTTATACAAAAGATGAGGAATTTGAGCTTGAGAGTTTTGGCGAAGTGGCTTTGGGGCTTAAATTTAGCAAATTTAGCGATGATGAAATTTGCCTGCTTTCAAAATCAAGCAAAACGCAACTTCTATTTTTACCAAAATTTAGCAGCTTTGAAGAAATTTATGAGCTCATAAGAGCTGATGAGGGCGGCGAAAGACTACTTGAAAACTTTAGTAAAGAGCGCGCCTTGCCAAGTGGTAAATTTAGCTCAAACGCTAGCTTTTTCTCGCTATTTTGCATAGCTGGACGCTTGCTCGGCTTAAGCAGTGACTTTAAAAAAGCAGGGGAGAATTTGCTCCTTATGGCAAGCGATTTTAGCGGTCAAAAGGGCGTTAGGATAGATTATAAGATGAAAGATGACTTTGGTTTAGACGGGGTTAAGTTTGTAAAAAGTATTATTTCATTTATCCTTGCTGGCGCTGGAGAGAAGAATATCAGCTTTGGTTGCACCGAGTCTTTGGCGCATTTTTTGAGCGATTTTAGCTATGAAAAACGAGATAAATTTAACATTAAAAATGTTACTTTAAGCGGGGATTTATTTTATAATAAGGTAGTTAGCAACTTGATAAAAAAGCACCTAAACCCAAATATAAAAACAAATTTTGACCCCGGATTTGGCGTTGAGATCAAGCTTTAGATATGAGATCAAAGGCTTAGTTCAAGGCGTTGGTTTTAGACCTTTTGTCTATACTTTGGCGGACAAATTTAAGCTAGTTGGCGAAATTTACAACGATGATGAGGGCGTGAAGCTAAATTTTAGCGGCGAAGAGGCCAGCTTTTTAGCTTTTGAAAAAGAGCTTTATGAGAAGCTACCAGCCCTTGCTAGGATCGATGAACTGCATAAATTTAAGATAGATAAAATTTATAAAAAGCTTGAGATCGTAGCCTCAAAGTCGGCTACCAAACAAGCGCCTATTTTGCCTGATTACGCGCTTTGCGATGACTGCTTGCGCGAGTTTTATGACCCTACAAATCCACGCTACAAATACCCATTTATAAACTGCACCAACTGCGGGCCGAGATTTTCCATCATCAAAGCATTGCCTTATGACAGGGTAAATACGACGATGAATGAGTTTAAGATGTGCGAGTTTTGTGAGAGCGAGTACAAAGACCCGCTTAATCGCCGCTACCACGCAGAGCCGATCTCTTGCCCAAACTGCGGGCCAAAACTCTATCTAAAAGATAAATTTGGCAAAGTCTTGGCTAGCGAGAATGAAGCAGCCAAAGAGGCGGCTAGGCTCATAAACGAGGGCAAAATTTTAGCCATTAAAGGTCTTGGTGGCTTTCATCTAGTTTGCGACGCGACAAATGAAGCTGCAGTTTGCGAGCTAAGAGCCAGAAAGCACCGCCCAAGTAAGCCATTTGCTCTGATGAGTAAAAATTTGCAAAACGCCAGAAAAATAGCGCAAATTTCAGAGGCTGAGGCGAAGCTTCTTAGCTCAAATTTAAAGCCAATCGTCTTGCTTGAAGCAAAAAATGGCTCAAATATCGCAAAAAGCGTCGCTCCAAATTTAAATAAGCTTGGCGTCATGCTCGCATTTAGCGGCATACATCTTTTGCTTTTTGATTATTTAGAGCACGACATCATCGCAACTAGCGCAAACATCTCAGGCGAAGTCGTGATAAAAGATGAGAGCGAGCTAAGAGAGAAACTAGGTGATGTTATAGACTTTTATCTTGATCACGACCGAGAAATTTACTCGCCAAGTGACGATAGTATCGCATTTTGCGTTGGCGATGAGACAATTTTTACAAGAACAAGCCGTGGGCTAAATCCAAATTTTATCCATACAAATTTCAAACAAAAAGGGACATTTTTAGCCCTTGGAGCGGAGCTAAAAAGCTCATTTTGTATCTACAAAGATGGACTTTTGATGGTTAGTCCATATATCGGCGATCTAAAAAACGTGGCGACTTTTGATAGGTTTAAGGACATTTTCACCCTTTTTGAAACAACTTATGATCTAAAAATAGACAAGGTCATAGCCGATCTGCATCCAAATTTTTTAAATACAAAATGGGCGAAGGATCAGGGCTTTGAGCTAATTCATCTGCAGCATCACTACGCACATTTGCTAAGTGTCATCTTTGAAAATGATTTGCCTGACAAAGAGTATCTTGGCTTTTGTTTTGACGGCACTGGATACGGCGAGGACGGTAAAATTTGGGGTGGCGAGGTTTTTAGGCTGGATAGCAAGAGCTATGAGCGAATTTATCACTTTGATGAATTTAGCTTATTTGGCGGCGAAAATAGCATAAAAAATATCTATCTCATCGCTTATTCTATTATTTTAAAGTACGAGCTTGAGGATGAGGGGCGTAAATTTTTAGTAAATTTTGATGAAAAGATGCTTAGAAATTTCAAGATGATGGAGCAAAAGGGGCTAAATTTAGTAAAAACTAGCTCCGTTGGTAGGATATTTGACGCGTTTGGTGCGATAATATGTGGCATATCTCACTCAAGTTTTGAGGGTGAGAGTGGCATGAGGCTTGAGGCGCTTTATGATAAAAATTTAGATGCGTGTTATAAATTTAGCCTAAATGACGGAGTTATCGGCTTTAAAGATGCTTTTAAAAGTGCCCTAAAAGATGAGCCAAGAGTGGCGGCAACGGCATTTATAAATGGCATGGCTGATATTATTTTTGAAATTTCTAAAAATGAGAAAAAAGAGATTTTATTAAGTGGCGGAGTTTTTCAAAATAAGACTTTGCTTGAGCTTATTTACAAAAAATTTACTGAAGCAAATTTGAAATTTTATATCAATAAAAAATTCTGCAGTAACGATTCTAACGTAAATTTAGGGCAAATTTATTATTATTTATCCACATTTTCTAATAAGTGATGTATAATGATTATAAACGGTAATCAAACGAGAAAGGAGCAAAAAATGGATAGTGTTATACGTTTTAGTGTCTCTTTGCCTAGTCAATTACTAGACGAACTAGATAGAAAAGTTAGCGAACAAGGCTACGCTTCTAGAAGTGAATTTACAAGGGATTTGATCCGTGAAAAGATCGTAAACGATAGCTGGAAGGACGCTGACGAGGAGTTGATTGGGGTTTTGACGCTCATTTATGTGCATCATCACAACGATTTGGTGAATAAAAAAATGGATATCGAGCATGACTCTGATGTGAAGATCATCTGCACAAATCACGTTCATGTCGATCACCACAACTGCTTAGAAACGATCTCGATAAGAGGTGAGGCTAGCAAGATAGAGCGCTTTGCTGATAGGATTGCTGGCTTAAAGGGTGTTAAGTTTTCTAAACTTACAAAGGCCGCTGTGCCTAAATTTTAAGCTAAAAGCTTTTTTGGCTCTTAAATTTAGGTTTTTTGTAAATAGCTAGCAGCGCTTTCTTGGCTGCAGAGCTTGTCTTATTTTGTCTTTTTGGTAGTTTTTAGCAGTTTTTGTGATCCATTTTTGCAAATTGATAGCGGGTTTTGCTATTTCTTGCTTGCCTGATATCTTTTTTGTGGCGAAAGTTTGATGACCGTTTCTTTTTGCTTGGGCTTTGGCTAAAGCTAAATTTGCAAAAGCCCGCCCAAGTTTTTTGGCTTTGTAAATTTCTCCCTTTTTTTACTTTATTTTTGTTCTAGCATTTTTGGCGCTTGTATGCTATCATTAGCCACAAAAAAATGTCATTTAAAGAGAATGAAAGATGAATTTTTACAATAGAAATTTTCTAGCCAAAGAGCTAGATCGCTGGCAAAAAGAGGATGTGGTCGATAAGGCCACCGCTTTAAAGATAGCAAATTTATATGATATAGATATAAACGCTCATAGCGAAAAGACTAGTTTTATATTAAAGTTGGTTGCCTATCTCTTTTTCGCGCTGGCATTTTTTACGCTAGTTGGAGCCTACTGGGAGGAGATACCAAGGATGGGGCGCCTTGTTATCATCTTTGGAGTGCTTACTCTTTTAAATTTTGGCGGAGTTTATTATCTCAAAAAGGGCAAAGATAAGCTTGGCACAGCCACGCTCTTTTTGGGAAATTTCTGCTACGGAGCAGCCATAGCGCTTATCGCTCAAATTTATAACATTAGCGACGAGCCAAGCGGTGGAGTTTTGCTCTGGAGCGTTGGAGCTATGGCGCTCTCTTTTGCTAGCAAAAAGGCCTTGCTGGTGGCTCAAAGCCTTGTTTTTGCGACGATCTGGTTTGTTTTAAAAGGCATGGGTGGCGAGTTTGCTTATGAATTTATCGTCTTTATAGCTCTTGGTGCCTACACGCTTTATAAAAGTGACTCGGCATTTCTTGCCATTGTGCTTCTAGCGGATATATTTTTCTATATCATTTCGCTTTGCGCTAAGATCAGTGGGTTTGATGAATTTTATGGCTATGATGATCTTATGTTTAGAGCGCCGATGGCTGCTACTTTATCGCTCTCATACGCGCTTTTACTTGTCGCGCTCTTTAGCGTGTTAGCTGGCTTTAGAGATAGACTGGCGCACCTTGTGAAAGGTTTTGGCAAGTATCTTGGCATCATTATCTTGATCATTTGCCTGATAGCTTATGCAAATGGCGATATCTACGAGCTAGAAGAAGATAAATTTTGGTTTGCAAAAGCATTTTTTTATAGCAGTTTTGGCAAGGTTTTTGCCGTATTTAGCATCGCTAGCATTGCGCTATTTTTCAAAGAGAAAAACAAAAGCGGCTTGCTTCTTGGCTTGATACTCTTTGCGTTGCCATTTGTCTTTAGCTTGGGCGTGGGATATGCAAATATCTTCTTCTCGCTAGCAAACATCATCGTCGCAGCAGTGCTTATCAAAAATGGCGAGCTAACGCTTGGACTATGCATGATATTCTTAGTTGCGGTGGTTAGATACTTTGAGCTAATAGGCGATTATTTGGGGGCTACGGCGCTATTTATCGTCTTTGCCTTCGTCGTGCTCGCAGTCGCTGCTAAAAAAGGACGTACAAAATGAAGATAAGATCACTAATACTAGCCATAATCTTTCAAATTTTGCTAATAATTGCGATGCTCGCATACGCGCTCATGCCACTTTATCTTGGAAAAGAGATAAAAGTGAGGGTAAATCTTTACGATCCAAGGGATCTCTTTCGGGGAAACTACGTGAGCTTAAGCTATGATTTTTCAAATCTGCAGCAGTCTAAATTTGATGAAAAAACTGGCGTTGAGATATATATATATGATAGAAATATCTCAAAAAATGATGAAATTTACGCCATTTTAAAGCAAGATGCTAATGCAACTTACGCTTTTGATAAATTTAGCTTTACTAAGCCAAAAGATGCTCTTTTCTTGGCTGGTAAATTTGATGGATACTCATTTGTAAAATACGGCATCGAAGAGTTTTACATGCCAACTAAAAAGGCAAAGCAAACTGAGCGAGAGATGATGGATCAAGATGTGGATGCTGTTGCTGTTTTGATGGTGATGGATGATGGTAGGGCAAGGCTAAAAGATCTCATCATCACACCAAATGGCAAAAAAAGAAGCAATGATGAAAATTTTGATGAAAATGGCTACACAGATGATAACGAGAGCCTTGAAGAGCTAGATAAGAACATTCGTTTGCAAGATCAAAGGTAAATTTAAAGGGTAATTAAAAAACGGGTTAATTTATCTCATTTGCATAAAATGCTCTTAAATTTTAATTTTATTTTTAAATTTAAGCGTTAAAATCTCTAAAAATTAATAAAAAAGGATAATAAAATGTGTAAAGATTGCGGTTGTTCAATGGGTAATCACGCCCACACTCACACTCACGCTGATGGCACTACTCACTCACACCCACACACTCACGACGGGCATACGGATCACGCTCATGACGCACACGAGCATAGTCACGAGGCTCACGCACACCCTGTGCTAAACGAGAGCAAAACCATAGACGTGATAGAGAAAATTCTATCTGAAAACGACAAAGAGGCCGCTCACAACAGAGCGCATCTTGATGAGAAAAAGATACTTTGTGTAAATTTGATGAGTAGTCCAGGCGCTGGCAAGACTACGCTTTTAGAGGCTACGATAAAGGCTGGTAAATTTAAGATAGGCGTTGTAGAGGGCGATTTAGAGACCAACCAAGACGCCGACCGCATAGTAAAAGCTGGCGCAAAAGCTCATCAGATAAGCACAGGTCAGACCTGCCATTTAGACGCTTTTATGGTGCATGAGGGGCTTCATCACCTACCACTAAACGAGCTTGATCTAGTCTTTATAGAAAATGTTGGAAATTTAGTCTGTCCTGCAAGCTACGACGTTGGCTCACACTTTAACGCTGTGCTTCTTTCGGTGCCAGAGGGCGATGATAAGGTGAGCAAATATCCAGTGATGTTTAGGGCAGCTGACGTGCTTTTGATCACAAAAGCTTCGCTTGCACCGCACTTTGACTTTGATATCGAGCGAGTGAAAAATGACGCTAGAAAGCTAAATCCAAAGATTGATATCTTTGTAGTAGATAGCAAAACAGGGGAGGGCATCGATAAGTGGATAAGTTATTTGGAATTTAAAAAAGAGCTAAGATAATGTGTCTTTCGATCCCTTCAAAAGTAATAGAAATAGATGAAAATAACGTTGCTACCGTCGAGACTCTGGGTGTTACTAGAAAGGTAAGCCTAGATCTCATATCTGAAGAGGTAAAGGTTGGCGAATACGTGCTAATACACGTTGGATATGCCATGCAAAAGATCGATACACAGTTTGCGCTGGAGAGCTTGGAGGTCTATCAAAAGATCGCTGAAGATATGGACGCGGGGAAAATTTGATGGATCTTATCAATGACTTTCGTGATAAAAACTTAATCCTAGCCCTTTCAAAACTGATACAAAAAGAGAGCGTAAAACCGCTAAATATCATGGAAATTTGCGGTGGCCACACGCATAGCATTATGAAATTTGCACTGCCAAGCTTAGTTGGAGAGCATATAAATTTCGTCCATGGCCCAGGCTGTCCGGTTTGCGTCATGCCAAAGAGCCGCATAGATGAGGCCTGTAAGCTAGCTAGCATGGATAATGTGATCTTTTGCACGCTAGCTGATATGCTAAGAGTGCCTGGCTCAAAGACCAGCTTGCAAAAGCTTCGCGGCGAGGGGCATGATATAAGGGCACTTTATACGCCACTTGATGCGCTAAATTTAGCCCAGCAAAATCCAGACAAAAAGGTCATATTTTTTGCCATTGGCTTTGAGACAACAACGCCGATGAGTGCAAATTTAGTTGAAAAAGTGGTGCAAGAGGGCATTAAAAATTTATACTTTCATATAAATCACGTAACCGTCCCAGCTCCAGTTAGAGCTATAATGAGCGATGAAAACGTAAGGATAGATGCATTTTTAGGGCCAAGCCACGTGAGCGTCATCACTGGAAGTAAAATTTACAAAGAGTTAGCAGATGAGTTTAAAAGACCGATCGCCATTAGCGGTTTTGAGCCGCTTGATATCATGGCAAGTGTGCTAAATTTAGTCCGTCAGCAAAACGCAGGCACTTATGAAGTCTATAACGAGTATGCAAGGGCGGTCAAAGAAGAGGGCAACGTCAAGGCAAAAGAGCTCATAGCTAAGTACTTTGAGCCGTGCGACTTTGTCTGGAGAGGCCTTGGCGAGATAGCGCAAAGTGGCATGAAACTAAAAGACGAGTTTGCCTATCTTGACGCTAGAGTGCAGTTTGACTGCAGCGTAGAGAGCGCTGGCGAGAGCAAAGCTTGCATTTGTGGGCAAATTTTAAGAGGGCTAGCAAAGCCGACAGAGTGCAAGGTCTTTGGCAAGGTCTGCAACCCACAAAATCCGATAGGATCGTGCATGGTCTCAAGTGAGGGCGCTTGTGCGGCATATTTTAAATACGCAAGAGTTGGTTAAGGAATTTAATGAAAAAGATAATGCTAAGCCACGGCGGCGGCGGCGAGGAGATGAACTCGCTTATAAACGAGACGATATTTAAAATTTTTGATAACGAAATTTTAAGACAGAGCAACGACTCAGCGATACTAAATTTAAACGGAAAGATCGCATTTAGCTCCGATAGCTTTGTGGTAACTCCCATTTTTTTTAACGGCGGCGACATCGGTAAGATCGCAGCTTGCGGCACGATAAACGACCTAGCGATGGTTGGAGCAAGTGCAAAATACCTAAGCTGCTCGCTCATCATCGAAGAGGGGCTTAGTATAGAAGAGCTCGAGCGCGTGCTTGGCTCGCTTGCGAAAACTTGCAAAGATAGCGGCGTGAGCGTAGTTTGCGGCGATACAAAGGTCGTGCCAAAGGGCAAATGCGATAAAATTTTCATAAACACAGCAGGCATCGGCGAGATAGTTTGCGAGGGTGTGGAGCTTAAAAATTTAAAAGCAGGAGCAAAAATTTTAATCTCTGGAGATGTTGGTAGACACGGCGGTGTGGTGCTTGCAGCAAGAGAGGAATTTGAGCTTGGGCTTGATCTAAAAAGTGACTGCAAGAGCCTAAAAGAGGTTGTCTTAAAGCTATTTAGCTCTGGCATAAAACCACAAACCATGCGTGATGCGACAAGGGGCGGACTAAGTGCCGTGCTAAACGAGTGGGCTAAATTTAGTAAATTTGATATCTTGGTCTTTGAAGAAAATATCAAGGTAGCAGATGAAGTGATGGGCGTTTGTGAGCTATTTGGTTTTGAGCCTTATGAGCTTGCAAATGAGGGCACTTTTGTGATGGCTGTTGATGAGAGCCAGGCTGAAGAGGCACTTAAAATTTTAAGAGAATTTGATAAAAACGCGATGATAATAGGCGAGATATTGGAAGCCAAAAACGAGCGTGTCATCATCGAAAACGCCTATAAATCAAGAAGATTTCTCGAGCCGCCAAAGGGCGAGCTACTACCAAGGATCTGCTAATGCACGAGCTTAGTATCGTTCAAAATTTAGTCAGCCTTTGCGAGAAAAATGCTGCCAAAGGAAACGCAAAAGAGATAAGCAAGATCGAGATAAAAGTTGGCCGCTTAAGCGGAGTGGAGCCACACTATCTGGAGAGTGCATTTGATGTTTATAAGACTGGCACGATCTGCGAAAACGCCGAGCTTGTCATAAATTTACAAGGCATTGTTGTAGAATGTTTGGATTGTGGATTTGGCGGGGAGCTTAGCGAAAATGACTTTACCTGTCCAAAGTGCAAAAGCCAAAATTTAAAGGTAACTGACGGCGAAGATATGTATCTCATGCGCCTTGAGATGAAGTAAAATTTTACGTATTATAATGCGTAAAATTTTATGAATTTATTGATTTTTTATGGATAGTGTTAAATTTTTTCTCAATCAAACGTTTAAAGAGCTATAAAAACGAGCAAGAGCATAAAAGAAATTTTGCTAGTGCAGATTGGCTTAAAAGCTTGGTATTTTAGAAATTGCCACTAGAAATTTGGCTTTTAAGGCTTTAGTGGATAATAACAAGGTAGATATTTTAAGCTCTTTTGGTGGCTACTTCAAGCTAGATGATCTCTTTGTCTCAAAGCAAACTTTTGGATTTTGGGCGAAAATCATCGATGAAGCCAAAATCCACAATGATATCGTCAATCTTGATAAGCTTGATTTTAAAAAGTATTCTAAATTTAACCGCAAAAATAAACTTTTAAACTATCAAAAAGTAAAGATTTTATATGACCTTGCTGTTAAAATTCGAAACCGAGCATTTTCATTTTGAAAATCTTTATAAGCTAAATGACGATCAAACGCCGAGAATTTCAACTCGTGTTGGTAAAACTTTAGTAGGCATTGACCCGCAAATGTTAGAAGATTTGATTAATGATGCGTTGTTTTGTTTTGATGAGGATCTGGCAAGATACTTAGAATGAGTGGCGGATAATAAGCTCCGCCGTGAACTTCACCGAAATTATACTAAACAATAATTATTTTTTGCTTAACGCTTTTTACTCAAATATCAAAAACGGAGCCTGCAGAACGTTTCTTATTATTTTTAGTGGTGAGAGCAGGGCATCTTGCAAGATCTGCGTCGAGTATTCTGGCTTTTCGGTTGTGCCACGTATGGCGATGACGGTTGAGAGCGAGCGGTCTTTGCCAAGGATGATTTGGTTGATAAGTGGGATCTTGTCGATGATGCCGCTTGCGTCTTTTAGTATCTTTAGCTCAAGGTCGATGTTTATCTTTTTGCTCTTTAGATCGATCGTGCCGCGTCCGCCGATATCTGCGCTCGTGCCTATCATCTCAATCGCTAAAAACTCGATCACGTCGCCCTTTCTAGTAAGTAAAATTTTGCCGTTTTTAACAGTAAAACCCTTGTCGTTAAAGTCAGGCGTTTTAAAGCTAAGAAGCGACGGCACCGAGTTTAAAAAGCTTAAAAGCCTTTGATAAAAGATGTAGTCTTTTAGATACGTGCCAAAAAATCTCACCTCGGCCTTGAAATTTTTCGAGCTCTCTCCAAGCATTTTTAGGCGAAATTTACCGCCCTCAAAGCTCTTGACGCCAAAAAGGTCGTTGATAAATTCGCCACTTATATCAGTTGCGTCTAAATTTATGCTTTTCTCATCGCTAAAATATCCAACCCTGCCTTGCTTTGCTAGCCCGTTTAGCGAGGTGCTTTTGCCTTTTTTCTCGGCGCTAAAGCTAGTAAATGGCAAGGTTTTGTTTAGATCTTGCAAGATGATGTCGCCATTTTTTGCAAAGAGCTCAAGTGGCGTGCTTTGCTCTTTTGTACTGTTGTCATCAAGGACAAGCAAATTTAGGTCGTTGCTCTTAGCTTCTATGCCTTTTTCGGCGATGCTTAAAGCGAGTTTCTTACTCGCACTTTGCATCTTTACGCCAGCCTTTGAGACCGTGATCAAAAAGTCGTCACTATCATATTTTGAGCCATTTTTATCCAAAAACGGCAGGTCAAATTTAAGCCCTTTTGCCAAAATTTCAAGATTAGTAAAGTCCTTACTCTTTATGCTCACGTCTTCAAAGCCAAGCACGCCATTTTGCTTTAAAACTGGGGAGTTTTGCATGATGAAGTTGCTGTTTTTTGTAGTTATCACGCTTTCATCGCCAAAGCTTAAATTTAGCCCAAAAGGCTCAATACTAAGCGTGGTCTCATTTGGCTTACTAAAGTCAAGAAGTGCAGTAAATGGCTCTTTTTTAAAGGCTAAAATTTCATCATTTTTCTCTTTTAGGTCAAAGCTTTCTATGACGCCTTTTATCTCGCCGGTGCTTTTTTGTAAATTTATATCTACTTTTGCATTTGCTCTGAAAAAGTCAAGCCCAAAGCCGCTTGCATCAACGCTTAAATTTGTCGTATTTATGAGCTTTACAAGGGCACTTTTAGCGTTAAATTTACTCCCAGCGATATCTAAAACTGCGTCACTTATCTTAAAATCGCCATTTGCAATAACGCTCTTTTCGTCAAAATTTTCCAAACTCTTTTCGTCAAGTTTTATTAAAATTTTTAAGCCAGCGTCCATTTTACCGCTTAGTTGCTTGACTGGCACGATGATCTTGTAGGCTCTTAATATATCATTTATCGCCTCATCATAAATGGAATTTGTCTTTATAAATAGCTCTAAATTTGCACTTTTTTCATCAAAGATGTTGTTTATCGCTACGTTTGAGCCATCAAGCTTTTTGCCTTTATAAACGGGAGCTGTAAGGTCAAATTTAAGCTTTGAGTTATTAAGCGTGATGTTTGCCTCAGCGACATTTACTGCTGGCAAGCCTTTTTCAAATTTAACAAGTAAATTTTTAGCATAGGCAGTCGCATTTAGCTCGTTTAGATAAAAGTCATTTTTGGCAATATCGACCTTGCCGTTTATCTCATTTAGATGATAGTCGTTTGCCACGATGTAGCCATATATCCAGTTTTTAACCTCGCTGTTTAGCTCTATGCGCCTATCAAGCTCGTCTATAAAGTCCTTGATGCTGCCAGCGTTTACATCGTAGGCTTTGTAGGTTAAAAATGTATCTTTTAAGGCAAAGCTAAGTTTGCCATTTAGCTCGTGTGAGGTGAAATTTCCATCAAATTTATAGTCATCTTTGTCAAAATTTGCACTTCCCTCGCCGCTAATACTGACATTAAAGTCTTTAAAACTCAAATTTCTTACTATGAAGCGATCTATGCCATCTTTCTGCTTATTTTGAAATTTGATATCGATGTTTAGATAAGGGCTATCAACGAAAAATATATCATCTAAAAATAAAATTTTGATCTTAAAATCATCGCCGATTTGCACGCTCTCAAGTGAAATTTCTTGAAAAAAGGTCTCAAGATAATCAACGCCCTGACTAAGGTTTAAAAGTCTCTCATCGCTAGCTTTTTGCGCCACGTCTTTTTTAAAGCTTGGTAGCTTGATCTGCTTTGCTCTTACAATTAATTTTTTATCTAACTTTATATATAATTGCTCCAATTTTACGCCGTAAAACTCGAAATCGTTAATTTTTATGCCGTATTTTAAAAGCAAAACAATCGAAAGAATCAAAATGATAAAAAATTTTATAAAAAAGCCATACCTAGATATTTTCTTTGATATCGTACTCATCGTCGTCCTAAGTGTATTTGTCTATTTGGCACGCCCCATAAACACGAGCAAAGTCGTTTTTGTGCCAAAGGGAAGTGTGGGCGAAATTATATCTTATTTAGCTAATCGCAACTTTAACTTAAGTGTGATCGACAAGTACGCCATGCGCTTCATCGGCTCGCCTCAGTCTGGCTGGATCGAGATAGGTAAAGATAAAATTTCAAGGGTTGATTTTTTAAAAAAATTAGCCAAGGCAAAAGCTGCGATGACCGAGATCACGCTCATCCCTGGCGAAACTACTATCGTTTTTTTAAACCAGATAGCAGCCCAGCTTGGACTTGACGGAGCTAAACTAAATAGCGAGTATAACGCCCTTGCGCCAGTCGCTGATGGCTTTTTGATGCCAAATACTTATAAGATCCCAGTTGGCATCAGCGAAAGGCACCTAGCTTATTACCTTGTAAATTCATCTAAAAAGGCACAAAGCGAGATCAGCAGAAAAATTTTTGGCGAATACAACGAGAAAAAGTGGTTTAAAATTTTAACCATCGCTTCAATCATCCAAAAAGAGGCCGCAAACGACGCTGAGATGCCACTTGTCGCCTCAGTCATCTACAACCGCCTAGATAAGGGCATGAGGCTGCAGATGGATGGCACGCTAAACTATGGCATCTACTCGCACGATGTGATCACGGCTGAGCGCATAAGAAGCGACATGAGCGAGTTTAACACCTATCTAAACGACGGCATACCGCCAAGTCCAGTCTGCTGCGTCTCTATAAGTGCGATAAAAGCAGCTATAAACCCTGCAAAGAGCGATTATTTATACTTTGTGCTTGATAAAAAGGCGAAAAAACACATTTTTTCAAAAACCTTAAGTGAGCACAATCAAAATATCGCAAAATAGGGCTAAAATACAACTAGCTTTAATAAAAAACGTGATAAATTTCAAAAAATCAAAAGGGCTAAAATGAGTGACATTATCTGGACTAAAACCGACGAAGCACCGCTTTTTGCAAGCTACTCTCTCTTTCCTATCGTTAAGAGCTTTTTATCACGCGCTGGCATTAGCATAACTAGGGCTGACATAAGCCTAGCAGGGCGAATTTTATCTCTTTTTAGCAAAGAGCTTGGGCTAAATAAGGCTGATGAGCTAGAGCTTTTGGGTGAGCTAACCGCGCACAAAGAGGCAAATATCATAAAACTGCCAAACATCTCAGCCACACTCGTTCAGCTAAAAGCAGTCATTGATGAGCTAAGAAACAAGGGCATAAACGTGCCATTTTATCCAGACGAGATCATCACGGACTACGACGAAGAGGTCGCTAAAAAATATGCAAAAGTGCTTGGTAGTGCGGTAAATCCAGTGCTAAGACAAGGAAACTCAGACAGAAGAGTTTTGCCTCCGGTTAAAGAATTTGCCAAAAAGCATCCACATAGCAACGGCGACTGGGACAAGGCAAATAAAACTAAAATTTGCTACATGCAAAAGGGCGATTTTTATGAAAATGAGCGTTCAATAATCGCTAGCAAAGATGAGAAATTTTATATAAATTTCATAAGCTTGGAGGGCAAAAAAGAACTTTTAAAAGAGCTTAATATTCAAAGTGGCGAGATCGTAGATGCTACCTTTTTAAGCGTAGATGAGCTAGATAAATTTTATGAAAGCTGTTTTGATGAGGCAAAAAAAGAGAATTTGACCTTGAGCTTGCATCTAAAATGCACGATGATGAAGGTTAGCGACCCAGTCATTTTCGCGCATGCGATAAAGAGCTATTTTAAAGAGGTTTTTGAGCTATTTGGCGATGAATTTAAAACTCACGGAGTTGAGGCAAAAAATGGCTTAAAAGATATGTTTTCTAAAATTTCAACTCTTAAAAATAAAGATGAAATTTTGGCTAAATTTGATGAAATTTTGAGCAAAAAGGCAAAAATTTGGGCGCTAAATGAAAGTGCTAGCAACTTTGACGTGCCAAATGACGTCATTATCGACGCCTCCGTGCCTGCGCTCATTAGAAACTCTGGCAAGGTAAAAGATAGAAGTGGCGAGCTAAATTTCTCACTTTGCATGATCCCAGATAGAACCTACGCTAGGGTTTATGAGGCCTGCGTGGCGGACTTTAAAGAGTATGGCGCGATTGATGTGAGTAACATTGGCAGCGTGGCAAACGTGGGGCTAATGGCTAAAAAGGCCGAGGAGTATGGCAGTCACGATAAGACTTTCATCGCAAAAGAGGACGGAGAATTTGTTGTTTGTAACGAAGCTGGCGTGAGCGTCTTTAAATTTAGCGTTAAAAGCGGCGATATCTTTAGAATGACGCAGGCAAAAGAAGATGCGATAAATGCGTGGTTTGAGCTTGCTTTAAAAAGAGGCGAAATTTCAAAAGATGAGCTTATATTTTGGCTAGATAGCAGCCGTGCTCACGATAGAAATTTGATAGCTAAATTTGACAAATTTAGAGATAAATTTACTAGGGCTGGAGTTAAATTTGAAATTTTAAACTACGAGCAAGCAACTATAAAAACGCTTAGCTTGATAAGAGCTGGCAAAGATGTCATAGGCGTTACTGGCAACGTTTTAAGAGACTATTTAACTGATCTTTTCCCGATATTTGAGCTAGGTGGCAGCTCAAAAATGCTCTCAGTAGTGCCACTACTTGCTGGTGGAGCGATGTTTGAGACTGGTGCTGGTGGGACGGCTCCGACGCTTGTGAAAGAGCTAAAAGAGAAAAATCACCTGCTTTGGGATAGCTTAGGCGAGTTTTTAGCACTTAGTGCATCGCTTGAACATCTATCGTTTTTTAGGCAAAAAAAAGAGGCAAAAGAGCTAAGTGACGCGCTAAATAGAGCTGTTGCTAGCTATTTAGACGAAAACAAAACGCCAAATGCCACTCTTGATACCAGAGAGTCACACTTCTATCTAGCGCTATTTTGGGCGAGAGAGATGGCAAAAAGTGGCGGGGTTTTAAGCGTAATTTTTGAAAATTTAGCAGACGAGCTAGAGAAAAACGAGAGCGAAATTCTAAAGCAGATCAGAGAAAAAGATGGTGCAAGCGTGGAATTTGGCGGATATTATTTGCCAGATGAAGCAAGAGCAAATGAGGTCATGAGACCAAGTGAAATTTTAAATCAAATAATAGGATAAGAGATGAAAATAAGTGTAGTTGGTGCTGGAAACGTCGGTGCTAGCATAGCATATGCGCTTTGTATGAGAGAGCTTTGCGATGAGATCGCGCTTGTAGATATATTTGGCGACGTGGCGCGCGCAAAGGCGATCGATTTAGCGCAGTCAAGCTGCGTCTTTAACGCTAAAACTAGCGTTTGTGGTGGCGATGATTTTGTGCTAATTGAAGGTAGTGACATTGTCATAGTCACAGCTGGAAGCCCAAGAAAAGAGGGTCAAACTAGAGAAGATCTGCTACTTAAAAACGCCGTTGTCGTAAAGCAAACAGCGCAAAAGATAGCTGAATTTGCCAAAAACGCAGTGATAATAGTCGTTACAAATCCGCTTGACGTGATGGTCTGGACGGCACATAAATTTAGCGGTTTTAGCAAAAACAAGGTAGTCGGCATGGCTGGCGAGCTAGATAGCGCAAGGTGCAGATATGAGCTAGCGCTTTTAAAAGATAAAGATGCCAGCAAGCTAAGAGCAAAGATCGTCGGCGCTCACAATGACGAGATGATCGTATCAGCTAGCAATATCAGCGAAAATTTAAATGAAAATGAGCTAAAAGCGCTCAAAAAAGAGACAAGCACTGGCGGCGCAAAGATCGTTAAACTGCTTGGCACTTCAGCTTACTACGCGCCAGCGGCTGCGGCTGTGAAGATGTGCGAGATGATCGTTGGCAAGAGCGATGAGATAATAAGCGCTAGCGTGCTAATAGACGATGAGCTAAGTTGCGGCAGGCTAGTAAGGCTCGGACGTGATGGCTTAAAAGAAATTTTAGAGCTAAATTTAGACGAAGACGAGCAAGAGCAACTAAACAAAAGTGAAGCTGAGATTAGAAAAAATATCAAATTTTTAAAAGAAAACTTAGAGTAGGAAGATATATGATCGTAAAAGAAAATGTCCCAGTTTGGGTCGATGAGAGCAGGTGTAAGGCCTGTGATGTCTGCGTGAGC
The DNA here is from genome assembly GCF_902460895.1 of Campylobacter concisus. GTDB lineage: Bacteria > Campylobacterota > Campylobacteria > Campylobacterales > Campylobacteraceae > Campylobacter_A > Campylobacter_A concisus_BC. The sequence goes on along the minus strand of NZ_CABPVL010000002.1, from coordinate 893,349 downwards.
TACTGCCCAGCAGGCGTGCTAGGTATGAGGCTTGAGCCAAAGGCGGTGCTTGGCAAGATGATAGAGGTGGTCTATGCCGACTCATGCATAGGATGCCGTGACTGCGAGCTTCACTGCCCTGATTTTGCCATTTATGTTGCTGATAAAGGCTTTAAATTTGCAAAGCTAACGCCTGAAAGCAAAGAGCGAGCTGCAGCCGTAAAGGCAAATAAATTTGCAAAACTTGGAGAGAGCGCATGAGAGAGGTAGTATCAACTGGAAATGCCCTAGTAGCAAGGGCTGCGGTCGAGTGCGGCTGTAACTTCTTTGGCGGATATCCCATCACTCCAAGTAGTGAGATCGCACACGAGCTAAGCGTGCTTTTGCCAAAACATGGCGGCACATTTATACAGATGGAAGATGAGATAGCTGGAATTTCAGTAGCTCTTGGCGCAAGTGCGAGCGGTGCTAAGGCGATGACTGCAAGTTCTGGTCCTGGAATTTCACTAAAGGCTGAGCAAATAGGCCTTGGCTTTATCGCTGAGATACCGCTTGTCATCGTAAATGTCATGCGCGGTGGCCCTTCAACTGGCCTACCAACCCGCGTCGCACAAGGCGATATCTTGCAGGCTAAAAACCCAACTCACGGCGATGTAAATATGATAGTTTTGGCCCCTAGCAGCCTAGAGGAGTGCTATACGCAGACGGTTCGCGCATTTAATCTCGCAGCTAGGTTTATGACGCCAGTTATGCTGCTACTTGATGAAACGATAGGCCACATGCAAGCTAGAGTGCGCCTGCCAGAGATTAGCGAGCTAGAAATTTATAAAAGAAGAGAATTTAGTGGCGAGCCAAAAGAGTATAAGCCTTATGAGGCGGCACCAGACGCGCCAGCTACGCTAAATCCTTTCTTTAAAGGCTATCACTACCACATAACTGGGCTTCATCACGGCTCAACTGGCTTTCCAACAGAAGATGGCAAGATTGTTGAATACTCGATGAATAGGCTGTTTAACAAGATAAATTTACACACTGATGAGTGCGAGAAATTTGAAGAGTTTATGCTTGAAGACGCTGAAATTTGCATCATCGCCTTTGGCAGCGTGGCGCTTTCGGCTAAGCAAGCGATATTAAATTTACGTGAAAAAGGGCTAAAAGTAGGGCTATTTAAGCCACTCACACTTTTCCCAGCTCCAGCTAAAAAGCTAAAAGAGATATCAGATAAATTTAATAAAATTTTAGTCTGCGAGCTAAATTTAGGCCAGTATAGTGGCGAAATTTCAAAGATCATCTTAAGAGATGACTTTGCAAAACTGCTAAAAGCAAACGGCAGACCGATAAGCCCAAGCGAGATCGAGGCGAAAATAGGAGAAATTTATGGCTTTTAATTATGATAAATATTTACGAACAGATAAAATGCCTACTCTTTGGTGCTGGGGCTGCGGCGACGGCGTCATACTAAAGGCTCTCATCCGCGCTATCGACACCATGGGCTGGGATATGAACGACGTTTGCGTGGTCTCAGGCATAGGCTGCTCTGGTCGCTTTAGCGGATATCTTGACTGCAACACCATCCACACAACTCACGGTAGAGCCGTAGCTTACGCGACTGGCGTAAAGATGGCAAACCCAGACAAGCACGTTATCGTGGTAACTGGCGATGGCGATGGACTTGCGATCGGAGGCAACCACACGATACACGGATGCCGCCGAAATATCGGGCTAAATCACATCTTAATCAACAACTTTATCTACGCGCTAACCAACTCGCAAACCAGCCCAACCACGCCAAAGGGCATGTGGACGGTCACAGCGCAATACGGCAACATCGATCCTAGCTTTGACGCCTGTAAGCTCGCAACTGCAGCAGGCGCTAGCTTTGTCGCACGTGGTAGCGTCATCGAGCCAGAGAAGCTTACAAAGCTCTTTGTAGAGGGCTTTAGCCACGATGGATACAGCTTTTTTGATGTATTTTCAAACTGCCACATAAATTTAGGCCGCAAAAATAAAATGGGCGAGGCGGTGAAAAATTTAGAGTGGATAAATGGCCGCACGACGAGCAAGGTCAAATTTGACATGCTAAGTGACGAAGAGAAAAAGGGCATTTTCCCACTTGGCGTGCTTCACAAAGATGAAGAAAAGATCGAATACACCAAGGCTTACGACATGGTAAGAAAGGCTGCAATGAGTAATGAAGCGATAAATTTTGAGGAGCTAGCATGAAGTCACAATTAAGATTTGTCGGCGTTGGCGGACAGGGCGTCATACTAGCAGGCGAGATCCTCTCAGCTGCCAAGATAAAGGCAGGCGGATACGGCGTGAAGGCATCTACCTACACATCTCAGGTGCGTGGTGGCCCAACGAAGGTCGATATCATACTTGATGAAAAAGAAATTTTATATCCTTATGCAAATGAGGGCGAGATAGATTTCATGCTAGCAACTGCGCAGATAAGCTACGATGCCTTTAAAGGCGGCGTGAAAGAGGGCGGTGCGATCGTTGTCGAGCCAAATTTGGTAAAAGTGAGCGATGAAGACAAAAAGCGCTGGAAAATTTATGAAATTCCTATCATCTCTATCGCAAAAGACGAGGTTGGTAACGTCATCACTCAAAGCGTCGTGGCTCTTGGTGTTGCTGTGGCGATGAGTAGGTGCATGGATGAAAATTTAGTGCGTGAAGAGATGCTAGCAAGCGTGCCAGCTAAGGTCAAAGAAGCAAATGCAAAAGCTTACGAGCTAGGCCTAAAATACGCAAAAGAACTTTTGAAATAAATTTTTGGCTAAATTTAAATTTAGCCAAAACCTCCCAAAATGGATCAGATAAAACTAGAAAATTTCCGCAAAGAATATGGCTTTGAGATGCCGATCATTAGGAGCTTGCCGGCTGGTGAGTGCATAAAGATAAGAGAAAATTTACTTCATAAATTTAGCCTAGATGATATAGATGAGTTTTTTAAGATAGATAAATTTAGCAAGCTTGATGGCTTTAATGCGGACGAAGAAAATTTTGATATAAAGACCGCTTTTAGCGAGCTTGGCATAGCCACACCAAATGAAATTTGCATAAATTTTAATAAATTTGAGAGCATTGATATTTTGCATTTTGATGATCTATCTAAATTTTTTAGCGATGTCTGGTATCCGTCTTTTGATGATATTGAGATATTTGATATAAATTTAAGCTTTATTTTCTCAGTCAGACACTACGGGGCTATTTATTATTTTACTTTCTAGCTATCAAAAATTTACAAATTTATATGTTTTTTGATAATCATACGATTTTTATCTCATTTAAATTTATTAGTTTTAATTATTTATTTTGTTTTAAGAAATATCCTCAAAGATACGTAAAATTGGCTATTTTATAACATTTTATCTATTTTCATTAATATATATTGCGAGATAATATTATTTTTATCTTTATCAAAATAATAAATTTATAAGTAGTAACCACAAATACGATAAAATGGTATTTTGCCAAATGATTTTAGCTATCAAATCTCACTATACAACCTAAAATAAATTCTTATGTTTCTTTTAAGCAAATTTTATGTAAAGTTACATCATTAATTTTTTAATTAATCTACTTATTTTAAAAAATATTAAGAAATAAACTTGCGGTGCGTCTTAACGCTAATAAACTTATTAAAATAGGAAGTTATCAATGAGTGAAAAATTTACCAGAAGAGAATTTCTACAAAGCGCCTGTATCAGCGTAGGTGCGCTAGCTACAACAGCTGGTGCTACCAATGTTTTTGCTGGCAAGTTGCCAAAGGGCAATGAAAATGGCTTGCCATCTGTTGATGTGCTAATAATCGGCTCTGGCGGTGCAGGACTTCGTGCAGCAACAGCCGTTCGCAAACAAAACCCAAATTTAACAGTCGTTGTCGCTACAAAAATGATGCCATCACGCAACGCGACCTGTATGGCAGAGGGCGGTATAAACGGCGTTACTGACTTTAGCAATGGCGACAGCTTCAAGCTTCACGCCTACGACACCGTAAAAGGTGCGGCCTATCTTGCTGATCAAGATGCAGTTGTGAAATTTTGCGAGGCAGCAGGCGCAGTTATCCACGAACTAGACTACAACGGCATGCTCTTTTCTCGTAAAGATAATGGCGACGTGGCATTTCGTTTCATGGGTGGCGCTAGCAAAAAACGCTGTAACTACGCAGCCGATAAAACTGGCCACGTTTTGATGCACACCTGTCTTGACGACGCTATCACAGCTGGGGTTAAATTTCTAATGGACCACGAGCTACTTGAGATCGGTCTTGAGGACGGTAAAGTAGAGGGCGTCGTTCTTCGCAACATCCAAGATGGTCAAATTTACCCAGTTCTTTGCAAATCTCTAGTCATAGCAACTGGCGGATACACTAGAATTTTCTACAACCGCACATCAGTTCCATTTATAGCAACAGGCGATGGCATAGCTGCTGCGCTTAAAGTAGGTCTTGGTTTTGAAGACCCTGAGATGCTTCAGTTTCACCCAACTGGCGTTCAAAATGGCGGCACGCTTATCACAGAAGCTGCTCGCGGCGAGGGTGGATACTTGCTAAACAACAAGGGCGAGCGCTTTATGAAAAACTATCACGAAAAGATGGAGCTAGCTCCTCGTGACGTCGTCGCTCGTGCGATCGAGACAGAAATCCGCGAGGGTAGAGGCTTTGGCGAGGGCATGAGCGCTTATGTGCTTTGCGATGTTCGTCACCTTGGCAAAGATACTATCATGAAAAAGCTTCCTAAAATTCGCCACACAGCGATGCTTTTCCAAGACATCGACCTTATCGAGCAACCAGTTCCTATCCGCCCAACAGCTCACTACTCAATGGGTGGTATAGAGGTAGCTAAATTTGATGATATGAGCACAAAAATCCCTGGAATTTACGTAGGTGGCGAGGCCTCATGCGTATCTATCCACGGCGCAAACCGCCTTGGTGGAAACAGCCTAACTGACGCAGTTGTAACTGGTGATCTAGCAGGCAAAGGTGCTGGTGCTTACGCTCAAAATGCAAAATTTGCAAGCGGCAAAAAGACTTCTGAGCTTGCAAAAATGTGGCAAGATAAATTTAAAGCCATAGCAACAGGCGAGGGTGGCGTAAATGATATGTACGCACTTCGTGAAGAGCTTGGTAAAAACAACTGGGATCTAATGGGTATCTTTAGAACTGGTGCTAAACTAGACCAACTCTCTAAAAACCTAGAAGCTATCCAAGCAAAATATGACACCCTTAAAGTGCCAAATCAAAACCCAGTCATGAACACAGCATTTACTGACTATGTCGAGCTTGGCAACCTTATACTTCTTTCTCGTGCAGCATGTCTTGCAGCGCAAAATCGTCTTGAGAGCCGTGGCGCTCACACAAGAGAGGACTATCCAAAAAGAGATGATGTAAATTTCTTAAAACACAGCATAGTCACACTAAAAGACGGCAAGTTGGAGCTTGGCTACAAAGATGTTGTGACAGGCATATTTTCACTTGACGGCAAGAAGCCAGAGTAAGGAGCTAGGATGAAAATTATTATCGACCGTTTTGACGGAACTAAAAAATATGAATCAACTTATGAGCTAACAAATGAAGAGGTCAAAGGCAAAACTCTTTTAACAGTGCTTTTTGACATCAAACAAAAAAAGGATGCGACGTTAAATTTCACAGCATCTTGCCGCTCAGCGATATGCGGTGCGTGCGCTGTTAGAGTAAATGGTCACTCATATCTAGCTTGTGATACAAAGATGAACGAGCTTTTGGCTGAGTATGGCAACCCAGATACTATTAGAATTTCACCACTTGGAAATTTTAAGGTTATCTCAGATCTTATGGTGGATTGGGAGCCAAGTATCGAAAATTTACGCAAGATCAAACCAAGCATTACTGCTAAGCCAGAATTTAGCGCCGAAAAAGGCTGCAAGCAAAGTCAAAAAGAGTATGACAAAGTAGCGCTTGAATGGGACTGCATACTTTGTGGTGCGTGTGCTAGCGAATGCAATAAGCTTGAAGCAGATGCGAGTGATTATATGCAGCCGTTTGTATTTGTTCATGCTTATAGAGCCGCTTTTGACTCACGCAGCAAAGATCCTATGCCACACCTAAAACCAGCTATTGACAACGGACTTTGGATGTGTGTAAAGTGCCAAGAGTGTGCTGACCGCTGTCCAAAGGGTATAAGCGCATGCAACGACATAACAGACCTTCGTATCATGGCTATACAAAAAGGCTTTAACGAGGGCATGGGACCAGATCACGCTGAGGCATTCTTAACTGATCTAGTTGATGGCTCAGGCAGACTAAATGAGGTTAGACTTGCACTTCGTTCAGAAGGCGTTATCAAAAATATGGGCAAAATGGATATCGCAGCAAATTTAATGCTCGCTGGTAAGATGAATCCACTTCATGTATTTGGTGAAGAGGATATTGAAGGACATGATGATCTAGTAAAAATGATAAACGCGGCTCGCAAAGCTGCTAGTAAGGAGTAACTATGCAAAACGAATTCGCTTTTTTCCCAGGATGCGTACTCTCTCAAGCAGCTAAAGAGGCTAAGATGTCGCTTGAGGCCATCGCTCCATTACTTGGCTGGAAGCTTCACGAGATAAAGGGCTGGAGCTGCTGTGGGGCCCAACAAGCACAAGACGTCGATCCCATCGCTGCACTTGTGGCAAATGCTAGAAATATAGCGCTTGCAGAGCAGATGAATATGCCGATGCTTACGACATGTTCAACCTGTATGCTAACTCTAACAAGAGCAAAAAGCACGCTTGATAAGGGCGCAAAAGATCGTATCAATACCTTTTTGGCTGAAGGCAATATGAAATATAACGGCTCAACCGAGATCACAAGCCTTCTTTGGGAGCTTTACCAAAATGTCGATACGCTAAAAGCAAAGGTTGTTAAGCCACTTAGCGGCCTAAAAGTAGCGCTATTTTACGGCTGCCACAGCTTAAGACCTGAAAAAGATCTACACAATAGAGAAAGTTCAGTCAATCCAAAGAGTTTTGAAACCGTCGTAAGCGCACTTGGTGCTACTATCGTGCCATTTGAGAAAAGACTTGACTGCTGCGGCTTCCACGCTAGCTATCCAGCTGGAAAATCAGTAAGAAAAATGTCAAGCCAGATCGTAAATAACGCTGATCAAAATGGCGCAGATGTAGTTGTAACTCCGTGCCCACTTTGCCAAATGCAACTTGACATCTATCAAGAGAGATATCAAGATGAGAACCACTCAGATGTTAGAAAACCTATCATCCACCTCTCTCAGCTTGTAGGTCTCGCACTTGGTCTATCTGTTGAAGAACTAGGTCTTGATCTAAACATCATCGACGCTAGCAAGATAGCGTAAATTTTATCCCACGTCTTTTGGCGTGGGAGATTTCAAACATAAATTTTTCAAAATAAATAAAATTTGATAACAAAATAGTTTTAAAATTTACTTTGTGACATAGAAATTTACCTGCAACTAAAATTTATTTAAATTTTGCTCTTTTTTATCATCGCAAAAATAGCGTACCATCAGATAATAGCAATAAATTTTCGATATAAAAAAGAGCTGCAAAATGACAATTTTTTATCTAAAATTATTTTATTTATTTTGTAATACTTTTAGCTATAATCGCGTGAAATTTTAAATGGATGTTTTAGTTTTAAATTTAAAGGAAGAAAGATGCAAAGCGTTGGTGTTGTTACAAAGATAAGTGGAAAAGTTTTTGTAAAACGAAACGGAAAGTTGATCTTGCTAAAGCAGGGCGACGAGATATTTCTAGGCGATGAGATCGTCACGCAAAGCAGCAACGACACTATCGTTATAAATTTTGACCACGCTGCACCTATCACGCTACTTGAACCACAAACTATCATTATCACAAAAGAGCTATCAAATGCAAAATTTGACACCCAAGGCAATGAAGCGCAGATAGAAGAGGACAAGAGAAGGATCTTTGGTGAGAGCGAAGGCTCAAATAGCAAAAACAGCGACGAAAACGCTCAAGGCTCCAGCCACCACTCTCATGGCTCAAGCCATGGTAGCGACACAGCAAGCATAAATGGATCAAATTTTGACACGCAAGGGCACATCTCAAACGTAGTTTGGTTTGATGGTGGTACGCTAGAGCTACCAGCTATCATCTCAAGCGAGCCAGCAATGCCGGTTAGTTCTATTAGCGGAGCAGCGCCAGTGGTGGCTGAACAAAAAGAGAGTGCTCCAGCTATACCAGCGCCAAGTATCGCACTTTTAAAAGACCTTGATGGCGATGGCTATATCAATATCGCAGAAGCAGGCGGCGATCCTAATCACACAAGCATGGCTGTTGCTTTTAACAACGACTTCAAGCCAGGCGACAAAGTGACGCTAGAAGTTGTAAATAACGGCGTAAAGACCACACTTTCTTACAAAGTAGATCCTGCAGGCACAAGCGTGATAAATGAAAACAATCCAAGCGAAATTTTGCCTATCACGCCAAATGCAACAAACCCAGATCAAAAAGAATTTATCATCCCAAGCGTTGCTATAACGCCAAATGCCCCGTTTAATGTAAGCTCTAGCATCACGCTAGCAAATGGTGCTAGCTCGGCTCCAGCAAAGGCAGCCGCAAGCGTTGATACCGTTACGCCAGCTCTTAGCTTTACAAAGGTGCTTTTAGGCAAAGACCTAAACAGCGACGGCGTGATAGACGCTAGCGAAAATGGCTTTAATCCAGCTAGCAGTACGCCAAGTGACGATGCAAAGATCGTTTTATCGCCAAATATGAAAATAGGCGATAAGATAAAGCTCACCACCACCGATCCAGACGGCACTTTGCATGAAAAAACGCTTGTTAAAACATCTAGTGGCACGCTTGTAGATAAAGATAGTGGCGAGAGCTATCCACTCACAAGTGAGAGCGGCGGAAATGTCGGCTTTAACGTGGCAAGTGCTGTTAAAATTTCATCATCAACGCCAACAAATGTAAATATCCAAATGATAAGCAAGTCGGGCAACCCAGGTGCGACAGATATGGTAACTATCGCAAATAATAACGATCCGATCGCTGTTTTTACCCTTGATGAGAACAAAGACGGCATTATAAATGCAGCCGAACTAGCTAAAAGTGGCGGCACGGCGTCGCTTATCGATATCTACGTACCAAACAATGCCGCAGTTGGCGACAAGATCCGCATAAAGGTCGATGATCCAGCTAGCACACCAACAAGCGTTACAAAGACCTATACTATCGCACCTGACGGACTTACTGCCACGCTTGATGGAGGTAGCGAGACTATCTCTATCCAAAACGGCAAGATCACAGTTACTGACCCTACAAGTTCAACCGATCCAAGCAGAAAAAAGCTAAGCACGACGATCATTGACGGCACGACTGGAGCTACAAAAGCTTCAAGTGTGAGTGAAATTTCAAGCGATACGGTCGCACCTGTTAGGTCTCCGCACGTGCAGTTTGCAAAAGATAGCGATAAAGACGGCGTGCTAACTAGTAAAGAGAGCGGTTTTAGCCCTGATGGTGCGAAAACCTCTATAAAGATGAAAATTCCAAACGACGCAAGAGATGGCGATAAATTTGAGATAGATATCGCAGGAAGCGACGGCAAGACAGATAAGATAACCATTAAAATTTCTCAAAACGCATCCGGCACATATAGTGCCACAAGAGATGATGGTGTAGCTATTAGTGTAAATAATGGCACCATAGAGACCACGACAAAACTTTATGGCGTTACGACAAATTTCACGACCACATTTACCGACAAAGCTGGCAACAAAGCAGACCCGGTCACAGACGAGATCACCGTAGATAACAGCATAAAAGTGCAGTTTGCAAGAGATAATGACGGAGACGGGCTAATAGATAGCATCACAACCCCTTCTGGCTCACCTTCAACCCAAAGCGACCTTGATATCTACGTGCCTAGCAACGCAAAACCAGGAAGCAATGTAAGCGTCACTATCTCAACTCCGACCATACCAGCTGTAACCACAACGGTCAAATACACAATAAGCGACGATGGACTAACTGCCTTGCCAAGTGACGGCTCAGCGCCACTTCCTATCGTGGATGGTAAATTTAGCATACCAAATGTCCCTATCTCGGTCGATCACTCTACGCCTGTTAGAGCCACTATCACGACACCAAACGAGGTCACTACAACTGATGGCGTTCGCGGTAGGCTATTTGACTTTGGAATTTTAAGCTACATAGATGACGTCAAGCTTGCCACGCAGATAGATGGCGGAGCTATAAATATCGCTAAATACCTTAGGGTAGAGGACTACGAGAAGGTTATCCAGAAAAATAACTTTGATGATGAGACAAAAACCATAAAAGAGTACAACATCTCACTTACTAACGACGAACAGCCAAATATTATATTTGGCGTGGACCGCGACCCTGGTACAAAGCTTCGTTTAGCACTTGAGGATGATCATGGTAATGCCAAAATTTTACCAAGCGGACAAACATATATAGATCTAACAGTCGGTGCAGATAAGCGTGTAAATATGGACTTTGAGGCCCTTGGTATAAAGCTAGATGAGAGATATTCAAACATAAGAGCGACCGTTTTAAAGAGCGATGACACAAAGGATGATGATCTGATAGTTCACGTAGATCTAGACGCCACCCCTGATGCGATCGGCACTCCAACGGCAACTTCTCACGTCACTAGTGTAGATATCTCAGGCAGTGTTGGCACCGATGCTAGTGGCAACAACACGCTAAATAAAAACACCATAAACAAAGTAGATCTTTATGATCTGCTAAATTCCGTTCACAAAAGCTCAGCCCTTGATGATACGCACAGCTACTCTGAAAATTTTGCCCTGCCAGCAAACAGCACCGGAGCAAATTTCATGATAAAAAATGCCGACACCGCAGGAAACGTCTCTGTTAGCACAGTAACTTTTATCGGCAATAGCGGTCTTGATGCTGATATGTGGTTTTATAACTATGTAGATCCATCTTGGACGGCTAGAGTTGGTGGCAACTCCGGTGTTTATACACAGCGAGGTGGAAAGTCTATCTATAAGGACTATATCAAAATTTACTCTCCAAGCGCCTCTACTACATATGACGTTGTGCAGTTTGCCTCTGGGACGCACTACAAGACATTACGTGACCAAGGCAACATGCATGCAGAAGATCTAGCAAGAGTGGGTAGATATGGCAGTGATGCCTTATATGACGCATCTAACCCATACGCACCAAAGAAATTTAGAAACGGTGTAGATACGACTGCTGGTACAGGAGAAAATATAAGCTTTGCAAACGGCACATTAAAAGGAAAGCCTGGCAACTACACGCTTGGAGAGTCAAACCCTGTTGGCTCTGATCTTGTCATGAAAATGGATGGTTGGATATATGTAAATGCTCCTGGAACATACTCAGTAAGAGCAGCCGACCTACACAACTACGCAGAGCTTACCATAAATGGCAATACGCTAAAATTTGGAAGTGCAACAACATTTATACAACCATCCACAGAAGTATCATATGGCAAAAATGGTCAGTGGTATAGCACTGATTATACTTTTAATAAGGCAGGTTTTTATAAATTTGATTTAGAGTATATGGACGGAACTGGCGAGATGAATTTATCTTTATACATAATGCCAAAAGCTAGTGCGCCAAATGGTCCTTATCCACTAGATGCTTTAGTGGGTTCAGAGCATAGCGGTACTCGCCTCTTTAGCAACAACTACGTTGAAGCGCTCATTCAAAATGATTTTATAAAAAAGATAGGCACTACAAATTCTTACGAGATAAACACTAGCAAATATAGCGAGGCAAATTTTGGCGACCCTGTATATCTAAAGCAAGAAGGTGACGTAAAGGGCGGCAACCTAGATGATGCTTTTGTTTATAGTAAGGGCAGGGCGATAGACGGCAAGGGCGGAGTAGATACGCTTATAGTGGTTGATGATGTGGATTTTTCAAATTTAGACAATGTTAAAAAGATAAATAACTTTGAAAAAGTACAACTTGGCAGTGCAGATCAGGCTGTTTCTATAAAATTTAGCCCAAATGGTATATTTGACATCGTAGATAGTAGAAATACAAGAGATGCGAGCAATAGCGCAGCCAGCGAGAGCGTAAATACCGTGCTAAAGGTTATAGGCGATAGTAAAGACCTGGTGCAGCTTACGCATGATTTTGTAAAAGCTACAAAAGCAGATATCACCACGCTAAATAATAAACATAGCGTTGTTGGCGACACTTATAACAAAGTAGATGTCACAAGCGATGGAGACGCGGTAAATCAAGTCTATAAAGCAACCTTTAATCGCCAAGAAACTATCAATGGAAGACTGATACCATCAACACACACTGTTTTTATCGAGATCCAAGACGGCGTGCAAGTTGATCTGTTGTAAAACTCATATTAGTTCTCGCAAGAGGAGCAAGAATAGTCTATAAATTTAATTTTATGTAGTTTTATATATAAACTAATATGTAAAATTTTATGCAAAAAGAGCTAAATTTGCTCGTTTTTGCTCTCTGCTATCTTTTTTATAAGCTCTATATCGCCGCTCATCGCTAGGCCCATAAAGCAAACGCCACTTGCACCAGCTTTTATGGCCTCTTTGTAGTTCCCACTATCTAGTCCGCCAAGTGCGTAAATTTCTCTATCAAAGCTTTTTAGCTCGCTTATAAAATTTAGCCCTTTTGGCTCTAAACCCGCCTTGCAAGATGTGGCAAATATATGAGAAGCAACGAGCACGTCAGCGATAGAGGCTGAAATTTTAGCTTGCTCTAGGTCGTGAGCTGGGGCGTAAATTTTAGCTGTTTTTCTAAATTCATCTAAAAAAACGGCGTGATTTTTAAAAAAATCAAGCTGTGCCGAAGTGAGCCAAAAGTCGCTATTTAGCTTGCAAGCTACGTCAAAAAATTGATTAATGATAAATTTCTTGCGATAGTTTTCGCAAATTTGAGCCACAACCCTAGCAAGGTCGTAAAATTGAGCCTCGTCTAGCCCCTTTGCACGAAGTAAAATTTCATCCACGCCAGCCTTACAAAGTAGCTGAATCCTTTTTAAAAAGTCATCGCCCTCATAGCTTTCAAAGTCAGCCACGCAGAGAATTTTAAACATAGACATACTCGCTCATCAAGGGCTCTAGTCCGTTTGCTTTTATCATAGCCTTGATCTCATCCACGCTTCTATCGTCGCTTATCTCAAACTGCTCGTCACCCTTTTTCTCTTCGCCGTGAGCTCCGATGCTTACTTTTACGCCAGCACTTATTTTGTTTGTGGCGATCTTTACGGCGTTGTCGCGAAATTTCGCCTTTTCTCTAGTTGATATCGTTATACTAGCTGTTGGCATGAAAATTCTATAAGCGCAGATCACTTGCAAAAGCTCGCGCTCGCCCACGTCACGAGGATTTATACGGTCGTTGTTTATGATAGGGCGAAGTCTTGGGCATGAAAATGCGATCTCGGCATGCGGATATTTTTTTTGAACCAAGCTTGCGTGCAGTGCGGTCGCAAAGGCATCAAGTCTAAAGTCGTCTATGCCAAGAAGTGCGGCAAAGCCAACTCCTCTCATGCCTCCAAGAAGTGCTCGCTCTTGCGCATTTAAGCGGTATGGGAAGATCCTTTTGTTGCCTCCAAGGTGGATCTTCTCGTATTTTGCGGGATTATAGGTCTCTTGAAAGACGGTCACGTAGTCTGCGCCACTTTTGTGAAGCAGGGCGTAGCCGTCTGAGTTTAATGGATAAATTTCAACGCCAACGACTTTAAAAAATTTCTTTGCCAAAGCGCAGGCGTTTGCGATATAGGCCACACTTGAGTTGGTCTCGCTCTCGCCTGTTAGGATCAAAATTTCTTCTAAGCCGCTCTTTGAAATTTCTCTTAGCTCCCTTGTGATCTCCTCGTCGCTTAGTTTTGCCCTTTTTATTTTATTGTTAGCGTTAAAACCGCAATAAACGCAGAGATTGTCGCAGTAGTTTGCTATGTAAAGCGGGGTAAAAAGCGTGATGTTTGAGCCAAAATTTGCCCTTGTCTTTGCCTGAGCGAGCTGGGCGATCTGCTCTAAAAATGGCGCTGCAGCAGGCGAGAGTAGGGCTTTTAGATTTTCAAGCGAGCAGTGCTTTGCATTAAGAGCTGCTTTTACGTCAGCTTCGGTGTAAATTTCTGGCTTATAGCTCGCGCGCTCTTTTAAAATTTCATTCATTATCTCGCTGCCAACATCCTGCATGTGAGGCAGTAGCTGCATGTGGTCGGTTCTAGTAAATTTCATCAGTCTAAAAATCCAGTGAGTGGAGATGAGGCATTTGCGCTTTTGCTCTTTGCGCCAAGACCTGCTAGATAGGCGTTGCGACCAGCGATGATAGCCTCTTTGAAGGCTCTTGCCATGAGTGGGATATTTTTAGATGAGGCGATAGCTGTGTTTGCCATGATTGCAGCTGCTCCCATCTCCATCGCTTCGCACGCTTGTGATGGCCTGCCTATGCCAGCATCAACTATGATCTGCGTATCAAGCTCGTTTATCAAAATTTCAATGATATCTTTAAAAACTAGCCCCTGATTTGAGCCGATTGGCGCAGCTAGAGGCATTATGCAGCTAGCTCCTGCGCTTAGCATCGCTCTTGCGGCGTTTAGATCAGGAAACATATATGGCATCGGCACAAAGCCGTCATTTGCCAGTGCTTCGCAGGCTTTTATGGTTTCAGCGTTGTCTGGAAAGAGAAATTTAGAATCAGTTATGATCTCTATCTTAACAAGCTCGCCACATCCAAGCTCACGTGCGAGCTGGGCGATACGAACAGCCTCTTTGGCGTTCCTAGCGCCACTTGTGTTTGGCAAGAGCGTCACGCCTTTTGGGATAAAGTCAAGTATATTGCGCTCTTTGCTCTCGTTTATGCGTCTAAGAGCAAGGGTTAGGATCTGCGCGCCAGCCTCGTTTATGGCTGAGTCGATGAGCTCGTGCGAGTACTTGCCAGAGCCAAGGATAAAGCGACTTTGAAACTCCTTGCCGCCAAGGATCAAACTATCATTTTGCAACTTACGCCTCCAAGCCCATAAGTAGTCTAATGGCCAAATTTGCTTGGTGGTTTGCACAAATCGCCACGCGCGGCGCCATGAGCCCTTGACCGATCTTTGCTTCGTTTGTGAGGTCACCACAAAGATAGACATTTTTGGCAAATTTTATGGTTTTTATGAGATTTGAGCTAAAGCATCCTGCCATGCCAGAGGCGCCGATAATCTTTTTCTCTTTTAAGCTTGCACCAGCTTCGTTTAGTATCATCGCCTTGCCAGCGACGTTATCAAAGGCTTCGCATAAAATTTCACACTCGCCAAAGACGCTAGCCACGTTTTTTTCATCTAAAAATATATCGTGAGTTTCGACCTCAACAAAGGGATTGACGTCATTTATCAGCTCTTTAAGCGCCTGCGTCTTTTTTAAGCCGATGTGGCGGACGAAATACTGCTGGCGGTTTAAATTACTTGGCTCAACGACGTCAAAGTCAGCAAGCACTAGCTTTTTTACGCCAACTCTTGCTAGGCTTAGCGCGATATTTGAGCCAAGACCGCCAAGTCCAGCCACGCCGATTACTGCTTTGCTTAGAGCTAAATTTAGCTCAGGGCTGTTTCGTGAAGCGATCATCGCGCGTAAAACTTCACGCTCAGGCATCACGCCGCGCCTTATAAATACGACGTTTGAGCCATCTTTTAGCTCGCTATCTTCTTTTATAGCAAAGCCATCAACGATAAAAATATCTGGCTTTGTCGCGTTAAATTTCTCTAAAAATTTATAAATTTCACTCTCTTTATCGCCAAGCGCAAGCTCTTTTAGCTTGCTAAGGCTTTTTACTGGCACCTTAAATTTTGCGCCATTTAATACAATCTCTATCATTTTCTCCTCATCCACCGCCAACTAAAGTGACGATCTCATAAGCTTTGCCCTCGCTCATGAAGCGCTCACGCCAAAGCTTTTTTGGCAAAATTTCTCCGTCTCGCTCAAGAGCTATAAATTTAAGCTCATAGCCATTTTGAGCTAAAAAATCATAAACATTTATATCGTTTTCAAGCTCGAAAATTTTGCCATTTACTCTAAATTTGATCATTAAATTTTGTAGCTTTTTACAAAATTTGCGATCCTCTCGATCGCTTTTTTTATGCTCTCGATGTCTGTCGCAAAAGAAATTCTAAAATATCCCTCCATGCCAAAACCCACGCCTGGCACGGTCGCTACATTTGCCTCTTCAAGCATCTTTTTGCAAAATCTAAGTGAGTCGCCATCTACCTCTTTGCATTTTACAAATAGATAAAACGCGCCATCAGGCTTAACTACGCTTAGCCCAGGGATAGCATTTATCATTTCTACTGCCACGTCGCGTCTTTTTTCATACTCTTTTCTCATGTTTTCGATATCGTCGTCAGTTTCGCCAAGAAGTGACGGGATAGCGCCTATTTGCACGATCGAGCTGATGTTACTTGTGCTTTGGCTTTGAAGTTTTTTGATGCCAGCAATTAGCCAGTCCATCGAGCTTGCTATGTAGCCAAATCTCCAGCCAGGCATCGCTCCACACTTGCTTAGTCCATTTATCGTGACCGTTCTTTTAAAAAGATCTTCGCTCACTGAGGCTACTGCGTGAAATTCTTTGCCGTAGATCACTTTTTCATAAATTTCATCGCTTGTGATGATGATGTCAGTACCCTTTAAAACCTCGCCAAATGCCGCAATCTCATCTTTTGTATAGACAGCTCCAGTTGGGTTTGTCGGGTGATTTAGTGAAAAGACTTTCGTTTTTGGCGTGATCGCTTTTTTTAGCTGCTCGGCTGTGACTTTAAAATTTGTACTCTCGTCTGCTTCGATAAAGACAGGCACGCCGCCACAAAATTTAACTATCTCAGGGTAGCTCACCCAGTATGGAGATGGGATGATGACTTCATCACCTGGGTTGATAAGCGCTTGAAATACATTAAAAAGTGAGTGTTTTGCGCCGATGTTTGTGACGATTTGATTTGCTTTGTAGTCAAGTCCGTTATCTCTTTTTAGCTTTGCTCTAATGGCATCAATGACCTCAGGCAGGCCCGGCACTGGCGTGTATTTGCCGCTTTTGCTATCGTTATCAAGTGCGTTTTTTACAGTTTCTCTTATCTTTTTTGGAGTCATAAAGTCAGGCTCACCAGCTGAAAGCGAGATCACGTCGATGCCAGCAGCCTTCATCTCTTTGGCCTTTGTGCTGATCGCGATTGTGATTGATTCGCTTAATGTTTGCATTCTGTTTGCTAGTTGCATTTTCGTCCTTTTTAGTTGATTGTCTTTAAGTAGCTATTATCATTTAAAAATAGATAAAGTTCGCCCAAAATTTGCTTCTTTTGTGTTTCGTTTATCAGAGTTGATTTCTCCAAGCGCTCATTTAGAGTGTCTTGGATCTCGTAGATATCGTAGTCCATGTCCTCCATGATATCAAGGATCGACTGGCTCTCTAGTAAATTTGTGATCTTGTAGTCATCGCTTGTTATCTCCACGGTAGCTTCTGTTGGATGAGTGAAGAGGTTGTGCTTCATGCCGATCACCTCTTGATATGCGCCAACTAGGAAAAACCCCAAGAAATAATCCTCCTTCTCCACGTCCACGTCGTGTAAAAGCAGTGGGTTTTTCTCGTCATCATAGCTGATCTCACCGTCGCTATCGCAAGTGATATCCCAGATCGAAGCTGGCAGGGTAGGGCGCTCATCGAGCCTATCAAGCGGCATGATAGGGAAATTTTGCTTTAGTCCCCAAAAGTCTGGTAAGCTTTGAAAGATCGAAAAATTTAGCAGGTATCTCTCTTGAACCTCTTTTTGAATTTTAGTTAGATCGCTTGAGTTGCTCTTGTTGCCAAGCATCACAACAGCCTTTTTGCTAATGAGCCTTAAAAGCACCTCTGCGTTTGATCTATCTTGCAGATCGACATAGCCTAGATCAAAGAGCGTGAGGATGCTTTCTGTGTGGTGGATGGCGTCGTGCAGGTACTCTAGGGCGTTTGAAGGCTTGATTGACTTGTAAAGATCAACTAGCTCGGTTATTAAATTTGGATTGTTTTTCTTTAAATTTAGCTTCTCTTCGGTGTATTCTTGAGAAAATAGCTCAAGCACAGGAGCGACTAAAAGCGCGTGAGAAGCGGCGATGTAGCGACCTGACTCTATGAAGATATCTGGCTCGATCTCCTTTTTTTGCTCGCTTATGGTTTTGAGCATATAAACAACGTCGTTTGCATATTCGTTTAGTGTGTAGTTTCTGCTGCTTTCTTCTTTAAACTGCGAGTATTCTATCGCAAGGCCACCACCTAAATTTATAGCTTTTAAATTTGTTGCGCCCATTTTTCTAAGCTCAGCGTAGATGTTGCCAGCCTCGATGAGTGCTTTTTTGAGCGGATGGATTTCGCTTATTTGAGAGCCGATGTGAAAGTGTATCATCGTGAAGTTTTCAAGTAAATTTGCCTTTTTTAGCATCTTTACAGCTTCTATTAGCTCGGTTGATGTTAGGCCAAATTTAGAGTGTATGCCTCCACTTTTTGCCCAGAGTCCTGAGCCTGTCGAGTGCAGTCTTACCCTAAGTCCGATCTTTGGTTTTGGTTTAAAGCGCTCTTTTGCGATGGCGATTATCGCTTCAAGCTCGTTTAAGCCCTCGATCGTTAGAGTGATATTATGCCCCATTTCAGCGGCGATAAAGCCTATGTTTATCATCTCTTTATCTTTAAAGCCATTTACCGTTATAGGCGCTTTGTCGTTGTTATAAGCCATAGTTAAAAGTAGCTCAGCCTTGCTACCAGCCTCAAGGCCGTAGTTATAGGGCTTGCCAAGGCGTACTAGGTTTTTTACAAAGCCAGGGTATTGATTGACTTTAAGCGGGAAAACGGCGTTAAAGCTGCCTTTGTAGGCAAACTCTTTCTTTGCCTTTGCAAAACTTGCGTGGATCTGCTCGATCTGCTTTTGGATAAGGTGCGGAAAGCGAAGTAGTAGCGGCCCTCTATATCCGTCGTCCCTAATATCACGCACGATGTCGATGATCGCTGGCTTACTAGCTTCGTTTATGCAGACTTTGCCATCTTCTATCACAAAATTTGAATTGCCCCAAATGCTAAGTCCAAAATCATTCATCCCAGCTCCTTTTCAAGCTCATCTAAATTTATCGTTTTTTCATCTTTGGTTTCTAAATTTTTATACCAAATTTTATTCTCTTTCATCTCGTTTTCGCCCACGCAAAGGAAAATTTTTGCATTTTTATTGTCGGCATTTTGCAGATGTTTTTGAAGTTTTTTAGCTTCATAAGAAATTTCAACCTGATATTTTTTGCGAAGCTTTGAGCCAAGATTATAGATAAAATCAACATTCGCCGCATCAAGCGCGCAAAGATAAACTCCCTCTCGCTCATCCTTGGCTTCTCCTAAAATTTCCATTATCCTCTCAACGCCCATCGCAAAGCCAACGCCATAACTTGCTCTACCGCCAAGATATTCAACGAGCCTGTCGTATCTGCCGCCACCTGCGACTGCACTTTGTGAGCCGATCTCATTGCTTATAAACTCAAACGCCGTCTTGCAGTAGTAGTCTAGCCCACGAACTAGCTTAGTGTCTATCTCAAATTTAACGCCATTTGCCGTTAAAATTTCTTGCAGTTTTGCAAAATCAGCCTGCGCCTCATCGCTTAGGCTATCAGTGATAACTGGAGCATTTTTGTAAATTTCTTGACAGCTTTCTATCTTGCAGTCAAGCACGCGGATAGGGTTTAAAAGTTTGCGTCTTTTGCAGTCTTCGCAAATTTTATCATCGTTTTCATCTAGAAATTTGACAAGCTTTGCTTTGTAAGACTTCATCGAGCTCTCGTCGCCAAGCGAGTTTATTTTTAGGGTTGTTTTGATATTTAGTCTGTTAAAAATTTCGCTCACCATTAAGATAATGCTCGCATCTTCATAGACGCTGCCCTCGCCAAAGCACTCACAGCCAAACTGGTGAAACTCCCTTAAGCGGCCTTTTTGTGGGCGCTCGTAGCGAAACATCGAGCCGTGATAAAAGCAGCGTTTTGTCACATTTGCCCTGTCAAGTTTTGCCTCGATAAAGGCTCTAACCACGCCAGCCGTGCCCTCAGGACGCAAGCAAACGTCGTTTCCGCCTTTGTCTTCAAACTGATACATCTCTTTGCCCACGATGTCGCTGCTCTCGCCGACACTTCTTTTAAAAAGCGCCGTCTCCTCGAGGTGCGGGGTTAAAATTTGCTCATATCCGTAGTTTTTTGCGACTTCCTCGCAGGTTTTTATTATCTGTGCATAAAGTTTTGCGCGAGCTGGAAGCATATCTTTCATGCCACGAAGTGCCGTTATCATCGCATTATCCTTTTTATTTTTTTGTGATTTTACTTAAAATTTATAAAATTTTCTATCTCTTTTGAAATTAGCTCTATGCTTTTAGATGCGTCTATAAAAAGCGTTTCAAAGCCATTTTTGATGAGAATTTGCTTCATCAGACTTTGCACTTTTAAAAGATACTCTAGCCCTCTAGCCTCGATCTTATCGCTGGTGCCTCTATTTTTTAAGCGCGAGCTTATAAGCTCATGGCTTGCTTCAAAAAAGATGATCTTATCTGCAAATTTATCATTTAGTGCAAATTTATTAAGTTCTAAAAGCACGTTTTCATCTAAGCTTTCATCATTTGCCAAAGCGTAGGCGATGCCTGAGATAAAGCCTCTGTCGCTTAAAATCAATTTGCCTAAATTTGGAGCAACCAGCTTTTCAAAATGCTCAGCCCTATCAGCCAAAAAAAGTAAAATTTCAGCTCTTTTGCCTATTTTTATGCTCGAATTTAGTAAAATTTCACGTAAATTTTCACCAAGCTTTGTGCCGCCTGGCTCTTTTGTGACGATGGCATCACTAAATTTAGAAGCTAAAATTTCTATCTGCGTGCTCTTGCCAACGCCGTCAATGCCTTCAAACAAAACATACATTTTACGCCTTTAAATTTTTTAGAATTTTTGCTGGCACTAGGTTGCTCACGTCGCCGTCATGGCGCAAAACTGAGCGGACGATCGAGCTTGAGATGAAGGCATTATTTAAGCTTGGCATAAGATAAACCGTCTCAAATTCGTCCCAGAGTGCAGCGTTTGCGTAGCCGATTTGTAGCTCATACTCGAAGTCACTAACTGCGCGAAGCCCCCTGATAACGGTGTTTATGCCATGCGATTTAGCAAAATCAACAAGCAAGTTATCAAAGCCAAGCACGCTTACGTTTTTTAGCTCGCAAACTGCCTCTTTTGCCATCTCTATGCGCTTTTCGTGTGCGAACATCGGCTGTTTGCTATCACTTTTTGCAACTGCGACGATTACCTTATTAAAAATTTTCGTAGCCCTTATGATAACGTCTAAATGGCCGTTTGTTATGGGATCAAAGGTCCCTGGATAGATGCAAGATTTTTTCAAATTTGCCACCTTTTGTAAAGATTATTTTCGATTTTTAAGGCATCAAGCCACTTGCCGATGATAAAATTTTCCATATCCTGAAGGCTCTTTATGCCTGCGTAGTAGCCTAAAACTGGCGGAGCGATGGTAGCTCCAAGAGATGAGAGTAGCTGCATCTGTGAAAGCGCGATCGCAGAAAATGGCATCTCTCTAACGCCTAAAACTAAGGTTCGCCTCTCTTTTAGTGCGACACTTGCAGCCCTTGTGATGAGCGTATCACTTATGCCGTTTGCAACTTTTGCTAGCGTGTTAGTAGAGCAGGGCGCTATTATCATTGCTTCAACGCCAAACGAGCCAGAAGCTGGGCCTGCACCAAGGTCTTGATCATCATAAATTTTCACGCCAAGATCATCTAAATTTAGCCTCAAATTTTCTTCAGCCTCTAAAACTTTCATAGCATTTTTACTAACTATGACGTGCACCTCACAGCTATCTTTGGCGGCATTTACTAGCTTTAGAAAAAGCCCAGTCCCGCTTGCTCCAGTGGCTGCAAAAACTACCTTTTTCATCTTATAACTGCCTCATCTTTGCCTGAAACTGTGGCCTGTAAAATTTTATTTTCTCTTGTTCTTATCTTTATCATATCGCCTAAATTTCCATCTTCAAGCGCCTTTACCTCGGCGATTATCTTAACGCCACCTTCGCTTAAAACTGCGTTTAGCATTTGACCTTTTTTGACTAAACTAATGGCGTTAAACTGACGTTTTGTTAAAATTTCTCCGCTTCTTATCTGCACTTTTGTGACAAGAGTTGAGGCGCTAAGTCCAAAGAGTGCGTCACGTGGCCATTTGCTAAACTCAATCATCGTTGGTTGGTAGTCAAGCAAGCTTAAAATGTGGTTTGTATTCATTGAGTTTATAGCGATAAAAACTGGCATTTTGGCGTTAAAGCTAAATTTAAAATAAAGGCTTTTAAGACTTAGATCAACGTCCTCAAATGAGGCTCTAAAAACGCCTTTTTGGCTATTTTGATCGCTTAAAAATATATTTTTAAAAACTAAGTCTTTAAAATTTGCAGGGAGTTTGTTTTGCGGACTGATGCTAAGATCGCTCACACTGATGCCTGGATATTCGTTGCTGATCTCTCTTAGAAATTGCATCTGAATTTCATCCATGATAGAGCAGTTTTTCACAAAAGCAACGCTGCCGCCGCTTTTGTCATTGTATGTTTTAAAATTTGCTGTTAGAATTTCATAGAGTTTTTTACTATCTATCTTGGCAGCTCTTTTGCCCTCTAAGTTTAAAATTTCATTGTCTTCGCCTTCAAAGCCAAAAGTGCTAAGTGAAATTTGATCATTTACGACGCAATACATCGGATAGATGCTGACTTCATTTGCAAAAAGTTTTGTGGAAAATAAAAAAATGAGTATAAAAAAGATGGAGCGGGAAACGAGATTCGAACTCGCGACCCCAACCTTGGCAAGGTTGTGCTCTACCCCTGAGCTATTCCCGCAACCAAAATGAAGTCCGCATTTTATCAGATTGTTTTTCATTTGTCAAGGATTATGGAAGTTTTATAAGTGAAATTTCACTATTTTGTAAAATTTCACCTTGATCAGGGCTAGTTATCAACACAAAATCACTCTTTAATATATGATTTATCATGCCTGAGCCATATTTTCCGCCGTCAGTTGCTATAAATTTGCCATCAGCTACATTGCCAAAAACCGCATTTGCTCTGCCCGATTTTACCTTTAAATTTTCGCTATTTATAGCTTTTTGCGTCACAAAACACTCACTTTTTAGAAGTGGCAAAACAAGCATCATCGTGCAAAGATAAGCAGCCATAGGGTTGCCAGGCAAGATAAAAACAAGCCTGCCATCTTTTTCATAAGCCTTGCAAGGTCTGCCAGGTCTTATGTCAAGGTGCGAGAAAATTTCGTTGTATCCAAGCTCGCTTAGGGCTATCTTCATAAAATCAGCCTCACCAGCGCTTGCTCCACCAGAGCAGATAACGATGTCGTAGTTTGCAGCGTTTAAAAATGCCTGTTTTACAGCATTTAGCTCATCTTTTATGATACCAAGATATGAGCTTTTTTGACCGATTGAGCTAAGAAGTGCAGCGATGCCAAAGGCATTTGCATTGTAAATTTCATCCTCGCTCGCTCTTTGCCAAGGCTCGATGATCTCGTTTCCGCTTGAATAAACTGCTATACTTGGCTGCTTTTTTACATCTATAAAGCTTATGCCCTGAGCTGCAAGCATCATCACGCTTCTTGTGTTTAAAATTTCACCACTTTTTAGTAAAATTTCACCAACTTTTGTCTCTTCGCCTTTAAAGCGGTAAGCCTCGCCTTTTTTAAGCTTAGCTGGTGCTTTCACAAACTCGCCCTCAACAACGCAGTCCTCAAACCTCATGACCGTGTCAGAGCCCTTTGGCATCTTAGCGCCTGTCATTATCTTCAAGCACTCGTTTTTGCCGATACTTAGCTGCTCTTTATCGCCCGCAAAGGCACTTGCGATGATCTTATAAGGCTCATCTTTTTCATCAAATTTAACCGCAAAACCATCAAGCGCTGAGTTATCAAAGCAGGGCAGGTCTTTGACCGCTATCACGTCATTTGCTAAGGTTTTGCCAAGAGCCTCGCTAAGAGGTAAAATTTCACTCTTATTTTTTGGTCTAAATTTAGCTTTTAAAGCCTCAAGTGCGTCATTTACTAGCATTTTTACTCCTCAAGCCTAACTATTTTTGCCCCAAGGCTTTTAAATTTCTCCTCAAGCCTCTCGTAGCCTCTATCAAGGTGGTAAATTCTATGCACCAAGCTCTCGCCATTTGCGATAAGAGCGGCTAGTATCAGCGCTGAGCTCGCTCTAAGATCTGTCGCCATAACATCAGCCGCGTTTAAATTTGCAGGGGCATAAACGCTTGCGATATGGCCGTTTAAGCGGATATCAGCGCCCATTCTAGCTAGCTCACTAACGTGCATAAAGCGGTTTTCAAAAAGCCTCTCATCTATCGTGCTAACGCCATTTGCTGCTAGACAAAGCGCCATAAACTGAGCCTGCATATCGGTCGGAAAGCCAGGATACTCAGTCGTTCTTATCTCGACTGGTTTTATATCATTTGTCGGCAAAATAGTGATCTTATCGCCATCCACTTCAATACCAAAGCCCATCTCTTCAAATTTATTTAAAATGGCCGTCATGTGCGCTGCATTTGCCTTTGTGACTGAAATTTTGCTATTTGTGATAGCTCCAGCGCAAAGGTATGTGCCAGCTTCGATCCTATCTGGGATGACCTCGATGTCACAAATTTCAAGTAGCTTTTGACCGCTACCAGTGATCTTTAGCTCGCTCGTGCCGATGCCCTCTATCCTTACGCCACTTTTTGCCAAAATTTCACAAATTTGCACCACTTCAGGCTCAAGTGCGACGTTAAAAAGCTCTGTCGTGCCGTGCGCTAGAGCTGCTGCCATGATGATGTTTTCGCTGCCAGTTACGGTGATCTTATCAAAAACTATCTTTGCGCCTTTTAGGCCATTTGGCGCGGTTGCAACGACGTAACCTTGTTTTATCTCGATATTTGCGCCCATTTTTTCAAGTGCGCTTAGGTGTAGATCAATAGGTCTTTGTCCGATCGCACAGCCACCAGGCAGGCTCACCTCACAGTGTCCAAAGCGCGCTAAAAGCGGACCAAGCGTTAATATAGAAGCGCGCATCTTTCTAACGATATCGTAGTTTGCCGTGGTCGAATTTACGCTGCTTGTGTCGATACTTAGTGAGTTTTCATCTTTAAATTCACACTTTGCTCCAAGATTAACAAGCAACTGGCAAAGCGTCTTTATGTCAGCGACATTTGGGATATTTGTTAAATTTATCTTATTTTTAGCAAGTAGGGTTAGGGCGATGATAGGTAGGGCGGCATTTTTAGCTCCGCTGATCTTTACTTCGCCGCTTAATTTGGCATTGCCTTCTATTTTTAGATAGTGCATCATTATTTTTTGCCTTAAGAAAATATATTTTTTGCCGATTATATTGTTTTTAAACTTAGAGTAAAGAAAACAGGGCGCTATTTTCGCTTTATTTACATTTAAGAGTTAAAATTACGAAAATTAATTATTTTGGATAAAAATATGTTAAGTTTAATAAATAAAAGAATATTTTTTGCACTTTGTATCGCACTTTTTACAGGTTGTTCTTTCACCTCAAATGAGCCTAAAATCCCACAAAATGACTACAATCAAACCGTCTCTACAAATGAAGACTTTAGCAGACAAACTTCAAGTGAGCTTTTAGACGAAGATGACGGCAGAGCAGATAAAGAATTTGGTTCATTTTTTAAAAAATACTTAAACACTAGAGCAGGGGGCGACTGCTCAGGCTTTGTATCTATCGTAAATTCAAAATATAAAAATATGTATTTTGATGAAAAAACCATCAATAACTACTACAGCAAGGGTGGCAGAAAATCAAAAGCCATCTACAACTTTTATGAAAGCCAAAATTTAATCACTCATAAAAATCCAAAAAAAGGCGATCTTATCTTCTTTTCAAACACCCTTGGCAAAGGCATACAAAAAAATAAAGACAAGAAAAACGTCACTCACGTTGGTATCGTGACAGCCATACTTCCAGACGAGACGGTGAAATTTATCCACAACTCTGGTGGCAGGATAATCCACAGCTATATGAATTTAAAACAAAAAAACACGCATCTAAAGGGTGATAAAGAGATAAATAGCTACGTTGTAAGGTGCTCAAACGCTAGCTGCCTTGCGGCAAATAGATTTGCTGGATATGGCAAAGCTAAGTAGCCCAGCTACATTTGCGCTTATCATTTTAAATTTAGCTGCATTTTTTAGTCTCACCTTTTTGCACTCGCGTGAGCTATGGCTCGCGCTTGGCTTAAATATCTATTTTTTAGAAAAACTCTATCTATTTCAGCCCCTCACATCTATCTTTATACACGTAGGCACAGCTCACCTGCTCATGAATATGCTCTTTTTATATCAAGTCGGCACGATGAGCGAGCTATATCTTGGCACGAAGAAATTTATCATTTTTTATATTGTTGGCGGCGTTTTGACGCAAATTTTAAGCTTTATTTATATATATTTTGCATTTGAAAATGAGAAATTTATAAATTTAGTCGGTGCAAGCGGTGCTTTGTGTATGCTCTTTGGCATGCTGGCGACCTCGGTGCTTTACTCCGATAAAAAGGCGTGGTTTGGCTACTTTGCCATCGTTGTCGCTATGAGCTTTTTGCCACTACTTATGGGCATAAATGTCGCATGGTACGCGCACTTTATAGGCTGGGGCATTGGCTGTTTGTATGCTAAATTTTACTTAAAGAGAGCAGATGAGATTTTTTGATGAGATCTGGGACATTTTAAACGAAGGCGACGTGGAGCTTAAATTTTTAAAATTTGAGCTATTTTACGAGAAATTTAGATCAAATTTGGATATTTGTTTTGATGAAATTTCTGCGCCAAATGAGCTAACTACGCCATGCTACGCTAAATTTTGCGACGTCGTTAGTATGAAAGAGCTAAACAAAAAGGTAAAGCCAAAAGATAAAAACCTAAATTTCATCCACTCAGTCGCTCACATCGAATTTAGCGCTATCGACATCGCGCTTGATGCTTGTTATAGATTTAGAGGGCTGCCAAGGGAGTTTTACGAGGACTGGCTGGAGGTGGCTGAGGATGAGATCAGGCACTTTTGCATGATAGAAAATTTACTCACAAAACAAGGCGGCAGATACGGCGAGCTAAGCGTGCATGACGGCCTTTTTATCGCACTTCAAAAGACTTCAGATAGGCTCACTAGCCGCATGGCGCTACTGCCAAGATATATGGAGGCAAACGGGCTTGATGCAAACGCTCACATCATCAAAAGGCTAGAAGCTGAGGGCGGGCAAGAAGAGCTCATAGAGTGCCTAAAAGTCATCTTAAAAGAGGAAGTCTCTCACGTTTATAAGGGCGATAAGTGGTTTAAATTTGCCTGCAAAAAAGAGGGCGTCGATGAGAAAAGCTACTTTGACATCATCTTAAATTTATATCCAAATTCATTTAAAAGCATGAGAGAGATCAACGAAAAAGACCGCTTAAAGGCAGGTTTTAGCGAGAAAGAGCTTAGTTGGATAAAGAATTTCTCAAAGGAGAGATCATGAGCAAAATTTACTTCATGAGGCACGCAAAAGCAGTTGATGAGAACAAAGACGGCGCAAAAGACGCTTCAAGAGAGCTTAGCCCAAAAGGAAAAGAGGACGCTAAATTTATGGCTAGCAGGCTAAAAATGTATGACGTGATGCCAGGAGCTATCTTTTCAAGTAGTGCTAAAAGATGCGAGCAAACAGCAAAAATCATCGCTAAAACTTTAAAATTTAAAGAAAAATCCATAGAGATAAAAGACGAGCTTTACGACATAAGCTTTGAGGATCTTTTGGAGTTTGTAAGAAATTTAGATGAAAATTTAGATGAAATTTTCATCATCACGCACAATCCTAGCATAACTGAAATTTGCGAATACCTAAGCGACTCATCAATTGATAATATCCCAACTTCAGGCATTTTTTGCATAGAGTTTGAGTCTGAATTTAAAGAGCTAAAAGAGGGCAGTGCAAAAGCTTTATTTTTTGACCACCCAAAGAAACATCAAAGATAAGTTTTAGAAAAAACGCAAATTCATTTATTGTGATCTGACAGGCATAAAGATTTGATTTTTCAAATGCAAGTTTTGCTTTTGAACCAAAAACATTTTCTACTCAAATTTTAAAATTTATCACTCCAGTTTTGAAAATTTAACCATTTCAAGCTCAAATCACCAGACATAAAAGCAAATTTAAAATCAACCATAATTGCAATACCAAAATATGATAAAAGGTAAAATGCAAGATATTTTATATATTTTGTATTGAAAACTGTAATTTTCAAATTGATATTTTAAAATATTTATTCTGCTCTTTTTAAAGTTTTAAATAGCTATATTTGGCTAGGTTTTGCATTTTATCTTTTGTGTGATCTAAATTTATCCATTAAATTTGGTGTAAAAAAATTTGTAAGAAAATGAGTTAAATTTTACACTTTTCAAAAATTGTGAAATTTGCATTTATCTTATACATAACTTAAAACTTGTGCTTCTTGCTCTAAAAAGTAGCACAACCCTTGAAAAGTAGCGATAAATGTAAATAAAGCACTTGCTCAAGCTGGCATTTTGGAGGCAAATTTAATCCAAAGCAAGTGTTTTTCTAAAAGTTAGTAGAACAATCTTACACATGCTAAATTTAAGAGCAGTATAAAAAAATAAGAACAATCCATGATTTTTGTTTTTGTGCGCCAAATATTGAAATTGCGCGTTAAATTTTGGAGTAAGGGGTTAATTTTACTATTAAAAGCAACTATAAAAACCCAAATTTGTATTTGTACGTTGATGTATGATATTGGGCGATTTAAATTTTATCGTCAAAAAGTATGCGGATATTTAGTGTGTAATTTTTTGGCATAAAAACTGGTGAGTCTAAAATTTCAAGTACGCTGTCATCAAATGAGAGAAATTCCACTACTCTGTTGCGTTTGTTGTCAGTTTTTATGCTCATATCGGCTAGGCGAAGTATCTTTACGATCTGCATTTTATCTGTCGTCCATTCACAAAAAGCTAGAAATTTAGAGTCCTTTGAAAACAAAAAGCAAGCAGTCGCTCTCTCGCTAAGTAAAATTTGATGAGTGCTGCCATCTTTAACTAAATTTTGATCCAAATTTGGTAGCGTTTTTGCGTGGTTTAAGAGCTCGTTTTTTAAATTTAGATAGTGCTCGCCATTTATAAAAAGTCGTAGCTCGCCAATGATTGGAGCGCCCATAGCGACTTCGCAGCCTTCAAATTTGGCACTAAAATTGCCATCATTGCTACACGCATTTGCCTCGTAGTCCCAAGCTGAGCTCATAAATTTACCTATTAAATTTACCTGCCATGGCTTTGTAGATATTTAGCTCGTCTTGTAAAAGCGTGTATTTTGCTTTTAAAAGCCCTATTTTGGCCTCTAGCTCGCTGTTTTTAGCCTCTAAAAACTGCTTTAGCTCGACCTTGCCGTAGGAGTATTTTAGCTCGTAAATTTTTGAAATTTCCTCGTAGTTTTTTATCTGCTCTTGATAGTTAGTAAGTAGTGCTTCGTCGTTTAGATAGCCTTTATAAAATGCGTCTATCTCGTTTAGCGCGCTATTTAGTGTGCTTATGTAGTTTAGCTTTGCAAGCTCGAAATTTGCCTCGCTAACCTTTAAATTTGACTTTAGCTTATGGTAGTTTAAAAATGGCAAATTCAAAGCGATGTTTCCATTTATAAATTTAAGACTAAAGGCTTCCTCTTTTTTGTCGGTGCTGCTTTTGAGGCTGGCTCCTAGTGTGATGCTTGGATAAAACTCTTTTTGGCTCGCTTTGTAGTTCAAGATGCCCTCTTCTATGCGGTAAATGGCCGCTTTTAGATCAGGGCGGTTTGCTATGGCGCTTGTTGGCACATCCAGATCAACGCCCGCACTTTTTACAGGGCTTAGCGTGAGGCCTTCAAATTTAAGCTCAAATTCTGGCTTCTCATTTAGCAAAATCCTAAGCGTTTTTTTAGCACTCACTAGCTCTTTTTTGGCACTTTCTATCTTATTTTGAGCGCTTAAGAGCTGCGAGTTTATCTGTTTTAGGCTTAGCGCCTCCTCTTTGCCAAGCTTAAATTTAAGCCCAACTATCTCATTTAGTTTGTTATAAATTTCTAAAATTTGCTCATAGGTTTTTATGCTCTCGTTTAGATATAAAATTTGAAAATAGGCATCTGCTACTGAGTTTATGACGCTTAGTTTGCCAGCCTCCAGATCAAATTTAGTAGCCCTTGCTTCAAACATCGCTGCGTCTTTGCTGTTTGCTAGCTTTTGCCAAAGATCAAGCTCGTAGCTAAGCCCTATGCTTGAGCCAAAACTTCTAGTGACCGCGCCACCCTCTTTTATGTTTTTGCTACTTGTTGCCTCGATGCCAGCGTTAAAGCTAGGGATCAAATTTGCCTGCAAAACGCCAGCCCCAGCGAGTGCTTTATTTACATTTATCGCAGCTTTTGCAAGGTCGGTGTTGTTTTTAAGCGCAAGTTCTACAAGCTCATCAAGGTAGCTTTGCTCATACTGCTTCCACCAAGAAGTGTCTAAATTTAGCTCACGGCTTGCATTATCTTCAAGTAAAATTTGCTTATAGTTTTCATCTATATTTTTAACAGCGCAGCCGCTTAAAACGAGCACTAAAGCTAAGCTTAGAAATTTCATATTACTCCCTTGAAAGCGCATCTATTGGATTTAGTTTTGAGGCGTTTTTGGCAGGCATGTAGCCAAAGATGATGCCAATCGCCATTGATGTGACAAGTGCAAGCACAATCGAGCCGTTTGAAAAGATCATGCTAAAACCGTTTAAGAAGTTGTTAAAGACGTAGCCGATAGCGTAGGATAGGACGATGCCGATGGCTCCGCCTATTAGGCAAAGTAGCACCGCCTCTATCAAAAACTGCTGCAAGATGTTGCTCTGTCTGGCTCCGATCGCCATTTTTATGCCTATCTCTTTGGTGCGCTCGGTGACTGATACTAGCATGATATTCATCACACCTATACCGCCAACTACGAGCGAGACGACGGCGATACTTGAGATGAGAAGGCGCATGGTGGAGATGGTCTCTTCGATCGTTTGTTTTATACTGTCTGAGTTTCTTGTAAAAAAGTCCTTTTTGCCGTGCTTGATCTCTAAAAGCTCGCTTAGGCTCTTTTCGGCGATTTGCGCATTGACACCTTCATTTACTTTAGCTGTGATCGAGCTTATAAATTTATCCCCAGTGACCTTGTTTAGCACAGTCGTGTAAGGGGCGTAAATTTTAAGCGTGCTTGAATCTCCCATCTTAAAATCATCCTTTTGCAAAACGCCGATAATGCGAAGTGGCTTTTTGTTAAAAAGTATGATTTTGCCGATAGGATCATCATTTTTAAAGATACTATTTTTGGTGTTTTGATCGATTAGAGCGACTGAATCAGAGTTTAAAACCTCGTCATCATCGTAAATTCTGCCCTCTTCTAGCTTTAGCCCATTTACGTCAAAGCTCCCTACTCCACCACCTTTTAGGCTCGCACTTAGCGAGATATTTTCATAGGTT
The DNA here is from genome assembly GCF_902460895.1 of Campylobacter concisus. Taxonomy (GTDB): domain Bacteria; phylum Campylobacterota; class Campylobacteria; order Campylobacterales; family Campylobacteraceae; genus Campylobacter_A; species Campylobacter_A concisus_BC. Next base: position 861,843 of record NZ_CABPVL010000002.1, on the reverse strand, counting down.
AGCACGCCTGAGGTGCTTGTATTTGGCGTGACTGAGTCCAGAAAGGACTGCTTAGCAAGCATGTTTGCGTCGCTAATGGAGAGCGTTTTTACCTTGCCTGAAAGCATATCGCCAAAGCCTTTACCGGGCATGATGTCGATCGTGTTAGTGCCGATCTTTCTAATGCCAGCTAAAATTTGCTCCTGCGAGCCTTTGCCAAGGGCCACGACGCTAATGACCGCTGTGATACCTATAATAATGCCAAGCATGGTAAGAAGCGATCTTAGTTTGTGCGCTAGCATCGCATTTACCGACATTTTAAAGCTCTCAATTAGCTGGTCTTTATAGTAGGTAAATTTGCTCTTTTCTGGCTGAGTTTGCTTGCTAGCTTCATAAATTTTGCTATTTTTGACATTGTCGCTTACGATGTTGCCATCTTTTATCTCGATCACCCTACTCGCATACTCTGCGATCTTTGGGTCGTGCGTGACGATGATGATGGTGTGGCCTTTTTTGTAAAGATCAACTAAAATTTCCATCACCCTTAGCCCACTTTTGCTATCAAGCGCGCCTGTTGGCTCATCAGCCAAGATGATCTCACCGCCATTCATCAGCGCCCTTGCTATGGAGACCCTTTGCTGTTGTCCGCCTGAGAGCTTGTTTGGCAAATTTTTCGCTTTTTCGCTAAGACCAAGAGAGTCTAAGATCTCCATCCCTCTTTTCTCTCGCTCGCTCTTGTTTGCACCTGCGTAGATGCTTGGCAGCGCTACGTTTTCAAGAGCGTTCATCGTGCTAAGCAGGTTATATCTTTGAAAGATAAAGCCAAATTTATCCCTTCTAAGCTTAGCAAGTGCGTCGCTGTCAAATTTAGATATATCTTTGCCGTCTAGCAAATACTCGCCGCCACTTGGGCTATCTAAGCAGCCAAGGATGTTCATCAGGGTTGATTTACCAGAGCCAGACTGACCGATGATAGCTATAAATTCGCCCTTTTTTATCTCTAAATTTATGCCATGCAAGATCTCTATCTCGTTGTCACCTAGCTTAAAGCTTTTGGTGATGTTTTTTAGGCTTATCACTTAAAACTTCTTATGTTCTTTTGCGATCATCTTAGCGATCTCGCTTGATGAGCCTTGAGATGTGATGATCTCATCGCCCTCGTTTATGCCGCTGATGATCTGCGTATCGAGGTTATCTTTTATGCCAGTTTTGACCGCTGTTTTTACTGGCTTGCCATCTTTTAGCAGATAGACAAAAGTGCTGTTTTCATCTTTTTTGATGCCGATGCTTGGCACGATGATGGCGTCCTCGACGTTTGCTATTAAAAGCTCGTTTTGTGTGGTCATGCCTATTCTTAAAATTCCATCTTTATTATCAACGATGCTTTGCGCGTAGTAATAAACCGCCGAGCTACTGCTTGAGCTACTTGAGTATGAAGACTTACTGCTGCTACTTGAGCCGTAGCTGCCATCACTTAGCGTAGTAAGCCCCGGGTCGATCGAGCTAACAGTCGTTTGAAATTTCTTCGTTGGCTCAGAGAGGATCGAGTACTCAACTGGCGTGCCGACTTTGATCTTTGTGATGTCGCCCTCTGCTATTTGCATCTTCATCTTTACATGGCTAAGATCAGCGATATTTACGATAGTTGGCGTAGTTTGGTTGGCATTTACAGTCTGGCCCTCCTCAACCTGCACGCTTACAACGGTGCCATCTCTTGGAGCTGTGATCTTTGTGTAGCCTAAATTTATCTTAGCCGTGCTTAGCTCGATATTTGTCTGCTTGATCTGTGCTTCAAGCTCCTTAATTTTGGCGCTATTTGCACTATATGTGTTTTTTGCACTTTCAAATTCTTGCTTTGAAGTGGCGTTTTTGGCAAAAAGTGCATTTTCTCTATCAAACTGCGTTTTAGCGATATTTAGAGCTACTTTTGCGCTTTCAAGCTGGGCTTTATAGATAGCAAGCTGAGCTTCTTTGTTGTCAATGCTATTTTGCTGGGTCGAACTATCGATACTTGCGATCATATCGCCCTTTTTTACCTGATCTCCAAGCTTAACGTAGAGCTTTTTTATCTGACCGCTCACCTGAGCTCCCACGTCGATTAGCTCGGTGGCGAAAATTTCTCCAGTCGCATCGACTTTCTTACTAAATGAGCCCTTCTTTGCCTTTTTGGTGATAAACTCCACCTTTTCGTCTTTTATCTTAAAAAATTTATCGTAGATAAAATATCCACCGACGCCTAAAATAAGTAGAATTATTAAAATTTTAGTTTTTTTCATCGCTTCTCTTTGTAAAAAATTGGTAAATTCTACTTCACAAGAGTAAATACTCTTTAAGCTTCCTCTTTTGCCATGCCAGCCTCTATCAAAAACCTGCTTGGCTGATAAGTCACCTTCTTTATCTTGTCGTATTTTGCATAGCTAAGATATAGCTCGTCTTTAGCCCTTGTTACTGCTACGTAAAAGAGCCGTCTCTCCTCTTCTAGGCTACCGCCCATGCTCATTAGCTTTAAATTTGGAAAGCGGTTTTGCGCGAGATCTACTATGAAAACTTGGTCAAACTCAAGCCCCTTGCTCGCATGCACGCTAAGCAAGCTAACGCCCTGCCCTTCGCTCATCTCGTTGCTTCCAAGGGCTAAGAAGTTGTAAAATTTGCTGATATCTTGATACTTTTTAGCTAGCTCGCTTAGCACCACACTTTTTGCCATTATGCGCTCTTTGACCTCTTCTTTGAGCGACAGATCGACGTTGCCATTTTTTAGAGTTGCCCTTTTTGTGCTGATGTTTTCGACGATGAGAGAGTAAATTTTGCTAGTTTTTATCTCATTTATCATCGTGGCTGGCTTTGAGATATTTCTCATGCCTCTTAAAAAGTTGTAAATTTCATATAAAAACTGCGCCCCACTCTCACTTAGCTTTTGTAGTTTTAGCACAGGGTGGCCCAGGAATTTATCGCTAAAACCAAGCTTAGAAAACCTCGAAACCTCGGCAAATTCGTCAAGATCGTCAAAAAGGCCTAGCTGGTAGTTTCGCCTTTTGTTTGATGAGATATTTACGCTCTCGTCTGGCTCAACTATCCCTTTTATCAAATTTCCATGTCCAAGCTTAAGAAGTGCATCAAAAATTTCTTTGCTAACTGCGCTGCCAACGCCCCTTGCGTATTCGCAGATGTGGATAAATGCCATTATATCTTTTGGATTGACATAAATTCCCATGATGTCGATGAGCGCCTTGATCTCACGGCTCTCAAAAAAGCTCACCCCGCCCTTTCGCTTTGAGCCGATGCCTCGCTCTTTTAGCGCGACTTCTATGCCGTCCGCTGATGAGTTATTTCTAAAAATTATGGCGATATTTTCTCTATTAAATGGCGAGAACGAGATGATATCAGCGATATTTTGATACTGATCAAAAAGCTCATTATAGACAAGCAGCCTTGGAGGCTTGAAATTTCCCTCGCGGCTAACTGTGAGGTGCTTTTCATAAAGCCTTGGGTTGTTGTTTATGACCTTGTTTGCAAGGGCAAGTATGCTTGAGCTTGAGCGGTAATTTACATTTAAAGCATAGATATTTGCGTTTGGGAAGCGATCTTTAAATGAGCCAATGATCTCGATATTTGCGCCGTTAAATGCGTAGATGCTCTGGTCAAAATCGCCCACGCAAAAGAGGCTCTTTGTCTTAAATGCGTCTATTAGGCTGCCTTGAAGCGTGTTTGTATCTTGATACTCGTCGATCAAAATTTCATCATAAGCTAAATTTGCCCCATTTTTTAGCTCATCACGCATTTTTATGAGAAGGTCGTTAAAATCAGCATAAGAAAATTTAGCCTTTTCAGCCTCAAACTCCTCTAAAACATCTTCATAAATTTCAGCATAAACGCCCTGCTCTTCGCTCTTATCGCTTATCCATTTGCCAAAAGTGGTGCCTTGCTCGCTGTTTTGAAAGAGCGAGTAAAGGTCGTATAGATAGGCTCCGCCGTAAGGCTTGACGTCGCTTAAATGGTAAAATTTACGCCTCTCAACAAGACTTTTTAAAAGCGTCTTTAGCTCGCTTGGCTGCTTTAGCGTGACGCCTTTATCAAGGCTTTTTAAAAGCGAAAATGAGACCGAGTGGAAGGTGCCTGCGGTGATTTTGGAGGTGATTTGTTTATCAAAATATCTATTTAAGCGCTCTATCATCTCGCTTGCGGCTTTGTTAGTGAAAGTTAGAAGCAAAATTTTCTCTGGCGCAACGCCTAAATTTAAAAGATGAGCGATGCGAGCGACTATGGTGCTAGTCTTGCCAGTGCCAGCTGAAGCGATGATGAGATTGTGTCCAAATGGCGCAGTTGCAGCGGTGTATTGTTCTTTGTTTAACCTAGATAAGGGCATGTCTTCCTCTTTTTTAAAAAGGCCTAATTATAGCTACTTAAACTTTAACAGCTATAATTACGCGGATGAAAAAGTTTAAATTTCTAAAATTCCTTGCCCTATTTTTGGCTTTAATGGTTGCTATTTTTTTGATACTGGATCAAATTTATCCACTAAATTTAGATGCGCTCAAAAAAGACGAAGCCAAAATTTTGCTTGATAAAAATGGCGAGATCATAAATATGAAGCTTAGCAGCGACGGAATTTGGAGATTTCACGAGCAAAGCTTCCCAAACTCGCTAAAACAATGCGTAGTTCTCTTTGAAGATAGATACTTTTACTACCATTTTGGCGTAAATTTTGCCTCCATTTTTAGAGCATTTTTCCACAACCTAAGAAGCGACAACCGCATAGGCGCTAGCACTATCACGATGCAAGTAGCTAGGATGCTGGAGCCTGGAGATCGAAGCTATAAAAACAAGATAAGAGAAATTTTTAGAGCATTTCAGCTCGAGCTTCACTTTAGCAAGGATGAAATTTTAAATTTATACCTAAATTTAGCCCCATATGGCGGCAATATCGAGGGTGCAAAGGCGGCAAGCTTCTTTTACTTTGGCAAAGAGCTAAACGAGCTTAGCTACGCTCAGGCCGCACTTTTAAGCACGATCCCTAAAAATCCAAATAAAAATAGACTTGACCGCGTCTCAAACATAAACGCCCTAAAAAACAGGGTCATAAAGATGCTTTATAAGGCAAATTTAATCGACCTTAGTGCCTTTAAAAGGGCTCAAGCAGAGCCATTTAAAAATGTAAGGATAAGAGCTGTCGTAAATGCAGGCGACTACGCAAATGTCGCTTTTAAAAACCAAATCGTAAAGGCAAGTTTGGATCTAAATTTACAAAAAGATATGCTTAAAATTTTAAAAGATGCGATGTTTTCGCTAAAGGCTAAAAACGCAAATAACGCCGCAGCTGTGGTCATCGACAATAAAACAATGAGCGTTGTTGCATTTATCGGCTCGCATGATGAGCGCGCACGTGATGGCAAAAACTCAGCCCTAAATATGAAGCGAAACACCGGCAGCACACTAAAGCCTTTTATCTACTCTCTTGCGCTTGATAGCGGTCTTATCACGCCAAATTCGCAGCTAATTGACACGCAAATTTATGTAAATGAATATGTGCCAAAGAACTTTAGTAACGACTTTTTAGGGCTTGTAAGCGCAAAGGACGCTCTAAATTTTAGCCTTAATATCCCAGTTATAAATTTAGACTTAAAGCTAAAAGACAACTCGCTTTATGAGCTGCTTGAAAAGGTAAATTTAGTTGATGAAAACAAGGAGTTTTATGGCTCCTCAATAGTTTTAGGTAGTGCTGAGATGAGCCTGCTTGATCTTGCGCATCTTTATACGATATACGCAAATGATGGCGTTTATAGGCCGCTTGAGTTTGCTGGCAAAAACTATAAAAATGAAGATAAAAACATAACCCTCATCTCGCCTCAAAGCGCCTATCTAACTGCTAAAATGATGAGTGAAGCTTCAAGATCATATCTAAAAAATGCTTGGCAATACGCGCAAAACACGCCAAAGATCGCCTTTAAAACAGGCACAAGTGCAAACTCACGCGATCTTTACGCCATAGGTGTCAATGAAAACTACACGGTCGCTGTCTGGGTTGGCAACTTTAACGCTGAAAAAACTGACAAACTAACTGGGCTAAATGACGTTTCAAAGATCGTTTTTGATATGTTTAAGCTCATCGCTCAAAAAAGAAATTTAAGCTTTATGAGCGAGCCAGAGGGCATCGAAAAAGTGCCGACCTGCCTTGATGCTTTTAGCTATGAAACGTGCAAAAAAACTGCGCTTGATGATAGGATAGTTGGAGTTAAACTGCAAGATAAGTGCGAGAGTTTAAGAGGCGAGGAGCTTGAGTTTTTGATAAAAAATGGCTTTTTAGACAAGAACGAGGTCAAAAATAGCCCTTGTGCTGAAGTTTTCAAAGACAAAAAGCCAGTTTTTGCCTATCCGTTTGATGGCGAAGAGATCGTGACAGATGAAAATGTAACACAAATTATGCTAAAATGCTACGCGTTTTTAGGTGATGAAATTTACCTGAAAGTGGATGATTTGAACTTTTCTAAGATAGAAAATGCAAGCGAAAAAAGGCTAGATCTAACTCTTGGCGAGCACACTTTAAAATGCCTTGATCAAAACTCAAATCAAAGTGAAATAACAATAAAAATAAGGAGATAAAATGCAGCAAAAAGCGCTACTTTTAGCACTTTTAGGAGCAGTAAATTTATATGCTTTAAGTCTAAATGGCAATGTCGAGGTAAAGTCGCCTTTAAGCGTGGAATTTGGACTAGAAGATGATGTAAGCAAAAATCTCATAGGCACGCTAAGCGAGAAAAAACTCATCTCGTGCGAGCCAGCGCTAAGCGGCACGGTGAAATTTAACGCTCAAAGTCTTACGCTTTTTACAAAAGATATGCACGCAGGCGTAGAGTATAGCTGTAAGCTAGAAAATGGCAGCAGTGCTAGCTTTGAGACGAAAGAATTTGCGCTTGAGAAGATAGAAAAGCTCACTGATAGCAAATTTATCCTTAAATTTAATGACGAAGTTAGTGACGAGCTTGTGAAAAAAATAGCCGTAAAAGGTGCAAGCTTTAATGCCTTACAGCTCTCTCAAAACAGCTTTGAGCTTGATCTTGATAAAAATATAAGCGAGCCTGTTTTTGAGTTTGGAGAAAATTTTGAGAGTAAATTTGGCGCTAAGCTTGCAGGCGATGGCGTGGTGAAATTTAGTGAGCAAGCAAGCAGTGAGAGCGTAAATATAAATGCTGAAGCAAAGAGCTTTGAGATAGCTAAAATCTATCCAACTAGCCTGGATAATGGCATCTTGGCATTTAGAATTTATCTAAAAGAGTGGCTAAGCGATGATAATAATCTAAAGAAATTTATAAAGATAAAAGGCGTAAAAAGCTTTAGTATAAGCGACGTGGCATATAAAAATGATGATGAAAATGGCGCGCCAAATTCTGAGCTTGAGGGGTATGATTATTGCATCGATATCATAAGCGATGAGTTTAAGCCACAAAATAGCTATGAGATCACGATAAAACCAGGCTTTGGAGATGATAGAAATGTTGTAAGAGAGGCCAAAACCTACGAGGTGGTCGCTAGCAACTTCACTCCATTTGCAAATTTCACAAATGAAGAACCTTACATCTCAAGCGTGGGTGAGATCGGCATTAGAAGTGCAAATTTACCTGAGCTAAATGTGAGCGTTGAAAAGTTAAGCGATCAAAATTTTAGATACTTTTTAAATTTCAACGACAATAACGAAGATCTAAGCAACTTTAGCTCAAAAGTAGCAAGCAAAAGCTACAAGCTAGAAGGTGCATTAAACGAAATTTCACTAAACAAGATCAAGCTTGACTTTGCAGGAGCAGGAGACGGCGTCTATAAGATAAGCTTAAACTACGGCAAAGATAAGAGCATCTCAAAGGTCGTCTATCTAAGCGACATCGCCATAAATGCAAAGCTTGGCAAGGATGAAATTTTCATCTTTGCAAACCGCCTTGGCGAAAATACAATGCTACCAAACGCAAATGTCAAAATTTATGGCAAAAGAAACGAAGAGATCGCAGTTGGCGCGACAAATGACGTTGGTGTATTTAAATTTAACAAAAAAGATATCTACAAAGAGGTCTCATCGATCGTCGTCTCACTTGGCAAGGAGCAAAATTTCCTCATCATAAAAGATGGCGAAGCACTAAATGAGGCAAAGCTCATCAGCCAAAATCCAAGCGAGAGCATCGACGCTTACACGCATTTTGCCTCAAATATCATAAGACCAAACGAGAGCCTAAAAGGAGCAATTTATCTAAGAGATAGGGACTTTAACCCGCTTAAAAATATGCCAGTTAAGATCAAATTTATCGATCCACAAGGCAAAAGTAGCGCCCAGATCACGCAAAATACAAATGATGTTGGCATGATAAATTTTGAAAAAGAAATTTTAAGCGATCTAAGCGGTAGATTTAACATGCAGATAATCTACGCTAGCAAGGTGATAACAAGCGTGCCATTTTACGTCGAGAGCTTCGTGCCAAACAAGATAAAAAATGACATAGCCATAGATGCGGATAAATTCTTTGCAAATGAGCTAGTAAAGGTAAATTTGACAAGTAGCTACCTCTTTGGCGGAGCAGCTAGCGACCTAGCTGGCAGTATGCAGGTTAGCTTCTTTGATGATGAGTATAAAAATAGCGAATTTAAAGAGTATAAATTTAAAAATGACACCTTAAAAGCGGCTGCTTATCCAAGCATAGAAAATGATCTAACTCTTTCAAAAGATGGCAAATCAAGCCAAATGATAGACCTTAGCTTTAACACCAAAAACGCACCTTCAATAATAAAAGGCGTCATAAATTTCAACGTAAATGACGATGGCAAAAATGTAAGTGACGCAAAAAGCTTTACACTCTATCCTTACAAAGATATGGTTGGCATCGCTGCTAGCACGGCATTTGCTGATCCAAACGAAGATGTAAAGATAAGAACAGTCGTCGTTGATATGCCAAGCCAAAAGGCAGTGAAGTCAAATTTGAAATTTGATGTAAAACGTGTCTCATGGCAGTATCAAAGGGACGCAAACGGCTATATAAAATGGATCCAAACGCTTGAAGATGTGGATAGTTTTTATAAAAATAGTGGCGAGTTTAGCTATAAATTTACGCAAAGTGGCTCATACGTCATCACTGCTACAAATTTAGTAAGTGGCGCGAGCACGAGCCTAGACATCGATGTGAGCGGTTATAACTACTCAACCCTAGCGCCTACAAAAGAGCTTAGCAAGTCTCAAATCAAGCTAAACAAAAGCGTCTATAAAAAAGGCGACGAACTAAGCGCAGACATAAGCTCAGCGATAAAAGAAGGTATCGCGCTTGTCACACTTGAGGACGCAGGTGTCAAAGCCTACAAGGTCGTCAAGATCAAAAACAACTCAGCAAACGTTAAATTTAAGCTAGACTTTGACTTTAACGGCCTTTACGTGAGCGCAAATATCTACCGCATGACCGACGCTGGACTAACTCCGTTTAGAACCTACGGCAAGGTCTATGCAAATGGCGATAAATCTTCAAGAAAGATAGAGCTTAGTTTAGATGCGCCAAAAAGTGCAAAGAGCGATGAAAATATCAAAATTTCACTAAAAACAAAGCCAAAAGTTTATCTGAATTTATTTATCACAGATGTTGGCGTGCTTGATATCACTTCACAAAAACCAGCCGATCCGCTTAAGTTTTTTGACAAAATTTTACCTGATGGCGTCTTTGACTACGATATCTATAATATGCTTACAAACTACAAGGTCGAGGGCAAAACGCTAAGCTTTGGCGGTGATGCTGCGGCGATGGCAGTGGCGGCAAAAATGGCAAAACATGCAAGCCCAGTTGATAGCAAAAATGTAAAAACTTATGCAAATTTAGTGAGCCTTCAAGCAGACGACAAAGGCGAAATTTCATACGAATTTAAAACGCCAAATGGCTTTAACGGCGCCATTAGAGTAGATGCTGTGGCAAATGACGCAACTGCGATGAACGCCGTAAATAGCGAGATAAAAGTAAAAGATGATGTGATCATTAAGCCAAGCGCTTTGCTTTATCTTTTAAAAGGTGATGAATTAAGCGCAAACTTAAGGCTTATAAATACGACAAATGCCGACAAAAACCTTACTATAAATGTAGCATCGAGTAAAAATTTAAACATCAAAACGCAAGAAAATGCTAACCTAAAGCCATTTGAAAACAAGGCGTTTGTGCTTAAAATTTCAGCCCTTGAAACAGGTGCTGGCGAATACAATGTCACAATAAGCGACAAAAATAGCTCAAAAACGCTTCAAAATTTACTAGATGTCGTTAGCCCTTATACGATCAGCACCTACGCAAAGAGCAGCGTCTTTGACAAAGAGAGTAAAATTTCACTACCAAAAGGCTATCACGATGTAAGCGTTGATGCGTCAAGCTCGGTCTCAAGCGTGCTTTTAGCAGCTTCTAAAAATTTAGTAGAGTATCCTTACGGATGCGCGGAGCAAAGAAGCTCAAGACTGCTTGCACTTTTAAATTTAAAACCAAAAGATGAGCTTGAAAAAAGCGATCAAAAGAGATTTATCGTTAGCGGCATAGATGAGCTAGTCAAGATGCAAAAACCAGACGGCAGCTTTGGCTACTGGAGCGATCTAGGTGAGACAAATGCATTTGCAAGCATCTTTGCAACAGACGTGCTTCTTGACCTTGAAGAGGCAGGATATGATGTAAGTAAAGGCGTCAAACAAAATGCTCTAAACTCTCTTTTAAAATACGCAAACAACGACCTTGAGGCGCTTTACGCACTTTATGTAAGCTCACGTGCAAATATGGCCGATAGATCGGTTTTAAATAAAATTTATGACGACAAAGCCTACAACAAAACAGCACTAAGTAAATACCTAATGGCAGCAGCTTTAAAGCTAAACGGACTAGGTGAGGAGGCAAAGGTCGCGCTAAAAGATATCAAAAATGCTAAAACAAGCGAAGAAAATGCATCTGATTTTAGCTCAAAAGTAAGAGATAACGCCTTTATCTTATACTTGCACGCAAAATACTTTGAGAAAAACGACTACTCAGACGACCTTGCAAATTTCTTGATAGTAAATTTAAATGAGCTAAGCTCAACGCAAGAGCGTGCATTTACGCTAAGAGCGCTAAATGCATACTTTGGTAAAGATAACGGCGAGAAAAATAACAAATTTAAGCTTAGCTACAACGGCGCAAGTAAAGAATTTGACGGTCTTTTAAGCACGTCATTTACTACAAAAAATGGCGAATTTAGCATCGCTCCACTAGGCTCAAACAAGCTTTATGCGACTATCTTAAGCTACGCTTACTTGCCGCTTGATATTAGGCATAAGATCGAGCCAAAAGAGCTTGATATCTACCGCGTTTTTGTTGATGAAAAAGGCAAAGAGCTAGGTCTTGACAGCCTAAAAGTAAATGACGTCATCTACTCAAAAGTGGTGATAAACTCAAAAACAATGGTAAGAAACGGTGTGATAAACGAGATCGTAAGCAGTTGCTTTGAGCCGATAAATGAAAATTTAAGTAACTTTAGCAAGAGCTTAAAAAACAGCTTGCAAGTTGAGTATAAAAGCATAAAAGATGACCGCGTGCTAAGCTTTTATACGCTTGGTAGCGACGAAAAAGACGCCGTGCTTTACACACCTTATAGAGTAAGACTTGGTGGTAAATGTTCTCTTGGTGCAGTTACAACTGAAAATATGTATAACGAAAGACAAAACGACTACGACTTAGCTGTGAGAAGCTTTAACGTCAAATAGCTATTTAAACTTCGGGGCGTTTAACCGCCCCAAGCCCATATTTCCCCACTTTTGCAAAGATTTTTTTAAACAAATTTTAGATAACATTAAGCATTTTTTAAACGAAAGAGGATACAAAAGTGGCAGAATTTTACAATGCAAAAGAGATAGAAGACAAATTTTATAAAATTTGGGAAGAACGCGGATATTTCGAGATAGACGCAAACAAAGATATCCAAAAAGATGGACGTAAATTTTGCATTATGATGCCACCTCCAAACGTGACTGGCTCGCTTCACATCGGACACGCCCTAACCTTCACGCTCCAAGATATCATGACTCGCTACAAAAGAATGGACGGCTACAAGACGCTTTGGCAGCCAGGACTTGATCACGCTGGTATCGCTACTCAAAACGTCGTTGAAAAGCAGCTACTAGCACAAGGGATCAAAAAAGAAGAGCTTGGCCGTGAGAAATTTGTAGAAAAAGTGTGGGAGTGGAAGGAAAAAAGCGGCGGTATGATCGTCCATCAGATGCGAAAACTTGGCATCACTCCGGCTTGGTCACGCCAGAGATTTACTATGGATGAAGGCTTAAGAAAAGCTGTGAAAAAGGCCTTTGTAAATTTATACGACAAAGGGCTAATAGTTCAGAAAAACTACATGATAAACTGGTGTACGCACGATGGCGCACTCTCTGACATCGAGGTCGAGCATAAAGAAAATAAAGGCAAGCTTTATCATTTGAGATACTATTTTGCAGACAAGCCAAGCGAATTTGTTGTTGTTGCGACCACCCGTCCAGAAACATATTTTGGTGATACGGCGGTAATGGTAAATCCAAACGACGAGCGCTATAAAAATTTAATCGGCAAAAAAGTTGTACTACCTATCATAAATAGAGAGATCGAGATCATCGCAGACGAGCACGTTGATATGGAGTTTGGAACAGGCCTTGTTAAGGTCACGCCTGCGCACGATCAAAACGACTACGAAGTTGGCAAAAGGCACAACCTTGAGTTTATCACTGTATTTGACGAAAAGGGCATCTTAAACGACAAGTGTGATAAATTTGCAGGTCTTGAGAGGCTTGAGGCTAGAGATATCGTCGTGGCCGAGCTTGAAAAACTTGGCAATGTTGAAAAGATAGAGGACTACGAAAATCAAGTAGGCTACTGCTACCGCTGCAAAAACGTCGTCGAGCCATATATCTCAAAGCAGTGGTTTGTCAAAAAAGAGATCGCAGACGAGGCGATACAAAAGGTCTCAGAGGGCCTTACTAAATTTTACCCGCCGCACTGGATAAACAGCTTTAACGCGTGGATGAGAGAGCTAAGAGACTGGTGTATCTCACGCCAGCTTTGGTGGGGACATCAAATTCCAGTATTTTACTGCGACGAGTGCGGTTATATGTGGGCTGACGAGGGAGAGCCGTGCGAGTGCAAAAAGTGCAAAAGTAAAAACATCCACCAAGACCCAGACGTGTTAGATACGTGGTTTAGCTCTGGTCTTTGGCCATTTAGCACGCTTGGCTGGGGCAATGAAAATGAGCTAAAAAATGAAAAATGGTTTGAAGGCGATTTGGCTGAGTTTTATCCAAACAACCTTCTCATCACTGGCTTTGATATATTATTTTTCTGGGTTGCTAGGATGATGTTTCAGGGTGAAAACGCCCTTGGTAAGCTACCATTTGACGACATCTACCTGCACGCGCTTGTAAAAGATGAGTTTGGCAGAAAGATGAGTAAAAGCCTTGGCAACGTCATCGACCCACTTGATAGCATAAATGAGTATAGTGCCGATATATTGCGCTTTACGCTGACACTTCTAGCCGTTCAAGGACGCGATATCAAGCTAAGTGACGCCAAGATGAAGCAGGTAAGAAATTTCACCAACAAGCTTTATAATGCGAGCAAATATCTCATGCTAAATGAGAGTAAATTTCCAAATTTAGAGGATATCAAGCTTGAAACAAAGCTTGGAATTTATATGAACAGCCGCTTCAACGAGTGCGTGAGAGAGGTGCGCGAAAACATCGACGCCTACCGCTTCAATGACGCTGCAAACACACTTTATAAATTCCTTTGGGATGAGTTTTGCGACTGGGGCATTGAGCTAAGCAAGGCTGATAAAGCGAGTGTAAAAGAGCTTGGAAGTATATTTAAAGAGGCGATGAAACTGCTAAATCCTTTTATGCCGTTTCTCTCAGAGTATCTATTTCAAGAGCTTAGCGGCACACAGCTTGAAAATGCAAAATCAATAATGGTTACGAGCTATCCAGAGATAAAAGAGCGAAATTTAGAGGTTGAGAAGAAATTTGAACTAGTTATCGAAGCGATCGTGGCTATTCGCCGTGCAAAAGCGACCATTGATCTTGGCAACTCAAAGATCGCAAAAGCCTTTGTTAAATTTAACGAAAAAATCGATCTTAACGAGGTTAAAGAGTACATCAAGCTGCTTGCAAAATGCGAAGAGATCGGCTTTGTAGATGAGAAAATCGAAAATTCAATAAGAGATGTGAGCGAAAATTTAGAGGCATTTGTCCCACTTGAAGGGCTTGATATGAGCGGTATCATCACAAGACTAAGGTCTCAAAAGACAAAGCTTGAAAAAGAGATAGCCAAACTCTCAGGCATGCTAAATAACCAAAATTTCGTAGCAAACGCACCAAAAGAGGTCATAGAGACAAATAAAGAGGCTCTGCAGAGCGCTGAGGCTAAATTTAAAAAAGTATGCGAAGAGTTAGAAGCTCTTGGAGAAAAATAGTGATAAAAATAGAAAATTTAACCAAATTTTATGGTGATACGCAGATCCTTTTTGATATAAATTTAGAGGTTAAAAAGGGTGAAATTTTTGCTATCGTGGGACACAGCGGTGCTGGTAAATCAACGCTTTTAAGGTGCATAAATGGCCTAGAGAGCTATCAAGGTGGCAGCTTAAAAGTCTTTGATCAAGAGATAAAAAATTTAGATGAAATGCAACAAAGAATTTTAAGACGAGATGTTGGGATGATATTTCAGCATTTTGCCTTGATGGCTAGAAAAAATGTCTTTGAAAACATCGCTACTCCGCTTAAATTTTGGGGCTACAAAAGCGATGAAACTGAAAAAAGAGTGAGGGAGCTTTTAAATTTAGTCGGTCTTGAAAGCAAGGCAAAGAGCTATCCAAGTGAGCTAAGTGGCGGTCAAAAACAGCGTGTGGCGATCGCCAGAGCGCTTGCTTTAAATCCTAAAATTTTACTAAGCGACGAGGCGACTTCGGCTCTTGATCCAAACACGACAAATCAAATTTTAGAGCTGCTTGAAAAGATAAACAAAGAGCTAGACATCAGCGTCGTCATCGTCACGCACGAGATGGAGGTGGTAAAATCGATCGCAAAACGCGCGATACTGCTAGAAGGCGGCAAGATAATAGGCTCTGGAAGTATCGAAGAGCTATTTTTAAAGCCAGATGAGAAGATGAAAGAGTTTTTGGGTGAAGTTGAAATTTTGCCAAGCACTGGCACAAATATCAGGCTATTTTTCCCAAAAGAAGTGGCTCAAAACAGCGTGATCACGCACATGGCAAGAAGCCTAAATATCGACTTTAACATAGTCTGGGGCAAGCTTGAAAAGCTAAACGACAACGTCCTTGGCTCACTTGTCATAAACATAGATGAAAAAGATAAAGAAAACGTGCTTAACTACATCAAGCAAAGTGGCGTTTTGTGGGAGGTTGCTTGATGTTTGGTATTGATTTTTCTAAATTTCCAGATGTTTTCTCTAGGATACTTTTGCCAGCTATCGGCGAGACGCTATATATGAGCATAGTCTCTACCCTACTCGCCTTTGCCATAGGCCTCATACCTGCGGTTTTGCTCATCCTTTCAGACAAAGACGGACTAAAGCCAAACAAACAGCTTTATTTTGTACTTGATATCGTTATAAACGTGCTTAGAAGCTTTCCGTTTATCATTTTGATCATCGTGCTCTTTCCGGTCACAAAAATGATCGTAGGCACAAGCATCGGCACCACAGCTGCGATCGTTCCGCTAACTATCGGAGCGGCTCCATTTGTGGCAAGGCTCATTGAAAATGCTCTAAAAGAGGTTGATAAAGGCATCATCGAAGCTGCTCAAAGCTTTGGTAGCTCGAAATTTCAGATCATCTTTCGCGTTATGTTTGTAGAGGCGCTTCCTGGCATCATCTCAGCATTTACGCTAACGCTTATCGTAAATATCGGCTTTTCAGCGATGGCTGGTGCAGTTGGCGGTGGCGGACTAGGATCAGTCGCTATAAACTACGGCTACCAGAGATTTCGCCCAGATATCATGCTCTACACCGTGGTTATTCTTATCATTATGGTTCAAATTTTCCAAGTTTTAGGCAACTATCTCTATAAAATTTCAAAAAAATGATTTTAAAAACATTGCAAATGCCAATGCCACACATAAGATAAAAGCGATAAAAATTGCCATAAATTTTGGCTTAAAAAACCTATTAAGAAGTATGATTTCCGGCAGGCTAACCCCTGCCGCCGTTATTACAAACGCTCCAAATGCGGCCGCACTAGCACCCGAGGTAAGAAGTGCTAAGCCAATTGGCACTAGCGCTTCTACTCTAACATAGAGCAAAATTCCAAACAATGCCGAAATAAGTATCGAGGCGATGTCGCTAGAACCAAGGTAGTTTGAGATAAGCTTTTGCGGAACAAATCCGTGTATAGCGGCACCGATAAACATCGCAAGCAGTATGTAATAAAATAGTTTTTTATACTCTTTTACCGAGTTTAAAAGCGCCATTTTGTAAATATTTTTACTATTTTTTATATCCTTGCAAGAGCAAGCTTGCGTCTGATTAACGGGTGTAAAAACAAAGCCTTTAGTTGGATTGTTTGGGCTAAATTTTGGTTTTAAAAAATCATCTTTTAAAAATAGATTTTGATCTGCTTTTGATAACAAAAGACCAAAAGCAAGCGATGAGATAAAAATGACCGTAAAATAAATAATGCTAAATTTAAACCCAAAACTCATAAAAAGAAGCGTTAAAATTACAGGATTAACAAGCGGAGAGCTTAACAAAAATACGCTACTAACGCCAAGTGATACGCCGCTTTTTAAAAACCCATTTAAAAGCGGTATAGTAGAGCACGAACAAAACGGCGTAATAGCACCAACCAAAAACGCCTTGATAAAGCTTGAAATTTTTGTGCTTATAAGGTGTTTTTTGAGTTTTTGACTAAATTTTTCAGATACGATAAATACCAAAAAAGAGACACAAAAAAATAGTAGTGAAATCTCTGTAAAATAAAGTATAAAAAATTTGATAAACTCAAATATATTGTGTTGATTAAAAAGATCGAGCATTTTTTTACCTTTAAATTTTTTATATGATTATATACTAATATAGGAATATAGTCAAGTGTAAATTTAGTTCTTTTAAGTTAAAATCATAAAAAAGGTATAAAAATGCAATATGTTGATATTCTTGCGCTAAAAAGCGAATTTATGAGAGTTTTGGCTCATCCTGTTAGGATCGGGATAGTTGAGGTTTTAGGTGATAAAAAGATGAGCGTAGGTGAAATTTGCGAGCTTTTAAATAAAGAACAAGCAACGATTTCAAAGCATCTTGGGGTATTAAAAAATGGTGGAATTTTAAAAAGTGAGAAGTCCGGACTTAATGTTTTTTACTCGGTTGATATTTGCTGTTTGCCAAATTTTTTGGAATGTTTAAAAAATATTTTAGAGGAAAAAGCAGCCAAAAACTCAAAAAATGCAAGAGGTGTCATAAAAAGTCTAAGATAAATTTCTAAAATTTATTTTTTTTTAAACTTTATTTATTTAGAATGCGCGAAATTAATTTTAGCTGAAAGGACAAAAGATGAAATCAGATATGTGCCAGATGTGCCGCCTACTAAAAAATGCGTCGTCGAAAGACTAATCTCTAAGCACAGAATTTCTTTTTAAGTGCTTAGAAAAAGCTTAAGCGCTTAAAAAGAAATTTAACCTTCTAGCTTAAATTTATCCTTTTTGGTGCTTGGCAAATTTTAAAAAAGGATAATAAATGAAAAAACTACTTCTTACTTCTTTAGTTGCCCTAGGCCTTAGCGTTAGCGCAAATGCTGCTGACAAGTCAAAAACAATAATCGTCGGTGCTACACCTATCCCACATGCTGAAATTTTAGAGGTTGTAAAGCCTATTTTGGCAAAAGATGGCTACACGCTTGAGATCAAAGAATTTAACGACTACACCACGCCAAACCTTGCGACAGAGGACGGCGACCTTGATGCAAACTTCTTTCAGCACATCCCATATCTTGAAGAATTTAACAAAAACAAAGGTACTCACCTTGTAAAAACAGTTGGCGTACATCTCGAGCCAATGGGTGTTTATTCTAAAAAGATTAAAGATATCAAAGAGCTAAAAGATGGCGCAGTGGTCTCTATCCCAAATGACCCAACAAACGAGAGCCGCGCACTTGACATCGTAGCTAGCGCTGGACTTATCAAGCTAAATGACAACCCGCTAAAAACTCCGCTTGATATAGTTGATAATCCTAAAAAACTTAAATTTGAAGAGATCGAGGCTGCTCAAGTGCCAAGAACGCTTGATGACGTTACTATCGCAGTTATCAACACAAACTACGCGCTAAATGCAAATTTAAATCCAACAAAAGACGCGCTTGTGATCGAGGGTAAAGATAGCCCATACGTAAATTACGTAGTTGTTAAAGCTGGCAACGAGAACAGCCCTAAAACTAAAGCCCTTGATAAAGCTATCAACTCACCAGAAGTTAAGAAATTTATCGAGACAAAGTATAACGGCGCTATCATCCCAGCGTTTTAATTAAATTTATAAAAAGCGACGTAAAAGCTTTTACCTTTTTAGCGTCGCTTCAAATCAAATCAAAAAAGGAAAAACAATGAAATTTATCAAACTTTTAACCGCATCTTTAGTTGCTCTAAGCCTTCACGCAGCCGACAAAGACCACACTATCACTGTTGGCGTCTCCCCTGTGCCACACGCTGAAATTTTAGAATTTGTAAAACCAAAGCTAAAAGATAAGGGCTATGACCTTGTTATCTCTGAAATTTCAGACTATTCGATACCAAATGTCGCCACAGAAGATGGCAGCTTAGACGCAAATTTCTTTCAACATTTACCATATCTTGAGGAGCAAAACAAGGCTAGAGGCCTGCACCTTGTAAGCGTTGCGAGCGTGCATGTTGAGCCACTTGGCTTTTACTCTAAAAAGATAAAAGATATAAAAGAGTTAAAAGATGGCTCAAAAGTGGCGATCGCTTACGATCCGTCGAATGGCAACAGAGCGCTTAGAATTTTAGAAAAAGCTGGCCTTATAGAGATCGATAAAAACGTAAAAATTGCAACTGTAAATGACATAACTAAAAATCCTAAGAATTTGCAGTTTGTCGAGCTAGAAGGCGCTCAGATCCCAAGGACACTTGATGATGTCGATATCGCTGCTATTAGCACAAATTTCGTCCTTGATCTTGGCATGAGCGTGGCAAAAGACGCACTTTTACTTGAAGACGCCAATAGCCCTTACGCTAACATCATCGTCACAAGAGCTGGCAACGAGAACAATCCTAAGATCAAAGCTTTAGTCGATGCGGTGCTTAGCCCAGATACTAAAAATTTCATCATCACTCGCTACAAAGGCGAGGTCATACCTGCATTTTAAAAATGGGGCGAGCTTTCGCCCTACTTTTGCCTTTAAATTTAAATCTTATAGCTTTTTGTTTTAACTATCTTTTTTAAAATTTATCTCTTTTGTTAGTTACTATTAGTAAATAAAGCTTTGCTACAATGCCTCATTTTAAGATAAATTTCGGAGTAAAAATGCTACATGACATTATTGATTTTATAGTCTCAAGCGTTAGCAGCTGGGGCTATGCTGGCATATTTGTGATGATGTTTTTAGAGAGCTCATTTTTTCCATTTCCAAGCGAAGTGGCGATGATACCAGCTGGATATCTAGCTCACAAAGGCGAGATGAGCTTAGCGCTTGCTTTTATCTCAGGCACGCTTGGCAGCTTGCTTGGTGCCATTTTTAACTACTATCTTTGCTACTTTTTTGGGCGCGAGATCATCTTAAAATACGGCAAATTTGTAGGTATCACTCACGAAAAGATGGATAAATTTGAAGTATTTTTTAATAAACATGGCGAAATTTCAACATTTAACTCACGCCTCATCCCAGGAATTCGTCAGTATATAAGCCTACCAGCTGGGCTTGCTAAGATGAACATTTTTAGATTTTGCCTATTTACCACACTTGGTGCTGGGATTTGGTGCGCGGTTTTACTTGGAGTTGGCTACTTTTTAGGCTCAAATCCTGACAAACAGACACTTCTAACGATCACGATTGCTCTTTTGGCAGTGGTTGCGATAATAAGTGTAGTCTATATAATGAAGCAAAGAAAGAAATAATACATATGAAAATACATAAAATTTAGTGTATTTTGCTAAATTTGGCTCAAATTTATAGCTAAATTTAGCCTAGCTAATCGCTCTCATTTTTTCTAGGCGAGCTAAATTTCTTGAAATTTTCTCTAGTTCGCTTTGCTCGCAAACCTCCTCACCTGAGTAGAAAAATTTCACATTTGGAGTTAAATTTACATTTGAAACTGCAAGTCCAAGCTCGCTTATAAGGCGCTTTATCGTCCCTTCGTTGCCGTCTATTATGCTTATATTTGCTGGCAAAATTTCTCTTAAGCTATCTTTAAAATAGTTAAAATGCGTGCAGCCAAGCACCAAAAAGTCGAATTTACTTAGATCAAATTTAGCTAGCTCTTCTTTTAGATATGACTTCACGTTTTCGCTCTCAAACTCAGCCTTTTCAGCGAAATTTACAAGCCTAGGCAGAGCAAGCAGTTCGGTTTTATCTTTTGCGTTTAAATTTGTGATTAGCTCTTTTAGTTTTGCGCCATTTACGGTGACTGGAGTGGCGATGACAAGCGTTTTTAGGGCGTCATCGTGGCTTAGATCGTGAGCTTTTTTTACAGCTGGCTCCATGCCGATGATCGGCACGCTCAAATTTGCTCTAAGCTCTTTTATCGCCACGCTTGTAGCTGTGTTACAAGCTATCACGACAGCTTTTGCGCCATTTTTAACAAGAAATTTAACCGCGTCAAAGCTAAATTTTAAAATTTCATCCCTGCTCTTTTGTCCGTATGGGACATTTTTCACGTCTGCGTAATATAAAAATTCATGCTCGCTAAGCTTACTTAAAGCTTCGTTTAAGACGCTAAGTCCGCCAAGTCCCGAGTCAAATATACCTATCTTCATGCCCATCCTTAAAGCCTGCAATTATAGCAAATAATATCTTTGTAAGCCGTTTTTTATTATACTTTGGCTCATTTTAAAGTTGGAGCTAAATTTGGCAGTTGATAAGGTTATTTTCTATCTTTGCGCGACTTTGATCGCCATAAGCATCATTTTTTCACTATCTTTGCCAGTTTTTACAGTTTTATTTTTTAACTACGACGAATTTCACTTTTTCATCCGCCAGTTTGCAGTCGGCTGTATAGGAATTTTTCTCATGTGGTGGCTCTCTAGGCTCAATCCCGACAAAGCGCTCGTTTGGATAGGCTTTGGACTGCTTATCTCGTGCGGTATCGCTATGGGGCTCATGCACGCCTTGCCAGCTTCAATGGTGACTGACTCTGGAGGCGCTAGACGCTGGATCAGACTGCCTGGCTTCTCACTTGCGCCTGTTGAGTTTTTCAAAGTCGGTTTTGTCTATTTTTTAGCATGGAGCTTTACTAGAAAATTTAGCGACGGCAAGAGGACTTTGATGGCTGAGTTAAAGATACTTTTGCCTTATATCATCCTTTTTGGCATCGCTATCTTTCTTATCGCCGTTATGCAAAACGACCTTGGTCAGGTTGTAGTTTTGGCACTTACTTTTGTGACGATGGCGCTTTTTGCAGGGGCTAGCGTTAGGCTCTTTGGTATCGGTATCTTGGGCGCTGCCTTTGTCATGACGGTGGCGATAGTTAGCTCAGAGCACAGGATTTTACGTATAAAGTCATGGTGGGGCACGATACAAAATATGGTTCTCTCTTTCTTGCCAGATAGCGTGGCAAACGTGCTTAGAGTGGCAGACGCACCGGAGCCTTATCAAATTTCTCACTCACTAAATGCAATTAAACACGGCGAGTTTTTTGGCGAGGGGCTTGGAGCTGGGATATTTAAGCTTGGCTTTTTAAGCGAGGTGCATACGGACTTTGTGCTAGCTGGCATAGCTGAAGAGGTCGGCGTTTTTGGCATTTTATGCATCACAGCGATCTTTATCACGCTACTTTATAGGATATTTAGAATTTCAGCTAGGAGCGAAAACAAGGTCTATCACCTATTCTCACTTGGCATCGGTCTTATCTTGTCATTTTCGTTTTTGATGAATAGCTACGGCATCACATCGATCACGCCGATAAAAGGTATCGCTGTGCCATTTTTAAGCTACGGCGGCAGCTCCGTGCTTGCTATATGCATCGGCATCGGCATGGTCTTGATGGTTAGTAAAAAGGCAAAACTATGATAGTTATTTGTGGTGGCGGCACTGGAGGGCATTTAGCGATCGCTAGAAGCTTTTGTGAGGAGCTAAATAGACGAGGCATAAAGCCTATTTTCATCGGCTCAACTAGCGGTCAGGATAAATTTTGGTTTGAAAATGATGATAAATTTGCAAAGAAATTCTTTTTACCAAGCAGTGGCGTCGTAAATAAAAGAGGCCTTGCCAAGCTAAAATCACTAACAAATATCATAAGCCTAGCTCTAAAGTGCAGGCAAATTTTTAAAGAAAATGGCATTAAAGCAGTCATCAGCGTGGGAGGCTACTCAGCAGCCCCAGCAGCCATAGCAGCCATCATCTCAAAAACGCCACTTTTCATCCACGAGCAAAATGCCGTAACTGGCAAGCTAAATAAAATTTTAAAGCCGTATGCAAAAGGCTTTTTTAGCTCTTATGATGAGCTCTCGCCCTGCCCTTACCCAGTGGCAAATAAATTTTTTGAAAATCAAAGAACAAGAGATCAGCTAAAAACTATACTATTTTTAGGTGGCTCACAAGGGGCAAAAGCGATAAATGAGCTAGCTATAAATTTAGCCCCATATCTTAAAGAAAAAAGTATAAAAATCATTCATCAATGCGGCAAAAACGCCCTTGATGAACTGAAAAAGAGATATGATGAGCTTGGATTTAGCGAGGCAAATTTAGAAATTTTTGACTTTAGCAAAGAGATAGAAAAGAAGATGAGCGAGGCTGATCTTGCCATATCAAGAGCTGGAGCTAGCTCGCTTTGGGAGCTTTGCGCAAATGCCCTGCCTTCTATCTTTGTGCCATTTCCTTATGCTGCTGGCAATCACCAGTTTTATAACGCTAAATTTCTAAAAGATAAAGGCATAGCTGAAATTTGCCTGCAAAATGGCGAAAATTTAGACAAAGACGAAGTCATAAAAATGATCGAGAGCTTTGATCTAAGCAAAAGCAGCAAAGCCCTAAAAGAGATCCTTTTGCCAAATGGGGCAAAAGAGATAATGGATAAAATTTTAAGCTAGATCCTCGCCTATTGCGTAGGCTTTTAGCTCTCGTAGCTCGTAAATGAGGTAGTGATAGATAAGCTCGTTTGTCTTTAGGCTCTTGCCTGAAAGCACTGGCTTTATCATCTCGATGATCCTATCTGTGATACCTGCGATCTCAACCAAAAGTAGCTCATCCCCCCTTTGCTTGGCAACCCTTATGCAGTTATAAAAAAATGTGTAGATAGTTTTAAAATTTTCTAAAACGACGTTTGAGACGATTTGAGAGTCGAGATGTAAAATTTTATTCATCCTATTTTGTAGTTCCATTAGCTCGGCAAGTAGCCCTCTTATCATCGCTTTATCGCCACTTCTTGAGAAGATACTCTTCTTCTTTTTTTTGTTTTGTATCTGATACTCAGCGACTAAGACCTGCATAATGTTTGAGATGTTTGTCAGGCTCTCTTGTAAATTTTGATTAGTCTTTAGGCTCACTCCGGCTTTTTCTATCTTGTAGTATAGGCTTTTGTTTGTCTGCTCGAGGTATGAGCTAATGTTTTCGTAGTAATCTTCAGTATTAAAGACATTTTTAAAAAAACTGCCCTCATCTGTTGTGCTGTAAAGTCTTTTTTTGATCTCTTCGACATTTTTATTAAAAGTAAGCGCATCGATCTTTGTCTCAGGCTCGACAACGCCGTTGTTTTCGATAACTTCCAAGTTTTTCTTAAGCGTATTTATCAGCTTATCAATCTCATTAAAATCCATTTTGCCTCTTTGAAATTTTTGGCTATTTTACTATAAAAAACTGAAGTTTTCGCTTGCAATTCTTAAAAAGATATTTATACTTCTTTTAATAAAATATCTCAAAAAAGGAGCAAAAATGAATGGTGAAGTTTTTAACTCTTGCATTATCGTAGCCTCTATAAAGCAAGCATTAAAGTCAAATTTAGAGCTAAACTACAAAAGCGAAAAACATATAAAAAGCCTAGTTTTTGACTTTACCTTAGGTGATGAGCCAGAAAAAAGAGAGCAAGCTAGCATAAATGAGTGGTTTAAGCACGCCTTAAAGCTTGGGCTAAGCGACGTGAGATATGCCACAAATTTGACGGTCTCTTCAGAGGAGCGCTCGCTGCAAGGCTTTTCAAACGTAAGCTGCAAGTCTATTCTTTGCATTTATAAAAATAAAATGAGCTATCTCGTGCCTCACTGGAGCTTTGAAGAAGACAAAAAGGGCTGGGATATAGTCTATAAAGAATTTAGTCTAGATGGCATGCCAGAGATTCAAAAATTTAGTGATAACACTTTGGAATTTAAGGATCTTCTCACAAAAATCGCTAAATTTGCAGATGAGATAGAGTGTGAGAATTTTGGCGACTGCTTTAGAAAAGGGCTAAAAGCGCTAAATGAGCCAGAAAAGATAGAGCAAAATATCCTAAACGCGCCACTTATGCCAAAGCTAAATTTGGCTCTTTTTAATGCGGCAAGTGCAGCTGATGTCTTTGGTGGTATGGGCTCATGGAACGACGACGCAGCAGGCTGGGCGAAGCATAAAAAACGAGGCAAAGAATATGATGAGCTTAGTGCAGAGCTTTTTACACAGATGCATAAAGCCACTCTTTTTGCCATAAATGAGTGGTAGCTAGCCGTTTATATGATAGATCTTTTTTCGTTGGCTTGAGCTGCCGATATTTAGAATTTTGCGGTATTTGGTGATAGTTCGGCGAACGATTTGGATGTTAAATTTAGCTTGGATTAGCTCTTGGATTTTTAGATCAGAAAGAGGCTTTTTATGATCTTCATTTTTGATAAGCTCTAGCAAAAATTCCTTTATTGCGGCGTTTGAAGTCTCTTCGTCAAAGCCAGTTGCAAAGAAATTTTTAAGTGCGACCGTGCCTCTTGGAGAGCTTAGATATTTGTTTGCGATGGCTCTTGAGATGGTTGAAGGGTTGCGCCCAAGCTCGTCAGCTAGGTCTTTTAGCTTCATAGGCTTTATGTCGCCACCCAAAAAGTAATCATACTGATACTCAACTATCATGAGCCCTATCTTATAAAGTGTCGCCTTTCTCATCTCAAGGGCGTCTATGAGCTCGCTAGCCTCTTTTATGCGTGAGCTCACAAAGGCCTCTTTCTCGTCTAGTCCCTCGGTGTCGATAGAAATTTCAGGATAATAATCGTCATTTATCTGCACGCTTATGCCGCTACTTGTGCTTAGCACGAAGATATCAGGCACCGCCTCTTTTTCATCTTCAAGATACTCAATGGCTGGGGGATTTTTAAATTTCTTTATGATCTTTAGCGCGTCGTCGTAAAATTTAAGCTTTCTAAGCTTCTCTATATTTTCAAAATTTAAGATGATCTTTTTCGCGCACTCTATGATCTCTTCGCTAGCCTCTGCCTCGCCAAGCTGAAACAAAAAGCTCTCTTTAACATCCTTTGCACCCACGCCACAGGGCTCAAGGTAGGCAAATCTCGCCCTAACTCGCTCCACCTCATTCTCATTAAAACCAGCAAAAATTTCATCATCATAAGAAAAATATCCCTCGTCATCTAAACACTCTATGATCTTATATGCGATATCTTGGGACTTTTGCGTGGGGAAAAGTGGTGGATTTATCTGGCTAATTAGCTTTTCATAGAGGCTTTCTTTATATATGCTTAAAGCCTCGATACTTTCGCTAACCGAGTTTTTGCTAACCTGCTCGAAAAAATTTCGCTTTTTTTCGCTTTTTTCTAAATTTTTGTGTTCAATCGTAGCAAATGGATTCTCTTTTATAAAAGGCTCAAGCGTCTCTTTTAGCTCGTCAAGCCCGCTTTGAAGGATAGGAAGCCAGCTTCTTAGCGTTTGGTTTAGTTTGATCTTTGGCGCTAAAGTTTGCTTTTGCCTTAGCATCATCTACTCAAGTAGCTTAAATTCTTCGCCAAGATAGTGCGTTCTAACGAGCTTATTGTTTGCCACTTCGCTCGCACTGCCGCTTGCTAGCAGCGAGCCATCTTTGATGACGTAGGCTCTGTCGCAAATGGCTAGCGTCTCACGGACGTTGTGGTCGGTTATCAAAACGCCGATGCCTAGCTTTTTAAGGTCTCTAACGATGCTTTGGATGTCGCTAACAGCGATAGGGTCGACGCCTGCAAATGGCTCATCAAGCAGCAAAAATTTTGGCTTTATGATGAGACTTCTTGCGATCTCACAGCGTCTGCGCTCGCCGCCACTTAGACTGACGCCCTTTCTTAGGCGGATAGGCTCGATATTTAGCATATTTAGCATCTCATTTACTCTTTTAGAGATCTCTTCTTTGCTTTGATTTAAAATTTCAGCCCCAAGAAGTAAATTTTCTTCTACGCTTAGCTCTTTAAATATGCTTGACTCTTGCGGCAAATAGCCAATACCAAGGTGCGCTCTTTTGTGAAGTGGGACATTTGTGATCTTTTCATCATTTAAAAAGACATCTCCGCTAGTTGGCGAGATGAGCCCGCAGATCATATAAAAAGTGGTCGTCTTTCCAGCGCCATTTGGTCCAAGAAGCCCCACGACTTCGCCACTATTTACCTCTAAAGATATACCTTTTATGATCTCACTTTTTTTAATCGTCTTTTTTAGATCTTTTACTTCTAGTTTATGCACTTATAACCTCGTATTTTCTGCCGTTTTTGCTAGGAGAAATTTTTACTAACGTATAGCTCTCGCCGTTTTTCTTTAGAGCTTTTTCTAAATTTTCATCGCCCCACTCTACTAGATGAAGCCCCTCTTCAAATAAATTTTCAAAAAGGCCGTTTTTTGCCATCCCGTCAAATCCGATCTGGTAAATGTCGTAGTGGTAGATATCTTTACCATAAATTTGCATCAAAGAAAATGTCGGCGACGTCACGCTCTCATCTATCCCGTGAGCCTTGATGATCGCCTTTACAAGCGTCGTTTTGCCGCTTGCTAGATCGCCACTTAGTAGCACCACGCCACTTTTTGGAAGCACCCGTACAAGCCGATCAAGCTCATTTTCTAAAAGCTCAAAAACCATCAAAGCTCTTTTACATATTCGCTTTGAGCGCTTTTTGGTATGCTTTTTGTAGTTGGGATCGCTAGCACCTCATATCTCGCCTCACGAGCTAGAAATTTGATAGTGATCACGTCGCCGATCTTTACATCTTTTGCTGCTTTTGCCTGCACGCCGTTGATGCTCACAACGCCGCTTTTACACATATCTTCGCTAACGGCACGCCTTTTGGTGATATTTACTACGTTTAAAAATTTATCTACTCTCATGCGGCGGATTTTAACAAAAATAGCCTTAAATTTTTAATCCTTTAGATATTTTAAAAGCTCTTTTAAATTTAGAGGTATGACGCTTCCGTGCGTTTCATTTTTAAAAAGCTCAAAGTGAGAATTTACGCCACTTTGCTTTAAAATTTGGGCTAGATCGCTCGCCTTTAAAGTGCCAGCTTTGTCTGTTTTGCCCTTTCTCTTTTCAAGCTCGCCAACGCTAAGAAAGACAAATTTAGCTTTTAATTTTTCTTTAAATTTACCCTCGCTCACATTTTGCTTTAAAATTTCAGACTCGCCCCACCAAAGAGATGGCGAAGCGATAAAGAAATTTGAAAATACGCCATCATTTTTTAGCAAGGCGTAAAGTGTAAAAAGCCCGCCAAAAGAGTGTCCATAAAGGCTCTTTTGGCTGTCTTGCACGTTAAATTTCTCATCGATTAGTGGCACTAAATTTTTAGTCAAAAAGTGGTAAAACGCATCTGCGCCCCCACCCTTGCTAAACTCCTCGCCCTCTGCCTTTGGCGTGAGATCTCTTGTGCGTTTTTCTACCTCGTAGCTTTTGTTGCTGTCATATCCTATGCCTATTATTAATGGGGCAGCCTTGCCATCAAATTCATTTAAGAGCATGTTAAACTGGGCGTTTGCGTCAAGCAAGAAAAGCACATTTTTAAACTTATCTTGCCCCTTTAGCTTGGCTGTGAAAATTTTATAAATTTCATCATTTGCGCTCATTTTAAAGGTTGAAATTTCAAATTTACTAGCAGCTTTTTGGCTAAGTGGCTCAGGCGTTTGTTGCGGAGCTGCTTGTAAAATTTGCGTCACGCCAAGCGTAAAAAGCAAAAATTTAAACGCTCTTACCATTTTGCAGCGACCTTAAACCAAAATCTCCTGCCCTCTTGCGGATACCAGTAGTAGTTGCCGTCGTCTGCTAACGCCTCATCGTATCTTACTTTATCAAAGATATTGTAGGCATTTAGGCTAAGCGTTAGGTGCTTGTTTGCGTCCCAGCTGACGCCTGTATCGAAGGTGAGTAGGTCTTTTGTGTTCTCTCTTACTCTGTTGCCAGCACCGAAATTTACGCTTGTTAGCTTGCTCTCGTAGTTTGCGCCAAAAAATGTCTTGACGCTTTTTACAGGCTTATATGTAAGCGTAGCGTGAAGTGTGTGCTCTGGCGTTGCTGTTAGGCTTTTGCCATCAAGTCTAGCTAGGTCTGTCTCGCTAAATTTCATAGGGCCTCTTGGCGTGTTTATCGTTGGGTTGCCGGTTTTTATCTTTGACTTATTATAGGTGTAGTTTGAGCTTAAATTTAGGTTTGAAAGGATGTCATAGTCGCCACTTAGCTCTACGCCCCAAACGGTTGCACCCTCAATGTTAAAGTAAGTTCCCCAGCCAGGGCAACCCACACTTGGGATTTTTGCGCTTGGCGGGCAAGGACCAAAGGCTGGAATTTTATTTACATTACTGCCGTCGGTGTCTAGGATTTTATCTTTAAATTCATTTCTAAAAAGCGTCACCGAGCCTCTAAGATCAGCTTGATTGTCATAATAAGCTCCAACTTCATAAGTCGTGCTCTTTTCTGGTTTTAGATCTTTGTTACCAAAATCAACTATCCTCCAGCCACCTTGGATAGTGCCTACTTCTGGTGAAATTTGATTGACATCAGGGGTTTTATAGCCAGTTGCTACGCCACCTTTTAAGCTTAGCGTATCTGTGGCGTTATAGACTAGGTAAGCTCTTGGCGAGAGGTGGTTGCCAAAAAATTCATTGTGCGTGAGCCTTGAGCCAAGCGTTAAAAAGAGCTTCTCATCTAAAATTTGCCACTCATCCTCGATAAATCCCGCATGCTC
The DNA here is from genome assembly GCF_902460895.1 of Campylobacter concisus. Taxonomy (GTDB): domain Bacteria; phylum Campylobacterota; class Campylobacteria; order Campylobacterales; family Campylobacteraceae; genus Campylobacter_A; species Campylobacter_A concisus_BC. Next base: position 832,540 of record NZ_CABPVL010000002.1, on the reverse strand, counting down.
GCTCATCGAGTAGGTCTTTGGGTCTTTTAAGCCGTTTCTTGAAGCGTTTGAGACGATAAAGGTTGTACCGACATTTTGCTTACTAAAGTCATAGCCAAAAGTTAGAGTGTGTGCGCCAAAAAATGTTGTAAATTTTGAGTTAAAGTTGTGATTTTTAGCTTTTGCAGGTATGAGGCTGTCAAAAAGGCTCGTTCTTTGCGTCTGGTCATAAATGTAGCTGATATCGGCATTTAGGCTATCAAATTCGCCAAGATAGCCCACGCCATAGCTCTTTTTCTCGTAGTCATAAGCGTTTAAAACCTTATTTGTCTTTATAGTGGCTGTTTTGCCGACTGTGCGCGAGTAGTCGTGCCTTTCGTTTGAACCAAGGATGAAAAATTTATTGTGCTCATCTGGCGTGATCCAAAGCTTTGCGCTTAAATTTCTCTTATCGCTCTTTTGATAGCCACCAACGTAATTATCCTCATCTCTTAGCTTTTTATATCCCCAAAGCTGAAGCGCAAAAAGCTCTTTATAAAGAGGTAAATTTAGATAAAAGTCGCCCTGTCTGCCGTCTCCTATGCCTTTATGCGCATTTATCGTAGTTGAGATGCCGACGTTACCACTAAATTTTGAAAAGTCCTTTTTGGTAATGATATTTATAACGCCTCCAACCGCGTCGCTACCATAAAGCGAACTCATAGGACCACGGATGACCTCTATACGCTCGATCGCCTCAGCTGGTGGGATGAAATTTGAGTTCATATCCCCTGCTCCACCCTTTGGGTTTGCACTGCTTGAATTTACTCTTTTGCCATCAATCAAAACTAGCGTTTGAGACTTCTCCATGCCGCGTATCGAGATGCCGCTAGCTGCCCCGTCCTCGCCACCAACGACATTTACACCTGGCACTTTTTGGGCGATTGAGTGGAGCGAGGTAAAGCTATCTTTTGTAAGCTCATCGCCACTTATCACACTGATGCTTGCAGGGGCTTCTTTGATCTGCTGCGAAAAGCCACTCGCACTTACTACGACGCCATCTAGCTTAGTTTCGTTGTTCTCTTTCTCTACTGCATAGAGAGAATTTGCCACACAAGCGCTAAGGCAAATGGCGATAAATTTTGATCTATTCACGGATATCCTTTTGTTAAATTTTATCATTGATAATGAAAGCGAAACGCAAATTTAACAAAGCAAGCATAAAAACAATATTAATTATCATAATTTTAAACAACAATGTAGAAAAAATTTATGAAAATAAAATTTAAATCAATCTAAGAGGAGCTAGACCCAAAGCGAGTCTAGCAAATTTGAAGTTATTTTGAAGCAACCATTTCGTTGTATGAGTTAAATATCTCTCTGCTAAGATCTTCGAGCTTTCTAAACTCAGTGACAAAATGTTTTAAATTTTTCTCGTTATAGCCCTTGCCAGCTTCTGTCAAGATGGCTTTGATGTTTTTGTTAAACTCATCTACCAAATGGCGTGATTTCTCATAAGTTTTAGTGTGGCTAAAGCTCTTTGCGCACTCGTTTTCATACCACGCTACAAGATCATCCGCGTCTTTTGCTATATCATCGCCGTAGCCTTGCTCATTTACAGTGTCTGAATAAACACCCACTTTATAGACGATGATAGCTATCTTTGCGATGATGCCAAAGGTCTTGTCTTCTACATATTTTGATCTTTGGGCTGTCTCTTTTGCATTTTGGTTAAAGCTAGCTAAAGTTTGTTTGAAATTTTCGACATTTGCTGTGGCGATCTTTGAAATTTCATCTATCTTTTTAGAATTTTCATCTATATCTTTGGCTTCTTGCTGAAGTGTTTGGATATTTACGCCGATCTCGTGTGTCGCTTTTTGAGTGTTTTCAGCTAGTTTTCTAACCTCATCAGCAACAACTGCAAAGCCGCGTCCATGCTCGCCTGCTCGTGCTGCTTCGATAGCTGCGTTTAGAGCTAGCAAATTTGTCTGCTCGGCTATATCTTTTATCAAATTTACAACCGAAGTGATGTCATCTGTTCTGCTATTTAGCGTGCTTATAGCGTGGCTTGAGCCCTCTATCAGCTCCTCAAGCGAGCTCATATTTACGCTTAGCTCATTGATGCTTTGCGTCGTATCCTCGGCGATTCTAGCCGTATCTTTTGCCATGAGTGCCATTTGGCTAAGGTTTTTGATACTCTCATTTAGATCATTTCTAACATCTTCTATGCCGTCGTTGCCATTGCCAAGTGTGTCAAGTTCTTTTGAAAGCAGACCTCTTACTTTACTTTTGTGACTATCTTTTATGCCAGTTACGCCATTACTCATAGAAATGGCATTTTGTTTAAATATACCGCGAAATCCCTCTGTAAAGATATTTCTATATGTTAGTCCGCTTTGAGCAGCGTCTATTGAGGTTGAAATTTCTCTTTGAAGTGCCTCAACTTGATCAAGCAAGTCATTTATACCAAGTGCTACTTCATAAAGTGGGTCATTTTCTTTTACATTTACTATCCTAGGCTCTAAGATACCGTTTCTAGCTGAGCCTACTACGCTTAAAATTTCATTTATAGAGTCAAGTTTTTTTCCAAACATATTATAGCCTTTGTAGGTTATTTACAAATTCATCATAACTTATATTTTTTTCTTTTAAAAATTCAGTTAAAAATTTCATCGAAGCATCCATGCCACCGCTCTTTTCTACCGATAATAACTTTTGATATATAGGCTCTATTACCTCAATCGCCTTTGGATTTGGCTTGCGTCTAACTGAGTAGTAGCCAACTGGATTATTTTGTACATCAAGCGAAGTTGTGATATTTGCAAAGACCCAGTAGTATCCACCATCAAAGCTTTTGTTTTTAACATAAGCAAAAATTTCTTCTTTATTTTTTATGCGCTCCCAAAGTAGCTTAAAAACAGCTCTTGGCATATCTGGGTGTCTTATGATGTTGTGAGGCTTACCCAAGACTTCAGCTTGCTTTGCTCCAACTATCTTTAAAAATGGCTCGTTACAATATGTAATACGTCCTTTTAAGTCGGTCTTTGAGACCAAAAAGGCGCTCTCTTCGACCATGTGTTCTTTGTTTTCAGACATCTTCTCTCCTTTAAGATTTTAATTATTTTAGTTTTTAACGGCTTTTGATAGATCCCACATCGGCAAAAATATACCAAGAGCTAGTAAAAGCACCATACCTGCTATAAAAACGAGCAAGATAGGCTCGATATAGTTTGAGATGTTATCAATAATATCGTTAAATTTCATCCTGTAATAGTCAGTTACTTTTCCAGTCATATCATCCAAGCTACCGCTTTGCTCGCCAGCGCTTATCATCTGTATGAGCATATTTTCATATAAATTTGTATCTCTAAAAGCTTCCGTTAGGCTAACGCCCCTACCAACAAGTATCTTAACGCCGCTTAGCTTCTTTTTGATATCTTTGTTTGAGACCGTTATCACAGCCGTATCAAGGGCATCTGCTATAGGCAAACCAGCTCGAACAAGCTCTGTAAAGATGAGGTTAAATCTGCTCATATTCGAATAAAATATGATCTTGCCGATGAGATAGACTTTCAAAAGGTATTTATCGACCTTATCTTGAAATTCTTCACTCTCAAGGTAGTATTTTCTAAGTAAATATCCGATAAATGCAAGTGCTCCAAGGATATAAAAGCCGTAGTTTGTCATGACGTATTCGATATTTAGCAAAATTTTAGTTGGCAGTGGTAGCTCTGCATTTAACTGCTCGAAAATTTCTCTAAACTGCGGCACAACAAGTATCATAAGGATGACAAAGGCGATGATGATCGCGCAGATGACTGTTATCGGATAGCGGATAGCTTTTTTAAATTTTTGCTGATTGTCCCAGACCTCTTGCAAGATAGAGGCGAGCTTTGCAAGCGCGTCAGCCATATTACCAGTGCTTTCCCCTAGTCTTATCATCGCTAGCGTCACGTCGCCTAGCTCTTCTTTAAAATTTTCTATACTATTTGTAAGACTTGAGCCTTGATTTAGCTCCTCATCTATCGTTTGAAATATAAATTTAAGGCGCTTATCCTCAGTAGAGTTTGCAACCTCTTTAATGCTATCGTGGATAGAAATTCCAGCATTTGTCATAACGCTAAGCTGCCTTATAGTGGCTACTAAATTTGGGATTTTCACCTTTGGATTAGTAAAAGCCTTTGCGATCACATTTTGTAAATTTTCAAAGTTATTTATGCTAGAAGTTTGCGTCTCTTTGATCTTTACGATCATGCCAGTGACATTTGCTTTATCTTTGATCTCGTTTTTATTGTTCGCTCTTAGGCTCATCTTATGGCGTTTGCCGTTTTGGATATACTCAACCTCAAAGTATTTCATATCTTAGCAACCCTATAAACTTCTTCAAGCGTGGTTATGCCATTTGCCGCTCTTATGACGCCATCATGAAACATATCTATAAAGCCCTCTTCGTAAGCTACGCTTTTAAGCTCATCTTTAGAAGCGCCATTTGCAACCATGCTTGCTATATGGTCGCTAATAGGTAAAATTTCACTTATCATCTCACGTCCTAGATACCCAGTTTGTGAGCATTGCGGACATCCGACGCTTTTGTAAAACTGGTAGTTTTCAGGGACAAATTTCTTAACCTCGTCAAATGCCTTTTGAGATAGAGTGATCTTTTGTTTGCAGTGTGGGCAGAGCTTTCTAACAAGCCTTTGAGCCTCTATGCAAACGAGCGCACCACTTACTAGATAAGGCTCGATGCCCATATCTATCATACGAGGAAGCGCGCTAATGGCGTCATTTGTGTGAAGTGTAGAAAAGACAAGGTGACCAGTAAGTGCTGCTTGTATCGCTATGCGAAGTGTCTCTTGATCCCTGATCTCGCCTATCATTATGACATCTGGGTCTTGCCTCAAGATAGAGCGAAGAGCTGAGACAAAGGTAAGACCAGCCTTTTCATTTACATGCACTTGTTGGATCATATTTAGCTGATACTCAACCGGATCTTCAACTGTGATGATCTTAGTTTTTACACTTTTTATATCATTTAGCGCGCCATAAAGCGTCGTAGTCTTACCTGATCCTGTTGGACCAGTGACTAAAATGATACCATAAGGTGCTTTCATGCTCTTTTTAAATTTAGAGAAGTTGTCTGGGTGCATGCCGAGGTCTTCTAAATTTATAATGACCTTTGACTTATCAAGAATTCTTAAAACAATACTTTCGCCATTTAATATAGGTAGTGTCGAGATACGAAAATCATACTCTTTGTCTAAAATTTGAGCTGAAAATCTACCATCTTGTGGGCGGCGGCGCTCTGCGATATCCATGTTTGAAAGTAGCTTCATACGGCTAACCATCGGTGGATAGATATCTTTATCAAATATAAATGTCTCGCTTAGCATGCCATCGATCCTGCTTCTTACGATGCAGTTTGTCTCGGTTGGCTCGATGTGGATGTCGCTGGCTCTGCTTTGGATAGATGTTTTTAAGATGATCTCGATTAGCTTTAAAATTCCAGAGTTTTCACTGTTTTGACCTTGGCTAGCCGAGCTTGAAAGCTCTCTTCTGATCTCTGTTATCACATCTTTTATGCTCTCATTTAGTGCTAGCTTGCTTATATATTTTTCTATCTGAGTTGGCTGAGCGATGGCAACTTTTAGCAGTTTTCTATTAAATAAATTTTGCACCTTATCTTGAGCCATAACGTCAAATGGATTTTTAAAAGCGACATATACGCTTATCTCATCCTCTTTTACTGGGATCGCGCTATATGTCTTTAGCTGAGCGGTGCTTAGTTTTTCGCTGATACGATAGTCGATGTCGATATCATCAAGGTCAAAGTATAAAACCTTAAATTTCTCGCTTATAAATTTAACAAAAGCCTTGATATCAAGCTCAAGGTCGTTTGAAATTTCATCGATATTTACATGCCCTCTCCTATAAATATCAGACAAAATTTCCATAAAGTCATCGTCATTTAGTAAATTTTCATCTCTTAAAATTTTAACAAGGCCTTTGCCTTCTTGCTCGCTTATCTGCTTTATCTTTTCTATATCTGATGTGCTTAGTTTGCTGTTTTGTTCTATATTTTTTAAGATTACATTTTCTACATTTTTCATTATCTATACTCTATTTGTGATTTCAGGTCGTTATTTTTAAAAATTTTAAGCACTAGCTTTGGTATTTGTCCATTTGTTGGGCTTATCTCATATCTTGTGTCAGAATTTGGCTCTTCAAAGATAAATGTGCCAAGCTCTTCGACATACTCTTTTTTTACAAATTTATCAAACAAAAATGAAAGTATATAATCACTCTTTGGAAGCCTGATATAGCTTATATCAACGCCATCTATCATAGCGTGAAATAAGAGCTTTTTCTTAAACAAGATGTCAGCAAAATAGGCAGCATTTTCTCTTGATTTTTCGCTCTTTACTAGCTTATCGATCGGAGTTGCTAGCCTGTTTAGATCGTTCATCTTTATGCAAGCGATGCCAAACATAGAAATTTGCTCTTCGTTATTTTGTGTTTTTAAAAAGTCCTCAACCTTTTGGTTGCAGACTTTTGCATAGTTTGCGCTATTAAAGTCATCCCTTATCTCAGTCAGGCTAACAGCAAAAACTTCACAAACAAAAACCAAAAAAATAACAAAAAATTTCATAATGTTCCACTTTTTATCTTATTTATAAGCTCATTTATAGAAGCTTTGTTTAAGTTTTTATTATACTCCCTTAGAGCTTTGACGGCATCATCGCTTTGTTTTAGCTTATATTTTGACTTTGCAAAGATGATCCATGACTCCTCTAAGCTATTATCTATATCGTTTGCTGCAAGCGACCACTTTATAGCTTCTTTGAAATTATTGTTTCTAAAATTTAATCTAGCAAGCTCAAGTGCGATAGTTGGATTGTTTGTTTTTAGAAATTGATCTCTTAGCACGCTCTCTTCATTTGATGCTGAAGTTACTTGTATATTTACACGCTTTCTAACTGGTTTTGACTCAAGATCTATCACTTCATCTTGTGGCACGCTTATACCATTTTGCTCGGTAAGCGGCTCTTCATCAGGGATATTTAGCTTAAGCCAACCTTGTGAGCTTCTTTGCTTTTTTTGGTCATTTTTTGAAGTATCGTTTGTTTCGTTTATCTTTACAACCTCTTCTAGCTTTTTAGCTATCTTGTCAGCTAGCTCATCTTGCTTCTTACCCTCTTCAAATTTAGCCTTAGCAACCTCGCTCTTTTGCTTTAGCTCGCTAAGAATGCTTGCATTTGTTTCGTTTTTTTCTACCATTTTTACTGCGGTTGCATTTTTGGCTAAAATTTTATCGCTTTTGCTAGCAAGGCTTGGAGTTTTCTCTATGCTTAGCGCTATCAATGCAGCCAGCAAAATGATGATAAGTAAAAGCTCGATGATTAAAATTTTAGAGTTTTTGGCATTAAAAATTTTATGCAAAAAGCCGCCATTTTTTTTCTTGTAGCTTTCATAAAGCTTTTCTAATCTTTGAATTTCTTGTGGTTCAAGCATCGATTAGCCCCGCATCAAGTGCAGCCATGGTGAGTATCATGGTGTTTGCCTTATCGCCGCTAAGCTTTGAAGGCTGATACTGCTCGTAGTATTCGCAAATTTCATAGAATTTATACATGATCTTGTTTAGCGTTCTTAAATTCCCACCGCAAAATGAGTAGGCGCACTCGTAATCTTTTTTCTCAAATTTAAGATATTTGTCATAGTTTTTTTGGCTAAGCTTTCTTTGCAAGTAGATGATGATCTCATTTACATCAGCGCTACTTAGCTCGATGCTCTCCCAAATTCTAGTCTGAAAATAATCTTTTGCCAAAATATCTTCGTTTTCGGTTTTGTGTATCGTAAAGAGAAATTTAAACATCCTAGTATCAGCCATAAGCCTTATCTTCTCGATAAGCTCAGTCGGATAGAGCTGCGCTTCATCTAGGATAACCGTCATTTGATTTTTTAAAATTTCATCTTTATTGCTAAAGTCTTTTGAATAAAATTTTATAAAGCTCTCAAAGTTGTTTATATCTTCAAGCTTTTTTCCATAAATTTGCTCACAAAGCGCTTCGATAAATGTCGCCTCACTAAAAAATGGATGTGGGAAAAAGATGAGACTTTTATCCTCTTTTAGATCATTTGCGATCTTGTTTAACAAAAAGGTCTTGCCGCTACCTGGCTTGCCATAAAATAAGATGAGCTTTAGTGGCTTTTTTAGAGCTAAAACTATCTTGTTGTAGCAGCTTATAGAGTTGTCTAAATTTACGAAATTTAAACTCTCGTCTTCATCTATGAAAACATCTTTTATATGTGTATAAATATTTTCGTTACTCATAGATCGATTTAGAAAATCCTAGATCTTTTAGCGACTGCTGAACTGGTTTTGGATCTTCAAGATCAACAACTCTTGGCGTGATGACAAAGATAAGCTCAGTAGTTCTTACGCCATCTCTTGTGCTTTTAAAGACGCTTCCTATCAAAGGTATGTCGGCTAGAAGTGGCACAGCTGTGTTTTGCTTATCTTTGGTCTGTCCGATAAGTCCGCCAAGTATGATCGTATCGCCGCTATTTACCTGAACTACTGTTGAGAGTTTTTTCTGAACTGTATCAGGGGCGATCTCTCTAATGGCTGTATTTTGTGATCTTGTGTCATCTTCTGCATACTTAAAGCTGCTTAAGCTTGGATTGATGCGAAGCATGATCTTATTGTTATCTGAGACTTCTGGGAGTAAATTTAACAAGATACCGATAAATACAGAGTATTGTTTATAAGTTGTTGTAAGCCTGTTGTTATTGTTATTGTTGCTACCATTATCTGTCTCTTCCATTACGCGGTAGTTTATATTATCGCCCACAGAGATTAGCGCTTGTTGGTTGTTTAGAGTGGTTACTTTTGGACTTGAAACGACCTTTGTTTTGCCATTTGTTTCAAGGAAATTTATCATACCATCAAGGCTAAAGTTTAAATTTGCAGCGATATTTAGTGTGCGACCAAAGCCATCGCTTAAGCTGTTGCCCTTGTTTGTCCAGCTTGCACTTGAACCGGTGCTAGAGCCTTGGTTGCCGATATATGAGTTAAATCCGAGCTCAAATTTACTCCAATCAACGCCTTGCTTATACTCATTATTTAGATCAACTGCGATGATAGAAACGTCGATGATGACTTGTTTTTTAAGTCTTCTTTGCATTTCAGCTATATATTTTTCAACGCGTTTTAGCTGTGATGGGGTAGCTGTAACCGTGATAAGTCCAGCATTTTGGTTTATGATAGGATCTGGCGCTGTGATGTGCTCACTGCTATTATTTAAGATAGCTTTTAGCTCAGCATCAAGCTTCTCCCAGAAGTCAAATTTCTCAGTTGTTCTTATCAAGTTGTTTTCATTTTTTATATCATTTGAGCTAGTATCGCTGCTTGAGCTATTGCCTACTTCTGACGGAGAGGCATCAACTGAAGCTTTTGTGATAGCTGTGCCCTCACGGATAGAGGTGATATAGTCTATTTTAAAAATTTTTGTTTGAAGCGATGAGATTTTTAAGACATTATTTGAAAACTCATAGCTTAAATTTTTCTCGTTTAAAAGCAGATCAAAGACTTCGCTTAGGCTCATATTTCTTATATTTACGCCAAAGACTTTATCATCAAGCTCTTTTTTGCTATAAGCATCTTTTGCAACGATACTAAAATCGCACATTTCAGAGAGCTGGTTTAAAACATCGCCAAGACTTATATCGTCTGTGATCTTCATACTAAAATTTTTACTCAAGCATGTGCTTGGTTTTGCCATTATAGGGGTAGCTAAAAATGAAGCTAACACCGCAGTTATAATAAATTTACTTAATTTTGATACCAACATTTTTACTTCCATTTTTAAGAGTTAGTTCTTGTTTTTCATCATCTTTTACGATGATAACCTTGCTGCCATAAACACTTGTGATATTGTAATCATCAATCATATCTCCCACTTTATACCACTTGCCATTTATATTTGCCTTATTTAGCAAAATGGCCTTTAGCACAAACCCCCTTGCAGAAGAGTACTTTGTAGTGTTTTGATCGCCTTTTGGAGCAACTGGCAAATTTAGCTTGAAAGGATCTTGTAAGCTAGAAATTTCACTGCCATTAAGCCCTTTTCTTTGCTCCTTTATCTTAACAAAAACTTCATCATAGTTTTTCATCTCGCCTTCAAACTCATTGCCAAATAGGCTTAGAGCTAAGATTAAAAATAAACCAAATTTTTTCATCAGTACTTCATACCCCACACAGAGATAGAGAGCTTAGCTCCTAGATCTTTTTGAGTGGAATTTATATCCATCTTGTGAAGATCTACTACGAGTTTTGACTCTTCAAGTCCGTTTATATAGCTAAGCATATCTTTAAAATTTCCAAGGCAAGTGACATCTATATTTAAAATTTGCTCTATCTTTTGGAAATTTGGCTCTTTTATATCGCTTTTAAGCTCTAAAATTTTTATATTATTTTGTTTTGCCAAAAGCACGATACTATCTATATAGTTTGCCCAGTTTTGATTGTCAAAAAGTAAAAATGAAAGCTCTTTAAGCTTTGAATCAAAATAGGTATTAAATTTCAAAATATTCGTGTAGCGAAGTTTTAGATTACTTAAATTTCTATTTTCTTCGTTTATCTTGAAATTCCTATCGCCATCAGGGGAGCTCACTGAGGCTAGATAGTTTCTGGTGTTTTCTAACTTTGTAGAAATTCTCGTGTGATTATCAAGCTTTTCATCAAAGAAATTTTGCGCAGGATCAAAGCATAGCATATAAACAAGATAAGCTATGATAAGCGCTGAGCCAAGAAAAATAAGGTTTGTTTCGTTTGGCTTTTTGCTATCAAAGTATTGATCCATTTTGCTTAAAATATCTTGTCTCATTGTCTAATCTCTATGCTTATATTACTTTCATACTCGTGTTTAGCGTCATCGGAGCGAATTTTTTTAGTATTTACCAAGTATTTTTCATCTTTGCTGATATCTTTGATCAACTGGGTTATCCTTTTTTCATTATCGCTAACTGCAGTTATAGTCAAATTTCTATCGTTATTTACGATGTTTGTAATATGAACTGCGTTTAGATTTAAAATATCGGTAATTTTAAAAAGATTTAAACCCTTCATAGCGTAATTATCTTTTTTATTTTCGATCTCAGCAAGCAGACCTTTTCTAAAATTTAGCTTTTCATTCTCTTTTTGAGTCTGCTCTTTTACCGCCTCTTGTTCTCTTGAAATTTTAGCTAGCGTCTCTTTTATCTGCATCTCTTGTGCGTTTAAGACGCTATATTCGTCATTTAGTCTTGCGCTGTCTTTTTCTAAAACAAGACCAGCTATGTAGTTGTAAGCTGGATATAACATACTTAGCGCAAATGCCGTAGCGCAAGTGAGCAAGAATTTGCCACTTTTTCTTTTGACAAATGGATCTGGACGAAGCATATTTGAGAGGTTAAAATTCTCATAAAATGGCTCTTTGGTATAAAACCTACCATATAAAGCCATAACGTTATAACGCTCGTTGATAGTATAGTTTTTATTATTTATTGCAACTTTTATGTTTATATACTCGGCATCCAAACCAAGTTTAGTTGAGATGAAATTTGCAAAATTTTTGATCTCATAGTCACAATCTATGTAAATTTTCTTTATAGATATGCCATTTTGGCTATTTATAATATTTAATATATCGTTAAAATAAAAAATATAATCTTCAAAAACTGTGTTTAAATCGTAGTTAAAGCCATCATCATCTTTATTTACAAGTCCTCTTTGAGACAAAACTTCGATAAATTTTTCATCACTCAATCGATCGCCACTTTGCTCTAAGAATTTATCTTTAAGATAGTTTAAGTTATAGCGAATTTCTCTAGCAGTAAAAAAATCACCATCTAAATATATGCTTAAAAATGATTCATCTTTTCTAAGCGCGATAAAGCAGTCTGCTTGAGTGCTAGGCAGCAAGCCTTTTTTATAAATAGCAGAGTAGATCAAAGGCTCAGGTGCAAGGTAGTCGATATATGGGACTTTTTTTGCAACCGCTTTAAAGGTCGAATTTATATCTTCATTTGTGATAGCAAAAACAGTAAAAATTCTCTCTTGAGCTTTTGTAGAGCCTTCTGAGAAAAATATCTTATTATCAAGCGCAGGATCAAGCGAAAGCTCTGCATAGACCTTTGAATAAAGCTCCTCGTAAAGGGTGTCGTTATCAACGCTTCTAGGGATAAAAATAGTTGTTGTTTTTAAGTCTTTAAATTTTATGTATGAGATGAAAAAGTCGCGTTTATTGACTGTTTTTGAAAAGTTAAAAGCTTCTACATTGCTGTTGTGATAACGAAATCCTTTATAGTCATACGGATCTAGTGCAACTATAGAAATTTCACTATTTTTTTTAATATTCATCATGAATCAAAAAACCTTCCTAAACGCTTATATCGGGTATTTTAATATCTTTAAAATAAAAAATCAATAGCCGATTATCTGATTTAGGCTCTTTTCTTCTTTGCTCCAGCCTTTTTTAACGACTACATCGAGCTTTAAAAAGACCTTTGTATTGGTTAAATTTTGTATTAACTTTCTTGCAAAAATTCCTATTCGTTTAATAGTTTCACCATTTTTCCCGATGATCATACTTTTATGGATGTCACGCTCCGTGATGATGCTCGCATAAATTTCAGTTATACCTGTTTTTTCTTTTACGCTTTTTATGATCGCATCACTAAGATATGGTATCTCGTCGCTTAAATTTTCATAGATCGCTTCAAGTATAAATTCTCTAAAAATTTCCTTCTCGTTTGTCGTCGTAAGAAATTCTGGATCATAAAAGTACTCATGCTCTGGTAAAAGCTTGCAAATTTCATCAAGAAGTGGCTTTTTATAGGTAGGCTGCTTGGTGCTAAAAGTAAGAAGTGCTGCAAATTTATCTTGAAATTTCTGATACTTTGTGATCTTTTCAAGCACTTTTGCATTTGAGCTCTCATCGACTTTTGTTAGCACTAAGATGTGTGGTTTTTCAGGATTTAGAGCTAGAAATTTCTCGTAGTCACTTGTGTCATCATGGATAGGCGCTAAAAATACGATAAGATCGCAGTCTCCCATCGATTTTATAGCTTGGCTAATTAGCAGTTGATTTATCGCTTTGTTGCTCTCGTGAAGCCCTGGCGTGTCGGTGAATATGACCTGATCTTCGCCGTTCATCACGATGCCATTTATCTTTCTGCGAGTTGCGTTTTGCTTGTGCGAGACGATGGCGATCTTTTCGTTTAATAAAGCATTTAAAAACGAGCTTTTGCCAGCATTTGTGCGTCCTATGATGCTAACAAAGCCTGATTTCAAAGTATATACCTCGCTAGATCTTGATCTTCGACCACGTCTTTTAGGCGCTCTTTTACAAGCTCTTTTGTCACATTTATCTTCTCGCCGCTCTTTTCGCTAGCCTCAAAGCTGATATCTTCTATCACGCGCTCGATCACCGTGTGAAGGCGTCTAGCACCGATATCTTCCATCTTTTCATTTGCTGCGTGAGCGATCCTTGCTATCTCTTTTATCGCTTCATCGTCAAATTCTAGCTCGACGTTTTCAGTTGAAAGAAGCGCGATATATTGTTTTAAAAGCGAATTTTTTGGCTGTGTTAAAATTTGATAAAGCGCATCCTCATCAAGGCTATCAAGCTCGACCCTTAGTGGAAAACGGCCTTGAAGCTCTGGGATGAGATCGCTTGGCTTGCTTATGTGAAAGGCGCCAGCTGCGATAAATAAAATGTGATCTGTCTTTAAATTTCCAAATTTAGTATTTACATTTGATCCCTCAACGATAGGTAACAAGTCTCTTTGCACGCCTTCTTTGCTTGGGTCTTGCCTGTTTGAGCTACCTGAACCAACGGCTACTTTATCGATCTCGTCTATAAAGATGATTCCTTCATTTTCAGCTCTTCTTAAAGCCTCTGTTTTTACGCTCTCAAGGTCTAAAATTTTATCATTTGCTTCGCTTTGAAGGGCTTTTTTAGCGTCTTTTACCTTCATCTCTTTTTTGATATTCTTGCCACCGATGCCAATTATCTTTATAAAGCTCTCTTGCATCTGCGCCATATCAGGTGGCACGTTTGAGCCAGCTTCAAGTGGGTTTTGCTGCACCTCGATCTCGATACTTAGCTCGTCAAGTTCGCCGTTTCTTAGCCTATTTAGCATCTTGTCATAGCTCTTAGCGTACTCTGCTTGCTTCTCTTCGCTAGCACCTTTTGGAAGTGGTGGAAGTAGCTTTGAAACGATCTTTTCTTCGATGTAGGCATTTATCTTGTCTTGATTTTTCTCGCTTTGCTCGTTTTTTACGAGATTATATGACGCCATAGCAAGGTCTCTTACCATGCTTTCAACGTCACGACCAACAAAGCCAACCTCGGTATATTTGCTAGCCTCGACCTTTATAAATGGCAGTCCCATCATCTTTGAAAGGCGCCTTGCGATCTCAGTTTTACCAACGCCAGTTGAGCCGATCATCAAGATATTTTTTGGCATGATGTCATCTTGCAGGCTCTTTTCAAGCTTCATACGGCGATAGCGGTTGCGAAGTGCGATCGCTATGATCTTTTTGGCGTCCTTTTGACCGATCACATAGTCATCTAAAAATTTAACAATTTCTCTTGGTGTTAAGTTCATTTTCTCTCTTATTCTAAAACATAAGTTTTGATGTTTGTATTTGTATAGATGCAAATTTCGCCAGCGATCTTGAGGCTCTCTTTGACTAGCTCCTCTTCGTCGATATCGGCAAATTTATCTAAGGCACGGGCCGCTGAGAGAGCGTAGTTGCCGCCACTTCCGATAGCTGCTATCTTACCATCTTCTGGCTCAACAACATCTCCAGTGCCACTAAGTAAGAAAATTTTATCCCTATCAAGCACAAGCATCATCGCTTCAAGCTTTCTTAGATACTTGTCTTTGCGCCACTCTTTGCTAAATTCTATCACTGCCTTTAGCAAATCGCCCTTTGTATGTTCTAAATTTTTCTCAAACATGTCAAAGAGATTAAACGCATCAGCAGTGCTGCCAGCAAAGCCAGCTAAGACTTTGCCGTTGTGAATTTTGCGGATTTTTACGGCGTTGCCCTTTAAGACGGTGTTGCCAAAGCTCACCTGTCCATCACCGCCGATGACCGCTTTATTTTTGCCTCTGTAGGCTAAGATGGTTGTCGCATGAAACATCTACTCTCCTTGCACATCAACCTTTAAGGTCGCATTTATCGAGTGTCCAAGCTTTATAGAGACATCATAAAGACCAACTGCTTTTAGGTGAGTGTCCAGATCGATAGCTTTTTTCTCAACTACCAAATGATGTGTCTTTTCAAGCTCTGCTGCGATCTCTTCTTTTGAAACTGAGCCAAAAAGCGAGCCATTTGCACCAAGAGTTTTCTTGACGACGACTGTCACTTTTGCAAGCTCTTCTTTAAGCTTTTCTAAATTTGCAATCTCATATTTTAGCTCTTCAGCCTTTCTTTTTTGAGCCGCTTCGTATTGACGAAGGACATCTGGAGTGGCTGCTTTTGCAAAGCCTTTACCGATTAAGAAGTTGTTGCCATAGCCGTCTTTTACTTCTTTTATCTCGCCAGCTTTGCCAAGTGCTTTTACATCTTTTATTAATAATACTTTCATTTTTATCCTTTTAAATTTTATTTTTAGTCAAATTTTCGCCCATTTTTGCGTGCGATGATGAAACGAAGCGCATTTAGTTTGATAAATCCAGCTGCATCTTTTTGATCATAAACGCTATCTTCTTCAAATGTGCAGTATGCCTCGCTAAATAGATTATCATTTTTACTGCTTCTGCCAAGGATAGTCACATTGCCTTTGTAAAGCTCAACTTTAACAGAGCCATTTACGTGCTCTTGGCTTTTGTCGATGAGCGCTTGGAGCATATTTCGCTCAGGTGACCACCAGTAGCCGTTGTAGATTAGCTCGGCATATTTTGGCATGATCTCATCTTTTAAGTGAGCTGCACCGCGGTCAAGCGTGATGCTCTCGATCGCTCTGTGAGCTTTTAGCATTATCGTGCCGCCTGGAGTTTCGTAGCAGCCGCGACTCTTCATACCAACTGAGCGGTTTTCTACGATGTCAAGTCTGCCGATGCCGTGTTTTGCGCCAAGGCGGTTTAGCTCGGTTAAAATTTCAGCTGGACTCATTTTTTTGCCGTTTATGCTCACTGGATCGCCTTTTTCATAGCCGATCTCAATGATCTCGCTCTTATCTGGAGCATCTTTTGGACTTACAGTCCATCTCCACATATCATCTTCTGGTGCATGACTTGGGTCTTCAAGCACTAGACCCTCATAGCTTATGTGAAGTAAATTTGCGTCCATTGAGTATGGACTCTTGCCTGGTTTTTTGGTGATATCTATGCCGTTTTTCTCAGCGTATGCCAAAAGTTTTTCGCGGCTGTTTAGATCCCACTCGCGCCATGGAGCGATGATAGTTAGGTTGTCGCCAAGTGCGTAGTAGCCAAGCTCAAAGCGAACTTGGTCGTTGCCTTTACCTGTTGCTCCGTGGCTCACACCATCAGCACCAACAAGTCTTGCGATCTCGCTTTGGCGTTTTGCTATAAGTGGGCGCGCGATTGATGTGCCAAGCAGATATTCGCCCTCATAGACTGCGTTTGCTCTAAACATTGGAAATACATAATCACGTACAAATTCTTCTCTTAAGTCTTCTATAAAAATGTTTTCAGGTTTTACGCCAAGTGCTAGGGCTTTTTTGCGTGCAGGCTCTAGCTCTTCACCTTGTCCGATGTCAGCTGTAAATGTGACTACTTCGCATTTGTATTCATCTTGGAGCCACTTTAAAATAATACTTGTGTCAAGTCCGCCTGAGTATGCTAAAACAACTTTTTTTACATCTTTTTTCATAGCTGTCCTTTTGTTGAAATGGTCGTATTTTAGCCTAAATTGATTAATCTTTAATAAATTAATCTATTAAATAATGTAAGTAAAATTTTATTTTTCTGATAGTTTTTATCCGTAGAAATTAGAAATTTTAGTTTAAATGAAATTTGCTTGCAAATTTTAAATTTACAAGCAGAGTGTTTTTCTAAACGCCTAGAAATTTAGCAAGGGCAAAGTAAAATATAGCTGATGAGATAGCAGCTGCTGGAAGCGTGATGAGCCAAGCTAGGATGATAGGTCTTACCATTTTCCAGTTTGCGTTTTTATTTACGATGCCGATACCTAAAACCGCGCCTATTAGGATATGCGTCGAGCTAACTGGTATGCCAAGCTTTGTAGCTAGAAGTATGACGATACTTGAGGCAAGCTCCGCGCTAAAG
The DNA here is from genome assembly GCF_902460895.1 of Campylobacter concisus. GTDB lineage: Bacteria > Campylobacterota > Campylobacteria > Campylobacterales > Campylobacteraceae > Campylobacter_A > Campylobacter_A concisus_BC. Next base: position 815,281 of record NZ_CABPVL010000002.1, on the reverse strand, counting down.
CCAGTCGTAGGTAAAATTTCAGCTAGTTTTGAGCCGATAGTAGTGATCACCTCTTTGCCTAAAAACCAAAGTCCAACGACAAGCGAGATGCCAAAGGTTACCATTGCGATGCTAGGTATCGGCGAGCTTTCGTTTATAGAGCCAGTCTTTAGTACATCAAGCACAGCAGCAAATGGTCCAACTGCGTTTGCGATGTCGTTTGCACCGTGCGAAAATGCAAAAGATGAAGCGGTAAAAATTTGAAACCATGAGAAAATTCTATTGATGCTCTTTTCGCTATCGTTTTTACTCATGACGTTTATGATAGCAAGGCTTGCAAGATATGCTAGAGCACCGATGACAAAGATAATCCAGACTGTTTGGATGATACTAAAGGCTAAATTTATATGCTCAAGCCCTTTAAAAAGCATCATTGACGAGATGACCATTGCGGCAAATCCAGCGATGATAGGGATGTGCTTTTTCATCGCTTTAAAGGTATCTATCTCTTTTTCGCTATCTTTCATGATGCGAATTTTTGAGCGGTATTCGCTGTATTCAGTGGTTTCGATCTCGTCTTCATCGATAACTGCGATCTTTGAAAGAGTGGCTATCTGCTCCTCAGCTGGCTTTGTTTTAAGCGCTTTTATGAAGCTTTCTTTATAGGCTTTTCTCTCAGCTTTTAACGCTTTTAAATTTGTCTTTAGCTCGTGCGTTGGCTCGATTATTTTGCTTTTTACGTAGCCAAATATAATGTAAGACATCACGCCGCCAAGCAGTGGCGAGATGACCCAGCTAACGGCGATCCTGCCGATCTCGCCCCAAGAGACCATATTAAATGGCTCAGGGTCTTTTATCATAAATCCCATAGCAAGTCCTGCGCCAACGATACCACCAACTATCGAGTGAGTGGTCGAGACTGGCAGACCTTTTTTGGACGCATAAAATAGCCAAAGACCAGAGCTAAGAAGGGCTGAGATCATGATAATGACAAATTTCATCGGGTTTAGATCGCTTGGAAATTTCACGATCTCGTTTCTAATAGTATTTGTAACCTCAGATCCTGCAAATATCGCGCCGCTAAGCTCAAAAATAGCTGCGATGACAAGAGCTTGTTTTAGTGTGAGTGTTTTTGCGCCGACGCTTGTGCCAAAGCTGTTTGCAATGTCATTTCCGCCGATATTAAACGCCATAAAAAGACCAAACATACCAGCGATTAAGAATAAAAAGTAGTTATTTGCCGGGATGTATTGATAGCCCCAAACGAAAAATCCAACGCTGCAAATCGCAAAAATAACTAACGCCAAGAAGTTATCTCGAAGCAATCAAGCCCCCTTGTAAGAGTTTTTGGCAAAATTATATCTTGAAAATTATTAAAGTTTTTAGAATTTTCTCACTTTAAATGATACTAAATTATCATATGTTAGAATTTGGCAAAAATATTAAGGATAAATTTTGGTTATAGCGATCGATCTTGGCTCAAACACCTTTCGCGTGGCGCTTATAAAAAAGGTGCAAAATGGCTTTAGCAACGAGCAAATTTATGAAAAAATAGTTGGAGCTGCAAGGGGCTTAAACGAAAGTGGCAAGATAGGCTTGGAGGCTAAAAATAGGCTTTTTGAAGCGATAGTGGAGGCTAAAAGCAAATTTGACTTTACTAAATTTAAATGCGCGGCAGTTGCGACTGAGGCATTTAGAGTGGCATCAAATAGCGAAGAAATTTTTAGCGAGATAAGAGAGAAATTTGGCATAAATTTTCATATCATTGACGGGCAAGCTGAAGCAAAACTTACATTTTTAGGCGTGCAAAATGCCTTAAAAAAACTTGGCATAAATGATAAATTTAGCATCATCGACATCGGCGGTGCAAGCTCAGAGATAGGCGAAGATGGAAAATTTATAAGCTTTAAATTTGGCATCATCACCTTTTACGAGAGGTTTAAGACGCTTGATCTGATGCAAGAAAATGCAAAAATTTATACAAAAGAGGCAAGGAAATTTCTAACAAGTCTTGATAACAAGCTAATCGTGCTAACTTCTGGCGTGCCGACCACTATCGCAGCACTAAAGCTTGGGCTAAACTATGAGAGTTATGATCCAAAAAAAGTGAGAGGATATGAGCTTAAAAATGACGATCTTGCTTGGTTTGTAAATGAGCTTTTAAAGATGGATGACAAAAGCGCTGATGTGGTGGTTGGAAGAAGTAGAAAGTATCCGCTCATCGCTGGAACGCTGCTTTTAAAAGAGCTTTTAAGCGGGCAAAAAGCGAAATTTATAGTGATAGACGATGGGCTTAGAGAGGGCGTAGGGGCGGCTTATTTAAAAGGCATATTTCAAGAAATTATCACAAAATTTTAGTTATGATTTCAAAAATTTAAAGGAGAGAAAATGAGCATAAGAGAGCAAATTTTGGCTGACATAAAAGAGGCTATGAAAGCAAAAGATGAGTTTAAAAGAGACACCTTAAGGACGCTAAATGCAGCACTTAAGCAGGTTGAAGTCGATCAAAGGATCGAGATGACCGATGAGGTCGTGCTTCCGCTACTTCAAAAAGAGATTAAAAAGAGAGCTGACTCGGTTGAGCTCTATCTAAAGGGAGCAAGAGAAGATCTAGCTAAAAAAGAGCAAAGCGAGATCGAACTAATCAAGGCATATCTGCCGGCTCAGCTAAGTGATGATGAGTTAAAAGAGAAGATAAAAAGCATAATTGAAAAGGTTGGTAAAAATTTAGGCGCTGTGATGAAAATGGCAAAAGATGAGATCGGAGCGAGTGCTGAAGCAAAACGCATAAGCATGATCGCAAAAGAGCTTTTGGCGTAAAACTAGATAAACCCATGCAAATTTTCACATGGGTTTTAAAAGTTATAGTTAAATTTTAAATACTATAAAAGCATTTCATTTATTTTTAAATTTTAAAAAAGCTACTTTGAAAAATAAAATAAATTTACATATTTTTTTAAAAAACCTTGACAAATGGCATTAAAGTCTATATAATTACAACTCTTAAAAACATTGGGGTATCGCCAAGCGGTAAGGCAACTGGTTTTGGTCCAGTCATTCAGAGGTTCGAATCCTCTTACCCCATCCACATTTTAAAATCCCAAATAACTCTTATCGCGGAGTAGAGCAGTGGTAGCTCGTCGGGCTCATAACCCGAAGGTCGGCGGTTCAAATCCGTCCTCCGCAACCAAATACCGATTTTATCGATACTCCGAGCCACTTTTTAAAATGCTTAAATTATTCTGAAATTGAATTTATTAAAATTTCGATAGTTTCTTTAGATTTTTAACCTTAAAAAA